>JBOFUP010000001.1:0-58163 GCA_051652645.1 Bacteroidales bacterium
AACGTAGGCAAAGTTAGGTGTTTATCGGGAACAAGCAAACATTTTGAATAAAAAATAAAAGACACTATTCATTCTTGATAATTTGACATAATGTAAAATGTTTTTATATTTGCGTGGAATAATCGTACCATTTTAGCAATTAAACAATTATAACCCTATGATTTTAGACTCTTTACAAAACTCTGCATCGGTAGAGTCACTACACCCAAATTTCAAAAAAGCTTTTGATTACATAAGAAACAATGATCTAGCAAATATTGAGGCTGGAAAAATTGTACTTGATGGCGATAATCTATTTATTACCATTGCCGACATAACGGGCAAAGAGGCCTCAGCAGCAAGAATGGAAGCTCATAGAAATTATATTGACATACAAATACCTTTGACGGGAGTTGAAACGATGGGATACCTTCCACTGGCATCTTGCAATAGCATAGAAACTCCCTTCAACGAAGAGAAAGACATTATCTTTTTCAACGATAAACCATCCACATACCTAAATGTAGCACCTGGCCAATTTGCAATTTTCTTCCCAGAAGATGGCCATGCACCGGGTATTGGACAGGGTGCTATGCGTAAGCTTATTGTGAAGGTAAAGATATAATCCCACAAAATTAACAAACCGAACTCACTCGCTACCCATGAAGCTAAAACTTGTACAGAACGACCCTTGGCTAGAGCCATTCAGCAATATTATTGAGTATAACCATCTTTATTCAGAGGCCAAAGAGAGGGAGTTAACTTCAAACACTATCAGCCTAGAGCAGTTTGCCTCAGGCTATCTTTACTTTGGGTTACATTTAGTTGGTAACAATTGGGTTGTGCGCGAATGGGCACCAAATGCTACTGAAATCCATCTGATTGGAGAGTTCAACCATTGGAATCCATCACAGGAGTATAAATTCAAAGCATTGGAAAATGGAGTATGGGAACTAATCCTTCCGAGAGAATCCATACAACATGGAGAACACTACAAACTTAAAGTTAAATGGAGTGGCGGTGAGGGCGAACGCATACCAGCTTATGCACGACGAGTTGTACAAGACAGCTCTACGTACCTCTTTAGTGCCCAAGTATGGGAACCAAAAGAGAGGTACAGTTTCAAGATAAGAAAATTCAGACCTAAATTCAAGACTCCTATCATATATGAATGCCATATAGGCATGGCTCAAGAAGAGGGTAAGGTTGGGAGTTTTAACGAATTCAGAGAAAATATACTACCAAGGATTGATAAGGCTGGGTATAACACAATCCAGATAATGGCTATTCAGGAGCATCCATACTATGGGTCTTTTGGGTATCATGTATCTAACTTTTTCGCCTCATCATCTAGATTTGGAACTCCTGAAGATCTAAAAGCACTAATTGATGCTGCTCACCAAAGAGGTATTGCAGTAATAATGGATATTGTACACTCTCATGCAGTGAAGAATGAGAACGAGGGATTGGCAAAGTTAGACGGATCACTCAATCAATATTTTCATGGCGATCATAGAAGAGAACATCCTGCTTGGGACTCCCTATGTTTTGATTATGGCAAAAACGAGGTACTACACTTCCTTCTTTCAAACTGTAAATATTGGATGGAAGAGTTTCATTTTGATGGATTCCGTTTCGATGGAGTAACTTCAATGCTTTATTGGAGCCATGGACTAGGAGAAAACTTCTCTTCATATGAAAGCTATTACAACGGATCCTTGGACATTGACGCTGTATGCTATCTCACTCTCGCAAACAAACTAATACATCAGATTAATCCAAAAGCTATAACTATTGCTGAGGAAATGAGCGGACTCCCTGGTCTGGCCTCTCCCACAACGGATGGAGGCATCGGTTTTGACTATAGAATGGCAATGGGTATTCCTGACTTCTGGATCAAACTAATCAAAGAGCACAAGGATGAAAATTGGCTACCTTCTTCTATATGGTGGGAACTAACAAATCGAAGAGCCGAAGAAAAGACCGTAAGCTATGCTGAGAGTCACGATCAAGCTCTCGTGGGTGATAAAACCATCCTTTTCAGACTTGCAGATTCAGATATATATTGGGGTATGTCAAAAAATGACGCATCATCACTATCCATAGATAGAGCCTTAGCACTCCACAAGATGATAAGATTAGTTACGGCGACTACTATAAATGGAGCATACCTAAACTTTATGGGTAACGAGTTCGGACACCCTGAATGGATAGATTTTCCTAGAGAAGGAAACAATTGGAGCTACCACCATTCAAGAAGGCAATGGTCGCTTTGTGATGATAAGTCGCTTAAATTTCACTTCTTAAATGACTTTGATAACGCTATAACAAACCTCATTTCAGAGCTAGGCAACTGCAATAAAATCAAACTAGTTAAAATTTGCGACAACGATGGGGATCAAATATTAGCATATACAAGAGGAGAATATCTTTTTGTTCACAACTTCAACCCTACTAAATCGTTTCAAGAGTATGGATTATTAGTTCCAAGAGGAAAATGGGTCAATGTTTTCAACTCAGACGAGGCGCAGTTCGGAGGATTCTCAAGAGTAGATAAATCAATAGAACACTTATCGTCACTAGACCCTTTGTATAAAAAACAAAGAAAAGAGTGGCTGAAAATTTATATACCTTCAAGATGTTCAATTGTTCTAAAACGCATGAAAGAGTAAGACCTATCTATTACATAAAGGAGCTACACATTACGTGCAGCTCCTTTCATTTTGACACAATAAGCACCATATAATAGAAATTTGATATTCAAAACCTATCCTTAAGCCTGATATATCCCCCAATAAAGTGACAAATAGCTAAATCACAAACGTCAATTTTGTGTGAATTTAAACGCTCACAGACACTTCGTTTGGTTTTTTTTTATATTTTTGCGTCAATAAAACTCGAAAAGCCCTATGCAAAACGAACGCTATCAAACTTCAGTTTTACTGATTTATACAGGTGGAACAATCGGTATGATTGAAAACCCTGAGACAGGAATACTAGAACCTTTCAACTTTGCTCACATACAAACCCATGTACCAGAGTTAAAGCGATTCGGATTTAACATATCTACTATACAGTTTAACCCCACCATTGACTCCTCTGATATGGAGCCAGAGATCTGGGCTAAACTAGCAGCAGTTATTGCAGAGAACTACAATGATTATGACGGATTTGTGATACTTCATGGAACTGACACTATGGCCTATACAGCTTCTGCTCTAAGCTTTATGTTGGAGAATCTATCCAAGCCCGTAATACTTACTGGATCACAACTACCAATCGGAAGACTTCGCACCGATGGAAAAGAAAACCTAATTACGTCAATTGAGATAGCTGCCGCTAAAGAAAACGGCAAGCCTATAGTTCCTGAGGTATGCATCTATTTCCAAAACCACCTTATGAGAGGGAATAGGACAACTAAGGTTAATGCTGAAAACTTTAATGCATTTAGATCAAACAACTACCCTCCTCTTGCACGATCAGGTGTGCATATTAAATATGAGAAAAATCTTATCGCTAGACCAATCTCTCCAAAACCATTCAAAGCACACTACCTTCTTGACAACAATGTAGCAATACTTAAACTATTTCCTGGAATAAACAAACAAACAGTTGATGCTATACTGAACATTCCAGGCCTAAAAGGAGTTGTATTAGAAACATATGGTACAGGAAACGCATTGACAAAGGAGTGGTTCTTATCAGCTCTAAAGCAAGCTATAGATCGTGGTATTGTTGTCGTTAATGTAACTCAGTGTCCTGGAGGTGGTGTTGAAATGCAGCGTTACGGCACGGGAAACACCCTCTTCGAGATTGGTGTAACCAGCGGATACGATAGCACAGTTGTTGCAGCTGTGACGAAGTTAATGTTTCTTTTTGGCCATGGTTTATCCTCTCAAGAGGTACGTTCATATATGAACTACTCTTTGATAGGTGAAATTACTGTCAATAATAACTATTATGAATAGGTCAAAAATCATAATTTATATTACATCATTCATGGCTTTTATGCTATTGAGTTGTAATAGCCCACAAGGCAATGAACAAAGAGACAATGGACTTTCATTTGAGACTACCTATTTAGAGGACTCAATTGTCATAAAGCAAGAAGATAGGACTTTAAGCTGCCACTTTTATGGCTCTATCGAACTACCGAATAATGATGTAACTAGCTACAAGATAGATGAAATAAGGAGCCTTATTAAAACCATGTACTTTATGGATGTTGAGGACCCAGTTGATTCTTTCGCTAATTTTAAATTTGAAGAGTTCGAAAACTACATAAAAGAAAGGATGGAGTTCGAGAAGAGTAATAATGAAGAGATAACCCCATTCGACACAAGGTTCGAACACACTAGGGCTGTTTCAATAGCATTGAATAAATATAATCTTCTCTCTATTGAGTTATTAGATTACAACTACACTGGAGGAGCACACGGCTATGAATCAAAGAGATATCTAAACGTAGACCTAATAAATAATGACTCCTTGACTATAAATAAGGTCTTTGAGGATCAAACGGACGAGTCTATTAAGAATTTACTTTTTGAAAAACTAATGGCCGACTATAATGTATCCTCCATAGACAATCTAAATGAAGTTGGCTTCTTCAACATTTCGGACATTACTCTTTCTGAGAATTTCAGACTTGAGAGTGACTCTCTAGCATTTATATATAATCAGTATGAGATAGCTCCATACTCAATGGGACGTATCGAGATAAAAGTATCATATAAAGACCTCAAACCATACATGAGAGATCTCTTTATGATAAGACTAGTAAAATAATATACACACAACAACACATTAATAATAATGGATCTTATTCTAAGATATTTTCCTAACCTGACTCAAGTTCAAATCAAGCAGTTCGAAGCACTTTACGAGCTATATCTTGATTGGAATTCAAAAATAAATGTGATTTCTCGTAAAGACATTGAGAATCTTTACGAGCACCATATTCTTCACTCTCTATCTATAGCAAAACTAATACAGTTTAAACCTGGCACTAAGATACTTGACTTAGGAACTGGCGGAGGTTTCCCCGGAATACCATTAGCAATACTATTCCCTGATGTCAAATTCTTACTCAATGATAGGATAAACAAAAAACTTACCGTAGCAAGCTCTATTGCTGAGGCTATTGGACTAAGCAACGTAACAACACGCCACTGTGGGGCTGAGGAGATAAAAGAGAGTTTTGATTTTGTTGTTAGTAGAGCAGTTATGCCACTTGAAGATCTTATTAAGATAATAAACAAAAAGATCTCTCCTACTCAAATAAATGCTTTCCCAAATGGATTGATATGCCTTAAAGGGGGAAACTTAACCTCAGAATTAGCTCCATTTAAAAACAAAGCTATTCTAACAGAGCTTAATGAATACTTCAACGAAGAGTTCTTCAGCACTAAAGCAATAGTATACGTGCCTATATCTACAAGTTCGAAAAAATAACAGGATTATCCCAGCATGATTAATATAAAAACATTCACATTCAACCCAATTCAAGAGAACACTTACCTTATTTGGGACATAGTATCAAAAGAGGCTATTCTTATCGACTGTGGAGCTCTCTTTACTCAGGAACGTGAGGAACTTACAAGCTTCATAGAGGAGTCTAAAATACATGTGAAATATATTCTAAACACCCACCTACATTTTGATCACACTTTTGGTGTTCATTTCGCAGTAAATAAATTCGGCACAGCACTAGGAGCTAACAAAGCTGATGCATATCTACTTAACAACAATTCTATTTCTGCTGCTCGATTTGGCATAAGAGTTGATGAACCTGCTCCTAAGATTGGCTTCGAAGTTGAAGAAGGTATGACGTTTAAATTAGGTGAAGTAGAGATTGTAGCAATACATGTTCCTGGACATACACCAGGTCACATGGTATTCTACTGTAAACAAGCCAATGCCCTATTCACGGGTGATGTTCTTTTCTCTGGAAGCATTGGAAGAACTGACCTCCCTGGCGGAGACTATGATCAACTTATCAGCTCTATCAAAGAGAAGTTGATGGTACTACCTGACGAGACAGTAGTTTATCCTGGTCACAGCGGAACAACTACAATAGGCAAAGAAAGGAAGCACAACTCCTTCCTTCGCTAAGTATGAAGTAAAATACACTATAACAACATCTGTTATGAAAAACAAGACTTCGCTAGAGAAGATCATATTCAATGATCGCAAATCGATAGAAAAGATAAAGCTTATTTATGAAGAGGCTTTCCCAATAGAGGAGCGACGTGACTTTGAAAACATATGCTCTCTTATGCAAGAGAACCCCAATTTCAACTGTATGGGTATATTTCATGAGCAGAAGCTAGTTGGACTTCTGACCTACTGGATACTTCCTGGCTCTACACCCTTCGCTTATGGCGAACATCTTGCAATATCCCCATCTATGCGAGGTCAATCTATAGGTTCAATTGTCCTTGAGAAGTTTGCAGAGATGGCCCAACTTCCTATAATACTTGAAGTGGAGCATCCTACTACTGAACAAGCAGTCAAGAGAATCAAATTTTACGAACGAAATGGGTATAAACTATGGGAGTTTGACTATGTTCAACCTCCATATGGTGAAAACCTACCTCCTGTTCCACTATACCTAATGACAATTGGTGACCTACCTCTAGATTCTAACTATAAAGAGGTTAAAAGCACTATATATAGAGAAGTATACGGATTAACTGAAGAGATTTAATATAATTAGCCGTTATTTAAAGAGACATTTCACTCTTTAAATAACGGCTAATTATATACACTAATTCGACATTCACTCATCTAGACCTACAACGATAATGCTTATTTCAATAATGAACAACTATGCAAGATCATATCACACTAGAAAAAGTATCTATCAATGAGCGCTCAACACTTGAGAGGATTAAGATAATTGCAAACGAAATCTTTCCTGCGGAATTAAGACGAGATTTTAATAAACTCTATAAGCTAATAGAGAGTGAGCCTAGATTCAATTGCATAGCCATAAGATACCAAGGAAATGTAATTGGATTTATTTCATTTTGGGAAATAGATGGTGAATGTGCTTTTACGTTCGGCGAACATATGGCCATAATACCTGAGATGCAAAATAAAAATATCGGATCTTGTATATTATTGAAGTTCATTCAATCCTCTAAAAAGCCTATTGTGATTGAAGTAGAACCTCCAATAAGTGAGACATCAGTAAAGCGAGTTCGATTGTTTCAAAAGTGTGGTTTCATATTTCATAATGAATTCTACGAACAACCAGCATACCTAGATCTTTATCCTGCGGTAAGACTCAATATTATGACCTACGACTGCGGGCTTTCGTTTGAGTCAATTAAAGAAACTATACATAAGGTGGTATATGAAAGTTCACATTAAAAGTTAATTCAAAGAGCCCTTATTACATATATTGTATTAATTATATCTAGTTTTAAATTCTCACCTCAAACAAATAACGGAATTAGGTGACCCAAAATATTCAGAAAAGTGTACCTTTGCACTCTAATTACGGATAAACCCTTACTATAGTATATGAAGAAAGGTCTATTTAGCAGCAAAGTGAAACTTCTCGCTTTACTTTCAGCATCAACTTTCAGTGCTAAAGCCACTGATATTGTTTACATTAAACACGCAAACTCATCTCCTAACGCATGGAGCGATAGGAGTAATGTTAAAACTATCACATCTTTTGATAATTTTTCATTCGATCAAGATGGTGAGTATTGGATAGCTTATGGTGACTACACTATAACAAAAGAATTAAATGCTAAGAATGGCATAAAACTGATTGGTGGATTTAGAGGTGACGAAAGCTCTTTGAGCGATCGTTCCAAATCAGATATCAATAACGATGGTATAATATCACCTTGGGAGTTTACTTTTAGAACAGAAATTAAACCAAATACAGGACAAACAACTCTCTTCCCTGAGAGCAAACTAAATAACATTCTTATTGATGGACTATCAATAGTAAACATGAAGCATGGTGATAAAGAGTCGATAATAAATACCGACCATCCTATAACTTTATCCAACTCAATATTTAGGGGCAACATTGGGGGCAACAAATCTATAATGTCAGTAGGAGATGCCATTATTGTTGGATGTATGTTTGAAAACAATAGTACAAATACTCATACTGGGCTCATTACTGTTAATGATGTCTCTATAGATGACTGCTTGTTTGACTCAAATAATGGAGATAATGGTCCCGTTATTATTTCATCAAACAACACTTTCATTAACACTTCTAAATTCTTAAATAATAAGACAACCAATAACAAAGGGGTAATAGGGACGAGTAAAGCTAGAATCTCAGAGTCCATTTTCGAATATAATCAAGGACATAATGGTCCTGTTATTATAGTTAGTCAGGACCTATCTATACTTAAATCCACTTTCGATAATAACACCACAACAAGCGATAAAGGTGTAATTGCGGCTAGTAGTGGAAGTATTGAGAACTCAATATTCAATAATAACAAGGGTAATAACGGACCAGTAATATTATTCTCTGATTCCATTAGCATAAAAGGTATAAAGTTCAACAATAATACAACTACTCAAGACAGAGGTGTCATTGCTTCCAATACAGGAACAATTGAAAATTCTGTTTTTATATCTAATAATGGACACAATGGACCAGTTATTTGTTTCAATAACAGTAGCCATATAAAACACTCAACGTTTAATGATAACAAAACGCTAAATAGTCATGGTGTCATTTCTTCAAAGAGTGGAACTATGGACAACTGTGTAATTAAATCATGTGTAAGCAATAACGGATCTATTCTTTATTACAGTGAATCTATCGAAATTACTTCATCAACTCTTGAGAACTGTAGCGTATCAGGAAATAATGGACTAATTAAGAGTAATCTTACCCATATAGACAACTGTACATTTAATGCTAATAAAGGTAATAATGGGCCTATATTATCAATTGACAATGATGGATATATCAAATCCTCTATTTTAGAAAATAATATAGCACAAGATAATCAGAATATTCTATCTGCTCAATATGCAACTATTGAAGATTGTATTTTCCAATATAACAAAACAGGAAAAACTACAATCTATTTATCGAATTCTACCCTTAAGGGTTCAATTTTCGATGGGAATACCGCAAAAAATGAATCAGGAGCAATTATTTCAGATCACTCAACCATTGAATACGTTATTGTTAGAAACAATAAAAAGAATGCAATTCAATTAACAAATAATTCAATACTACAATACTCCCTAATTCACAATAATTTTGATGCTAATGGATTTGCTGGTGTAGTAGTTAATGGTGACAATAATAAACTTGCTCATCTTTCAGTGATTAACAACCTTGGGGGTGGTATTAAAATTAATGGGAATAAAAATCACCTTATCAATTCCGCTATTATAAATAATAGTGAAATATGGGACGACAAGCTCTACAAGAATCTAGAAACTAGAAATAATAATGATTATATCTCGTATATAGCTACAAATGATTCTTACAATAGTATAACGGGCCCCACTAAACCACAAAACATCCAAGGACTAATAACACCTAAAATAGAAGATTGTTTCGTTAAACCCACTTCATTCGTTGGGCAACCAAACAACGAAGAACAAGAGTCTGAGATTAGAAAATCTAATTGGAGACTAAAGATTCTATCACCTCTTGTAGAGACAGGAAGCTCAGAAAACATAGAGTGGTTACTAAGAAAAGATCTTGATGGTAGAGCTATCTCAGGTGAATCTAACCGAGACATAGGTTGCTATAAACACACTATTATAAAAGATGCTATAACTGTAGAAACGAAACCAGGCGAAGAGCTTTTGATAACACAAAATCTAAGCTACGATACAATACAGATCAATAAAACCCATGATGGTAGATCGGGTGCAATTCTTAATATGTCAGAAGAGAGTGAAGTTGAAAACTCTATGCTAACAATAGAAGTTTCACCTGGAGCTTGGTACTTCATAAGCTTTCCATTCCAAGTGGAAGAGATAATTGTAGATGGGAATTCAAACCCAACCTATTATGAGCACTTCCGATTGAGAAAGTTTAGTAGCGAAAGATATGCTAGTGGTAATACTTCGGTTTGGGGTGATTTAGGGCCTTCTGGAGATGTAGCTAATAACTATATACCACGTATTGCTACAGAGCTGGGATATATTTTTGCTGTAAACTCGAACACCTATAATAATCAAGAGTTAGTTAAAGTCACGTTCGTTGCACCAAGGAACAATAATGAGATTCTAAAAAACAAAGACGTTACAATCCCAGTTGTTTCACAATCGAATGTAAAAGCGTCTCTCAGAGGATGGAATCTTGTTACGAATCCATTTGCATCACACTACAATCCTGAAGCGATAGGCTTGGATGCGATAGTTTGGAGTAATGAGAATAATAGATATGAACTTACAAAAGAGATCAAGCCTTTTGAAAGCTTCTTCGTTCAAGTAGATGAGACAATGGATATAGAGTTCCCTGCAATAGGACGTATATCACACCACTATCCAATGTTTGATGAAGTAATGAAACTTCCAGAGTTAGAACTTGTCATCCAACAAGGAGAAAAAACTAACTCAGATTGTACTATTCTTCGTCTTTCTGACGATGCTCAAGAGGAGTACATGATTGGTGTTGACCTTACAAAAATGGCCTCACTAAGCACTACAAGCTCACAGCTTCACACTCTAAAAGGCAACGAAGCTATGATGGCAAACTCTATAACATGGGATAAGCTAAAAGCAGGAGTTACCCTCAAGAGTATTATAAAACAAGAGGGAGTATCTACCCTATCAATTGCAGAAAACGAACTAACAGAGATATCTCATTTATGGCTAATTGATCAAGCTGGTGAACACCATGATCTACTTGTTGAACCATACAGATTCGATGCTAAAGTTGGTGAGTATAACTTCAGAATTCAAGCTGAGATAATACCTCTTTCAGATGATAGCATTGAAGGTGAAAGAGTTAATATATCATCAAATAGTGGAGTTGTTACTATTGACAACCTACCGGAAAATGCAGATATTAACCTATTTGACCTCTCAGGTAGATCAATAAACAAACTCTCAGCACATGGATCTTCAAGCGTTAGCATAGATGCAAATAACAATCAAATTGTTATCGTTGAGATAAAGTACAATGGCAAGAAACAACAACACAAGGTTGCTGTAAACTAATACAACAAAGCGAGAGGCTATTAATGAGTGAATTCATTAATAGCCTCTCGCTTTTGTAATATCTATGTATTATTAAAACTCCGCTGAGAGTCTCACGTTAACTTGAAAAGAAGTTAGATAATTTGGCACAGCATATTGATTACCATGCACGTCACTAACCCAATAATAAGAGTTTACATTCTTGAAGTTGATAATATTGAATAGATCTAATGCTATCCAAATAGACTTAAAGTGCTCAAATACTCCTCTTTTCATAATTTTATCTTTACTTCCTACTAGTTGACGCGACACACCACAATCAATCCTCTTATAAGAGGGAGTTCTAAAATAACCATTTTCTCTACCTGAATGAGGAGCCGAAACAGGAGTCCCATCAGCCAATATAGCCTTCATGCTAAACTTATATTTGGGATTACCCGGAAAATAATCTTGATAAAATAGAGAGAAACTATATCTCTGGTCTGTTGGACGAGGAACCCATACCCCATTTATCCTCTCCCTCGAACTCATCAATGAGAAACTTACCCAAGAGTCCGTACCTGGAACAAACTCACCAAATAATTTAAAGTCAACACCTGTAGCATAACCTGAAGCAAGATTATCTCCATAATATCTTATCCTCACATTATCCACATTATATGGTATCAATCTATCCATTGCCTTGTAATATACCTCCGTAGTAAATCTGAAAGGTCTCGAATCCCATCTGAAATTCAAATCACTTCCTGCTATAAATTGCAAGGAGCGTTGAGACTTGATCTTATCATTAAGACGAACAGATACATTTCCATCCACATTGACAGTATCTCTAAACTCTTTATAGAAAGGAGATTGATGATATACCCCAGCTGCAAGACGGAAAGTAAAGTCGGGTTTGCTATGAGGAATAAAAGAGATTGAAGCCCGAGGCGAAGCAATAAACTCCCTATTATAGTCCCAATAGGCCACTCTCATACCAGCCGTTGCACTCCAAAAGCCAGATCTATTAACCCATTTATAATAGTCCAGAAGATAAGCCTGAAACCTATTTGATGAGAGATCATTCTTCGATCGCAAATTATAGTAAACATTCACTTTATCACCCGTAGATGGTATAGAATAGCCAGCAGAATCACGCATCTCCCACTCACGCATTCTATCCATAATTCTCTCTTGCTGATAAGAGATCCCCCAATTTACTATATGATTACCAGACTTAGACTCTCCGTTATGAGCGAGATTAATCACCCTAGCTTTAAGATAATTTCTCGCATGTTCATGATAAGTACCAATCCCACTAGTCTCACCCTCTCCACCTAAACCATCAACCTCACTAAGCCAATACTCTCCTTTAATATCATACGTTTCACTCTCGTTAGTAGCGAAAGTCGAGAGATTAACACCCAGCTTAGTATTATCATTTAGTTTATAGTTAAGAGTATAAGCACCCATTAAAGTCTTGAAGAGATCCTCCTCCTTACCATCAAAGTACACCTTAAACTTCTTAGCATTAGCATAGTTGCCAAACTGAGTTGATCTCTCCTGCGGAGTAAAGTTATACACATTATTCGATAAGTTACCCAAGAATGTCATATCCCATTTCGATGATGGGCTCCATGTCAGATAGGTCTGAAAATCTAAATAAGAAGGATCATACTCACCTTTCTCTTGCAATGAACTCAGAAGAGTACTATTCTTCTTAAACCTAATCCCATGCATTTGAGTAAATTTACCCTTTGAATGACCAACATAAGCAGAAGCACCCATCAAACTACCAGATACTGAGGCTTCAAATTCCGTTGGTTTCTTATAAGATATATCTAGAACCGAAGCCATTTTATCACCATACTTAGCATCATAGCCACCTGCCGAAAACTCCACCTGACCAACCATATCTGGGTTGATTATACTCAACCCCTCCTGCTGACCAGCTCTAATTAATAACGGACGATAAACCTCTATCCCATTAATATAAACGCTATTTTCATCGAAGTTCCCCCCACGAACAGAGTACTGCGAGCTAAGCTCATTGTTTGAATTTACACCAGCAAAAGTAACAATCAAAGACTCAATACTTCCACCCGAAGCATCAGGAAGATACCTCATTTTATTCACGTCAACCCTCTGCATTGAACCCGTCTGCCGCCTATTTTCTGTGATTGTCACCCCATCAAGCTGCTCGGCTATAGGCTCCAAAATGATATTAATGAAATAATCCTGTTGTGAAGGAAGAAATGATCGTGCAGATCTTTCATACCCTAAGTACGAGAAGATCAAATCAGTTGTATCACTCGATGAGACAATCATCTCGAAATATCCGCTTGATGTTGACGTAGTCCCAGTAGTAGAACCAGCCTTTATCACATTAGCAGATTCAATTGGGTATCGCTTCTCATCAAACACATAACCAAATATCTTAATATGCTTCTGAGCCGAAACAGTTTTAAAAGCAATAAGCAGAATAAAAACTATAAATGAGCATTTTCTCATCATATATACTAGGTATTAAAAAAGAACGACGAGTCATAAATGAAACACTTACAACTCGTCGTCTACTCTCTATATATAAGGTTAAATATATATCTATTTACTATTGAGGTGCAACAATATTAAGCCCAAGCTCTTTAAGCTGTGAATCATCAATCAATGATGGAGCATCAATCATAACATCTCTACCTGAATTATTCTTAGGGAATGCAATACAGTCTCTAATTGAATCAAGTCCTGCAAGAATAGACACAAAACGATCCAACCCAAAGGCCACTCCACCATGAGGAGGAGCACCATATTTGAAGGCATTCATTAAGAATCCAAACTGGTATTGAGCTTGCTCCTCAGTGAAACCAAGAACCTTGAACATCTTGTTCTGAAGTGCACTATCGTGGATACGTATAGATCCACCACCTAGCTCTACACCATTAATAACCAAATCGTATGCGTTAGCACGCACTTCACCAGGATTACTATCTAGAAGATGAGCATCTTCTGGTTTTGGTGCAGTAAATGGATGGTGCATAGCAAAGAAACGCTCCGAATCCTCATCCCACTCTAGAAGAGGGAAATCAACAACCCAAAGAGGAGCAAACACACTCTTATCTCTTAGTCCAAGGCGTTGCCCCATCTCAAGACGAAGTTCACACAATTGCTTCTGCGCTCTCTTTGTCTCACCAGGAAGAATCAAAATCAGATCCCCTGGCTTAGCATCACAACGCTCTGCCCATGCTTTAAGATCCTCTTGTGTATAGAATTTGTCTACAGAAGACTTAAAGCTACCATCTGCTTCACATCTAACATATATAAGACCCTTTGCTCCAATCTGCGGACGCTTAACGAAATCCGTCAATTCATCAACCTGCTTACGAGTGTAACTAGCACAACCAGTAGCACATATAGCACCTACATACTCAGCCGAATCAAATACTACGAAATTGCGGTCCAGAGTTAAATCCTTCAACTCCACAAACTTCATATCAAATCTTATGTCTGGTTTATCAGAACCATAATATTTCATTGCATCCGAATAAGGCATACGTGGGAAAGCATCCACCATATCAACATTCTTGATATATTTAAATAGATGCTTTGTCAAACCTTCGAACACATTTAGAACATCCTCCTGCTCTACGAATGCCATCTCACAGTCTATCTGCGTAAATTCAGGTTGTCTGTCTGCTCTTAGATCCTCATCTCTAAAACATTTAACGATTTGGAAGTAACGATCAAAACCTGAAACCATAAGGAGTTGCTTGAACACCTGAGGAGACTGCGGAAGAGCATAAAACTCACCCGGGTTCATTCTCGAAGGAACAACAAAATCTCTTGCACCTTCTGGAGTTGATTTGATCAACACTGGAGTCTCAACCTCTAAGAAGCGCTGCTCATCCAAGAATCGACGAGTCTCAAAAGCCAATTTATGACGAAGCTCCAAATTCTTACGAACTGGACTACGACGCAAATCCAAGTATCTGTACTGCATACGCAACTCATCACCTCCGTCTGTCTCATCTTCGATAGTAAATGGAGGCACCTCAGAACCATTCAAAAGAGTAATCTTAGAGACTATGATCTCTATCTCTCCAGTTGGGATATTACTATTCTTTGCAGAACGCTCCATAACAACACCCGTTGCTTGGATAACAAATTCTCGTCCTAGCTTATTTGCTTGATCACATAATTCGCTATTCTGCTCTTGATTGAAAACCAATTGAGTAATACCATAGCGATCACGAATATCAACAAATGACATACCCCCCATTTTACGGATACGTTGTACCCAACCAGCCAAGGTCACCTCTTTCTGAACATCTGCCAATCGCAGCTGTCCACATGTATGCGTTCTGTACATAGTAAGTTATTTTCTCGTATTAATTTTTCGTCTTAATTTGCAACACTGCAAGGATTCGCACAAAGTTAGCACATTTTTCATATCGTGCCAAAAAAGGAGCAATCTTATACTAAAAAGGATAACTATTGTTTACAACCACACACGCAAAACCTCTACAATCCAAACAATTCGTTAAGAGCAACCAAAGCAATAGCTCCAATAAAAACATAGAAAAGGGCAACAAGAGAGAAGATTCGATATTTAATAATATTAATAGCAAAGCCATATAGGATATCTAATAGTAGATAACCTATATGGCTTTACTAATGTTGTTTCATCAACCAAATAAATAACTAAAAGTATTACTCTACGACCTCATACTCGTCATTATGTATGAAATCTATTACCTCCTGCAGTCCTTGTGTAAATTTAATAAAGTCTTCCTTATACAAGAATATCTTATGCTTCTCAAATTGCACTTGCACATTGTCATTCTCGCCACTCACTACCTTTTTACTCTCTGTTATCGAAAGGAATAGATCCTCTTTGCGATTTTTTTTCACATCAAGATAGTAAATTCTCTTACCAGCTTTCACCGAACGAGAGAAAATAATATCCTGCTCTCTCAACTCATTTTTCTTCTCAGGAATCATATCAAATACATTTTTAAGGTTAAAATAGACCAACAATTTATGTTCGTTTCAAATATAGAAATAAAGTTTTGTTATTCGATGCTTTAATTTGCTTATTTTTGAAAAAAAATAAACTCATACGTTATCTACTAATAGAACGTTTCATACCATTAGTCTATTAATATAATGTATATGATTACTTATATAGCACGTAACCTCTCTTTTCTACATAGAGTGATTAGATATTAAGAGTAAAACTACTATTTTTGTAAATTGTAAAATCAGAACAACCCTATGAAACTACAACTACTGCCACATATTGACACACCAAAAGACCTTCGCAAACTAAATATTAGCGATCTAGAGAGCGTGTGTTATGAATTGAGGCAATTTATTATAGATGACCTATCTCACAATCCTGGCCACTTTGCTTCTAGCCTTGGAGTAATTGAGCTAACGGTAGCACTTCATTATGTATACAATACACCATACGACAAAATAGTATGGGATGTTGGCCACCAAGCTTACAGTCACAAGATATTAACATCACGCCGCGACACATTTCATACAAAAAGAAAGCTGAATGGATTAAGTGGGTTCCCATCAATATTCGAGAGCGAATACGACGCATTCACTGTGGGCCATGCCTCAACATCAATATCCGCTGCACTTGGTATGTCTGTTGCCTCAAAACTAAATAATGAGACAGACAGACATCACATTGCAGTAATTGGTGACGGATCAATGACAGGCGGGCTAGCATTTGAAGGACTCAATAACGCAAGCATAAACCCCAACAACCTACTCATTGTATTAAATGACAATGATATGGCTATTGATTCAAGCGTTGGAGGATTAAGCCAATATCTCGTCTCGCTTACTACCTCGAGGACCTATAATAGATTTAGACGAAAGCTATACTCACTTCTCTCGGAGCACAACCTTCTAAAAGAGGACAACAAAGGATCGGTAACAAGACTAACAAACAGTCTTAAATCCTTTTTGACCCAACAGAGTAACTTCTTTGAGGGCCTAAACATTAGATATTTCGGACCAATAGATGGCAATGACGTCAATCAGCTCATTCGCACTCTAAAAGATATGAAGGAGATTGATGGTCCGAAGATACTACACATAAAGACCAAAAAAGGTAAAGGCTACACGCCAGCAGAAGAGGAAGCAACAATATGGCATGCACCTGGCAAATTTGATAAGAAGACCGGTAAAAGAGCCACTATATCGAGTGAATCTCCAATTGCTCCACTTTATCAAGACGTATTCGGACTCACCCTGGTTGAACTTGCACAAATGAATAGCCAAATAGTTGGTATCACACCTGCAATGCCAACCGGATGCTCCATGACTTACCTCATGAAAGAGATGCCAGAGAGATCATTTGATGTAGGAATAGCAGAAGGACATGCAGTAACATTCTCTGCAGGTCTAGCACGAGAGGGCAAAATGCCATTCTGCAATATCTACTCCTCATTCATGCAGAGAGCATACGACAACGTTATTCATGATGTAGCCTTGCAAAATCTTGACGTCGTTTTCTGTCTTGATAGAGCTGGCATAGTAGGTGAAGATGGCCCAACGCACCACGGAGTGTTTGATCTAGCCTACTTCAGACCAATACCAAACCTTACAATTGCATCACCCATGAATGAGCACTACCTAAGACATCTTATGTACACAGCTCAGATTCCAGGTCATGGCCCATTCATCATACGATACCCAAGAGGTCGTGGTGAAATTATTGAGTGGTCAGTACCAATGCAAAGACTAGAAGTAGGTAAAGCTAGGAAAGTTAGAGATGGGGATAGTGTTGCTATTGTCTCTATAGGACCTCTCGGAGAGAGAGCACTAAAAGTAGCAGCCAAGGCAGAAGAGTTAGGTATATCAGTTGCCGTCTTCGACATGATATGGCTAAAACCTATAGATTGTCAAATGCTACACCACATAGGTAAAACCTTCCAAAAGATAATTACACTAGAGGATGGAACTACTACTGGTGGACTTGGTAGCGCTGTTATTGAATTCATGTCAGAAAATGGATATACACCACGTATTAAACGCTTAGGAATACCAGACAAGTTTATTACCCACGGAAGTGTAAATGAGCTTCATGCTATTTGCGGATATGATCAAGCTAGCATATTAAAAGCTATTATTGAGATATAGACATCAGGAACAACAACAAGAAAGGCATAGAGTAGAATTATCTAACTCTATGCCTTTCTTGTTGTTGTTCCTTAATTCAGTCAAATTCATAATATGTTTTGTGGCAAAACATATTAGACAAATAGAGAAACTACACAGCACATCACCCTTTTACTCACTGCTGTTATAAAGAAAAGTCTATTTAAATATAAAGTATTATTTCCCCACCCAATGTAGATCGCCTTCGGTAAAGCGATAAATGTAACCACATTCGAAGGATTCACGTTTCATGGCAGAAGCAATCATATCACTAAAAATATTGATACAAGAAGAGGATGTTTCTATGATTAAAACATCCTCTTCTTAATAATATTCTTATCTCCTTCTATCTATCTGCGTGGCAGCCGCCTGTGCCTTGGGCAATATTAGCATCTCAGCTATATTAACATGATCCGGTGCAGAAATCATATAGTGAGCTGCATCAGCTATATCAGATGCCATAAGAGGATCAAAACCCTCATACACCTTGTCAGCTCTTGATTGATCCCCATGAAATCTGACAAGAGAAAACTCAGTATTAACAGCGCCCGGCTGTATTTGAGAAACCTTCACACCCGTTCCATTAAGATCCATTCGCATCCCATCTGTAAGAGATGAAACAGCAAACTTTGTAGCACAATAGACCGAACCATTCATATATGTCTGCCTACCTGCTATCGATCCAATATTTATTACATGCCCACAAGACCTAGCTACCATCATAGGAAGGATAGAACGAGAGACATACAGAAGCCCCTTGAGATTAGTATCAATCATCTTTTCCCAATCATCGATATCACCCTCTTGTACACTTCCCAATCCAGAAGCCAATCCTGCATTATTTATCAAAACGTCAATATCCCTCCATTCTTGAGGTATAGCAGACAGAGTCCTACTCACCTCATCACGAGAACGAACATCAAACACAAGAGGCAAAACCTCAACACCATAGCAGCTCTTAAGATCTTGAGCCAACTGATTGAGCCTCTCTGCACGTCTTCCTGTTATTATGAGTCGACAACCATCCTTTGCCATTCGCTCAGAAATAGCTTGACCAATTCCCGCAGTAGCACCGGTAATAAATATTGTTTTATTCATCATTGTATTGTTATTTAAAAGTTAATCATCATTTAAGCTCTTCACGTAGGAACTGAGTTGTGAAAGTATCATACTTTTGGCAAACCTCTTCAGGCGTACCACAACAGAGAAGCTCACCACCTCCCTTTCCTCCTTCAGGGCCGATATCAATAATGTAGTCAGCGCTCTTAATTACATCTAGGTTGTGTTCAATCACAATCATAGTGTTACCCTTATCCACCAACCTATTTATCACGCCAATCAGAACACGAATATCCTCGAAATGCAATCCAGTAGTAGGCTCATCTAAGATATACAACGTCTTACCTGTATCACGTTTTGAAAGCTCAGTAGCCAACTTCACCCTCTGATTCTCACCACCAGAAAGAGTCGTAGAAGGTTGTCCTAATTTGATATAACCCAAGCCTACATCCTGAAGCACCTTAATCTTCTTATATATTGATGGTATATTATCAAAGAAATCAACAGCCTGATTAATTGTCATATCCAGAACATCAGATATCGATTTACCTTTAAACCTAACCTCCAATGTCTCTCTATTATATCTCTTTCCATGACACTCTTCACACGGCACAAGTACATCTGGAAGAAAGTTCATTTCTATAGTCTTATAACCATTTCCACGACAAACCTCACATCTACCCCCCGATACATTGAACGAGAAACGCCCAAGCTTGTACCCCCTGATCTTAGCATCTGGCAGAGAAACGAAGAGAGATCTAATATCACTAAACACCCCTGTATAAGTTGCCGGATTAGAGCGAGGCGTACGTCCAATAGGAGACTGATCGACACAAATAACTTTGTCAATATTCTCAATACCCTCAATCTTATCATAAGGCAATGGCTCACGTTGTGAGTTATATAGCACTTTGCTTAATATTGGATAAAGAGTCCCGTTGATAAGCGAAGACTTACCACTACCCGAGACCCCACTAACACAAATTAATTTCCCTAGAGGAAATTCCACATCGAGAGATTTAAGATTATTTCCACTAGCCCCACTTATTGTAATGCTTTTGCCATTACCTGGGCGACGTTTAGGTATCTCAATCTTCAAAGTGCCATTTATGTATGAAGTAGTAACAGTGTTAACCTTCATCATTTCAGAAGGAGCACCCGCGAATACTATTTCACCGCCATTCACCCCTGCGTGAGGTCCCATATCAATAATATGATCCGCCTCAAGCATAATATCCTTATCATGCTCAACAACGATTACCGTATTCCCTACATCACGAAGCTGCTTAAGAGAGTTTATCAACCTAATATTATCACGTTGGTGCAATCCTATACTTGGCTCATCTAGTATGTAAAGAACATTTACAAGCTGCGATCCAATTTGAGTAGCTAGACGAATACGTTGACTCTCCCCACCCGAAAGAGTAGCACTACTTCTGTTCAAAGAGAGATACCCCAAGCCCACATCAAGCAGAAAGCTTATCCTCGAACATATCTCTTTTAATATCTCAGTTGCAATAACTCTCTGTTTATGGCTCATTGTATCCTCAATAGAGTTGAGAAACTTGTTCAAATCAACGATATCCATTGAAGCCAACTCAGCAATATTCTTACCCGCTATCTTATAATGTAGAGCCTCCTTATTTATTCTAGTGCCATTGCACTCTGGACAAACAGACGAAGACAAGAAGTGCGAAGCCCACTTCTTTACAGTAGCTGGAGCATCATCATCCTGCTGCATAGATATGTAGCTAGCTATACCATCATACGGAAGTGAAGTCCCAGAGAGCTGAGCTCCCATAGGTTTAACCTCGACCAACTCCGTCGTACCATTAATAATAGTATCTAATGTATCCTCATCAATCAATCCCACCTCAGTCTTCAACGAGTAGCCAGCCTTCTCGAGAATCGAATCTATCTGCCAGAAAAGAAGAATATTCTTAAAAGATCCCAGAGGAGCTATTGCCCCCTTATGTATAGATAGAGACGTATCTGGTATAATCTTATTACGATCAACCAGAGTGATAGTACCAATTCCCTTACATCTCGGGCAAGCCCCTTGAGGCGAATTAAAAGAGAAATTATGAGGAGCTGGTTCACTATATGAAAGCCCAGTTGTAGGACACATCAAGTTACGGCTGAAGTGTCTCACCTGCTCACTCTCTATGTCATAAACCATCATAAGCGAGTCCCCAAGTTTCATAGCACTTCGTATACTCTCAAGTATCCTCTTGTCATCTTTAGAGGAAACTAGTAGCTTATCAACTACAAGTTCTACGGAGTGATTTTTGTAACGATCAAGCATCATATTAGGAATAATCTCCCTCAATTGACCATCAACCCTCACATTCATGTATCCCCTTTTCCTCAAACCCTCGAAAAGCTCCTTGTAATGTCCCTTTCTATTTCTCACAAGAGGAGCCAAGATAAGAATCTTACGAGAGCTATACTCCTCTATGATAAGAGATAGTATCTGCTCCTCCGTATATTTGACCATCCTCTCCCCAGTATTGTAAGAGTAAGCATCTCCAGCTCTGGCATATAAAAGGCGGAAGAAGTCATAAATCTCTGTTGTTGTACCCACTGTCGAGCGAGGATTCTTGTTCGTCGTCTTCTGCTCTATTGATATCACAGGACTCAAGCCAGTTATCTGATCAACATCTGGACGCTCGAGGTTACCAAGGAAATTACGTACGTACGATGAGAAAGTCTCAAGATATCGACGCTGCCCCTCAGCAAATATTGTATCAAAGGCTAAAGAAGATTTCCCACTCCCACTAAGTCCCGTAATCACCGTTAGGCTATTACGAGGTATATCTACATCTATATTCTTTAGGTTATGAACACGAGCACCAAGCACTCTAATCTGTTCGTTATTTACCATATCAGACATAATCACTATAATTAATCAACAACCCAGTTAGAATCATAAACCTTACTATGCTTACGACTATAGAACATATCTCCTTTAAGAGGAATAGAAATCTCATAGCTCTTTCCAGACTTATTAGGCACCCCACGTCCACGAATCCATGGATTAAACTCCTTGAGCTGAGCATAAGTAACACCCTCACTCTTAGCCAGAGATACTAATGTAGGCAGAGAGGAAGTGATTGTAACACTCTTTGTCTGGATTGGATAGTAAAGCTGATGACTCTTAAAAACAAAACCATACTTATATGGAGATGCAAATATCTGTTTGACAGCCAATATCCTATATACATATCTTAGAGTCTCCTCTGTGAGCCACAAATCAAAAAACGAATCTACCTCCTGCATCTTTAACTCCTTTGATATACGCCCCATACCACCATTGTATGAAGCCGCCACTAGGGCCCATGATCCATATCGGTTATACGAACGTTTTAAGTACTTACAAGCTGCACGAGTAGCCTTCTCTATATGAAAACGCTCATCAATCGAGTCATTCACCTCAAGACCCAACTCCTTACCCGTTGATGGCATAATCTGCCACAAGCCCACAGCCTTAGCAGGTGAGATAGCACGAGGATTAAGACTACTCTCAATGACAGCAAGATATTTAAAATCCTCAGGCACCCCCTCCTCCTTTAGAATAGGGTCAATAATAGGAAATATTCTATTTGCTCTCTTTATTAGCAATCCGGTTGTGGAGTGCATGTAAACGAAAGAAGATATCTCCCTGTCGAAACGCTCAAAATGATCATAACGTGACAAATCAATCTCATCGTCACAAAAGAGAAGACTCTGCGGTATCTCAGGGAAGTTAGTCACTGAAGCAACGAAAGGCCTCTCCTGCCTAGCATCTATAACATCTTTGGCAGAAATAACAACTATGCAAGCAACAGCCAGCACTACTATAGATAACATAAATAACAGATATCTCTTCATTAATATATGAATTATGTAAAACAACAAACGCAAAGATACAAAGTCAAACCTATATGACATTTGTATCCTTGCGTTTTATTTATTATTGACTTAGCCATGACGGCTAATTCTCCTCAACTGTGACTCATCCTCTATCTTAATTCGTCGTCCATCAACCACTAAAATACCCTCATTAGTAAATAAAGATAGTGTCCGTATGGCATTCGAAGTTGTCATATTTGACAAACTAGCTAAATCCTCTCTCGAGAGATATATAGCAATCGTCGAGCCATCAGCCTCCAACCCATAACAATCCTTTAAGAAAAGCAAAGACTCGGCCAACCTTCCACGAATATGCTTCTGTGTGAGATTAACCGTTCTTGAGTCCGAGACACCTAGATCAATAGAAAGCAATCTAATAAAGAACATAGACAACTTGTTATTAACCGAAATAATACGATTAATAACATCAAGAGGTATCATACAAACCAGCGAAGGTTCGAAAGCTGCTGCTGCTGTCAAATAGTTTTCATTGGCAAAATAAGCCCTATATGCAAAATATTGCCCAGGCCTTATCATCCGCATAATCTGGTTGCGACCACCTACACCCTCCTTAAATATTTTGACCTTCCCACTGATAAGACACATCATACATACCGGAGGTTCGTCTTCACAATGAATTATCTCATTCTTTTTGAAACTCTGAACACTATAACTCTCCTCTATAAGTTGTCTCTCTTCAGTGGTAAGCACACTCCAAATATCAGGGATTGCGTCTGAAAGCTCTATTTTAATCTTTTTCTGTACCATACAATAATATATGACGTGGTATTATTTTCTATGCGAATATAAGGTTTTATGCAAACTAAAGCAAAAATAAAGAAGAGTATATTAAACCGTCTTCAGATTATGACCCATTCTCTCTTTCTTAGTCTTCATATATCTTTCATTGTGCACATTCACCGACACCTCAATCGACACATTCTCCACTATTTCAAGGCCATAAGCCTCAAGACCAACACGTTTAATAGGATTATTAGACATCAAACGAATCTTATTCACACCAACCTCTCTAAGGATAGAAGCCCCAACACCATAGTCGCGCTCATCAGCATTGAAGCCAAGGTGAAGATTAGCATCTACAGTATCCATACCATTCTCCTGCAACTTATAAGCCTTGATCTTATTCATCAGACCAATACCCCTACCCTCCTGATTCATGTAAACGATAACACCTTTACCTTCAGCATCTATAGCCTGCATAGCCTTATGAAGCTGTTCTCCACACTCACATCTTTTACTTCCAAAAATATCACCCGTCATACAAGAAGAGTGCACTCTTACCAATACAGGCTCCTCTGGCTTCCAACTACCCTTAATTAAAGCAATATGCTCCAGACCATTAGATTTCTGTTTGAAAGGAATAAGTTTAAAATCACCATACTCAGTCGGCATATTAACCTCTTCACCCTTCTCTATAAGAGACTCCCTTTGCAGCAAGTACCTAATAAGAGCAGCCACAGATACAATCTTCAAATCAAACTTCTTAGAAATCTCCATCAACTCAGGCAAACGAGCCATAGTACCATCCTCATTCATTATCTCCACAAGCACACCAGCTGGATACAACCCAGCCAATCTAGAGAAGTCAACAGCGGCCTCAGTATGTCCAGCACGACGAAGCACCCCTCTATCCCTTGCTCTTAGAGGAAATATATGACCCGGACGGCCAAACTCAGAAGGCTTAGTATCTTTTCTTGTTGTAGCTAGTATCGTCTTTGCTCTATCAAGAGCAGAGATACCAGTTGTACACCCCTCGCCCAAAAGATCAATAGAGACAGTAAAAGGAGTAGAGTGAAGAGAGGTATTACCCGCCACCATTAGATCAAGCTCAAGCTCCTCACATCTCTGCTCAGTCAAAGAGAGACAAATAAGCCCCCTACCATGAGTTGCCATAAAGTTAATCTTCTCAGCATCTATCAACTCTGCCGCAGCAATAAAGTCACCCTCATTCTCTCTATCCTCATCATCTACCACAATAATAAGCTTACCAGCTTTTATATCCTCGATAGCCTCCTCGATTGTATTTAGTTGAAACATATCTATACCAGTTGTTTAGTTCAAAAAAATTATTTGCCTATCAAATTTGAAATCTCATAGTTTATACGCTCAATGTTCTGAAGGTCACTCTTGAGCACCCTTCTCTGAACCATAGAGATAAAGAATAGAGGTATACCGATAGGGAAAATCACACCTAATGTCCACCTCAAAGCCCTACTCTTTGGTATCATATTTAATCTCTCAATCTGTATGATTGGATATTCAGATATCTTATGAAAGAAAGAGTTACTATCAGCATTCAACAACTCCTCCACGATAGACTCCACCTGCTGAGAGATCTCCTCTATAGAGTCATACTGATCACCATCTCTCCAAAGCGTGAAGTAGTTAAACCCAACAGAGCCTTTCTTATCCTTTAGAAAACCCTTCACATTGGCATCCAACTTAGAGAGAAGCTCCTTGACCATAGCCATATCAGCACTATATATTACCACCTCTTTACGAGTAAGCTCCCTTTGAGATCTCTTGCCAAATAACTTCTTAAACAACATCGAGTAAGCCTCACTGTTCAGAAGAACAGAGTCTTTTACCGCTTTATATGTTAGAAAAACACCAAGAGGGATCAAGACAAATGTACTCAACCACATACCCTGCCATGCTGGCATCACCCCATCACGAGCAAACTTATAACCCGTATTATCAATTATATAGTAAAAGATAAATAGCATCACCGATACAACAGCCGGCATCCCAAGTCCCCCTTTACGAATAATAGCCCCCAATGGAGCACCAATAAAGAAGAACACGAGACAAGCAACCGAAAGCGAAAACTTACGATGCCACTCAAGGTTGTGACGTCTTATAGACCTCATCGTATCCGTATAGCTATACCCCTTATACTCTATATCTTGTTTTCTAGAGGAAGCGGCACTAAGTGCTGCAGCCATCACCTCACGCCTCTGCTTAGCACTCTTTGTGAGAAATAACGAATCCGCATAAATAGGAGCTATAGCACTCTTTGTTTTTCTCTCAAGCACAGATAATCGCCTCAACGAATCAGACATATTTATTCTATCCGCAGCCGTATTTATAGGCGTACCATAAAGTAAACTCCTACCATTGATCACTTCCAAACTATCAGTAATAACCTTCAACGAATCAGCCGTACTTCTCAACTCACTAAGATTCTTACCTATATATTGCCCCGAGAGGAAAGACTCATCCATCCTATTGAAGTTAGTATCAAATTCAATGAGTATCTCTTTATAAGAGAAAGTCTCCCTACGATAAGGCACACTACTAGATGCCGTACGTTGCTTTTGAAGATTCTCAAAACTCTCTCCACTCCAGAGATTGAAAAATAGAGCCTTCTTATCTTCAGTCATAACAAGCTTAGCAGAGTCCGCGACAATAACCGTGGCATTCTCAAACCCCTTAGAGTAGTCATATACCATCACATCATACAACATTCCACTCTTGAGATCCTTCGATGAGACATACATATTATAGCCATCTATCTGATCATAGAAAGTAGCCTCCGGGATATCCAGTTCAGGCGATTTCTGCTTCATAGACATAAGCAAGGAGAAAGTCTTCACCTGCACCTTTGGATTGATCTCATTCTGATATATGAAAGAGAATAGAGTTATCGAGGCAATGAATATTATCAAAGGACGCATAATACGTATTAGCGGAACCCCTGCAGCCTTCATCGCCAATAGCTCTAGGCGCTCTCCCAAATTACCAAACGTCATAAGTGATGCCAAAAGTATAGACAAAGGCAGAGCCATAGGAATGAGCGAAAGAGCCGAGTAGAAGAAGAATTCTCCCAATACCGACATCGAAAGACCCTTACCCACTAACTCATCTACATACCTCCACAAGAACTGCATAAGCAGGATAAATATGGAGATAAGAAAAGTCATCAAGAAGATTGGCAAGAAAGTCTCAAGAATAAATCTATATAGTCGTTTTATCTTTAACATTAGGTTTTGTAGCTATTTTGATATTCGATGTCTGCAAAGTTAATAAAAACCATGAACACTCAAATTAGCAAACAAAATAAAGAGTCCTCAAAACCCTACATTCCCAACACCCTCTTTAGAACATCCACCTGAGTATTCCAAAGCTCCACACACTCCTCCTCCTCATTATTAGAAGCAAAATCGGTGATCTCAAGCACCACATCAGTTGTCAAATCATTCTTCATGACTCTAAACTCGAAATAACTAACAGGCGAGTCATCACCCTCCCATTTGAATCTAATAAGATTGCCATTACTCTTCTTCAAGCAAGATGCACGCTCAATGTTGCGCTGCCACTCAAAGAGATAAACAGAATCCTCCACTTCACACGTATCACAAAACCAATCCGAGAGTCCAATTGGCGTCCCAACTAAGTCCCATAAGCGATTCGCTGAGACCGAAGGAAATAAATACTCTAACTTCACTTTAGATTTCATCTAATCAAATATTTAAGGTTCTGTTGCCTAATTTAGAGTAAAAAGAGATAGTAACAAAATTTCATTACTATGACAAAACAAGGCTCATTAACAATCAAATGCTAAATACACATATATTACAAAAGCAATACTAGAACAAAAACAACTCAAATATAAGAAGATAAACAAGCAAGCAATAAGAGTAAAACCAAGAATAGAGTGAGTAATATGCATAATCTAGAAACCCAAAACCGATGACAAAGAGACCTGTTTTAACATTAATTATTCCAATATAATTAAACCAAACCTAATTATATTACAATTTTAAAGTAATTCACACCACACTCTCAGCCACTCTTTTGAGCTTTTCATAATATTTACACCACTCCCTTAGCCCACAAATCTCACACTTTGGCTTGCGTGCCACACATACATATCTCCCATGCAATATAAGCCAATGGTGAGCCTTAGGCACTAATTCATGAGAGATATAACGCATCAACACCCTTTCTGTCTCGGCAGGAGTCTTAGAACTACGTGTCAATCCTATCCTATTAGAGACCCTGAAGACATGCGTATCCACAGCCATTGCAGGCTGATCAAAAATAACCGAACGAATAACATTCGCCGTCTTTCGTCCCACACCCGGCAACCTCTCCAACGAATCCGCATCCGATGGCACCTCACCTGCAAACTCAGACACCAACATCCTAGCCATACCACTCAAATGCTTTGCCTTATTATTAGGGAAAGAGATGCTACGTATAAAATAAAAAATATCCTCCACTGTGGCCTCCGACATACTCTTTGCCGTGGGATAAGCCCTGAAAAGTGCAGGAGTAACCATATTAACCCTCTTATCTGTACACTGCGCCGAGAGCACCACCGCCACAAGCAACTCAAATGGATTACTATAGTGCAACTCCGTCTCAGCCTGAGGCATCTCGCGCTGAAACCACTCAATCACGGCCTCATATCTCTCTTTCATCCTCATAGAGCACTACATATTATTATCATAAACAAAAGGAGAGGTAATAATAGATCCCTTCAAACAAAGACCTATCACTACCCCTCCCATATATCTAACACTTAATACTAAAAATCAATTTTAGTGAGCCGATTCAAACTGACGCAAGAATCTAATATCATTCTCCGAGAACATGCGAAGATCCTTAACCTGATACTTCAAGTTCGTAATCCTCTCCACACCCATACCCAAAGCATAACCTGAGTAAACCTTACTATCGATACCGCAAGCCTCAAGAACATTAGGATCAATCATACCACACCCCAAGATCTCCACCCATCCAGTATGCTTACAGAAAGGACAACCCTCCCCACCACAGATATTACAAGAAATATCCATTTCAGCCGAAGGCTCAGTAAATGGGAAGTATGAAGGTCTTAATCTTATCTTTGTTTCCTCTCCAAACATCTCCTTAGCAAAATAAAGAAGAGCCTGCTTCAAGTCAACAAACGAGACATTCTTGTCAATGTAAAGAGCCTCCACTTGATGGAAGAAACAGTGAGCTCTATATGAAATAGCCTCGTTGCGATACACCCTACCTGGACAAATAATTCGGATAGGCGGTTCGCTCTGCTCCATCACTCTAGTCTGAACAGAAGAAGTGTGCGTACGCAACAAAATATCAGCAGGCGAACGCTGGATAAAGAAAGTATCCTGCATATCCCTAGCTGGGTGATCATCCGCAAAGTTCAATGATGAGAAAACGTGCCAATCATCCTCTATTTCAGGACCCTCAGCAATAGTAAAGCCTAATCGACCAAAAATATCACATATCTCATTCTTAACCAATGAGAGCGGATGGCGAGTACCCAATCCAATAGGATAAGCTGTACGAGTCAAATCCTCAGAAGCATCAGATACATTACCATTCTCAAAGCTTGACTTAAGAGTATTAATCTTCTCTTGAGCAGCCTCTTTCAACTCGTTAAGCATCTTACCAACTTCACGCTTCTCCTCATTAGCAACATTACGAAAATCGTTAAATAAGCTGGTCACTTCACCCTTCTTACTTAGATACTTTATTCGTAGAGCCTCAATCTCCTCAGCCTTAGTGGCAGATAGTTGCTCAATCTCCTCCAATAGTGATTTTATTCTTGATTGCATAGTTACTTATATTTCGTCTTTTGAAGATACAAAACTACAATTTTTTTCCAATCAATCCCACAGTTTCTATAAATGTTCTGCAATTATTTATCACCAACGGCCAAAATTGATAAACATAAACAACACACTTATCCCATCAGAGAGATAGTAAACAATTAATAATCAAAACCACTCTCTCCTGACACACTATACACTCTACCTAAGCCTCGAAATAAGAGATGATAAAGAGCCCCCATTATACACCTCATCGAACCCCCTTCTCTTGAGCGATGAACAAGCAGCCGAACTCCTAATGCCCGATGCACAATAAAGAATAATAGCCCTATCCTTTGGCAACTCACCCAATCTACTATCCAACTTATCCAATGGAATATTAACCGCACCCTTCAGTCCTCCATCAGAATACTCCTCACGAGTGCGAACATCAACTATCATAGCTCCTGAGGAAACTAGTGCCTTAAAATCAATGCCCGAGCTATCCATACCAAACAATCTACCTAGAAATCCCATAATCTTTTATCTTTTTATTTATAACACAAAAGTAGAACAATCAAACCAACCACCCCACACATAACATATTGATATACGATATAAAGAGAGCTGTTATACAACAGCCTACATACCCACCCCATTTACTATTAAACACATAACCAATAGACTATCCCAAATAGTCCATCCTGATTAACCTAAAACAGTTACATCCATCATATTGACCGAACTTAACCCTAGTAGAGTAACAATATATCAACAACCGACTTAGGTTAAGAATAAAAAGAACTGTGAAATCTATTTTTTGTACATTTGCAATATCTACAAATGCAATCATATAATACCCTTTTGCGAACACCCTTTGTTTGCTCTCTAGTATTATATAACAAAAAGCGGAGTAGCGTTTCGCTAATACAACTAATACTTTTAGTTAATTGCCTAAATTAAAACGATAAACAAAATGGATATAACGAAGATTTCAAAAGTTAGAGCAGTAGCGGAAAACTATTATGCCACAGGTGATTTTTATTGCTCTGAGGCAGTTGTAAAATCTGTACTTGATGGATTAGAGATCAATTATGCACCAGAGATCGTAGCAGCCGCATCAGGCTTCCCTGTCGGAATAGGAGGTGCAGAATGTCTATGTGGCGCCATTAGTGGTGGCATTATGGCAATCGGTTATGTATACGGACGAACAGAAGCAAAAAGCGAAAAAGTAAACAAAGCGATGACTCTATCTAAAGAACTGCATAAACTATTCGTACAAAGAAACAAATGCACTTGCTGCCGTGTTCTCACTAAAGGGATGACAAAAGGATCTACAGAACACATGAAGCAGTGTGTCCGATTTACAGGTGAAGTGGCAGAGGACACTCTTAGGCTAATCATCGAAAACCGATAACCCCTGAGTAATCCAAACATAAGACATCAAACGGACATATTCACTAATGAATCTGTGAATATGTCCGTAATACAATAGCAATACCTCTTAAAAAATAGATTAAACCCAACCTTAAAATCCCAGTATCTTAAATTACTAGAGTAATATCCTCAAAATTGTTATATACTCACACCCTTATTTCGACCCTTTCATGTATTAATCCACTTCTATTCTTCCCGAAATAATTCAATTAAGCTCAACTCTCAATACAAAAAAACCGAAAAACATACATTAACCTATTGTGGTGATATTAGTGATTCAATAATTACAACTACTACCCTATACATATCACTAACCAACAAATATACCATACCTTAACGAAGAGGTGCAAACTCATATTCTTGATAAACTTATACCCCTCTAAAACAATTCTATTCGATAAATCAGAGAAGATTGTCAATGCCCATATTTCAATTCCTAATGGTACAATTAAAAGTATGATTGCGTGCAAGGATGTTATAACCAAGTCGTAGTTTCAATTCCTTATGGTACAATTAATAGGGTAGTATCTACAGCAGAAACAGAAAAAGACGCATTGTTTCAATTCCTTATGGTACAATTAAAAGCCTTTCAAAGGCCGATAAACACGAGGTTTTTGAGTGTTTCAATTCCTTATGGTACAATTAAAAGTATTCAATCACCGTATTACCCAAGAGAACTTCACTGTTTCAATTCCTTATGGTACAATTAAAAGTTATGCACCAGAGCTGAACAAAATATATATGAAGTTTCAATTCCTTATGGTACAATTAAAAGAGTAGTTGAAGGGAATCACATTCACGTAACTTACGTTTCAATTCCTTATGGTACAATTAAAAGTTTTAGATATGTACACCCGATATCTAACCTTTAATAGTTTCAATTCCTTATGGTACAATTAAAAGACAGTACTGTTCTATAATCACGTTTTAGGTTAGTTGTTTCAATTCCTTATGGTACAATTAAAAGCTTTATGAGACAAAAGTAGAAGTAAACGAAAGGATGTTTCAATTCCTTATGGTACAATTAAAAGAAAGTGGGCTAATTAGATAGAACCAATCTAAATAAGTTTCAATTCCTTATGGTACAATTAAAAGCCTCGCAGGAAGCACAACAATAAAAGCATTACAAGTTTCAATTCCTTATGGTACAATTAAAAGTTATCCTTCAATTCGAGTCTTTTACTTTGCTCTTCGTTTCAATTCCTTATGGTACAATTAAAAGAGTCAGGGGAATAGTTGGATGTACGATATTAGAACGAGTTTCAATTCCTTATGGTACAATTAAAAGAGACCATAGGGTAGAAGCTTTGCTTTGCCGTAAAGAGTTTCAATTCCTTATGGTACAATTAAAAGGTGTCAAATTTAGGGAATGCAGCGGGAAGTTTTTGTTTCAATTCCTTATGGTACAATTAAAAGTAAACATCTCTTTTATCTCCAACTTGCCATCTTTGGTTTCAATTCCTTATGGTACAATTAAAAGTAAACATCTCTTTTATCTCCAACTTGCCATCTTTGGTTTCAATTCCTTATGGTACAATTAAAAGATCATTGAACGGGGTTTTTTGCTCTACAACAGCGCGTTTCAATTCCTTATGGTACAATTAAAAGTTGCAATCTTCTGATTACTAATTCAATTTCATATTCGTTTCAATTCCTTATGGTACAATTAAAAGTAGGTATCAGAACGGTAGCTCATCGTCCGTTGAAGGTTTCAATTCCTTATGGTACAATTAAAAGATGCAAGAGCTGAAGAAATAGTACTAAAAACAAGGTTTCAATTCCTTATGGTACAATTAAAAGCTATCTACAGTATTAATAATATCAGTGATTTTATTGTTTCAATTCCTTATGGTACAATTAAAAGAGTACGACAGAAGTACGTTTGATTTGAGTAAAGTAGTTTCAATTCCTTATGGTACAATTAAAAGATTTTAACCTTAAATCAAACCAAATTGAAAAATTGTTTCAATTCCTTATGGTACAATTAAAAGAGTAGCAAACAAAAGAGTTATGTAGTGTCGAGATGTTTCAATTCCTTATGGTACAATTAAAAGCAAATTTTCAGTTCAAAGGACAATTTGAAACAGTAAAGTTTCAATTCCTTATGGTACAATTAAAAGCAAGGGAAGTGTTAGAGAACTTATTCACTACCCTGGTTTCAATTCCTTATGGTACAATTAAAAGTATCAGACACCGTAAGGTTGTTCATTGCTTACCTAGTTTCAATTCCTTATGGTACAATTAAAAGATATCTCTATTGATATCAGTTGCTAAGCAAATAAACCGTTTCAATTCCTTATGGTACAATTAAAAGAGGTATATAATATGCTGAACAGGATCGCAGTTAGGTTTCAATTCCTTATGGTACAATTAAAAGCGCAAAACATACGACTTCACTTTTGTAATAGTTGGTTTCAATTCCTTATGGTACAATTAAAAGCTAGTGGTTGCCGAATAATATGCTCAGACAAACAAAGTTTCAATTCCTTATGGTACAATTAAAAGCTCATCCTGTTGAGTCTTGTTGATCTTGTGTAGCGTTTCAATTCCTTATGGTACAATTAAAAGCCAAATCCAAATCTAAATTACAAACTACTACTATGAGTTTCAATTCCTTATGGTACAATTAAAAGAAACGTCCCCATTAGGCTGACTCTGTCCCCCTTTGCGGTTTCAATTCCTTATGGTACAATTAAAAGTAGCAGCTCTTTGGCTTGCTCTTTGGTTAGGTTAATTACGTTTCAATTCCTTATGGTACAATTAAAAGCTCCTGTTGTTATTCCTCCTACTAATGTTGCAAAGTTTCAATTCCTTATGGTACAATTAAAAGAAAGGATTTAACTTATTCTCATAAGCATATCTGTAGTTTCAATTCCTTATGGTACAATTAAAAGATTAAAATTAAATGATAAAAACACTCTTGAAAATGTTTCAATTCCTTATGGTACAATTAAAAGACAACGGCGCTGGATACCGTTTGTTTTGCTTGTGCGTTTCAATTCCTTATGGTACAATTAAAAGTGGAGCTATCAAATGGGGTGTTTGAACATAAGCATGTTTCAATTCCTTATGGTACAATTAAAAGCAACATTGAAATGGACTCCATCATACGAGTAATTTGATGTTTCAATTCCTTATGGTACAATTAAAAGTATTGAAGTAGTCGAAGCTTCCGCTAATCAATCGGTTTCAATTCCTTATGGTACAATTAAAAGAAAGGATGCAGAAAAAGCAGAAAAGCAAGCTCTTAGTTTCAATTCCTTATGGTACAATTAAAAGTACCAGAAGCAGATACTTTAGTGGATCTATTTTGGTTTCAATTCCTTATGGTACAATTAAAAGATACAGTTCGGTATAGGGTCTATCCAACTTTTCAGTTTCAATTCCTTATGGTACAATTAAAAGTTACGCTCTTTTTATCGTCTCTTTGACGTGTTCGCAAAGTTTCAATTCCTTATGGTACAATTAAAAGTGAACTTGTTTCGCTACTGAAATAACTAGAGAAATAGTTTCAATTCCTTATGGTACAATTAAAAGATTTGAACTAACTTCATCAGTTTTTGGTGAAGTAGGTTTCAATTCCTTATGGTACAATTAAAAGGTTTCAATTTTTCGGGGGTTTTTACGCCCAAACTGTTTCAATTCCTTATGGTACAATTAAAAGTTTTGCCTCCTTTTTAAGCCTCTCTTTTGCCTTTGGTTTCAATTCCTTATGGTACAATTAAAAGAAAATGTGCAAAGGTGTGCTACCTGGTGCTTACCGTTTCAATTCCTTATGGTACAATTAAAAGAGTTTAGAGCTAGCTTTTAATAAGCTAGCTCTGAAGTTTCAATTCCTTATGGTACAATTAAAAGTACCTCTTTCCACAGCTTATCTAAACTGCAATCCAAGTTTCAATTCCTTATGGTACAATTAAAAGGACAAATAATACAAATCAAATAATAATTACAGTTAGTTTCAATTCCTTATGGTACAATTAAAAGTTTGATACAGTCAAGTAGGCTTCTTTCTTCTCTTCGTTTCAATTCCTTATGGTACAATTAAAAGCAAATTTTTCAAAAGGTAACAGAACTATTTTAGTAAGTTTCAATTCCTTATGGTACAATTAAAAGCTACTATCCTTACCTCCCGAGAACGCCACCTCAATGTTTCAATTCCTTATGGTACAATTAAAAGGAGACGAATATTAGAACAGACAGATTTGAAGTAGCACGTTTCAATTCCTTATGGTACAATTAAAAGACCGTCGTCCTGTTTGACTCCTGCTTTTGTTTGTTGTTTCAATTCCTTATGGTACAATTAAAAGAATTAAGCATAATTCCCTAACAGTCAAGAGGGAAAGTTTCAATTCCTTATGGTACAATTAAAAGGGTTAGCCTGATCGTAGGAATACCACAAGTTAACCGTTTCAATTCCTTATGGTACAATTAAAAGATGCAGCCAACGGTAAATTTAAAGACAGGAATGAAGTTTCAATTCCTTATGGTACAATTAAAAGTTCTCTCTATTACCTTATAACATTCGTCATGTATAGTTTCAATTCCTTATGGTACAATTAAAAGCTATGCAATCTTCGCAGTTAATGCAGTCTACGCAATGTTTCAATTCCTTATGGTACAATTAAAAGTTTCAACAGTTTTTGAGGGTACCAAAGTGACTTTGTTTCAATTCCTTATGGTACAATTAAAAGAAGTAAAAGATGTTTATGAGTATACATCTATGTTGTTTCAATTCCTTATGGTACAATTAAAAGTCCCTCTTAACAGATCCTACACCTTGCGCATTGCTGTGTTTCAATTCCTTATGGTACAATTAAAAGTATAGTCTAAGTCTAGGTCGCTTATTGTCAACGGTGTTTCAATTCCTTATGGTACAATTAAAAGTCCTGTATATTTTTAGTGAGTAAACTTTACAATTAGAGGTTTCAATTCCTTATGGTACAATTAAAAGATTTAGTATCATATTCGTTTTCATCGTTCTCATATCGTTTCAATTCCTTATGGTACAATTAAAAGTAGGATCTATCCAACTTTTCATGGAAAACGGAAAAGTAGTTTCAATTCCTTATGGTACAATTAAAAGTGCCTGCTAGGTTCTCAAGATACACCCTCTTCTCGTTTCAATTCCTTATGGTACAATTAAAAGGTTCAATCACTATATTACTCAAAATAACTTCACCGTTTCAATTCCTTATGGTACAATTAAAAGCTGCGGCAAGCTTGTTGAAGAATACCGTCCATTCTGCGTTTCAATTCCTTATGGTACAATTAAAAGGCAGAAAAAGCAGAAAAAAAGGCTCTTAAGGAGCGTTTCAATTCCTTATGGTACAATTAAAAGTTATAGTCTTGTTGACTTGTTACCCTTTGTTTTGATAAGTTTCAATTCCTTATGGTACAATTAAAAGGGTGCTTCGTGTGTAACTGTCTATAAGGGCAGTAGTTTCAATTCCTTATGGTACAATTAAAAGCATACATAGCAACAGACGAAAAAGAGGGAATAATGTTTCAATTCCTTATGGTACAATTAAAAGTTTGTTGCCTTGCATGTAGTCGATGTTTGGAGTAATGTTTCAATTCCTTATGGTACAATTAAAAGAGCGGTACGCACGTATTCTTATATATCAAGAACGGTTTCAATTCCTTATGGTACAATTAAAAGACGTGTTCGCAAACGGTATCACAAGGTCCGATTTAATGTTTCAATTCCTTATGGTACAATTAAAAGTTTAAGAAGATTTTTTTCTATGAATTTAGCTAGCGTTGGTTTCAATTCCTTATGGTACAATTAAAAGAAGTCTTGAAAAGGTTGCAGTCGTTGAGACTGAAACACGTTTCAATTCCTTATGGTACAATTAAAAGTGGGTTTTAAAAACAGTAGCAAAAGCAAAAGATGGTTTCAATTCCTTATGGTACAATTAAAAGGTGAGTTTGTCTCTCACAACTACACCGTTACAGATTTGGTTTCAATTCCTTATGGTACAATTAAAAGCCCGATAGCACGAGTTCTATCGCCTCCGCCCATATCGTTTCAATTCCTTATGGTACAATTAAAAGCTTCGTATTTCTCGACGCTCGTCATCGTACTGGAGTTTCAATTCCTTATGGTACAATTAAAAGAAAGGGGCGTTCCTGGTACGCTCCTGGTGTGTTACCGTTTCAATTCCTTATGGTACAATTAAAAGTACGTGGATAATATACCCGTAGCACGTCACGTCGGTTTCAATTCCTTATGGTACAATTAAAAGTTGCTTGAAGATCCTAAAATGTCAATTTTCATAACGTTTCAATTCCTTATGGTACAATTAAAAGTAACATAACGCTAGATGATGCACCTCAAATCTGTAAGTTTCAATTCCTTATGGTACAATTAAAAGAGAACGCACACAATAGACAAATGGCACTAAACAGGGTTTCAATTCCTTATGGTACAATTAAAAGTCCTACTACAGTAGGGTTAGTAATTTCTACTACTTCGTTTCAATTCCTTATGGTACAATTAAAAGGAAAAAGCAGCAGAAAATGCACATAAACGACAAAGTTTCAATTCCTTATGGTACAATTAAAAGTACTATTTCACCTGTAAACTCTCCTACTACAGTAGTTTCAATTCCTTATGGTACAATTAAAAGCCTATTACTAGCAATAAGCTATACGCCTGTTTAACAGACATATGACTAACGATAAAAACAATAATAATTGAAGTAAAAAGTGTCGATGTGCAATAGTATAAAAACATGCAGGGATCGACACTATGTATAACATACTGATTTGCAGAACATAATTGAACAATTCACCCTCATTGTAAACTAGTGAGTAAACAGATTTGATCTGAGTCGACACATTCGCTACAAGAACTGATCTAGCTTAATCTTCTCTTTACCAACAACTTCTTTGTCTAAAAAGTTGTTTGATCGTGTTTTGAATATTATTATGCTATCTTCATCCTCTAGAATAAACCTCTTAGAGTGTGAAATTAACTCTTTTAGTTTAACTTCGCAAATTTCACCTTCAAATACAGAGTTCTGTATCCAGTTAAGATATCTTCTACACAGTTTAAGCATTTTACCAACTCTCTTTTCACCACAATCATAGACCAAAATAACATACATTACCAATACATTTTAAATGGTTTATACTCCTCCATATCTAACAAGTGCTTCGCAAGCTTATAACACTCTAATTTAATTAGATGCCTATAACTTACTTTTCGTTTCAATGAACGATGCTGAATAGTTTCAAGAAGTCGCTCCTCTATAGCTTTTACAAATATCTTCTTTCCAGACTCATTAAGTATGCACTTGTTTAGGCTCTTGTCAAAATGCTTCTCTTGTATCTCTTTTTTATTTAATACCTTAAATACAACTCTATCAACTATGATAGGCTTGAATATCTCAGCTATATCTAATGCCAATGAATATCGTCTATCTCCAGGAGTGTGCAAATAGCTTATTGTTGGGTTTAGTTGCGTTTGATTAATTGCTCGAAGACACATAGAATAACACATCATGTTACCAAATGAAATAAGAGCATTGACCTCATTCTTAGGTGGTCTTTTACTTCGACCATTCATATCAAAATCATTTATTATGACTTCAAATGCATCATAATACAATTGCCTCATCATCCCTTCCAACCCCATTAACTCAGAGACCTGAGTAATGTCATTTATTTGCTCTGAATATGATTTTATTTGCTCAATCAACAAATCAAGCTCCTTACCTCTTCTATTATAGTATTGAAGATTTTTTACCATATTATACGAAGCTCCTTCTATAAATTTCTTTGCAATACATATCCGCCTCTTCTTATTCTGAAAATGAGATGTTTGCGCCAAAATCATCCGCGCTGAAAGCAGTCCGTCACGAGGCATAAATGAGCCAGTGTAGTTTTCATAGTAGTCAAAGAAATGAACAGCAATATCCTTTTGACCAAGAAAATTATACAGAGAACTCCCTGCTTGTAGTGAGCCAAAAACATAGAATTCCGAGACATCTTCTACTGGCAAATACCTTGGCTGACCACTTCTTATGACCTTCCCATCAGGATCTTCCTCGAATGGTGTGTATTTCAGCGAATTATCTTTACGCTCAAGAACTCCAGGATTAAATAAATAATATGTCTTTTTCATAATTGGTCATCTTCATTACTATAACAAAATTCAAAATAACTACATCGTCTACAATATGACGTTTTTATAAGTATTGGACACTGATCACTCTCCAGTATAGATTCTATTTGCTTTTCAATATTCTCTATTTCCTCTATATCAATACTACTTAGTACAACCTCGTCAGTTTTCCTCAATTTAGGGTATTCCAATACCCCTGTTACATCTGATATACCATTCCTTAGAAATACATAAATATAATATTTTAGCTGCCAAATGTGTGCCTGCTCTATCTTATCTGATTTCTTAACCTCATGAATAACCTTGTTCCTTGTGTCATAAAAATCAACCTTTATTCCATCAATTTCAACCTCTTGATACTTTGCCGAACGTTGTGGATAACTTTCTTCATGAATGAGCTTTCCCTCATATACTAAATCTGACGTATGCTCGAAACTAATTGAATTAGCAAACAACCATAACTTCCGCTTGCATACCTGAAAATAATTAAAATGGGTTCCAGTAATTCTCATAGATATTAGATGATATATTAATAAAAAAACTTCTGCTCCATATACTGAGAGAATAGGAGCAGAAGTTCTTATTTACATTTGACTCTCGTAATCGAATGACAGCATCATCTGTTCTAGTTTCAACTGAGCATTATTTAATGCATCTGAACTCTCACACTCTGTCACGATATAACTAGCACATGGAAGTGTTACAAACAAATCAGCACCGGCATTCTCATCTACAATTGGTTTAGCCTTTGGCTTCTCTCCATCGTCTATAAGTTTAGCTCGTATAGCTGCTGGGATTGTGTTTGCATTGTCGCTAATTGCCACGGCCAATGTCTCCATTAAACTAAATGTTCTAGATTGATTTGATGTAATTCGCCAATCTATAAGTGCTTTAGCTAAAGCTGGAATCACTTTTTCTCTCTCTTCTTTTGGTAATATCAAACACTTACCAAATACATTTTCTCCATCTACCCAACCTTGCGATCTAAGTTCCTCAATCATCTCATTGGAAACTTCTGGTTCATGCTGATTTGTTGAAACACAAAAAAGCGTACGAAGATCTACAGCAATATCATATACAAAAAGGCCAGATGTCCTTGAGTTATCTGGAATCCAATTACGACGACTAAGAGTCCTGTTGTTTTCTTGTAGAAAAGCCTCTATCTCCTCTTCTGATAATAACTTGTCACTTCCTGCCATTCTAACATTTACAGGATGCTGGTCTGGTCTATCACTCCTATCAAATGTTAGATTCTCCTTATTAACTCCTGCTAATAGAGGGTGTAATGGTCGCATTGCCGATATTGAAAGTGGACTTCTTCTCTTCTTTGTTACTCCATCACCGGCTCTCATCCATCCTCCCAATAATTGATCTATGTAGGTCGGATCGCATGGTGACCATGGCTCCTTATTCTCTAATTCTTTCTTTGCAGTCACATTATAATTAAATGTAACTGGAGCCATCTTCACATTAAGGTAATCTGTTAGTGATTGTAATACTGAGCGTTTTACTTGTTGCCCACTTGAATAAGCTACAACTCTGTTAAACTGATTATCAAAGAAGGTTTTTTGACCATCTTGTACACAAAATACTGTGTGTTCTGCATGCTTTAGTGCACGTAAATAGATATAAGGACTCATAATTATTTATTATTTAAGATTATTAATTGACGCAAAATGAAATCGGATAAGAGTTAAAAAATAAGGCACATTCTCTGTTGGCATCTTATTTACTAACGATGCAATATCATGTATCTCTTGTTTGTTTGGTGCATCTGACACAATTTCTACTAAGGATTTTATAAAGGTTGGCTTATTGGTTGTCTCCAACACAGCATTGACCTTATTTGTATTAACCTTCTTTCCTCGCTCTCCAGACAAAGAGTAGTTTTGCAACTCTTTAGCAAAAAGCTCTGCTTTTCCCCATAAATCTTCGTTGTTTAACATAGCCATAATCCAAATTTGATATGTATTAAAAGTTATCTTTTGTTCTTGGTCTTCTTTTACTTTGGGTATCTTACCCTTCTCCATATATTCTCTCAGGCCCTTAGGCTCGAGAGCCCTTAGACCGATAACACCAGCTTCACATGCCCTAGAAAAACCAAATGCTGTCCCCCATAGTTTTTCTGCCTTTTTACCCGAATCAATACCAAAAAACTTAGCATATAAATCTATTGGCCTTCTAATCTGTTCAAGCACAAAAGGTATAAATCCAATCGTGGTGTTAGTCTGTCCATAATTATAGACATACCCCATCATTCGCGGATCTGTATATCTCTTAGAAATTGATATCAGGATATTTGTCCACGATTGAGTATCCAACATCATTAAACCATCTTTGGTTAAAAAGGGATCGAATCCTGCCATCGGTCGTCTATCAAAATAGTTATCTGAGTACAGATGCACTAACCATTGACCATTCCATGTATTAATTTGATTTCCCTTTAGATTAGAGGTTTCGTTTAATGCTTTTCTATAAACTCCCCAACCATCAAATATATCAAGTAAAATCTGAGGGTTATTAAAAAGTATAGAATAACCTCCTTGCATCCCTACACCCAAACCTGCTCCTATCCATGAAAGATAAATATCATCCTTAGGGATATTTATATTAATATTACTCACTTGACCTGAGGTCGTTGCAGTTACATCTTGTGATGGATATCCAATAGCTATACTCGCGTCTGCTGTTGTTTTATCTATCTTATCCATCAATAGATCAAAGCGTTTCTTCCTACGATCCGTATCTTCAAAAGGAATTTGACCACGAATCATCTTCTCCCAGCTCAATTTAGGATTTTCTAGTGGAGAATTTCCTGCTGTCATAAGGTATTTCTGCTGGTCAAAGAAAAGTGGATAATATTGCTCTATGAAAAAACTTTTTGCGTCATAACGCGTTTTATATTTCTCATTATAAGCTTTGAGAAATATCTTTCCTATGTTTGATGTTATCATAATTTATAGAATTTCAAATGAAGTATTAAATTCAGGCTTTGCATATTCAACCAAAAAACCCAACTCCTCGTCGTATGCTTTCTCTGGGATTACAAATGCTCTAGATTTCCCATTAACTTGAGATAACCCCCTAAAGCCTACCGAACGAAAACTAACTGGAATTTCTAGTTCAGAGCCTTCTAACTTATTCCCTTCTCTATATTCAAACTTATCACTCTCTGTTATACATACAGCTGAATCTATCTCTAAAGTCTCTAGTAGTGCTGACTTTGATTTATGACATAGCTTCTTTATTACCCACTCTCCATCAAGAAAGGCTACTGCTGTATAATCAATATTGGTAAAATCAATATTGGTATAAACTTTATCTAGGAGCGATTGTGTATCTATCTCTCTAAGTAATTCATCATTAGGCAAGGCTTCAAAACTTCGTTTTAATACATCCAAGCTATAAGGTAGAGCCATTGAATCTTCTTCACTAGGCTTAATAACGTATATAGGTTTATAATGTCCTATAGTTTCGCTAGTTCGTTTCCTATTAACCCTTCCAAAACGTTGAATCAACGAATCGATAGGTGCACACTCGGTTATCATCAAGTCAAAACTAATATCTAAACTAACCTCTACAACCTGTGTAGTAACTACTATACACGCATCGTTCATTGAATTATATTCATTCATCAACTTAGATTCTAAGACTTGGCGCCTTCCTCGCTTGAAGCGACTATGTATTAGCATGGTCGAAAGATTAGGATACTGCTCCTGGATCTCTTGATATCTCTCCTGTGAGCGTTTAACTTGATTGCAAACTATCAATATCTTCTGCTTTCGTTCAATGGCTTCTATTAAAACGTCACTACACGATTCAAAATCCGAAACCTTATGTATTATGTGCCTATTGAAACTCTCTAATACTCGAGTGTCCAATTTAACTTGATAGACTTTATCCTCCCCACCAAGAAGAGACAAAATCCTATCATACAATAGTGTTGGCATTGTTGCAGTTCCTATGTGAATCCGACAATTCAACGTGAGTAGCAATTCTATAATCTTAAGTACAATAGATTGAATTACATCTGAATATGTATGAATTTCATCAAGTATAATATCACAACCCTGCAAATCATTACACATTGCCTCATAACCCTTTATACCATAAACCACAGAGGCTATTTGATGGGGTGTCAACACCTTTACTGATGCCCCAATATGTCGTTGCAAGATTCGCTCCTCCAACAAACCATCCTTAAGAACCAAACTAGATGCTCCATGCAATAAATATATTTGAGAATCAGTATCACTTAGATCTCTCTTTATTCTATTATACATTGCATTGATTGATGCTTGGAACGGGAGTGTATAAAAAACTCGACCTTTACATCTTCGTAGTAGGAAATCCGTTTTACCAGCTCCTGTGGGGGCTGTTACCAGTGTATGTTGGCATTGGCTACTAGTTTCAATTTTTGATAGTGGATATAAGTCACTCTTTCTATCATAAAAAGATAGATCGGGTTTGATGAATAGCTTATTAAGCTCTTTTTCTGTTTTCCAGTCCAATGCCGAAGCAAAATGATCTGCTGCATTTAATAACCCTTTCCATGGCGAATAACCCCAATCTAATCGTTTACAATACGATACAGCAAAATCGTAATTATCTCTAGCCTCTGCCAATGTGATGGTTCTTGTCTTAATGCCTAACGACTCTAAAATAGATAGAGCTATCGGACTCCACTGCTCGAAGCCTTTGATGTGTATAGAATAACTATCCTCATTATCATCTAAATCCAACAAACCAAGGTCTCGTATATCCTTAGATATGGATTTATGGTGTGCTGCTATCATCTCTACCACAACTCCTCTTTCTTCTTCTTCAACTAGGGAAAGGAAAAAAAGAGAAGCTATCTCATGTCTAAAAATGAATCCCGGAGGGCGAGTATATCCTCGTTTTAGAGATTGCTGAAAAATTGGACTCACTTTTCCTATATCATGTAATAATGCTCCCTTTATGGCTATAGAGGGGTCTAAGTCAAAATGAATGGCTATTTTTTCAGCTACTTTGGATACATCTCTCAAATGGTTGATTAATGGGGTCCCTCCTGAATCCTGATGTTTTGCTAATATTTTATTTAAGTCGATCATTACATATCTAGTACATATTTCCCACTAATCTCCAACCATCCATACATAGGACTATTATTGTCAAACCTATTATATCCTACCAAAAAGGATTGTTCTGACTCCCCAAATCTAAGCTCAAATCCATCTAGACTATTAAAATCCTCCTCTGATAGTTCAAAAATCTCCTCTTCTGGCAGCAAAATATCTTCATTGCGACAAAGACAAATATGCTCACGTGATGCCCTTTTTGCATCTTCTAAATTATTAAATGCAAGTAGAAGGATAGGATTCACCAATACTGATCTATTTATGATAGATTGACTTCTTATCATCATGCCAAGCTTCTTCTTGTTCTCCCATCCTCTGGTCTGTGTCTGCTCCTGCTGTTTGCTTAATGACGAATATTGAAGTTTATGCCGTGCTATTTTATGAATAACTCCTCCCTGAGCTATCAATTCTGGGAATATTTTTTTCTCTATTCCTTCTACGATAGATGGTGTAAGGAATTGTTGACTGAATGTTTCTCCATCTCTAACTGCTGTCCATGGTTTGATAAACCCAAAATTCCCATGATATTTTACTACATACATCATAATATAGCTATTAAATTATTGCTCCTAAGCCTATTCCTGTACTGTTTCCAACGCCTACATTCCAAGCAAACAATTTTGTCTCAACTTTTCCCTTAATGATGATTGGACATAAATTGACCTTATTCTTTATGCCTTTATAGGTCATCATCTTTTCTCGCTTCTTATTATATCCGGTATCAAAACGGATCTCTAAAGTCTCATCTTCTGCAATACCCGCTTCTCTCATCTTTGTCACCAGAGTTTGCTTAAGTAGTTCTGAGGATTCAGGATCATTATAGGTGTAATGCTTCTCATTTTTCTGTCCCTGAACTAATCGTTTTACAAATATTGGACTTGCACAATTAAACAACTCCCTCTTAGAGAGATCGGGATCTTGTTCTATACAAATATCAATAACTCTCATTCCACAGAACATATCAGGGTCTGACAAAATAAGGGTTACTATCCTTTTTATTATTGATTCATCATGAAAACTAATAAACCATTTTGCTCCATTTACAAAATCGAATCCTTTATTATCTTTCATTTTTCCGTTCTTCAACCACGAAAAAGAATACAGAGATGTTTTGTCATGTTGATCATTATCTTCACCTATCCATTTATGAAGACATCCTACCAACTTTTGTTGGTAATCAAATGGTACTATAGTCGTGTTCGGAGATGTTGTTAAATGTATTCTCATGCTATATTTATATTTCTTATAGTTTGTATATTATACTCAGACTAATGTTTTCTACAAAAGCAAATATAATAAATTTTAGATACTGAATACTATATGCGGTAAATAATGAATTAAAAAGCTCTAAACCTATAATTTAAACATACGGTTAACAAGTATAATAGTCTCCATTTGTTACAATAAATATTACATCCCTCGTCCAATTTTTCAATTAAGCAATTACTATCAAAAGATTTACGATCTCAAAAGAGGTCCAACTAACACTTATAATATAGGAGTAATAACCCACTAACAAAAAAAGGCAGAAGAGATAAGAGTTGAATTCGGGATATACAATCGCCGCACAGTCTCTTATCTCTTCTGCCTTAAAATATGCAGATACTAAACTCTCATACTCTGTAAGCCCATCTTATAAAAACAGGACCAAATCAGACATTGTAGATTATACTAAACCCATCTTCTTGACGGTATTGCTGAATGCCAACGATACCCTGGAGGGCACTGTTGGTTGCTTTTTGCCAATTCTTGAGTCTCATATTCATTCAAACCGTATACGTGGCTGTTACTAGCTTGGCCAATATACAGATTACGGTATGTAATTGTTGAAGATTTTTTTGCTTTGCTTTCACTCATTTTACGATATTTATTCATGTAAACAAGCGTAAATATCATAAAGACAGTGGCAAATAATAGAACAATGCCCAAGAAAATAACATATACTACCATTTCCGTATTCATTTGTATTTGTTTTGTTGTTACTTATTGTTCAAAGATACATTTTTAAAAGGAATATACAACATATCTCTAAACTTATTGATTAAACAATGAGTTATTCCTTATGGTTCAAATATTATATACTTGAAGTAGTTCGCAACAAAAATAGTGCTGACTTAGGGAATGTTGGTATAGATATGGTATCAAAAGTGCAGTTTGCTATTAAGGCAATTCAATAAAGTTGCAGAACAACAATAACAGATCTAGTAAAAATCTTATAGACTTTGATAAGATGCTTGAGCATTTATCTTGTGCTATAAACATATTTGGGTCGAGTATATGAGAATATACAGACAAAGGTAATTCTTAGTAATGGTATAAAATACATCGAAAAGATAAACGGTTGTCAAGATATTTCCATTTTGTAAAATTGATTTGAAAGAGGATGTTTTCTAACTCTGAGGAAAAAATATTTCTCTTTTGCTATCTACACCTCTTATAATTAACATTTACAGATCATTATTTTTACATTATCCGCATCTCTATAACTTTAACCACTATGTAATTACCCAAATTTCAAAAAAAGAATACAGCTTTTAAGCTAAATAGCAGGGGTTGCAATAGAATCCTATTGCAACCTATTGCAACCCCCTATTGCAACCCTTAAGCATCTGATTATAAGAGAGTGTTGCAATATGGCAATAGAAATCATCAAAACTAACACTCTGTGAGATGATTTTGCTGTTTCATTAATAGTGATTTGTTAAGCCAATAGATCTATTTAACTATTTAAGACATCGTAAAAAGTAGACAGTAACAAACTCCATTTACCCTAAGGCGTATTTTTGAATCATGATCTCACAAGTGTAGGCAGTAGCTTGGGAAATAGAGTGTATAGATACCAAAAAACGCACTGCGGTTTGGGTATAAACCCTCAGAGTTTCACCCCTAAACCCTCAGAGTTTCACCCCTAAACCCTCAGAGTTTTGGGGTGAAACTCACTGCGTTTTTGTACAAATTGTATTTGGTTGACACTCTTGTAATTAAACCTATAGAGGGTTATTCTCCTATTTTATATTTTCGTTTTAGTTCTATATTTAGATAATCACTCTTGTTTGGGTTATCATTGAAATAACCTAAGTATTCAAATCTATCAAGTATTGGTCTGCTCTGTTGTCAAACATCCAGATTATTATACCACAAGTAATCATCCAAATTGACTGATACGCTCCAAGGCCTCTCGGTTTAATATCTCCACATTCTTATCTCTAAGCGAAATAAACCCTTCACGCTCAAAACTCTTTATTATTCTAATTGCATTTTCGGTAGTGATGGCTGCAAACTCCGCTAGATCTTTTCTGGATAGATGGGTGAAGATATTCTCTTTGATATACTCTGGGGCACTCAGATATAGTATAGCGTCTGCCATCTTGCCATTCATCTGCTTATACAAATGATTTCTTAGTAGTGTAAAAAAGTGTGTTTCGGTCTGACTATAACGCATTATCAGACCCATCCCAAACTCGTTGTTTGACAAAATAACTTCTGAGAGAAAACGACCATCAATAACACATACCTGCACATCTGTTAATGCCATTGCTGAATAGTTATTAATCTTACTATTAAACAATCCCGACAAAGAGATAAATTCACCTGAGGATATTATACGTAGATTAGTACTCTTTCCGTTGGGGCCCTCTATATACTCCTTTATTAGCCCCTTGAGGACAAACATAACTGTGGTTGCTAGACCTCCTTGCTTAATGAGCATATCTCCTTTGTTGTAATACAGTTGTTGTTTGTTATCGATAAGTTTATTAAGTTGATCCTCCGGCAGGGCAGTAAAACATTTTGCACCGGCATCTAACATCGGAAACTTATATATCATGTCTGTTTGCTTCATAATTGATCTTTTAGATAATTAGCCCACTAACCACTGTTAGGCTAATGGGCTAAATAAAGTAGAATCACTCTAATTACCTACTTTGTTTTTTATGTAATAACTTATGGAGTATTTTCTCCATAGGACAAAATCCAGTGAATGAGGACTGAAGAAGATTCAACCCAACGAATAAGGCTAGGTAAATCCAATTTTCATCGACAAATAGTGTCAACAAAACAGCAGCTATTATTATAGACCCTGCTATTCGACGTATTAAATTTTCTATCATTGGACTATATTAAGTTTTTAGATAACCTTGCTCATATCTTCCACACACATTATGAATCCGTGTAGAGGAAAGTCTGATCGTCTTTTGTTTTCATTCTCAATCTCTTTTATTACTCTCTGGGCTGTATCTTCTGTCGTAAAGCTTATTGCAACCATAACATCTGCCTCCTCTTGAGTATGTCCTATCCACGAAGTGGCTAACTTCTCATGCTGATTGAGTTTAATACCTGTTGCTGGTATTTCGGTTACTACCGACGAGCCTGCTTCTTTGAGGAGTGCTCGCACTAGGCTGAGCTCCTCCTTTAGATAAAGAATTATTAATAGCTTCATATCTTAATTATTTCTTATTATTCACCTTAATTTCTTTGACCTCTGGGTAATTCTTGCGCATCATTCTATAGTACAACAATGGCACGACTATCAGCGTAAGAATAGTAGATGTTATTGTTCCTCCCATAAGTGAAATTGCTAATCCTTGGAATAATGGGTCGAAAAGTATTACAATAGCTCCTAATACTACCGTGCCTGCTGTCAACACAATAGGTGTAGTACGCACTGCTCCTGCCTCTAAAACGGCTGTTTTTAGTGGTACTCCTTGATCAAGACGTATATTAATAAAGTCTATCAACAATACTGAGTTGCGAACCATCACTCCGGCTAGGGCTATAAATCCTATCATAGAAGTAGCACTAAAATATGAACCCATCATCCAATGCCCGACTACTATCCCCACTAGTGATAGTGGTATGGCTACAAGCATAACTATGGGCACAAGGAAATTCTGGAACCACCCTACTATTAGAAGGTAGATGATAAGAATTGCTATAACAAAAGCAATTCCCAAATCACGAAACACCTCATAGGTTATCTGCCATTCCCCATCCCATTTAATGGAGTAATTATCCTCATTATCAGGTTGCTCACTATTTAGAACCTCCAATTCATAGCCTTGAGGCACTTTAAGTTCTGCTAACTTGTCATTAATGGATAACATAGCATACACTGGACTCTCTAGTTTGCCCGAAAGCTCAGCTATTACATATACAACCCTCTTCTGATTCTTTCGCCAGATGTTCTTCTCTTTAACCTCCTCTTTGAGTTGTGCCAAATCTCCCAACGTGGAAATACCTCCCATCATATTCTGTATTGGCAAACTACTAAGTTCGTTAATATTACCTTTCTCACTATCACTGAGCTGCAGATGTATCTCTACTGGTGATAAGGCTTTCTCTTGATGTAAATAACCGACTGATTTACCTGAGATTGCTGACCTTAGATTATCTGTTATTCGAGCTGGAGCAATACCTCTTGCCATAGCCTTCTCTTTGTCTACTTCGAATCTATACTTAATATTATCTGATTCGGTAAACTGATCCACATCGACTACTCCCTCTGTCTGGCGAAATATATTTTCAATTTCTTTGGCTAGCTTTATCTGTTCGTCATAATCTGGCCCATATATTTCGGCAACAAGAGTTGATAGTACAGGAGGCCCTGGGGGAACCTCAACGACCTTAGCATTCGCATTATAACGCTTTGCTATCTCTTGAATGGATGCTCTCATCCCTTTTGCCAAATCATGACTCTGAATTTTTCTATCTCCTTTGTCTGTGAGATTTACTTGTATATCTGCTACATTATCTCCTGTTCTAAGATCATAATGACGCATCAAACCATTGAAACTAATTGGTGCGGATGTGCCTACGTATGTTTGATAATTCAAGACCTCATCTTGTGTAGAAATATACAATGCAATCTCTCGTGTTACTGCAGAAGTCTCCTCTAAGGTCGTCCCCTCTGGCATGTCTATGACCACTTGAAATTCGTTCTTGTTGTCAAACGGAAGCATCTTGACTGGTACAACTTGAAGAAAGAATAGTGACACTGAGGCCAATAGTAGAACGATAGTGAAAATCATGAACGTCCATCGTTTCTTTCGAGAATTAAGCAATGGATTGACAAACCATGAATAAGAACGATAGATCCATCCCTTCTCTATATGGTCTATATTACTATCTTCTTTATTGTTGCCTTTAGTCTCTTTGGACCCATCATTGTGTTTCAAAAACAGATAGCCAAGATATGGTGTGAGCGTAAGGGCTACTATCAGTGAGAAGACCATCGCTATTGTTGCGCCTATTGGCATAGGGCTCATGTATGGGCCCATAAGTCCTGAAACAAACGCCATTGGTAGTACGGCTGCAATTACAGTAAGGGTTGCCAATATGGTTGGGTTTCCTACTTCATTGATAGCAAATAAAGCTGCTTGTCGCATCGACAAGTGCTTCATCTTGAAGTGGCGGTGCATATTCTCTGCAATAATAATAGAGTCGTCTACTACTATTCCTGTCACAAACACCAAAGCAAAAAGAGTTATTCGGTTTAGTGTATAGTCCATAAAGTAATACGCAAATAGCGTCAGTGCAAACGTGACTGGCACAGATAGGAATACGACTAAGCCGCCACGCCATCCCATGGCTAGCATCACAAAGAGTGTTACTGCAATGATAGCTCCTGTAAGGTGCCACAATAGCTCAGTAACCTTATCTGAAGCCGACAATCCGTAGTTGCGAGTAACAGATACTTCAATATCTGAAGCTATTGACTCTCTCTTTAGGTGATTAACCTTTTTGATGATTTTCTCCGATAGTTTCATGGCATCTGTGCCTTGCTGCTTAGATATGGCCAAAGTTACTGCGGCATAATCATCTGGGCTATTTGCTCTTATATCTGCTTCTGCTTCTTTTCCAAATCCAAAGGATACGAACTGAGTCTGATCTGCTGGCCCCTCCTCGATAGTTGCTATCTGTGAAAGATAAACCGGATGGTTGTTATTTACCCCTACTATCAGATTAGACACATCGTCGGAGGTGCGCAAGAGTGTTCCGGTTTCTACAGAAAAAACTTCATTGCCTTGATAGATGTTTCCTGCTTGTATCTGAAAATTTGAAGCTTGTATATACTGTGATACTGCTGCAAAATCAAGTTTATTGGCTGCTAGCTTATCTCTATCCAGAACAACTTTAACCTGCTTACTTCTACCTCCTAGTATATCTATATTTGTTACATCCTTGATCTTTTTGATCTCGTTGCGTAGTAATTCTGCCTGCTCTCTGATGGTGTAATCTCCTGAGGTCTTGCTCCATAGGGTAAGAGATAATACTGGGACATCATCAATAGAGCGCGTTTTAATGAAAGGCATGGTTGAGCCCTGTGGCATCTTATCCATGTTTTTCAATAGCTCATTGTAGAGTTTAACCAACGACTCCTCTAGATTCTCGCCTACATAAAACTGAACTGTAAGCATTGCTTGGTCTGTCATCGCAGTGGAGTAGATATGTTCTACTCCTTGTATGTTTGTAAGTGTTTTCTCCAAGGGTGCGACAACCATATTCTCCATTTCTGTGGGAGTAGCTCCTGGCATTCCAATGAATATATCGGCAACCGGAACCTCTATCTGAGGCTCTTCCTCCCGAGGAATCATATAGATGCTAAAAGCCCCCAACAGAAGGAAGGAGATCATCAGCAAAAGAGATAATTTACTTTGTAGGAATGCGCTTGCAATCCTTCCTGCTATACCGTCTTTCATCTTATTATTTATTTTCTGTTTTCACTTTACTTCCATTGATCAATCGACCATTGGATTTTACTACCACCTGATCCTCTGGGTTAATACCTGAGAGTATCTCTATTTGGTCGCCATACTCTTTGCCTATTCTAACCCAACGTAGCATCGCCTTGTTATCTTCTGAGACAACGTAAACTCCATTTAGGCCTTCTCGATCTATTATTGCACCCTTAGGTATCATCAAGTTGCTATTCTCTTTCCCTCTTATTGCTGTGGGGATAAGAACATTTGCATACATACCCGAATAGAGTTGTGATTTAATCTCATTTGGGATGGTTACTTTTAAAAGGTATTGACCTCCTGTCCCAAGCGATGATGTGCTTTTCTCTCGTATTATAGTCTCAAAGGTGAGATTGGCAGATTTAACTGTTACAACTGCCTTCATCCCTATATTTATTTTACTTATTGATGACTCTGAGACTGATGCTGTGACTACCAAGTCTGACTCTCTTTCTACTGTAACAAGTGGCATACCTGGAGTTGCCAAGGCTCCATTGTCTATATCTAACTGTGTAACAACTCCTGCGAAAGGCGATGTAATATTACTATAAGATAGATTAGCCTCTACCTCTTTTTTCATCTGTTGAGCCATCTCTAACTTTGCTTGTACGGACTCGTATTGAAGTGTAATATTTTCAAACTCCTTTGCCGAGACACTCTTCTTTGCGTAAAGCTCTGAAAAACGATCAAAATCCTTCTTTGCTATCTTATTGGCTGCTTCTGCCTCTTTGATCATTGCATTCACTTGTGCGGCCTTGGCCTTTAATTCGTCGTCTGAGATTGTTATAAGCAACTCCCCTGCTCTAACCTTATCTCCTACTTTTACGCGAACGGAGGTTACATAACCCATCATTCGTGTCCCTAGGCGTGCTATATCTTCTGATTCAACTTGTCCGTTGGCTACTATTCCATTCTCACTGTGAAGAGAGGCTACAACAGTGTTTACGGTTATTGCCTCTGAATTTAATTGTTCTTTTCTATCGGAACTTCCTGAACATGATACTGATATTAATGCTGTTGTAAGCAGAAGTCCTCTTGAGATATATTTACTTATTGTTTTCATAATTGGCGTATAATAATTATTTAGTAGATGTTAGAAGCTTCAGATAAGCTATTGTTAATCCTTTTTTGAAATATGCAACTTGTAAACCAAGCTCTCTCTCGGCTAATTGTGTCTGTGATCTAAGCAGATCAGCCGTTGTAACTAACCCTTGCTGATATCGGTCCTGCATGATAGACATTGACTCGTTAGCTTGTTTTACCATAGTTTCTCCTTGTTGGATCTCAAACTCTATATCATTCAAGGCTCGTTTGTTTTTAGCAATATCCGCTTGAGCCTGCTTTAGTGTTTCATCTACTTGATTAGCCATCTTCGTTTGTTCTAGCTTAGCGGCCTTGATCTTATGAAAATCTTGAGTACCTGAAAATATTCTCCAAGATAGCTTAACACCAATCATATAACTGTCATTATTAAACCTAAATGGTTTTGTGTCATGCAGTGAATAGCTCCCAAAAGCATTGATGCGGGGGATAAGTGACATTTTCTCTGATGAAGTCTTATACTGCATTGCTTTTAGGGCTGAGTTTAATGCCATAATATCGCTCCTTCCCTCTAGACTTGCATCTGTATCACTGAGTGATATCTGTGGTAATGAGCCTATATACCACTCTTCTCCGGGTTGTTCTCCCATAAGTAGTGAAAGTTGATCCGAGGAGTTACGTATATTACTCTTGGCTGTTGCTACATCAGTTTCAAGCCTCTTTACATAAATCTTGGCATCTAGCAGATCGGCATTTGTTATCAGACCTTGATCATACATATCTTGTGATCTGTGATTGATCATACGTGCTGTTTCAAGTGCCTTTTGCATAACCTCCAGACTTTGGTGTGCTAGGTATGTCTCCATATATGACTTTGTGACCATAAAAACTACATACTCACGGGTTCGTTGTTCGCTCCAATGATTCATAATCTTCATTTGGTTGGCTCCCTTGCGCTGATATATGGCATCTACATTTAAAAGTGGTTGCATCAATTCTACTTGGGAGATGAAATTCTTAGAGAAGCCTGGATCATTCAATTTTGATGGATCAAAATCGGCCATCGTTACAGATTGCTGCTGCAACTTAAATCCAAAGGCGTTCAAGGGATCATTTGAGAACAGTGCCGTATGCGAAAGATCCACCGTTGGTAGAAATATAGCATTGGTCTGTTTGAACTGCTCTGATGAAATCTTACGATCCAGTACAGCCCTTCTAATCTGATCATTATTCTCAAAGGCCGAATCAATAGCTGCCTGCAGATCTATTGAGCGCTGTTTACTCTGCGCATTGGCCGAGTTGGGTGTAATTGCCATGATAGCGGCAATACCACTTAGTAAAATAAACTTTCGTGTTTGCATTGTTAGTATTTTTTTCTGTCTGCAAAGATAGATGCCATTCAATTTTATTGACTTATCAATAGCACTGCTGTTAGTCATACGTCAAACTGTTTAATAATAGTTCTTAATCACAATTTGGAATATTTCTTCGTGTAACCATAATAGGAATGAAAGAGAAGTGGTAATTGATGGCATTATTGATCATAGAGTTAGCTCACATATATTATGTAAACAAAACAGAAAAAATATAGTTTTATAATGTGAGGTAGAAGAATCTAAGTGAGTGAGTGAGTGAGTAGAGTGCTCGTTTGGGTATAAAAAAAGTAGCAATAGTGAGATTCTGTATAAACCTCTCTATTGCTACCTACGAACAAACATTTAAGTTTGAATATTTCGAAAAACGTATTGTATAAACTAGCACACCTAATATCCTAGTCTAATTGAACACACAAAACTCTGATTAATAACTCATTTATCTATTATATACACAAATAACCTTCTATACAAAAAGGATAACTTCTTAATATAAGTCCCTCGAGTTTCATTATCTTATCTCTTCTGCCAACGACGTATAAAGATCTATCAAAGGAAACTATTATAGAAGCATCTAACGATAATTTTAAATGTATAAATTAATCCTCAATATCATCTACAATCTCCATCACTCGCCCTACTTCTCCAGACTCCAAGCGAACCTTTATGCCTCTGTGGTGAGTTGCCGATTTTGTTAGAATATTCTTTACTATTCCTTCGGTCAACTCTCCTGTTTGTTGATCCTTCTTTAGGACAATATTAACCACTTGCCCAACCTTTATATTACTTCTTTTACTCTCTGCCATAATCTATTTGATTGAATATATGTAAAGGTACAAATAAAATAGAGACCGAAAGCAATACTTCATAGATGAATTATAGCGAGTAGCTAGAAAGTTCTCTCCGGCGCATTACAAAACAATCCTCAATATACTAATAGTGAATAAATCACTAAACATCAACTCTTAAGATCTTACTAAAACTGACTTACAGCTAAGAACTGTTAAGCCAGAGGAGGCTATTGGTTGGTGATTAACAAACGCATAATCCTCTTCTAAAATACTGTGTGTTGGGCTTAATGATAACATTCTACTAAATAGTTAATTATTAAGCTAATTATATTCTAATGATGAAGTAAATTATGGGTACTAAATCTGCTACTAATCGATAAAATGTTTATGTAGAAACTGAATAATAACAGCTATATACCGCTGCTCTTTTGCTTTATAATGGGGGATATTGAAACCCTTTTTCACTGGATAGGTTGGATAAAATATGACGTTGTGCATTAAAATTTGCTCTTTATACCTACCCTCATCAGTGGATAAACAAATCTCTCGCACAGCAAATAAGTATAAATAATTTGATAAAAACATAAATTGATAGTACTTTTGTTAAACAAATAAGCAAAAGAAAAATGAGAAAAATAGTAACATCTATTTTAGCTACAACATGTATAGTAATAAATGCTCAATCACACGAGCATGGTCAAAATGAAATTGGTGTGAGTTTCGGCCCAAACTATTCGATAGAACACAAGGAATGGAGAGCTGGTGCTCATATGCACTTCTTCAGAGGTTTGACTCCTCACAGCAAATGGAAGTTGGGTGGTGGACTTGAATATATCTTTGGAGATGGAAAACACTACAACATTAGCATGGGGGCTAGCTACTCCCCTTTCAATCACTTTCATATGACAATCATGCCTGGTATTAACTTAATTGAAGAAGAGGAGCATGATCACAAAGAGGAGCTAAAGGAGCATCATGAAAATGATGGATTAAAACTAGGATTTGCTCTGCATGGAGAGATTGTTTATGATCTATTTGTAATTGGTAAATTTCATCTTGGACCTACTATTGATTTCTCATGGAGCCCTAATCACTCGCATATTATGGCTGGAATACATACTGCATACTCATTTTAGAGAGCTTAGTTGTAAGTAAATTTATATTTCACTTAATCAAGTTAGTAGTTATTAAATACAGACTAAACAAAATACTATGAGGGTTACTATAACTGCGATTGCCTTTTCTCTATCAATACTTGGATTATACGCCCAGGAGAATAGAAGCAATCTAGAAAAGAGCAATATTTACTATCATACGAATGCTATAGATGAGTATGCTTCTTCTAAATGTTTACTTGATATATACACTCCTGAGGGTAAGAGAGATTTCCCTACTCTTATTTGGTTTCACGGCGGTGGTTTGAGCGGTGGTGAAAAACATATACCTGAACAACTCAAAGGTAATGGATTTGCTATCGTGGCTGCTGGTTATCGTCTTTCTCCTAACACTCTAACTCCTGATATTATTGATGATGCTGCTGCTGCTACAGCTTGGGTATTTGAGAATATTGGTAATTATGGTGGTGATACTACAAAAATATTCATGGCTGGTCATTCTGCTGGTGGTTATCTTACTCTTATGCTTGGTTATGACAAAGAGTATTTAGGACGATATAATATTGACGCAAATAGATTGGCTGCTCTGATTCCATATAGTCCTCAAGTAATAACTCACTTCACTAATCGCAAGGAACGTGGAATGGGTGAATTTCAACCTCTTGTAGACAAATATGCGCCGCTTTATCACATTAGAAATGATGCGCCTCCTACTTTGCTAATAACTGGTGACCGCGAACTCGAGCTATTCGGCAGATATGAAGAGAATGCATATATGTGGCGTATGTTAAATCTTATTGGACACCCTAATGCTAAGATTATGGAGCTTGATGGATTTGATCATGGTGATATGACTAAGCCTGGTGACTTCTTAACAATAAAACATATAAATGAGATGTTGAAGTAATCTATATATCATCCTTTCGTATATGATACAATTTAAATAGGTTACGAAAGATGTAGTCCTCAAATATCAACCCAACAATCAATTGTTGATCAATTATTTGCCTTACATCACTCTGAGACAATAACCAAAAGAACACTCCCCCTTCACTTATCGCAGATTACATGACGATAAGTGAAGGGGGGTGTTCTTTCTATTATAGATATTCTGTTTGACTATATGAATTAACTTCTGCAGATGCAAATCAATAATAGTACCCTGAAGTATACTCGATATTTGCATCTCTTTTCTCTGGATTATCTACCCTACAGCAACCTTAACTTACTATCGTAGATATTACTACTTATAATGACCTCAGTGATAAATCAAAATTGGCGACTATATTCTTGTGTATATATACAACAAAAGCCCTATCAACATCTCTGTTGATAGGGCTTTATAAAGCGGCGACTACCTACTCTCCCACTGTTACGCAGTACCATCGGCGTTATTGGGCTTAACTTCTCTGTTCGGAATGGAAAGAGGTGGAACCCCAACACAATAATCACCTAAATATCTTGGTTATTCTTTTGTATAACAAAGCATCGTCAGTGTATTCTCCTGACGATGCTTCTTAAAGCGGCGGCTACCTACTCTCCCACTGTTACGCAGTACCATCGGCGTTATTGGGCTTAACTTCTCTGTTCGGAATGGAAAGAGGTGGAACCCCAACAC
>JBOFUP010000002.1:0-8866 GCA_051652645.1 Bacteroidales bacterium
GCTTGTACTACTATTGTTTTATATATAAAAATGTCTTAATGATCGATTGTCTAGCAACTCAAACAACTCCCAGTCGATCTGACCGTTGTTGCTCGATTGCGGATACAAAAGTAGTAGATTTAGTAATACCATCCAAATATTAATTATGAAAAAACCAAACAACAAAAACTACAACCACTAATAATCAAGCGATTACAAAACTGCGATTAACCTTACTTAACAAAAGTCTGCGTGAAATAAATGATCAAATAAAGATATAGTCTGCAAGCAAGACACTTTGTTATAAACAAAGAACGAGAATGAGTTCTCTGTTTATGGTTTCTAAAAATACAAAATCCTTTTGCACTTCTATTAAATAAACTACATTTGCGATATCAATATCTTTAAAGCAACACTCTATATTACGATTATGAATAAACGAGATCTAGTATCTATATCTGACTTTTCGAAGGAGGAGATTGTAAGCCTAATTGAAAGAGCAAAAGAGTTTGAATTAAACCCAAACCAAAACCTTTTAGCTGGTAAAATTATAGCAACTTTATTCTTTGAGCCATCAACTCGTACCAGACTAAGTTTCGAAACTGCCGTTAACCGATTAGGAGGACGAATTATTGGATTCTCAGATGCAGCCACTTCAAGTTCTTCAAAAGGAGAGACTCTAAAGGACACGATTAAGATGGTAAGCAACTATTCTGATTTGATAATAATGCGCCACTACTTAGAAGGGTCTGCTCGTTATGCTTCTGAAGTTTCTAGTGTCCCTATTGTAAATGCAGGTGATGGAGCGAATCAACACCCATCACAAACTCTTCTTGATTTGTATTCAATATATAAAACACAAAAAACTCTAGATGGATTAACTATAACAATGGTAGGAGATCTAAAGTACGGAAGAACAGTCCACTCACTTCTAATGGCAATGGCACATTTCAATCCTACATTTAGATTTATAGCTCCTGATGAATTGAAGATGCCTGAAGAATATAAAAGACTATGTAATCAACTAAACATTCCATATATTGAGAGTTCTGATTTTAGCGAAGAGATAATAAACGAATCAGACATCATATACATGACTCGTGTACAAAGAGAACGCTTCACCGATCTGATGGAATATGAAAAAGTAAAGAATGTATATACACTAAAGCTATCAATGCTCAATAACAGTAAAGATAGCCTTAGGATACTACATCCACTACCACGTGTAAATGAAATAAGTACAGACGTAGACGACAGTCCTAAGGCATACTATTTTGAGCAAGCCTTAAATGGTCTATATACAAGACAAGCAATAATATGTAGAGTATTAGGTATATAACAAAATACTAATAGAATTATGAAGAAAGAACTACACGTTGCAGCACTTGAAAATGGTACTGTAATAGATCACATTCCATCTGAGTTTCTATTTAAAGTAGTTTCTCTTTTAGGCTTGGACAAAATAAGAAATAGTATAACTATAGGGAATAACCTAAAGAGTCAGCAATTTGGTCGCAAGGGAATAATCAAGATTGCAGATAAATTCTTTGAGGAGGGAGAGATCAATAAGATAGCATTAATAGCTCCTAATATAAGATTAAACATTATACGAGACTTTGAAGTTTGCGAGAAAAAGAATATCATTCTTCCTTCAGAAATAACAAGTATTGTAAAGTGTGTAAATCCTAAATGTATAACTAACAATGAACCAATGCTAACTCATTTCACAGTTATAGACAATAGATCAATAACTTTAAAATGTAAATATTGCGAACGTCTCATTGCAAAGGATGATATACTAATAAAATAGATTAAGAATGAAGATTGACTGGAAACCAGGAACAATGATATACCCTCTACCTGCAGCACTAATAAGCTGCGGTAGCAATCATGAAGATTATAATCTAATAACACTAAGCTGGCTTGGCACTATATGTACAAACCCACCGATGTGCTACATTTCCGTACGACCAGAAAGACACTCCTATCCGATTATAAAGCGAGATATGGAGTTTGTTATAAATCTGACAACAGAAGATATGGCATTTGCTACTGATTGGTGCGGAGTAAGATCAGGTAAAGACTACAATAAGTTTGAGGAGATGAATTTAACTCCAAGCAGTTCCACTTACGTAAAAGTTCCGTGTATTGAAGAATCACCTATATGTATAGAATGTAGAGTAAAAGAGATTATATCACTTGGATCTCACGACATGTTTATAGCAGACGTGGTAAATGTTAGAGTAGACGATAAATACTTAGATCCTGAAAGCGGAGCCTTCGATATGCAAAAAGCAAATCTAATAGCATATTCACATGGAAACTATTACGAATTGGGCGAACAGATTGGAAGATTTGGTTGGTCAGTCAAAAAAACGAAGAAATAAAAAACATTCAACCCTTTAATCTAATAAATTTATAAAATGAAAAGAGATCAAAAAGTATTCGATTTAATCAAAGAAGAGTACAAACGTCAATCAAAAGGAATAGAACTAATCGCCTCTGAGAACTTTGTAAGTGATGAGGTTATGTCTGCTATGGGCTCTTGCCTAACGAATAAATATGCAGAGGGTTATCCTGGGAAAAGATATTATGGAGGTTGCGAAATAGTTGATCAAATAGAACAATTAGCAATCGATAGAATTAAGGAATTGTATGATGCATGTTGGGCAAATGTACAGCCACACTCAGGAGCACAAGCAAATATGGCAGTATTTCTAACTTGTCTTCAACCAGGCGACAAATTTCTTGGACTTAACCTATCTCATGGAGGGCACTTAACACATGGATCTCCTGTCAATTTCTCTGGTATAGTATATCAACCATTGGAATATTCAGTTAAAGAGGATACAGGTTATGTCGATTATGAACAACTAGAGCAAGTAGCTAGACAAGAAAGACCAAAACTAATCGTTGCAGGCGCTTCTGCATATTCTAGAGAGTGGGACTACAAAAGAATTAGAAAAGTTGCTGATGAAATTGGTGCAATATTCATGGTAGATATGGCCCACCCTGCTGGAATGATAGCTGCAGGCCTATTAGAAAATCCCGTTAAGCATGCACACATAGTAACATCTACAACCCACAAAACCCTTAGAGGACCTCGAGGAGGTATCATTCTTATGGGTGAAGATTTCCCAAACCCATGGGGTAAAACAACACCAAAAGGAGAAGTCAAGATGATGTCAGCACTTCTAGACTCAGCCGTGTTCCCTGGGGTACAAGGCGGGCCATTAGAGCATGTAATTGCAGCTAAAGCTGTCGCATTCGGAGAAGCTTTAAGACCTGAATTTAAGGCTTATCAAGAACAAGTAAAAAAGAATGCCTCAGCAATGGCCGAAGCATTTATCTCTAGAGGTTATAAGGTTATTTCAAACGGGACAGACAATCATTGTATGTTAATTGACTTGAGAACAAAGTATCCAACACTAACGGGTAAACAGGCAGAAAATGCTCTTGTTGAAGCTGACATAACAGTTAACAAGAACATGGTACCTTACGATAGTCGATCACCATTTACAACATCAGGTATTAGAGTCGGTACTCCAGCAATAACATCTAGAGGAGTTAAAGAGGAGTTCATGACTGAGATTGTAGAGATGATAGACACAGTTCTATCAAACCATGACAAACCAGAAGTAATAAGAGCAGTAAGAGAGAGAGTTAATGATATAATGGTTAAGTATCCTATATTTGCATATTAAATATGTTATAGGTAAATATTACAAACCAATATTCAATTGTGGATGGGTATGAATTTAACTACCATGTCAATTATTATCCTCCCAATTAACAGCTCAAAAAAAAACATTGATAGTATAGTATAATACAATACTACATAAGAAAAGGTTTAGCTTTGTCAATATGACAAAGCTAAACCTTTTCTTATGTATGTGAGGTCACCCTACAAGCTACTCGAACTATGATTCCCGAAAATCACTAACCCTACTCTTGAAGAAGCTTAGAGATAGCTAGGTCTACTTTTTCAAAATTGAAATCAGATATTACACTCCTCATAAGCAACTCAATCTTATCGTTGCAAAGATTTCCAATGCTACCCTCATGAGTATGATTTAACTCTTGAGGGAGTGAGAAGCAACCAGCCTCGATCTGTGATGACACTTTTTGATAAGCATCCCTAAATGGCATACCCTCTAAAGTAAGTCTATTTACCTCTTCCACACTAAACATTAAGTTATACATATTACTATCAAGAATTGATTCATTAACAATAATATTAGCCATCATCTTATCAATGATTATAAGACAATCCTTAAGCTCAATAAAGGAAGGAATAAAGACCTCTTTAATAATCTGAAGATCCCTAAAATATCCCGATGGAAGATTATTAGTAATCATCATTATCTGTTGAGGTATCGCTTGTAACTTATTACATTTTGCTCGTACTAACTCAAAGACATCTGGGTTCTTTTTATGAGGCATAATACTCGAGCCAGTAGTATACTCTTTAGGAAGTTCAATAAAATTGAAGTTTTGACTACTGAACATGCAAGCATCGAAGGCAAGTTTTGAGAGCGTAGCAGCAATACCAGAAATTGCAAAAGAAACCGTTTTCTCCATCTTTCCTCTACCCATTTGAGCACTAACCACATTATAGTTCAAAGAATCAAAACCCAATAACTCTGTTGTTAGCATTCGATCAAGCGGAAAAGAAGAACCATATCCCGCAGCAGATCCAAGAGGATTCCGATTAGAAATAGCGTATGCAGCTTTTAGAAGAGTAATATCATCAACTAATGATTCAGCATAGGCTCCAAACCAGAGACCGAAAGATGAAGGCATTGCAACCTGAAGATGTGTATATCCAGGCATCAATACATGCTTGTATCTTTCACTCTGACTAATCAAAGTATTAAATAGTCTCTCAACAAGCGATACAACAACTCTGATTTCTCCACGAGTAAAGAGCTTCATATCAAGTAAGACTTGATCATTTCGAGATCTCCCACTATGAATCTTCTTACCTATATCTCCTATTCTTCTAGTCAACAATAGTTCAACTTGAGAGTGAATATCTTCTACTCCGGGTTCAATTTCTAACTCTCCTTCAATTACATAAGTATAAATTGACCTAAGCTCCTTGAGAAGTATAGGTAGATCTGATTTCTCAATCAGGCCAATTGATTCAAGCATAATAGCATGTGCCATGGATCCGAGCACATCATACTTTGCAATGAAAGCGTCCATCTCTCTATCTTTACCGACAGTAAATCGCTCTATATCAAAATCAATATTGTACTCTTTCTGCCAAAGTTTATCACGCATAGTCGAATTAATTAATACAGAAGTTAATATTGTAATCTCGCTAATCCCTCAGCAGCTTTAACAATAGCGTCCTCAAGCTTACTACCCAACATTGACTTTAACATAAATGGTATATCTGCCTTAAGAGTTAATCTCATCCAGCAAACATTAGGCGACTCTTCCTTTTCTACTATCTGAATCCAGATATTAAATTCTAAAGGAGATTGCTCCGATTCAAACTTAATTGTATTGAAAGGGGTCCTTTGGACTATTCTAAGTCCTATATTCCCAATAGGAGAAATTGAAAATTGACAAGAGTCCTTATCAAAAGAAATTTCTTGAACCTTATCTTTAGGAATAGCATCCTTTACACTCTCCAAATTGGATAGGTCTGAGAGTTTATCAAAAACTCTTTGGGCTGGAGATTCAATGAATACTACACCACTTTTATACTCTTGCATGCTCATAATAGATAAATTATTTTCCCCAACTAGCAGGGTCTTTACGCCATTCTTTCAAAGTTTCCACATCATTTTGAGCTACATATCCAATAGTCAAAGCTTGCTCTATAACAGCATTGTAGTTACCTAAAGTAATCAACTTAACCCCAGCATTATTAAACTGCTCATTTGCAATTGGGAAATCATATGTAAAGATAGCGACCATCCCAACAACTTCAGCTCCAGCTTTTCTTAATGCTTCAACAGCTTTAAGACTACTACCACCAGTAGAGATAAGATCTTCAACAACAACAACTCTCATACCTGGCTTCAAATCACCTTCAATAAGATTCTCCATTCCATGCCCTTTAGGAGCCGAACGAACATAAACAAAAGGTAGGTTAAGTTCATCTGCAACTAATGCACCTTGAGCAATCGCACCAGTGGCAACACCAGCTACAACATCAACTTGTCCAAAATTATCCTTGATTAATTGACTTAGCTCTCTCTTTACAAAGTTTCTCACCTCTGGATATGATAATGTTTTTCTATTATCACAATAAATAGGAGATTTCCAACCAGAAGCCCAGGTAAAAGGATTGTTTGGCTGTAGTCTAACAGCTTCTACTTTCAATAAATAATCTGCAATTTGATGTTCTAACTTTTTCATAAGACTGATAAATTAAGATTCGGCACAAAAGTAGTGAATAATAGCAAAACCGCTATCTTATACAAAAGAAAGACTTTGTATAAAATAGCGGTTTTACCTATTAATTATGATTCAATCAAGGTCGAAGGAGTTGATTGACCTCCATTTATTATATCTATAGCTTTCTTGATAGCCTTATCATTCCTTAGGAAGATAGGATAAAAAGCGTCATCCCCCAAAATGTTACGGGATATATATGCATAAATTTGAGTCTTCAATAGAGACATAGATTCTTGGATGAGATAAGGTCTGCGACGCACCCCCTTAGATTCAGCAAAAGTAACAAATTCAGGAATTAAATTTTGATCATCTAAGTGTTTTACCATCTCATGATAATTCTTGAAAGAGCTTAGTTCGTTTCTATTTTCATCTGCATACTTAAAACAGAATTGATACATCACCCCTCTATTTATGACACTATTAAAATATGAATTTACCCCAACAGTATCTCTAGGCACAAAAATATCAGGCATAATTCCCCCACCTCCATAGACAGTACGGCCTCCTATAGTCTCATATTTCTGGTTAAAATTTTGTTTGATACTGTCAGCAGAATCAAATTCACCATGTTTAAAACGATTAAGTATATCCTCTTCATATGAATCCTCACCACCGAGCTTATATTCTTTCTGTATACACCTACCAGAAGGCACATGATAACGAGCAATCGTCAACCTAATAGCAGAGCCATCATACAGTGCAATCTGTTGCTGAACAAGACCTTTACCATAAGATCTTCTTCCAATCACAGTTCCTCGGTCATTATCTTGAATAGCACCTGCGAAAATCTCACTAGCTGAAGCAGACCACTCATCAATTAAAACTGATATTGGCAGCTCCTTGAAAGATCCTTTACCATCAGAATAAGCATCTACTCTTTTATAATTCTCACCTTCAGTATAAACAATTAGTCTATCTTTAGGTAAGAACTCATTAATCATATTAATTGCAGCATCCATATATCCTCCTGAATTCCCTCTTAGGTCAACAATAATCCCACGCAATTGTGATTTGCTAAGTTTAGCAAGAGATCTAAGAAACTCATCATAAGTATTAGAAGCAAACTTATTTACTCTAATATACCCTATACCCTCATAAGGCTCGTAGGCAATATCGATACTATTAACTGGAATATCTCCCCTTGTGATATTAAAATGTAGAGGTACTTTTGATGTCGCTCTTTTAATACCTAGTTTGACCTTTGTCCCCTTTTTACCTCTTAGTCGTTTCATTACAGCTTCATTGGAAACAGCCTTACCAACAAACGCAGTATCATTAATTTCTATCAACCTATCACCGGCAAGAAGACCTAATCTTTCTGATGGCCCGCCTGAGATAACATCTACAATAATCACAGTATCATTTTGAATATTAAACTGCACGCCAATTCCTGAAAAACTTCCTTCTAAATCCTCATTTACTGCTTCTAGATCTTTAGCAGAAATATATACAGAATGAGGGTCTAGTCCGACAAGAACTTTTGGTATAGCCTTCTCAACAAGACTATCAATTGAAATACTATCTACATATCGAGATCTGACAATATCCAATAAAGCAGACATTTTATGATCTAGGTTACCCCTAGAGTCCCCATGTTTGGAGAGTAAAAAATAATGATTACCTATGAATATCCCAAGGGCTATTGAAAAGGCAAACAATATAGGCAATAAAACATTACTATATTTCCTCATATAAGATATGAAATTAAATCCACAAAAGTTAGATTGATAAACACTCTACATCAACACCAGCATCAATCAAAAGGTTTATACCATCTGCGAATCTATACTCCTCGGCATAAACCACCCTGGTAATTCCTGCTTGAATAATCAATTTTGAACACTCAATACAAGGAGCTGCTGTAACATAAAGAGTAGCGCCTTCACTACTATTATTAGTTCTAGCAATCTTAGTAATTGCATTTGCTTCGGCATGCAAAACATAAGGTAAAGTTTTACCAGTAGAGTCTTCACAAATATTATCAAAACCACTAGGGGTTCCATTATAGCCATCTGAAATAATCATCTTATCCTTAACTATCAAGGCCCCTACTTTTCTTCTCTCACAGTATGAATTTTCAGCCCAAATAATAGCCATTCTCAAGTATCTGTTATCCAGAAGACGTTGTTTTTTGTCAGACATTATCAACAATAGATTAAATGAATTGTAAATATAAGTATTGGTAACGATAATACAGCCTATAGATAGAATAAATTACAAAAAAAAGCAAGGATACCAGATTGGTATCCTTGCTTTTTTGAGCGGGAGACGGGGCTCAAACCCGCGACCCTCAGCTTGGAAGGCTGATGCTCTATCAACTGAGCTACTCCCGCAATATGTAAACAATCAAATTTGTGGGCGAAGAAGGATTCGAACCTCCGAAGGTAAAAACCAGCAGATTTACAGTCTGCCCCATTTGGCCGCTCTGGAATTCGCCCGTGCTCTCATCTGATTGCGTTACAAAAGTAGTGCT
>JBOFUP010000003.1:0-77517 GCA_051652645.1 Bacteroidales bacterium
TTTTAAAGGAAATACGTATAATCGGCTAAGGAGATTAAGCAATGGCAAAAAAGGCGAAAGGCAATAGAATTCAGGTGATCCTAGAGTGTACTGAGCACAAAACAAGTGGTATGCCAGGTATGTCTCGTTATATCACTACGAAGAATAGAAAAAACACTACAGAGCGTATTGAGCTTAAAAAGTATAACCCTATTCTGAAAAAAGTAACTGTTCACAAAGAGATTAAATAAGATAACTCATGGCAAAGAAAACCGTAGCATCACTTCAAACAGGTGAAGGCCGTACCTTCTCTAAGGTAATCAAAATGGTTAAGTCACCTAAAACAGGAGCATACACTTTTCAAGAAGAAATGATTCCTAATGATAAAGTAAAAGATTTCTTCGCTAAGTAATTTTGTGAAGAAAATAGATAAATGACTTCCTACTACATATACATGTGTGGTAGGAAGTTTTTTTTATTTGAGTAGAATTACTACTTTTGTCATAATATAATTTACTCACACAACAAGTCACTATGGGCATATTTAGCTTTTTTTCAAAAGATAAAAAAGAGACGTTAGATAAAGGTTTGTCAAAGACAAAAGAGAGTGTCTTCTCCAAACTCTCGCGTGTATTTGTAGGTAAGACTAAGGTTGATGATGAGGTCTTGGATCGTCTTGAGGAGGTTTTGATTACCTCTGATGTTGGTGTTGAGACTACTCTAAAGATCATTGAGCGTATCGAAGCACGTGCTTCTCGTGATAAATATATGGGTCAGGATGAGCTGAATAATCTCTTGAGAGAAGAGATAGCAGCTCTTTTGATGGAGAATAACTCGGATGATGTTGCTGACTTTATTGTGCCTAGTAGTAAGAAGCCATATGTGATTATGGTTGTTGGGGTAAATGGAGTTGGTAAGACAACTACTATTGGTAAGTTGGCTTATCAGTTCAAAAAACGTGGGAATAAGGTTTATCTTGGAGCAGCCGACACCTTCAGGGCAGCAGCTGTGGAGCAGCTTTGTATCTGGGGTGACAGAGTGGATGTGCCTGTTATTAAGCAAAAGATGGGTTCTGATCCAGCAGCAGTGGCTTTTGATACTCTAAGTTCTGCTGTAAACAATGATGCAGATGTTGTGATCATTGATACGGCAGGGAGATTGCACAATAAAATTGGTCTGATGAATGAACTTTCCAAGATCAAGAGTGTTATGCAAAAAGTGGTTCCAGATGCACCACATGAAGTACTTCTTGTTTTGGATGGTTCGACAGGTCAAAATGCATTTGAACAAGCGAAGCAGTTTACTGCAGCTACGGATGTAAATGCATTAGCTATCACAAAGCTAGATGGTACGGCAAAAGGTGGAGTGGTGATAGGGATTTCCGATCAATTTAAGACTCCAGTTAAGTACATAGGTCTTGGCGAGCAGATGGAGGATCTTCAAGTGTTCAATCGTCGTGAGTTTGTCGATTCGCTTTTTGGCAATGATAAGATCTAAGCTTTGCTATTTAATATACAGAATATAAATATTTATCACGGGATATACCTAACATAGACTCTTCGGGTTGATGTTTGTTATGTCCCGTTTGGTTTGCAATAGATTATGGTTAAGAATAAAGTAGATATAATAACATTAGGTTGCTCAAAAAATCTTGTTGATTCTGAACAATTGCTTCGTCAACTTCAGGCAAGTGGGTATAGTGTCTCGCATGACTCAGAAAATGTTGATGGTGAGATAGTAGTTATAAACACTTGCGGATTTATCGGTGATGCAAAGGAGGAGTCTATTGACATGATTCTTCAATTCTGCGAGGCAAAAAGAGCAAAGAAGATCAAAAAGCTTTATGTTATGGGTTGTCTTTCTGGTAGATATATTAACGAACTACCTGCAGAGATTCCTGAAGTAGATAAGTTTTATGGTAAGTTTGACTGGAAAGGGCTTTTGCATGATCTAGGAACAGATTACAATGAGTCGCTTCATAATGAGCGTGTATTGACAACTCCATCTCACTATGCTTATGTTAAGATTGGTGAGGGTTGTAACAGAACATGTGCATATTGTGCTATTCCTATCATTACAGGTAAGTATAAGTCTAGAACTATAGAGGATATAGAGGATGAAATTCGTAAGCTTGTAGCGAAGGGTGTTAAGGAGTTTCAGATAATAGCTCAAGATTTGACATTCTATGGTTGGGATATATATAGAGAGTTTAAACTGCCTGAATTGGTTGAGAGAATCTCTGATATACCAGGGGTAGAGTGGATCAGGCTTCACTATGCTTATCCTGCGCAATTCCCAATGGATCTTCTTCGTGTGATGAGAGAGAGGGATAATGTGTGTAAATATCTAGATATTGCACTTCAGCACATAAGCGATAATGTACTTACGAGAATGCGTCGTCATGTGACAAAGCAGCAAACGTATGACTTGATGAATAAGATCAGAGAAGAGGTACCAGGAATTCACTTACGCACGACTCTTCTTGTTGGTTTCCCTGGTGAAACAGACGAGGATTTCCAAGAGCTTAAGCAGTTTGTTAAGGATATGCGTTTTGATCGTCTTGGTGCTTTTCCTTACTCTCCAGAGGAAGACACTTACTCATACAAACATTATGAAGATGATGTAGAGGATGATGTTAAGCAGGATAGAATGAGTGAGATTATGGCTATTCAGGAGCGTATTGCTGGGGAAATGAGCCAAGCTAAGGTTGGTCAGACGATGAGAGTCGTTGTTGATCGTCAGGAGGGAGAATGGTATATCTGTCGTACAGAGTTTGATACTCCAGAGGTCGATCCAGAGGTGTTGATCCGCAAGCAAGAGGGACAAGATCTTCAGATTGGTTCTTTCTATGTGGTTAAGATCACGGATGCTCAGGTGTTTGATCTTTATGCAGAGGTTGTAAACAATTAATGTTAGATAATATATTTAGAAAGAGGGAGACCACAATAATGTGGTCTCCCTCTTTTTAACTCTTGAGAGTAAGATTAACTAGACGTGTCTATCAATTATTGCCTTTAGTTGATCGGCGGCAACCACACCTGAGTGACGCCAAAGAATTTCCCCTTTCTTAAATAGGATTAGGGTTGGAATGGATTGTATCTTGTAGTGAAGAGCAATCTCCTCATTTTTGTCCACATCTATCTTTATTATGGTAGCACTATCACCAACCTTCTCCTTTAGAGTCTCCAAGATAGGAGCCATTGTTTTACATGGGCCGCACCATGTGGCGAAGAAGTCAACTAAGGTGGGTTTATCGTCTTTGATAATAACTTGAAACTTTTCCATATTGCTAATGTTATTGATTGCTTTTACATGTCACTATGAAAGTATAACACAAGAGTATAGTCAAATGTTTGATTCTATATCTTTAACCCCATTATCATAGGCGTTGCAACTAATTTTATATGAGTAAAGCACCTCTGCCTGCTCTTTTTTTTATAAGTTTGCACAATAGTATAAATAAACAAACTAAAGGGAAATATCTATGAAATTTGTTGTATCGAGTTCTGAGTTTCTGGCACACCTGCAAACGATAGGTAGAGTTATTAATAGCAAAAATACAATTCCAATATTAGATAGTTTTCTATTTACCCTTGACGAAGATGTATTGACAATAAAGGCTTCAGATAGCGAAACTACTCTTATTACATCTATGCGTGTTGCTGATGCTGAGGGATCAGGTGTTTTTGCTATTCCAGCCAAGATGCTTATCGATCCAATTCGTGAGCTTCCAGAACAGCCTCTTTCGATTGAAGTAAATGATAATAACCTTGAGGTATTCATCGTATTTCAAAGTGGACGATATAATCTTATAGGGCAAAGTGGAGAGACATATCCACAGCTACAAGAGATAAAGGATAATAATTTGACAATTAAAATGAAGGTTGAAGAGCTCTTTACCGGTGTTGTTAAGACTCTTTTTGCTACTGGAGCTGACGATCTTCGTCCAGTAATGAATGGTATCTTCTTTGATATCAATCCAGATAGTTTGACTTTCGTTACAACAGACAGCCATAAGCTTGTAAGATTCCGTAATCTTAATATTTCAAGCGGAGCTAAAACCTCTTTCATTCTTCCAAAGAAGCCTGCGGCAATGCTCAAAAATATTTTGCCTAAAGAGGATGGTGAGGTGATGATTCAGTTTGATGACCGTAACGCATACTTTGTTTTCTCAAACTATAAGATGGTTTGTAGACTCATCGAAGGTCGTTATCCAAACTATAATGGAGTTATTCCTCAGTCTAGCCCATTCAAGCTGATAGTAGATAGACAGATGTTTATCTCTGCACTAAGACGTGTATCACACTTTGCAAATTCAGCTACAGGTTTGGTTAAATTGCAGGTTGAAACAAACCAGATAACTATCTCGGCTAGAGATCTAGACTTCTCGACAGCTGCTGAGGAGAGATTGAGTTGCCAATACGATTCTGAGAGTATAAGCATTGGATTCAAATCTTCTTTGTTGATAGATACATTGAGCAATTTGGTGTCGAGCGAAGTAAGTTTTGAGTTGACTGATGCTTCGCGTGCGGGAGTTATTACTCCTCTTGAGCAGAACAGCGGAGAAGACCACTTGACGCTTCTTATGCCAATGATGCTTAACGACTAATCAATTACAGATCAAAAAAACTAATTTATGCAATTGAACCTGAAGAATCCGTTGATCTTCTTTGATATAGAGGCTACGGGGATTAATATAACGAGTGATCGAATTGTTGAGATCTGTTATGTTAAGGTCTTTCCAAATGGAGAGCACGAGATTAAGACCAGACGTCTTAACCCTGAAATGCCTATTCCTGCACAGGCAACTGAAATACATGGTATATCGGATGAGGATGTAAAGGATTGTCCAACATTTAAGTGTGTAGCCAAAAGCTTGGCTCAACAGTTGGAGGGGTGTGATTTGGCAGGTTACAACTCAAATCGTTTTGATGTGCCTATGTTGGCAGAGGAGTTCCTCAGAGCTGGAGTTGATATCGATCTATCAAAGAGAAAGATGATTGACGTTCAAACAATATTCCATAAAATGGAGCAGAGAACTCTTGCGGCAGCATACAAATTCTATTGTCAGAAAGAGCTTGTTGATGCTCACAGTGCTGAGGCAGATACTCTTGCTACTTATGAGATATTAAAAGCACAACTTGATAGATACCCTGAGCTTGTGAATGATGTAGCAGAGCTAGCAGAATTCTCTCGCCAAACTCGCAATGTTGACTTTGCTGGACGCATAATCTACAATGATGATGATGTTGAGGTGTTTAACTTTGGTAAATTCAAAGGTGTAGCTGTCTCAGAGGTTCTGAAGAATGAACCAGGCTACTATGGATGGATGATGCAGGGTGATTTTGCTTTACATACAAAGAAAGTTCTCACAAATATAAAGTTGAGAGAGTTAAGTAAATAAGATATTTTGAACTACAAGTTAAGAACAACAGATATAAGAGAGGCGTTTTAACGCTGATAGATCTCCTGTTTTTGACTTGTATTTCTTTTTATAGATAGATATAGGTTATGCTTAAAGGTAAAAATATCCTCGTCGGTATTACCGGCAGTATCGCAGCTTATAAGACGGCACAAATTGTACGTCTATTGGCTAAAAAAGGGGCAACAGTTCAAGTTATCATGACTCCTGCAGGTAAGGAGTTCATTACTCCTGTAACCCTTTCTACATTAACGGGTCGACCTGTATATAGCGACTTCTTTGCGGAGAAAGATGGCTATTGGCACAGTCATGTAAGTATGGGACTATGGGCAGATGCAATGCTTATAGCCCCAGCTACAGCTAGTACTATGGGAAAGATGGCTCATGGAATAGCTGATAACCTTCTTGTTACAACTTACATGTCATGCAAATCTACTGTCTTTGTAGCTCCTGCTATGGACCTAGATATGTATGCTCATCCTTCAACGGCTAATAACCTAGCGCTTCTTCGAAGCTTTGGTAATCATATCATTGAGCCTGCTTCAGGAGAGTTAGCAAGCGGATTGATTGGCAAAGGTCGTATGGAAGAACCTGAGGTTATAGTAGATTATATTGAGAGATTCTTTGTTGAAAAGGATATTCTCAATGGAAAGAAAGTTGTAATTACAGCAGGTCCTACTCAAGAGGCTATAGATCCAGTTCGTTTCATCGGTAACCACTCGTCGGGTAAGATGGGGTTTGCTTTGGCTGAAACTTGTGCCGCACTTGGTGCTGAGGTGACGCTTATAGCTGGTCCGGTAGATATGAAACTAGATAATAGTGCTATCAAACGTGTGGATGTGGTTAGTGCCTCACAAATGTATGAGGCAACAACAGAGGTTTCGCCAGATGCAGATGTAGTTATTCTATGTGCGGCAGTAGCTGATTTTACTCCTGACACTCTTTCTGAAAGTAAGATAAAGAGAGAAGGTGAGGATTTAGTTGTTCGTTTGAAGCCAACAAAAGATATTGCTGCCTCAGTAGGTGCTGCAAAAAAGCCAGGACAACTTGTAGTTGGCTTTGCTTTGGAGACAGACAATGAGCTCAACAACGCACAAGATAAGTTGAAAAGGAAGAATCTTGACTTTATTGTACTAAACTCTCTTAAGGAGAAGGGTGCTGGATTTGGTACTTCGACAAACAAGATCACTATTCTAGATAGTAATGGAGAGAGGGTTGAGTACCCACTCAAGAGTAAAGATCTTGTGGCTAGAGATATTGTTGATAAGATTGTTAGTTTATTAGCGCTGTAATTGTACACCTATATTGAACCTTATGGTAAAATACTTTGCTCTATCATTTATTATGTCGTTGAACGTCCTTTTGAGCTTCTCTCAAGAGTTAAATTGTCGTTTTAGTGTAAATAGTGATCAGATTCAAGGCACTAATAAGCAGATCTTTCAATCGCTAGAGAGTGCTATAAATGAATTTATCAATGATAGAAAGTGGAGTGATGCCAAACTGACCAATGTTGAGAAAGTAGAGTGCTCCTTCGTGTTGATAGTAAAGGAGGTTGATAACGAAAACTATAAGGGAGAACTTCAAGTACAATCTAAAAGACCTGTGTATAACGCAAGTTATACATCTACAATGTTTAACTTTAGGGATCAGTTAGTTGAGTTTACTTATCGAGAGTTTGAACCACTTCAGTTCAATCCTAATAATATAGATAATAACTTGACGGCAACAATAGCTTTCTACGTTTACCTAATCTTAGGAATAGATTTTGATAGCTTCTCTCTTTATGGAGGAACTCCCTTTTATCAACAAGCTCAATCGATTTCTGTTACATCTATGGCATCAAATCTACCTGGATGGAGCACAAATGATGGACGAAGAGCTCGTTCAAATATTTTAAATGACTATATTGATGAAGCATCAAAAGCATATAGAGAGCTTTGGTATGCTTTTCATCGACTTGGGTTAGACGAGATGTCAACCTCTGTGGATAAAGGTAGACTTAAGATAGCCTCAATATTGCCAACTCTTAGAGAGGTGAGAAGTGCTAGACCAATGGGCTATATAATAACACTTTTTGCGGATGCTAAGCTTGACGAAATTGCTGAGATATTCTCTAAGAGTGCTACGGCTGAGAAGCAAAGTATTTATAAACTACTTCAAGATCTTTATCCAACACATTCGTCGCGATATGAATCGCTTCGAAATTAGTATTTCAAATAATATTATCTTCTGATTTTAAGATGATCAAATCACTATATATTCGCAACTATGCCCTGATAGATAGTCTCGAGATTAACTTCGAATCCGGTTTTACCTCCATAACGGGTGAGACTGGAGCAGGGAAGTCTATAATTCTAGGGGCTTTATCTCTGATTCTAGGTCAAAGAGCAGAGTCTAAATATATAAAGAATAATGATAGCAAGACAGTCATCGAGGGGTGTTTTGATCTCTCTGCATACGATGTTGAGATATTCTTTCAGGAGAATCAAATAGAATATGATTCTAAATCATCTATTCTTAGAAGAGAGTTGCTACCTTCTGGAAAGAGTAGGGCATTCATTAATGACACGCCCGTGACTCTCGTACAGCTAAGGACTCTTGCTTCCACTCTTATTGATATTCACTCTCAACACCAAAACCTACTTCTCTCGGACCCTATGTATCAACTAAGAGTTGTTGATACTTTAGCTGGTAGCAGAAATACTCTCAAAGCTTACAAGCAGGAGTATAAGAAATATAGGCTAATGCTAAGAGAGTTTAAGTTGTTAACAGAACAAGTTGCAAAAAGTCGTCAAGAAGAGGACTATTTACGTTTTCAGTTTAACCAACTGCAAGAGGCCTCTTTGAGAGAGGGTGAACAAGAGCAGGTCGAGAATGAATTACAGATGTTGACTCATGCAGAGGAACTAAAATCAGCTCTTTATAAGATATCACAGATATTATCAACTGAGGAGTATGGTATACTATCGCCTCTAAAAGAGGCTCTAAATAGCTCCTCTAGCATAGAGAGGATATATCCAAAAGCGAAAGAGCTATCAGAAAGGTTGCAAAGTAACCTTATAGATCTGAAGGATATTTCAGCGGAAGCAGATTCGCAGGCCGAAGATATGGAGTTTGATCCAGCTAGGCAACAGCTACTACAAGAGAGAATAAATCTAATATACACGCTTGAACAGAAACATCATGTTAAGAGTGTAGAGGAATTATTAGCTATTCATAGTGATCTAGAGCAAAGACTATCAGCCATTGATAACTATGATCAAAAGTTGAATGAACTTGAGAAATCTGTTCACTTACAAAAGGAGGTGCTCCTTTCGATAGGAGGTGAACTTTCTTCACTACGAACAATCTCCGGCATAGATATAGCCAATAAACTTGTAGAGAGGGTCTCACTGCTAGGTATGCCAAATACTCAGATCAAACTTCAATTCACACCCAAAGAGGAGCCAGACGAGAATGGTCTAGAGTCCGTGGAGTTTCTTTTTACAGCTAATAGTAATAGTCCACTTCTACCTATAGCAGAGGTTGCCTCAGGAGGTGAAATATCTAGGGTAATGCTTAGTATAAAAGCAATTATAGCTGGTGTAACAGCACTCCCAACAATAATTTTTGATGAGATTGACACTGGAGTAAGTGGTGAAATTTCAGATAAAATGGGAGATATTATGGTAGAGATGTCCAAGCATATGCAAGTTATGTCCATAACACACCTACCACAAGTAGCAGCCAAAGGTGCAACACAGTTGAAAGTCTTTAAAATAGATGATGGCGAGACTACAGTAACAAATCTTGTACAACTAAGTATGCAAGAACGAGTAGAGGAGATAGCGCGAATGCTTAGTGGTGCAACTATCACCGAATCAGCTCTTAGTCATGCAAGAGAGATGTTAAGTAAAAACAATTAATATATAGTGCGGCATATGCCGCCAATAACCAATTATGGAAAAAAATGAAGTAGTTTTCGGCATACGTGCCGTAATAGAGGCTATCAACGCAGGTAAAGAAATTGATAAGATCCTATGTAAGCGCGACATGGAGAGTGCAATTGCTAAGGAGCTATTTGCCGCATTAAAGGGCACTGACATATTGGTACAAAGAGTTCCACAGGAACGTCTTAACCGTATAACAATGAAAAATCACCAAGGGGTTATTGCTTTTATATCTCCTGTGACTTATGAGAAGCTTGAACAGATTGTTCCTTTTCTTTATGAAGAGGGAAAGAACCCAATGGTTGTTCTTCTTGATGGTTTGACAGATGTAAGAAACTTTGGTGCTATTGCAAGAACTTGTGAGTGTGCTGGTGTTGATGCTATTGTTATTCCTCAGAAAAATAGCGTATCTATTAACTCAGATGCAATCAAGACTTCTGCAGGAGCATTGATGCGTATACCAGTTTGTCGTGAGAGCTCTATTAAGCAGGCTATTATGTATCTACAACAATCGGGATATATGGTTGTTGCAGCTACAGAGAAAGGTACTAAGAACTACACTCAAGCGGACTACTCTGGTCCTGTTGCTATTGTGATGGGTGGTGAAGATTTCGGTATCTCTACAGATTCTCTAAGACAGTGTGATGAGATGGTTACTATACCTCAATTTGGGGAGATTGGCTCTCTTAACGTGTCTGTTGCTGCGGGTGTATTAGTGTATGAAGCAGTGCGTCAACGTACCGACTTTACAGAGCTTCCAGAGCTTGTTGAAACAGAAAGTATGGATACAATAGATCCTATCGAAACATTATAAACTAAACAAAATCTACTACAAAAATGGAGAAGAAAGTAATCTCTTCGGCAAATGCCCCAGCTGCTATCGGCCCTTATAGCCAAGCTATTCAAACTGGAAACCTTCTATTTGTTTCTGGTCAACTTCCAATTGATCCTGCTACAGGGGAATTTGCAGAAGGTGGTATCAAGGAGCAAACAGAACAGTCATTCCGTAACATTAAGGCTATTCTTGCAGAAGCAGGAGCTACAACAGAGAACATCGTTAAGACGCTAGTTCTTTTGTCTGATATGGCTGATTTTGCTGCAATGAATGAAGTATATACTGCACAATTCGACGGCACTTTCCCTGCTCGCTCGGCTTTTGCTGTAAAGACTCTTCCAAAGAATGCTTTGGTTGAAATAGAAGTTATTGCTGCACTATAATCTTGTTTATAGAAAATAGTAAATGGAGAGGATTAGTCTTAAAGACTTATCCTCTCCATTTTTTATCTATTGACCATCCCTCCTTTTCAATAACTCCAAGATATGTTGCGGTAACCTCTATAATAGATATACTTACCTATACGAGTTGAATCCGAATAATAAAGGCATATTAGCTAGAGTTTATTAACATGCAAGGGTTAATAAACCTAATTATCAGAAATATGACAGAGGTAGATAGGGGTTTTATTCTCATTTTGCACCTCCTTATAAAGAGGAGTAATACCTAACTGATAGACAAAATAATTTCCCTTCATGCTATTGTATACTTATTAATAATGAGTAGCAATAAGCCAAATGATAAAAGTCAAATTAAATATCTTTTATTTCATAGAGTGTAGTCCAAAGGTATTTCCTTCAGTATCCATACATACAGAGCAAAAGCCAAATTCCCCTATTGAAAATTTAGGTTGAATGATTTTACCACCAGCTGTTTCAACACGGCTTTGTTCCAAGCCGCAATCTTCACATTGAAAGTATACCATTGTACTATTGCCTCCAGCTTTTATGCCATCTACTTTTACCAAAGACCCCGAAGCATTAGGAGCTTCCATGTCTTCTGCCCAAGGAAAAGTCACCATTGTTATCTTGGCATCTTGTGTTTGAAGTGGCATCATCTTTAGGTTTAATACAGATTCATAAAAGTTTTGAGCACGATTCATGTCATCTACATAAATCTCGAACCAGTCTACTACATTAGATTTCATACCGATAATATTAAATGTTGTTAGTACTTAAGATTGATTTCGTGATCAAGTGGCCCAAGAAGTTAAATTATATACTTGGAATACTTTCCTTTAAAACCTCTTTTCCAGTTTTGTCATAGTAGATACAGCTCATAGTTAGGAGATTCACTACCCATTTCTCAATTCCTGTTTGAGCACAGTGAGTACAAAATGTATGGTAATCTGTTTCTCCTTTTTGGTGAATTTTCAAACAATCAATGAACTTCTCTTTATCTACTTTATCAGTTATTGATAGTTCTGCATACTTAGGTTTAGAAGACATCTGATAATTATCTTTTCCAAAATAGACTGTATGGCTGTCTTTTACCCAAGTTTCAAAAGAGATAACACCCATCTGCTTTATCTCGCTTATGTATTTGGGAAAATCAGCTCCAGATTTTACCCTATCGTGTGACTTCTCAATTTGGTCTGTTGTGAACTTGTTGTATTCCCTTGGCATAAGCTCTTATGAGTTTTAATAAAGTATTATTAGTTACTAAACAATCAAGCTAGTATTATGTTTCAGACTTCTAAACCATAAAGATTTAAGTATGTAAAGAAGGAGGGAATTAATAAGCTGTCTTTTTATGTTTTACAATAAACTTTTGCCCTATCTTTTAACGTATGTTTAATCGCTTCTTAAATTATAACTTTCGGCTATGCGCTTAACCTATACGTTGGGTCGATCTATTTGTTGAAATACATATTGAGACAATTTACGTCTTAGTATAGTTGTCGCTATAAAATGAGTATATGTTACCTATTATTGATCTTGTAAGTAATGGCTATACATAGTATTAAATATACTATCCAATAGTAAGTAAAGAACATTTATTTGAAGCGATTTGTTATAGTGTCATACATTCAAACAACAAGTTTTATACATTACGATCATGAAAATTTCAAACATTCGCAGCGGGATAATCATTGCATCTAGTTTTGTTCTTCTAGCAGCAGGAACATCAGATCTATTAGCACAGAAGAAATCCAAGGCTAAGGCTATAGTTAAAGAAGTTGTTGCACCAGTTCAGGAATATAAACTTCCGACTCTTTCTGCTGAGTATTATAATAAAAAGAATGATATCAAACCTATCGATTCAATCTACTATGCACCAGATCGATTCAAGGATAGAGTGATTATCATTACAGGTGCAGCTAGAGGTATTGGTAGAGCGACTGCTATTCGTGCCGCTAAAGAGGGTGCAAAGGTTGTTATTGCAGACTGGCTTGCTAAAGAGGGTGAGAATACAGCTGCTACGATAAGAAGTATGGGAGGTGATGCAATATTTGTAAAGACTGACATACGTAGTACTGCCGATTGCTATAATATGGTTGAGCAGGCAGTAGCTAAGTATGGAAGAGTTGATGCAGCAGTTCTAAATGCTGGTATTATGGATGGAGCAAATTCAGCCGATACTCTAGACTATGATAATAACCAAAATATACTTCCAATAGCTATAGATAGAGCAACAGACGAGTATTGGGACAATGTTATAGCAGTAAACGCTACAGGTACATTCAAATCACTTAGATCTGTTCTTCATCAGATGATGAAACAAGGCAACGGTGGTGCAATAGTAAATGTAGGATCAATTGCTGCAATGACAGGACTATCAGGAAACCCAGCTTATGTAGCTAGCAAGCATGCAGTAACAGGGCTTACACGCAATGCAGCCGTTGACTATGCCCCATATGGTATTAGAGTAAACTCTGTAAACATGGCAGCTACATCAACACCAATGACAGATAGAGCATTTGAGTTCGTGATGGAATCTCGCAAGCGTGGAGTAGTTGGTATGGGTGGTGCGAAAACACTAAGTCTGCTAGCAATGAATGACAGCAAGGACCGCATGGCTACACCTTGGGAACAAGCCTCAATGATACTATTCCTAATCTCAGATGAAGCATCAAATTTCACAGGTGGTATTTATGCTACCGATGGAGGATGGACTGCATATTAATTAGATTTATACTGAAATAATTGAGAGCCATGAGATCTAGACTATTTGGATGGCTGTTGGTGATTACTATCTCTATTGTATCTCTGCCATTGGCAAATGCACAAGAGAGTGGCTCATTCTACGAGGGTGAGCCGATTCACGCCATTTACTATGAATTCAGCAACCTTCCAACAAACAAGAATGAGGCTAATAACTTCCAAGTAAAAGTTAGGAAAGAGTTTAAAGTATATCCTCAAATGACGATGAGGATATTGATGCTAGATGCTTATCTCGGTAAAGTTAAACTTATTCCAGAGGTTGGTGAAGCTTCCTATGAGATCCGACCCTCTGCTACTGGTGGTATAGATCTATACATTAGGGTTAATTTTAGCGATAAGCCTATAGATGCTAGATCCAAAAGTGGCCTATTGACTGGTGCTAAAAAAGACTTTCCTCAGCTATATCTAGATAATAAATCACTACTAACAATGCGTATATCAGCTTCAGAGATGATATATGCTAACCACAACACATGGTATGGTAGGCCAGAGCTGATGACAAATAGTAATCCTCTAGCAACCCATCCATCAGGGAAAGGGATGCAAGGATGGGTAGAAGGATGGGTATCGGCAGGTATTTATGGTATAACACCTATATCCACCAAGCATAATCTTTATACCTATGCAGGGGCAAGCTATATAATAAGTGCATCTGCAGGTAATGAGATATTCACCAATAGATCGAGAGTGTTTGGAGGAGTTGAGGATGCGTACATAGGTATAGTTGGAGCAAAGACAACTAATGTTGGTAATAATCTGCTGTACAACATCTCATTTGGTAGACAGCAATTCTCAATAGGTTCAGGCTTTATTATCCGAAATACCGCAAGTAATGGAGATAATAGAGCGGCACTTCAGCTTAATCCACGATGGGCTGCAGACTATCTTGCTTTAGGAACACTTAAGTATAATAATCTTATATTACAGCTTTTCCAGTTAAAGCCAGACGAACTACCAATCATAGACTCCAAGACTATCATACGAGGAGCTAACTTTGAGTGGGGAGGAAACTATGCCAGATTATTAGGATTGACATATTTGAACATACCAAAATCGGAAGGTAAGTACTACACACCAACGGGAGGAGTACTTCAAAGAGAGGGTCTTTCAGTGTTCAATGCAAGACTTTATGGCAATAATACACCAGGTAAGGCTGGAATATTCTATAAGGCTGAGTTTGCATATCAAACAAACTGCAACCATAAGATGAGAGCTTATGCAGGATTTGGTGAGATAGGCTGGAGTTTTGCTAACACCCCCACAACACCTGTTCTAAGTTACAGATATGCACATTTCACTGGAGATGATCCCGATACAGAAGCCTACGAAAGATGGGATCCTCTTTTGAGTGGTGGCAATGGTGAGGAGTGGGTACTAGGAGCAAACCACTTCAAGATTGTTCAGAATAGTAACATGAATGCTCATAGGCTACAGCTAAACTTTAGACCAACACGAAAGACAGAGTTCGTACCTCAGATATTATATTTCTATGCAGATGAGAAGAATAATATCTCTGGTAATCCAGCACTTTCTTATATGCCACACAGAGAGTATGGCTATGAGGTTAACTTGACAGCAAAATATTTCCACTCCAGAAGATGGTATGTTCATGGTCACATAGCATATACAATTCCAGGATATGGTGTGCGTAAAGCTTTAGGTGATACCTCTCCATGGTTGAGTTTGATGGCATTTGTACGCTATTCTCTATAAACAATATTGATAGTAAATGTAATTAACTAAGAGACTTAACTTCCTATTCTTTTTTATTACCCCTATTCAGATCCTAATTATAATGAGGATCTGAATAGGGGTAAATTATTAACACCATCTTGCTCAGTCTCCTATTTGTTGGGTATAATTACCACATTAATATTGCTGTTATAATATATTCTTACTGTTTGTAATTAGAGAATGTGCAATCGATTTCGCACCCTAGGAATCTCTTATTTGGCAGTTAAATAAAAAAGATGCTATCTTTATGGCACATAAACTATTTAATCAGAGATATGAAGAAAACAGTTCTATCCTTACTTGCTTTGGCCTTTACCATTAGTGCTACAGCAAAGAGTGTTAGTGATCAACTGAATCAGCCATTTTCAAATAAAGCTGTAGAGAGAGTTGCAATGAAACCATTCTTGAGTAATAAACGTGTTCAAGAGATAAAAACAGCCAAATGGGACTATGTTCCAGGGCTAGTTGCACTGAGCGTTCTGCGTACATGGGAGCAATATCCTGATAAGAGAGAGTATTATGATGCAATAAAAGCATATGCAGACAATTGTCTTCAAGGAGGAGACTCAATACATGTAGAGCCAAACAACATAGATGATATAGCAGCAGCTAAGATATTCGCTATCCTTTATAAAGAGGAACTAAGATTGAATAACCAAAATGATGCAGAGCGCTATAAGCGTTGCGCTGAACGTTTCCGCACACAGCTTAAATATAAACATGCAAGAATACCACAAGGATACCCAGGTGAGGGAGGATTCTATCACAAAGGAGTCTACAAAAATCAGATGTGGCTTGATGGATTATTTATGGGTGCAGCATTTTGGGGAGAGTATGAAGCAGTCTTCGCGGATAAACACACACAAGAGTATAAAGACGATTGGAGCGATATAGCCAATCAATTTATCATCATCCACAAGTACACTTACGATAAATCCAAAGGGCTTAACTATCACGCATGGTCAGCCGAACCGAAAGATCCTTCTTCATTTTGGGCAAATCAGCAAGATCCATTCTTGGGAGCTTCACCAGAGTTTTGGGGGCGTGGTATGGGATGGTACTTCGCAGCCTTAGTAGATGTACTTGAGGTTATGCCAAAGAATCATAAAGACTATAAGACCCTAGTAGAGATTACGAATCAAGTAGCAGAAGGGTTATCACGCTATCAAGACAGCCAGAGTGGTTGTTGGTTTCAATTGATACAATACGACGGCACAGTATCTGCCGATGGAAAAGGAGACAAGGCTTCGAATGGCAAGATATATAATGTTGGAACAGCTTCAAACTATATTGAATCATCCGCTACAGCGCTCTTCAACTATGGATATTACAAAGGAATACGCATAGGAGTATTGAGTAAAAGACGCTACATTAAAGTTGCTGATAGAGCATACAAAGGGATGATAGAGAATTTTATTGAAGAGGATCAAGAAGGGATGCGAATCACTCGTTCTTGTGCTTCGGCAGGTTTGGGTCCAGCTAAAGACCTATCACGCACGGGAACTATCAACTACTATCTATGTGGTAAAGATATTCACATCACACAAAACGAAGGGAAAGCTATTGGAGCATTTATATTGGCTAGCGTCGAACGCGAGAAGTTAAATCGTAAATAAGCTCATTTGATGGTCGATAGGCCTATGAATAGATAATTAATATCTATATAAAACAATAAGCGGAGAGTCTGAGTAAGACTCTCCGCTTATTGTTTTATATAGATCTGTTCCTATCTTATTTGATGAAAGGTTTCCCTTGAGGAAGAATAACCTTACCGTAGAATTTGTTCAAGAATGCACCACCACACATGTAGAAACCAAGCATAGAGATTGCAAACTCAGTGATAGCAGCAATAGTGTGCCATATCTCACCCATTCCGAAACTATCCAAAGCCAAACTGATAAACAAGACGATGATCATCGCAATGATAGAGAACATCGCTTTGTGGATTTTCAGAGTTGCACCCAATAGGATTACCGAAAAGATCATGTATCCAATCATTGCAACACCAAATTGACGAGGGTCTACCTGAGAAGCCAATCCTTCACCAAAAGTACCAGCCTTTATCATCCAACTAGTTCCAACCGCAATCCAAAAGAGGCCATAACCACCAAAAGCTGTTGCCCCAAAAAGGTTGTTGTGTTTGAAATCATATACACAGGCCATAAGTTGAGCAATACTTCCTAGGAATATAGCCCAAGGCAATACAAAGCCTATTCCCTCAGTTAATCCCATTTTTTGTGAAGAAGCTACTAATGTTACCATAGCCAATCCGAAAAGTCCCAAGGCAGAAGGGTCTGCCACTTCAATCTGTACTTTGTGTTTTTGTTCCATTATATGTGTTAGTAAAAAAAATCGAGAACGAAGATAGTTTATTTTTTTGAAAAAACATCGTGTTTGTTACTTGAGGATATTATTATCTTTGCTCAATATAAACATGAGAACTCACAATATATCAAGCTTTAATGACTAAGATACTAACTATACTCACTCTGCTTTTAGTTACAATAAGTGTAAAGGCTGAAGGCTTTACAATCATAGGACGTGTGGTGATAGACCAACCATCCACCCCCCTAGAACACGCAACAGTAAGATTGCTCAAAGCCTCCGACTCTACCTTCGTTGTCGGAACAGTAACTGCCACAAAGGGAGAGTTTACACTCAAGAGCCAGTCTCCAGGGCTATACCTTCTTCAAACATCATACATAGGATATCAAAGTGATTATAGACCACTCACCATAACCAAAGATAGCAAGAGAGTAGATCTAGGAGTTATAAATCTAAAGGAGAGTAGTGTAGAGATTACAGAGACCATAGTCAAAGGCAAACTACCCGAGGTTGTGGTCAAACAAGATACAATAGAGTTTCATGCAGATTCATATGGCGTAGCCGAAGGGTCGGTAGTGGAGGAGTTAATACGTAAACTTCCAGGAGTTGAGCTAACTGCCGAAGGTAAGATAATGGTCGAAGGCAAGGAGATCACAAAGCTTCTTGTAGATGGTAGAGACTTTTTTGGATCCGATATGGAGATGACCTTAAAGAACCTACCGGCCTCTGTTATTAATAAGATACAAGTAGTAGATCGAAAGAGTGAGAAGGATAGGATGACAGGTTTTGAGAGTCAAGAGAAGGAGAAGATAATCAATCTAACGATCAAAGAAGACAAGAAGCGCGGAGTATTTGGAAATCTCAGGGGAGGATACGGTACCAAAAACCGTTTTGATGGATCTGCAATGGCTAACGGATTCTACGGAGAAGACAAGCTATCACTAACTATCAATAGTACCAATGGAGTATCCGGAGGATCCATTTCACAGATACCACCAAGCGGAGATGGTACAAACATCTCAACAGGGGTCAATCTAAATAAGAGTATCAAGAAAGGCGTAAACCTAGATGGTAGCATACGTTATGGGAAGAGCAATAGAAGAAATATGCAAGAGAGCTTTGCCGAAAACTTCCTCCCAGATAGCTCATACTACACCTCTAAAGTTAACGACTCATACAGTAGTAGGCAGAGTATAAGCAGTGATTTTAGATATGAGATCCAGCAAGATACCACGCTCTTTCTATCTATCGCTCCAAGGATAGGATATAGCAAGTCTTATACAACACAGAACTCTTCACTCGAGACACTCTCGGGAGAGTCACTCCTCGTAAACTCACAAGAGACAGATACCAGAGCAAGCGATCATAGCTTCAACTATGGGCTAACAATGCTATTTAATAGACAGTTGAATAAGCCAGGAAGAAGGCTTACACTAGGATTAGAACTTAGCGGAACCAATGGACAAGGCGATGGGACAACACTCTCTGAGAACCTCTTCAAGCTAGAGTCTAAACCAGATAGCTTAGTGCTGTTAGATCAAGAGAATATAAGTAAGAATCAATCTATAGATGCTGGATTTAATGCTTCGTGGGTTGAACCTATTACAAAAAAAAGCTTCCTACAGCTATCATATAATTTTGCTTGGCGTGAGTCTGATAATAATAGAAGTAGCTATCAGTTCGACGGGAAGGAGTATGCAGAGCTAGACTCCACTTACAGCCGTAGTTATAGATCTAATGGAGTACGACAAAATATATCTCTTAATTTCAGGTCATCATTCGCAAAGTACAGCTACTCTTTTGGCGTAGGGCTTGACCCAACCAAAAGTACTGAAGAGACCTACGTAGCTCAAACAACCATAAACCATCAAGAACAAACGCTACTAAACTATACACCTAGAGCAAACCTAATGTGGAACTCAGGTCCCACAAACATCGTATTTAATTACAATGGACGTTCAAATACACCCACTGCAAGAGATCTCTCAAAGGTTGTTGAGGTGCTTTCGCCACTATCTGAATATGTAGGTAATCCATCCCTAAAGAGTGGGTTCACACATAATGCCTCGTTGCAATTTAGGAACTACAATCGAGACAAACAGATCTCCATATCCTTGGCGGCAAGAGCCACTTTAGAGCAAAATAGTATAACTAACTATTCTATCTATGATACATCAACAGGCAAGACCACATCATCCCCAGTTAATGTCAATGGCAACCATAGTGTAATGCTATCATCACACTTTTCTATGCCACTAAAGAATAGGAAATTTCAACTAGGATCGTACACTCAGTACAACTATAGACGCAGGCTAAGCTTCTCCAACGAACAAGAGAATACATCAAATAGCCAAAATTTTAGAGAGGATATAAACCTCAACTATAATGACAAATACATAAGCACAACCATTGGATGCTATCTTTCATTGAGTGATGTTCAGAACTCACTAAACTCAACCACTAGCCGAACAACTTTCGATTATGGAGTGAGATTGATGACTAGAGCAAGACTAACATGGCAATTAGCAATCTCTACTTTTGTAAACTACAACGGCAAGAGAGGCTATACGGGAGGGTACAACCGAGATATTGTAAACTGGAATGCTGAAATATCGCGAACACTATTCAAAAAGAAAGCAGACATCTCAGTAATATGGTATGATATACTCAATCAAGTAAACAACACATCAAGAAGCATTACAGCATCAGCAATCACCGACAGCGAGTGGAACACTGTCGGTGGATATATACTTCTTAAGTTTGCTTACAGATTCAATTGGATGAAAGGACAGTAATTTACTCCACAGCCGAAAGCATGTCGTTGAATATATCAACAGCAAGCTCAACACTTTTCACCTTGTCGATACTCATCGAACGCTTACCCTTGCTCTCCTTAATTTGGCAGTAGCGAGGGTTTTTTGCCATATAACTCAGTACACCACCAAAGGCAGGAGATTGATAGTAAGGCGAATCTAGGTTAGAGACAAAGTATAGAATCATCTTACCATGTTTGAGGACAACCTTCTCCACACCCAAATCCTTACCTAAACGACGTAGCCTCACCACGCGTATGAGCTCCTGTCCAGCTGTTGGAATCTTACCAAATCTGTCCTTTATGCGCTGTTTAAATAGATTGATTTCGCTCTCGCGCTCCATTCCATCTAGCTCCCTATACAAAGAGATACGTTCAGTGTCACTAGGGATAAACTCACTGGTGAACATAAGCGCAAGGTCAGACTCCACTATACATTCAGCCACATACGACAATCCCCTTTTCGACACCTGAGTATCATCTTCGGCATATAGCTCCTGAAACTCATCCGTTCTCAACTCCTGAACAGCCTCTTGAAGAATCTTTTGATAAGTCTCATATCCAAGATCAGCTATAAAACCACTCTGTTCAGCACCTAGCATATTACCCGCACCTCGAATATCTAGATCCTGCATTGCGATATGTATACCACTACCAAGATCGGAGAAGTTTTCAATAGCCTGCAAACGACGTCTAGACTCAGCCGAAAGCGAAGATAAAGCAGGTGCAATCAAGTAGCAGAAAGCCTTGCGATTGCTCCTTCCCACACGACCGCGCATCTGGTGAAGGTCACTAAGCCCAAAGTTTTGTGCGTTGTTAATGATAATAGTGTTAGCATTTGGTATGTCGATACCAGACTCCACGATGGTTGTCGAGATAAGTATGTCATATTCATAGTTCTGAAACTCCATGATAATCTCCTCAAGCTTATGAGGATCCATCTGCCCATGACCAATACAAACACGAGCATCTGGCACTATACGCTTGACCATGGCCTTTAGTTCCTCAAGTTCATTAATGCGGTTGTTGATGAAGAAGAGTTGTCCATTACGACTTAGCTCAAAGTTGATAGCCTCAGCCAATATCTCCTCATTCATTGTATGAACTTCTGTTCTGATAGGGTATCTATTTGGTGGAGGAGTCTGTATGGTTGATAGGTCTCTTGCTCCCATCAAAGAGAACTGTAGAGTACGAGGTATTGGAGTGGCAGTCATAGTAAGTGTGTCCACATTACTCTTTAACTGTTTTAATTTCTCCTTTACAGCCACCCCAAACTTCTGCTCCTCGTCAATGATAAGCAGCCCAAGATCCTTGAATTTTACATCCTTGCCTATTATGCGGTGAGTCCCGATAAGAATCTCAGGAGTACCATCCTTAAGCTCTGAGAGGATTCGCTTCACATCCTTCGGTCGGCGAGCTCTGCTCAGGTAGTCAATCTTTACAGGGAACTCTTTGAGTCTTTCACTAAAAGTCTTGAAGTGTTGAAATGCCAAAACAGTTGTAGGTACCAAAACAGCTACCTGTTTTCCATCCGTGGCTGCTTTGAAAGCAGCGCGAATAGCCACCTCTGTTTTACCAAAACCAACATCACCACATATAAGTCTGTCCATAGGTTTCTCACTCTCCATATCACGCTTAACCTCGGCAGTAGATTTGAGCTGATCAGGTGTATCTTCATAGATGAACGACATCTCGAGCTCTTGCTGAAGATAGCTGTCAGGAGAGAAGCTATATCCTCTCTCATCCTTACGCATAGCATAAAGCTTTATCAGGTCGCGAGCAATATCCTTGACCTTGCTCTTTGTCTTCTGTTTGACTTTCTCCCAAGCACCACTTCCAAGCTTATTCACTTTTGGCGGTTCGCCATCCTTACCTCTATACTTTGATAGCTTATGAAGAGCATGAATAGATACAAAAATTACATCGTTGTTCAGATAAACAAGCTTAATAACCTCTTGAATCTGTCCATTCTGTTCTGTTCGTGCAAGTCCTCCAAAACGCCCTATGCCATGATCAATATGAACAACGTAGTCACCAACCTCAAACTGCTGAAGCTCCTTTAATGAAAGAGCTAATTTGCCAGATCGAGCACGATCACTCTTTAGGTTATACTTGTGGTATCTATCAAATATCTGGTGGTCGGTAAAGAAACAAATCTTAGCCGTTTTATCAACAAACCCCTCGTGTATAGTATGAAGAATGCCCTCGAATGGGATGCTTTCACCCTTCTCCTTGAATATATCATGCAGACGCTCAGCTTGTTTAGGGTTGTCCGAGAGAAGGTTTATAGTATATCCTTCGGCAATATAGTTTCGGAAACTCTCAATGACTAGATCAAAGTTTTTATGAAAAAGAGGTTGAGGATAGTGATCCATATTCACCTTTACCTCATTCTCCCCAGCTCTGCTACCTACAGAGAATTCTATGCGTCTGAATTTAACTAAAGAGCGAGCAAAGAGTTTTGGATCAACAATCTTATTCTTAACACCCTTGTCATAGTCGTCACTCTCTAGAGCTTGCTGCGAAACTCCCTCTTTAGCTATCATATCAATACTCTCGGCTATGAAAGCTAAGTTCTTTACAACCAAAATAGAGTCCGATGGGATGAACTCCAAGAAAGAGATCCCACCACCTTGATGGAAATTAAGATTCGATACTATTGATATCTCACTCACATTTCCCTTGGATAGTTGAGACTCGACACTGAAGGTACGTATGCTCTCTATATCGTCGCCAAACAAGTCAATACGGTATGGATCTTCGTTTGAAAAAGAGAATACATCAAGAATACTACCTCTTACTGCATATTGCCCCGGTTCATATACATAGTCTACTCTCTCAAAGCCATATTCGTATAGAGCCTCAATGATGAAAGCTCTATCTATGCTCTCGCCTACAGATAGGCGAAGGGTGCTTTTTTGTAGAAGCTCTTCGCTAACAACCTTCTCGGCCAAAGCCTCAGGATAGGTGACAATAATTAGGTTTGAACTATTAGAGGATACACGGCTCATTACCTCTGTGCGAAGTATAGCATTTGCAGCATCTATTTGGCCATACTTAATAGAACGCTTGTATGAGGATGGAAGAAAAAAAATCGAATCATCACCATGGAGCTGCATCAAGTCATTATATAGATAACCAGCCTCTTCGATGTTAGAGCAGATAGCAACTAGAGGAAAAGATAGATTTTCCACTAGTGAGCCCAAGATAAGAGCTTGTGATGAGCCCGCACTTCCATCAATAAATATATTCTTCACACTCTTTTGCTTTGCAAGAAGCGCAAGTTCAGAGAATGAATCTCGTTTTTTATATCCGTCAAATAGTTCTTTAATTGTCATCTTTTCAGATTTATATAGAGTGGTTTAGGAGTTTCTGTTCCTGATACAAAGTTAAACGAAACTTCGCTATTACTCTTTTGTTTGAAAAAAAAGAGCTTAAAAATTTGCCATTTTCACAACTATCATTACCTTTGTAGTGCAATTGTTGCTGATGCAACTGTTTGTACAGCCATCTAAAACGGAGGGATGGGTGAGTGGCTGAAACCACCAGTTTGCTAAACTGACGTACTGGAAACGGTACCGGGGGTTCGAATCCCCCTCTCTCCGCAAAAGGTCTTGAGAATATTAATTCTTGAGACCTTTTTTGTTATCTTTACTCTTTAGGTTTTTGCGGGGAGTAAGACTAAAACATGATGATATGATCATTTAACTTTGGTGCAATTCGTCATTACAATATAGCTATATTTATTTAATATATAAATGATTAAACGAAGTAAACGGCCTGTAGTATATCCATACTACAGGCCGTTTACTTCGTTTACTTTTGCTACTATCTACCCCATAAACAGGATGATTTACCTAGTATACATCATAAGTATTATTATTGTTGCCTATTAATTCTCTTGAGATAAGTATACAGTTTCGAAGCAGTTTGCATACTGCAGATTGAGTGTGTACCACCGTTTCTCCCCAGATGAGTTTGGCTCTATAATAACAGTCAAACCTCTCTCTTTGCTTCTTTTTATCGAGAACCACTCAGATTTGATCTCTATAATATTACTAACGTCATTGTCAGGCTGCTCCCTGATTACTTCAATCTTGGAGGTCTCATCTTGAGGATAGTAATCGTGACTGATATCAAACCACCAAAAATCTACCTTAGTGACAATCTCTAGTGTCCCTCCGCCTGCACTAAAACTATATTTGCTAGGAGAAGGGTCAATAGGGCTTTCGCATGTTCCTTCATTTGTGTTACTATTGCAAGAGTGAAAGAACATTGTTGTTGCTATAATAGCTGTTGTTTTGATGCTGTTGATAAAGTTCATTGATCTGTTATTTTTCTGATTTGTATATTATAACATACTTTGAGAAGGTATAGTTTAATCTTATTACACAAAGAGGTTGTTCATATTTTTATCTATGAATTAACTATCTATCTTGTTAAGATTCAGAACTACTAATCTTTTTTTCTCTATACACTAGCTATAATCTTTTTGCGTAAGTAATCTATTATATTATTAGAACTAGATGATTTGTTTATTGTAACTATTCGCTTCTAGCACCCTATCTTTACTAATACGTACGTATTTGGGGATATATACGTACGTATTATGCTTAAAATATGTACGTACTTTTGTTGAAATACGTACGTATTTCTGGAGATGCTTCCTGAGATATATGGAGAGGGTCTCTTTGGTTAGTGAATTTACCCATTAATAGGCCAATGTATAAAGCCATGGATTAGATAAATTATTAGGAGATCAACAGTGGTTTTGAGGCAGTATAGTCTTTGTGTCCTTTTAAAACAATAATAGTCGGTTTGTGAGGTGTGGAGTCTCTATTGATCAATTCTCAATAAGGAAATGATGAGGTGAAATATTTTTTGGGAGAATGTAAAAAGTAGGGTAGTGAAAAACCCCTATCAGGATCGAGAGTCTCATACCTGATAGGGGTCTTATTGTGTACTATACCTTTTACAATATTAATATGCTAAATGGAGAATATTTTGAACTCCATGCTCTTTAGATTGATTAGTAGCATACGGTTGATGAGAGGTTCGCCTACGCCACTAAGTATTTTTATTGCTTCTGTGGCTTGCAGGCTACCCACTACTCCTGGAACAGAGCCTATTACTCCAATTGAATCAGCACTACTCTCCAAGTACTCTTCTTTAGGGAACAATCTATTGTATGAACCAGCACCTTTGTGATTGAACACGGATATTTGTCCTTGAAATTCAGCAATGCTTCCATAGACGTATGGTATCTGTAGCTCAGAGGTTATCTGGTCTATAATGTATCGAGTATTGAAGTTGTCGCAACCATCAATCACTATATCATATCGAGTAATAATCTCTCTGGCATTATTATTATCCAACCTCAAGGGGTATGCCTCAATAGTGATATGGCTGTTTAGCTTCTCGAGGGTATGTTTGGCTCTTTCGACTTTTGAGAGATTGATCTCCGACTCTCTATATAGTATTTGCCTCTGAAGATTAGAAATAGATACTGTATCATCGTCAATTATACCTATTCGACCTATCCCGGCAGCAGCTAGGTATAGGGCAATAGGGGATCCAAGCCCACCGATACCGACTATAAGAGCAGAGCTATTTTTAAGTCTATCTTGACCTTCGGTCCCGAAACCCTCTATAATGTGGTGTCTGTTGTATCTTTGCTGCATGGGTGTTTATTGTTGAAATATGTGATCCCAATCTTTCCATATTACCTCATACCCTCGTTGACGTATGGAGTTTACTATCTCTTGAGGCTCTCTGTTATCAGCCATCTCAAACTGCTCTGAAGCGTTGGTATAAGAGGCGTAACCCCCAGGTTCAGTCTTCGAGCCAGCACTCATGGATGTAATGCCGAGTTGTGTCATATTGTTTCGGAAATCAGGTAGCTCTCGTGTGGAAAGAGCAAGCTCAACGTCGTTGTCAAAGAGTCTGAATGCGAATATTAGTTGTGCGAGTTCGCTATCTTTAATCACTACATTTGGTTTGAACCCATCGCCAACGTGGGGTCGCATCCTTGGGAATGAAATTGAGTATTTAGTTTTCCAATATCTCTTCTGAAGATATCGCAGGTGCATAGCCATCATCGTAGCATCAGTTTGCCATTCCTCGAGCCCTATTAGTACTCCAAGTCCCATACGATGTATTGAAGCTTTTCCAAGTCTGTCGTATGTATCGAGTCTGTAGTTGTAGTCTCTCTTCTTTCCTTTTGGGTGGTATATAGTGTAGTTCTGCTTATTGTAGGTCTCTTGGTATATGTATACACTGTTAACACCAGCAGCAATTAGTCGTTCGTACTCATGCTGCTCCATTGGTTGTACCTCAAGAGAAATAGAAGCGAAGTGAGGTTTGACTATCTTTACTGCTTGTTCGAGATATTCTATACCAGCCTGACGAGGAGATTCCCCTGTTACAAGAAGTATGTGTTCGAAATTGCCGAGCTTTTTGATAGCCTCCACCTCCTTAAGTATTTCCTCAGGTGATAGTATAATACGGTTTATCTTGTTCTGGTGGTTGAACCCGCAGTATACACAGTGGTTAGTGCATGCGTTTGTTAGATAAAGTGGGATGTAGAACTGAATAGTTTTACCAAATCGTCTCTGAGTTATCTCTTTACTTCGTCTGGCCATAGTTTCAATGTATGGTTTTGCGGCAGGAGAGATAAGAGCTTTGAAGTCTTCAATATCTAGTCTTTGTTTTTTTAGAGCAGTCTGAACATCAAGTTCAGACTTGCTCTTTATGCTCTGAGAAATTGAGCCCCACTCTATATTTTCTACTATTTGGGTATAATCTTTAAGCATCTTATGAGTTTACTGTTCAATGCACTCTTTTGATAGTTTCATAGCACAGAAGTTTGGACCGCACATTGTGCAATAGTCTTCGTCGCTGTGTGAACCCTCTTTGTAGTATTCAAGAGCTCTCTCGGGGTCAAGAGAGAGGTTGAATTGGTCTTTCCATCTGAAGTCAAAACGAGCTTTGCTTAGAGCATAGTCTCTGATGTGTGCTCCTGGGTGTCCCTTGGCTAGGTCCGCTGCGTGAGCCGCAATCTTGTATGTAATCACGCCATTGCGAACGTCTTCCTTGTTAGGTAGTCCTAGGTGTTCTTTTGGTGTTACATAGCAAAGCATAGCTGTTCCTAACCATCCTATCTGAGCGGCACCTATGGCAGAGGTGATATGGTCGTAGCCCGGAGCTATGTCAGTGGTTAGTGGTCCAAGAGTGTAGAACGGAGCTTCGTGGCATGACTTTAGCTGACGATCCATATTGTCTTTGATCTTATTTAGAGGGACGTGTCCAGGGCCTTCGATGATCACTTGTACGTCTTTTTCCCAGGCTTTGAGAGTAAGTTGGCCTAAAGTATCAAGTTCGGCAAATTGAGCATCATCGTTTGCGTCGTGAATGGACCCAGGGCGTAGTCCATCACCTAAAGACACAGCCACGTCGTATTGGGCAAGTATGTCACATATTTCATCGAAGTGTTCGTATAGGAAGCTTTCTTTTTGGTGAGTCTTGCACCATTTAGTCATTATCGATCCTCCTCTGGAAACTATTCCTGTCAGACGGGTGTTTGCTAGGTTTACGTTTTCGAGTTTTATTCCTGCATGTATAGTAAAGTAGTCAACACCTTGTTCGGCTTGCTCGATAAGAGTGTCGCGGAATATCTCCCAATTAAGATCTTCTACTTTTCCATCAACTTTCTCGAGAGCTTGGTATATAGGAACAGTGCCCACTGGTACGGGGCAGTTTCTGATAATCCATTCACGAGTTTCGTGTATGTTGTTACCCGTAGATAGATCCATGAGAGTGTCTCCTCCCCAACGGCAACTCCAAACAGCCTTTTCTATCTCTTCTTCTATTCCAGAAGACATAGCAGAGTTACCTATGTTTGTGTTTATCTTTACTAGGAAGTGTCGACCAATGATCATAGGTTCAGCCTCTGGGTGGTTTATGTTTGCAGGAATGATTGCTCTACCATGTGCAACTTCTTGACGAACAAACTCGGCTGTTATGTGGCTCTGTATTCCCAATGCTCTGTTGTTCATATTCTCGCGTATGGCAACATATTCCATCTCAGGAGTTATTATACCTTGTCGAGCAAGAGCCATTTGAGTAATCTTTTCGCCCTTTTTTGCTCTGTATGGTAGGTGTCTGTTTTTGAAACGTATGGAGTCGAGGCTCTTATCTTTTTCTCTCATCTGTCCATAGTGAGATGTTAGTTCATCTAGTTTGACAAGTGATTTCGACTCTTTTATCCAGCTTTCGCGAAGTCGTGGTAGTCCCTCTTCAAGATTTATCGTCGCATTAGGATCAGTATAAGGACCACTTGTGTCATAAATGACTACTGGATCATTCTTGATGTGTGTTCTTTTACCATCTATAGTCTTAACAGAGTCAGTTAGATTGACTTGTCGCATAGCTACTCTTATAGGGAATATTTCACCGTCGATGAATATCTTCTGAGAGTTAGGGTATGGAGTTCTTGTTATCTTTTTATCCATTTTGATATAAGTCTTTGTTGTTAGTCATTTAGGAATGAAGTAAGGGGGCTGCTGGCTTCGGCTCTGTCAAGTTGAGACCCTAATCCAGCAAGATGTGCTTGTCTACCAGCTTGGACGGCTTTGCGGAATGCTTTAGCCATTTGTACTGGGTTGTTAGCAACTGCAATGGCAGTATTTACGAGTACTGCGTCTGCACCTAGTTCCATGGCGTATGCTGCGTGTGAAGGTGCACCTATACCAGCATCTACAATCACAGGGATGTTGCTCTGTTCTATGATTATCTGAATGAAATCCTTTGTAAGGAGTCCTTTGTTTGTGCCTATTGGTGCTCCGAGTGGCATCACGGCAGATGACCCCGCATCTTCTAGTCTTTTGCAAAGCACAGGATCTGCTTGTATGTATGGAAGGATAATGAATCCTAGTTTAGCGAGTTCTTCGGTTGCTTTGAGTGTTTCGATAGGATCAGGAAGGAGATACTTAGGGTCTGGGTGTATCTCTAGTTTTAGTAGATTTGTCTCGAATGCCTCTCTAGCTAGTTTTGCAGCAAATATTGCTTCTTTAGCATTTCGAACACCTGAGGTGTTTGGGAGTAGATGTATTTTGGGATTTTTGATGTGGTTAAGCATCTCATCCTCATGGTTGTTCATCTCGATTCGCTTCATCGCCATTGTAACCATCTCGGTTTGAGAGGCCTCTATAGCGTTGCTCATCTCTTTGTTTGAGCTGAATTTACCTGTTCCCAGGAATAGACGAGAGGAGAATTCTATGTCTCCAATAATTAGTTTGTCCATCTCTATTGTAGCTTTTGATTTATCGTTTTGATAATGTTTATTTTTTCGTTTATCTCGCTCTCTAAATCTGACTTGAGGGTTAGAGAGGATGAGATAGCTATACCATGTACACCAGAGTCAATCAAGTGTGGTATATCCTCTTGTGTTATACCACCGATAGCTATTATTGGTGTATCTATGTTATGTTTGTAGCATTTATTGATTATCTCTCTGTATCCATCTAGCCCTAGTATTGGGCTAAGATTGTCTTTTGTTGTTGTGAATCGGAATGGACCTAGTCCAATATAGTCAACTCCATCGGTAACTAGCTTTACAATATCTTCGAAGCTGTTAGCCGTGCCACCAATAATGAAGTTATTCCCTAGTAACTCACGGGCTTGCTTTATGGGCATATCGTTTTTTCCAAGGTGTACTCCATCAGCAGATGTTTTTAGTGCTATGTGAGGGTCGTCGTTGATTATCAATGTAGAGTTGTTTGCTTTGCAAACTCTTCTTAACTCTTTAGCAGTATTTATTTTTGTCTCAACAGAGGCGTATTTGTTTCTAAGTTGAACCAGAGGTACTCCCATTGAAGGGTATTGTGAGCAAGAACCGAGAAGTTCATTCGGCTTCATTTTGTCTGGTTTAGTGATGTAGTGCAGCTTAGGTATGCTTTTTTGTTTTAGTTTGTTGCATATCTGTTGCATTTGAAGGTATCTAGCAACGAGTTTCTCGTTGTTGAAATCTTTGCACCATTCGCACCATAGGCTTCCCAGTATAGCAACTCCTCCGAATCCTAGATTGTGTAACTCTTCGATATTCTCATCTGTGATACCACCGAGAGCTATTGTGCTTTTATTGATTAAACCACTTTGTTGAGCTTCTAAAAGTTCTTCTCTTGTTATTGACGGCGAGTGTCCCTCTTTGGATATAGATTCATATATTGGGCTTAGGAAGTGGTATTTGCAGTTGAGGTCTGCTTGCTCTAACTCTTGAATTGAGTGAAGAGAGTTACTATTTATATTTTGTCGGTCTAGTATCTCAATATTGCTATTTCTTTTGTTGAGGTGTACTCCTTTAATATCATATATATCAGCAATCTTGTAGTGGTCATGGATTACAATTCTAGAGTGATATTCAGGGTTAATTGTTTGTATGAAATGGCTTGTCATTTGGAAGCTCCAATCAGGCTTGCGAAGGTGTATGGTGCTTGCACCAGCTTTCATAAGTAGGGTTAGAGCTTCTTGTTCTTGGGGATAAGTTCCGGGGGGAGTGATGATTATGAGTTTCATGTAAGTCTATTATATTATTTATCCGCCACAAGTAGCTCGTATGATTGTAACTTTCTCGTTGGGTGATAGTGTGTAATTATCCCATATTGATCTAGCAATGATCTCTTCCTTTGATGCAATCGCTATTCCTTTAGTGGATATATTCAGCTCCTCTAGTGCTTGAGTAAGTGTTGAGTTATCTGTTATCTCTCTCTCTAGATCGTTTATGTAAATTCTCATATTGTAATTTTGTTTAGAGCAATAGGTTCGAAAAGATGGTTGACTGATCCATGACCATGTCCTATATGTACATCTTTTCCATGTAGTATGGCTTGGCTTATGTATCTTTTGCTTTTTCTTACAGCATCCTCTAGGCTGTCTCCCTTTGATAGATGTGCAGTAATGGCTGAAGATAGAGTGCAGCCTGTACCGTGTGTGTTTTTTGTGTAGATCTTTGATGAGGTGTGTGATATGGGCTCCTTTTGGTGCTGGAAAAGTATGTCGGTTAGATTATCACCTGAGAGGTGTCCGCCTTTTATCAATACAGCATTAGCACCAAGCTCAAGGAGTTTGTTACCTGCTTTGATCATATCTTCAATATTATTTATGATAATACCGGTCAAGTAAGTGGCCTCGCTTGTGTTTGGAGTAATAATCGTAGTGATAGGGAATAGCTCTTTAATTATGAGCTGAGTACATTCGGGTTTGATAAGAGGATCACCACTGGTGGCAATCATAACAGGATCAAGCACAATGTTTTGTGGTTGATGTTTTTGAATTAATTGTTTTACGGTATTGATTATATCGGGAGAGTGTAGCATCCCAATCTTTATGGCATTTATCTTAATGTCAGAGAGTACAGCTTCAGCTTGAGCTTCGACCATCTGAGGGTCTACAGCTGAAATTGAGACTACACCCATTGTGTTTTGTGCAGTAATAGCTGTAATAACAGAGGTTGCATATACGCCCAGAGCTGAGAATGTCTTTATATCGGCTTGTATGCCTGCGCCTCCGCAACTGTCAGAACCGGCTATTGTCATAGCGGTCGGATAGGTATGAGAATACATTTTGTTCTGATTTGTGGAAGGGGTACTGCGTTAGGATTTGCAGGATAATCAAGACTAGGTCTGTCTAGATGAATATAATAAGTCATAGCTATGAACAAATTCCTACGGCAGCACTACCTGCGTCAGGTTCATAGGGTATAATCTCAGCCTATCTAAGTAAGGCACCCCTTTTGTTTATTGAGACGAAAATAGGTAAAGAAATGATTAGTTGTTTTCTTTGTTGTCTTTTTTATCACTTTTTAGTAAAACTTTTCATAATACCAAAGGGGGCTGATTACTTTTATAGTAATCAGCCCCCTTTGGCTCATTTATATTGTTTTTTACTTTATAGCAGGATTCTTCAGTGCTCTATATATTAGTATAACAGAGGCGATCATGAATGGTAAACTAAGGATTTGTCCCATGTTTAGGATCATTCCTTCCTCAAATACTTCTTGGTTGTTCTTTAAGAATTCAACGAAGAATCTAGATCCAAATATACCTGCTAGGAATGTTCCGAATATTAACCCAGGACGTTTGTAGGCCTTGAATCTCCAATACATAGTCATAAGTATGACAAAAGTAACTAGATAAATCAATGCTTCGTATATTTGAGTAGGGTGTGATGGAAGTGAGAATATTGGTTCTGCTCCGTTTTTCCAAGCGGCTACGTTGGTAATGAATCTAAAAGCCCAAGGAAGATCAGTAGGGTGTCCATAGATCTCGTGATTCATTAGATTGCCTATTCGTATCATTGTTCCTACTAGGGCAACTGGTACTAATAGACGGTCAAATGTCCATATCATGGATCTGTGAGTCACCTTCTTTGAATAAATATAAATCGCAATAAGTATACCGATTGCACCACCGTGGCTAGCTAGTCCACCTTCCCATACTTTGATTATCTCAATTGGGTTGCTTAGATAGTATTCTGGGTTGTAGAATAGGCAGTGTCCGAGTCTTGCACCTATCACAGTGCCAGCGAAGACGTAGATAAATAGTGAGTCTAGCCATTCGAGTTTAATCTTTTCATATGTAAACATACGCTCTATGATCTTATATCCTATCCAGAAACCAAGAGCAAACATAAGGCTGTACCAAAGGATTTCACGGCCAAATATTTCGAAGATAGTGGGACTAACAGTCCAATCAATATGCAATAGTGTCATTTTTGTTTGGTATTATTAATTCACAAGAGAGAGGGGAGTCACCTCCAGTATTGGATGTAGCTCCCCTCTATATAGTATTTGGGGTGTAAAGTCCAAGACAATAGACTATTACACCAAACGTCTGATCAGTTCGTCTCTGTCGCCAACAAGCATGTCGATCATTGGAATCTCAATCATAGTATAAGCACCTGGTTGCTGGCGGAATGATGCACGAGCAACTGCAACAAGTATTTGAGCAGTTAACGCTGGGTTGTTTATCTGCATGTTGAACTCAAAGATCTGGTTTTGAGTTTTCCCAGATACACCTTTGCGAACAAGGTTAACGCCGTGTCCCATATCTTTTAGTGCATCAACTGAGTCTACTTTAGTTACGTGAGTCTCATCATGAGCGAAGTAGTCGTCAGATTTGATTGCAGCAGCCACCTCTTCAAAATTGTAACCCTCCTCAAGTTCAATGTATACCATTCTTCTGTGTATACTAGTTCCAAGAGGAATAGTCATAGAAAGAGCATTTTTAACTCCAGCAATAGCTTTACAAGCAACAGTATGCCCCATTGACATACCAGGACCGAAGTTTGTGTAAGTAACACCTTTTGGCGCAACAGCTTCTAGAAGAGCGCGAACAACTGAGTCTGAACCTGGATCCCATCCAGCAGATATAATAGAAACAGCGTTATTCGCTTTAGCAACGGCGGATAGTTCGCGACGAAGGTCTACAATACCACCATGTATGTCATAGCTATCCACTGTGTTAATACCTTTAGCTAGTATCTCTTTAGCATAGCTCTCGATTTGTCTTGTTGGAGAACATAGTATAGCAACGTCAACATTCTCAAGCTTTGAGATGCAATCTACCACTGGTACCTCTGCCAATTCTGAGGGTTTAATCCCACTAGCATCACGACGAACAACACCTGCAACCTCAAAGTCAGGAGCAGCTTCAAGTGCTTCGAATACAAATTTGCCAATATTGCCATAGCTAACAATGGCAGCTCTAAACTTTTTCATAATCTTTTTTACCTATATATTTATATATATCTGTTGACTAAATCTTAATTATCTTGTTACGACAATAGTTTTTTTACCATTTCTGATATGGCTTTACCATCGCTTTTTCCTGAAAGAGCCTTTGAGGCCGCTCCCATTACTTTGCCCATTTCTTTTGCAGATGTAGCTCCACACTCTTTGATTATCTCAAGTACAGCTGCTTCAAGCTCTTGAGATGACATTGGTTTAGGAAGGTATTCTGCAATTATAGCAACCTCTTGTATCTCTTTTTCAGCAAGATCTTCTCTATTCTGATTTTGAAATATATCAGCAGCGTCTTTGCGTTGCTTCTGCATTTTTTGAAGTATTTTGATGGCTTGTTCGTCTGTAAAGTCGCCTTCAGCTCCTTTTGCAGTCTTAGCTTCAATGAACTCTTTTTTTACGCCACGTAGAGTTTCAGTGCGCAGTTTATCTTTAGCAAGCATGGATTTCTTGATATCCTCGCTTATCTTATCAAATAGATTCATAATGATTTATATGTTTATGGTTAGAAAACGATTACAGAACTATTGTCATTACTGCTTATTTCCTCTTTCTCTCTTAAAGCCTCTTTTATCGTATTGATAAGCTCTGAAGAGCGAGAGTGAGCAGGTGTTGACTCAAGTAGTCTGATAAGCTCTTCGTCTTCTAACTGTTCTGTTGTCAATATAAATGGATGTGTTGTTCTTGTTGTCTTGAATGCAACACTATCTCCATAAACTTTACCTATTCTTTCAAGGTCTCTTTGTTTTTGAACTGCAGCTTTTTCTCGAGCTACCTCTTCTTCTTTCTGCTGTTCTGCTGTTAGTCGCTCTCTGTTCTCTATTATACCCTCTACAGTAGATAGGTCGAATCCGGTTGATAGAATAGAAACCTTAACCTCGTTGCCTAGACTCTCGTCTATGTTGGCACCCCAAATAACGTTTATCTCGTTGCCAAATTTCTCCATGAAGTCATTAACTTCTTTCAACTCATGCATAACAACATCGTTGAAGGAGAATACAATAAGTATACGTTTAGCACTAAAGAGGTCATTATTGTTCAATAGAGGAGAGTCAAGAGCATTCTCAATGGCCTTGGTTATTCTCTTTTCTCCTTGTGCAACCCCAGTGCTAATAATAGCAATGCCACCATCTTTAAGAGTCGTTCTAACATCGGCAAAGTCGACGTTGATGTACCCCTCTAGAGTGATCATCTCTGCAATACTTTTTGCAGCAATGCTAAGTGTGTCATCAGCTTTAGCAAAGCCCTCTTTAGCTAGAAGGTTTGGGTAGATTTTATATAGGCGTTCGTTGTTTACAACAAGAAGAGCATCTACGTGCTTGCTCATCTCTTCTACACCGTTTAGTGCTTGAATGATTTTTGGTGCACCTTCCCAGTAGAAAGGTATTGTAACAATACCAACCGTAAGGATATTCATGTCGCGAGCAATTTGAGCAATAACGGGTGCAGCACCTGTACCCGTACCACCACCCATCCCGGCAGTAATAAATACCATTTTAGTGCCATCATTGAGTAGCTCTCTGATTTCAGCTTCACTCTCAATTGCAGCCTGCCGTGCTATAGCAGGTTTATTTCCGGCGCCTAGTCCCTCCGTTATTTTCTTTCCTAGTTGTATTTTATGAGGAATCTCAGATTTGTTTAGGGCTTGTTGGTCGGTGTTACATAGTGCAAAAGAGACGTCGTGTATCCCTTGACGAAACATATGGGTCACAGCGTTACTACCACCACCACCAACACCAAGAACTTTGATTATGGTGTTCGCTGACCTATTAAACTGAAAGTCCATTATCTCATTATTCATATGACATCGATGATATTACGATTGTACCTTTTGCAAATTAGTTAATTGTAAAGATCTTAATGACAGCATCGCTAAGATCTTTCATAAACTCTCCTTTGCCTGATTTCTTTGGTTTTGTTCCTTTTTCAGGTTGAGAGGTTCCTACAGATTCAGTTTCATTGTGAGTGATCTTCTCCTCTTGTAGATTAAATGTGCTCTCTACCTTTTTAGGTTCCTCAATAGGTCTATTGGTAGTTTCCTCTATTTGAATCTCAGGTTTCTCTTCAATCTCTGAGAATAGGCTTTGAATTGGTTGTTCTATAACCTCTGGTGTTGTAACAACAATTTCAGGGTTAACTAAAGCACAATTATCTTGAGCCAGCATCAAAAGACCAGCAACTACATTAATTCTTGAAAGATCGCCAATCTCAGGACTTGTGATTACCATTTTTGGAAGAGCCCCTCGCCTAACGTCCATCTTTAGTTTTGCGGCTAGATATTGAGGAAGATTTCTCAACATCGCAGCAGCTCCAATTATTACTACACCCGATTGAAGATCTCCACGAGTGAAACCGGAAGAGTCTATCTGATTGTTAATATTCAGAACAATCTCTTCAAGTCTGGCTTCTATGACGTGGTGTAGTCTTTGCATTTCAATAGAAGATCCATTAGCCGCTTTAGCTATAATCTGCTTTAAAGCACTCGAGTCTAGAGACTCGTCAAGAAAAGCAGAGCCTTGGGTTATTTTGAGATTCTCAGCATCTGTTTGATTGAAGTGCAGCGACATAATATCTTTTGTTATTAGATCGCCACCAAAGGGGATGACCGCAGTGTGAGAAAGAGCTTTGTTCTTGAAAATAGAGACAGTGGTAGTTCCACCACCAAAGTCAAGGAGAACACATCCTCTTGTTATTTCTTCATCAGTTAGTACAGCTGTAGCTGCTGCTTGCTGAGAGGGAATAAGCTTTAAACACTCTAAGTCAAGTTTTACCTCAAAACATTTTTTTATGCTCAGTATGTTTTGCTCTCTACAAGTGACCACTTTGTGGTCAACTTCAAGTTGCTGTCCTGAAAGTCCAATTGGATTTCGAACAAGTTCACCATCTATTCTGTATGCAAAATCATATACATCAACAACACCAATGCCGTCGATTTGTCTATTCATACTCTCTTTTCTGAGTTGAATCAGCTTCTCTTCATCTATGATTCCAGATATAAATTGAGAGAGAGATGAGTTTGTTGTGCGTAAGGATTGTCCGCCAATACCTAAATAGACTTTTGATATTTCGGGTTGAACTTGGTTGTTCAACTTTCTTATTATTCTACGTACTTTATGAACAACATCGTCAAGGTTATGGATAACACCTCTACGAATTGATTGTTCAGAGTCCTCGCGCTCAACAGCGTGAATGACTATTGTGTTATCAGCTTTGCGTTCACCGATTGCTCCAGTAATAACAGAAGAGCCCAGATCGAATGCTGCAAAATATTTATCTAGTATCATAAGTTTATCTAATTTACTTTGTGCAAATAATTTGATTCTTAAATCGTAGATCAATGGTCTTATATTTGTTCCATCCTACTCTTTTGAACCCTTTACTGTAAAGTAGTTGAAGGTTGTCAAACTTAATATCAAGTTCGTCCGCCTTACCAAGAATAATTGTGTGGTTGCCTACACGAGGAATAATTGAAATTGATTCACTTCCATTTACAACAATCTGCTGTACTTGAGAGTTCCAATATGGATTATTATCTAGGAATTTTGCAAGTTTGTACAAGTCATTACAAGCGAATTCAGTCGTAATGTCTCCCGTTGCAATTGGTACATATGCACTACTATTTGTTGAGATTGGCATCTCGAATCCATTTCTATCTACATAGTAGTGCCCCCCCCGAGCATTAATTATTCGGATTATTGGTATTCTCTGTTTAACACTAAGGACTACTGATCCTGCAGGTGTTTTATAGCAGTCAACACTCTCTACTTGTCGTAACTCTTTGATATTTGTTTCAATAATATCAGTATTAATGACACTGAAACTTTTACCTAAAGGGTTCAAATCCCTACTGTTTAGAGTACGCTTAATATCAGAAGACGAAATTAGACAAAACTTTCCACTATCTGCAATTTCTACTTTGAAATCATTGCAAACAATCTGTTTTACCTCGTTTGCAGATAGTATGTATGCAGCAGAGAGGTAAATTATCAAAAGCATGATTGCAATAGTTTGGAATATTATGCGTATCATCTTTGCAGTAAGTTTTTAATCTCAGGTAATAGAGTGTCTATATCTCCAGCTCCTAAAGTAACCAATACATCATATTTATGAAGTTTCAAATGCTCTAATAGATCGTTCTTTGAGATTAAGGACTTCTCTTTCACTGACAGCAAATCATATATTAGTTTAGAAGTAACCCCTTGAATAGGCAATTCTCTTGCTGGGTATATATCCAAAAGTATTACCTCATCTGCTTTCGAAAGAGAATGAGCGAACTCCTTAAAGAAGTCGTTCGTTCTGCTATAAAGGTGTGGTTGGAAAATAACACTAACTTTACGATTAGGATATAGCTGTTTAATAGACTTAATACTAGCTTCAACTTCTTCAGGATGGTGTGCATAATCATCAAGCAGAACTATTGTATCCTTTTTTATATGAAAATCAAATCTTCTTTTTGCTCCACTGTAAGATTTAGTAGCACATTTTAGCTCCTCAGGAGTTACACCATTCAACAAAGCTATAGCCATTGCAGCAACACAGTTTTCTATGTTTATCCATATTGGCACGCCTAGTTCCACATCATTGATAGTGCCCTTTGGGTGTATAAAGTCAAAGAGTATTGTCCCGTTGCTAATACGAACATTGTTCGCAATGTAGTCAGCACTCTCTTCAACCGCGTAATATTGCAAGTTTACGTTATTCTTTATCTCTGGAATAAGAGTAATTCCTTTTTTGAGAAGAAGAGTTCCACCTTCTCTGACGAGTGAAGTGAACTTTTTAAAGCTATTGAGATATTCCTCTTCAGTGCCATATATATCTAGGTGATCAGGGTCAGAAGATGTAACAATAGCCATGTATGGTTCAAGATGATGAAATGATCTATCATACTCATCAGCTTCAATTACCGTCAAATCGCTAGAGTCAGAGAGCATAAGGTTACTGCTGTAATTCTTTAGTATACCACCAAGGAAAGCGTTGCAGTCTACGTGCGAAGCCTTAAGAAAGTGAGCTAGCATGGTTGAAGTTGTAGTTTTACCATGTGTTCCAGCAACACATAAGGCTCTACTCATTTTTGTAATCTCTCCTAATATCTCTGCACGTTTGATTACTCTAAACCCATTTTCCAAGAAAAACATTAGAGCCTTGTGTGTTGTAGGTACTGCAGGAGTACGTACAACTAGTGTGTTATCTTTGTCTAGACAGTATTCAGGGATTAGATCTACAGACTCTTCAAAGTGGATTTCAGCTCCCTCCTCAATAAGAGTTTGTGTTAATTCGGTTGGAGTTTTGTCGTATCCAGCTACCTTGTGCCCTTTTGCAAGAAAGTAACGAACTAATGCACTCATTCCGATTCCTCCAGCACCGATAAAATATAGGGATAGTTTAGACATACTAATCAAGTTATAAGCAATTTAAATCAAATGAGTCATACTCTATGTAGTGTGTTGTTAGATCACTCCAACAACAATCACATTAATAAATACAAAAATAGAAAAAGGAACGCAAGAAGCATAAAAAGAGGTCTACTTTTTCAGAAAAAAAAGTAGACCCTATAGATAAGGAATGAAATATTATAAAATAACCTTGTAGATCTCTTCTACAATACGTTTTGCAGAGTCTCTTTGAGCAAGACTTCCTATTTTATCAGCCAGGCTGTCAAGTATAGTTTGATCTTTTATTGTAGTTAGTATAGTTGTTGAAAGTTTTGTTCTGCACTCAGAATCTTTAAGCATCACAGCAGCACCTTTTTCTACCATAGCCATCGCATTTTTCGTTTGATGATCTTCAGCAACATTAGGAGATGGTATTAATATTGCAGCTTTGCCTAGTACTGCTAGCTCTGAGATCGAACTAGCACCAGCTCTAGATACTACTAAATCGGCAACTTTGTAAGCTAAATCCATACGCTCAATGAAAGGATGCAGATGAATGTTTTGATATAACTCCTTGGGGATTGATGTAGAAAGTTCCTCAAAATATCTTTTCCCACTTTGCCATAATACCTGAATCGTATTATCCTCGGTTATCATTTTTGCTAATATGGATATACCCTCATTGATGCTTTTTGCCCCTAAACTACCACCAATTACCAACAGAGTCCTTTTATTTGGATCCAAATTAAAGAGTTTGTATGCTTGCTCCTTTGATAATTCATCAGACAGAAGCTCCTCTCTTATTGGGTTTCCAAATAGGCGAATATTGTTTTTCGGAAAGAAACGATCCATATTCTCATAAGCCACACATATTAGGCTTGCACTCTTGGCCAGAAGCTTGTTGGTCACCCCAGCATATGAGTTTTGTTCTTGTATGATCGTCGGGATAGAAAGAGACTGAGCCACCTTCAAGGTTGGACCACTGACATATCCACCAACTCCAATAACAGCATCAGGTTTAAAGTTTTGAATAATCCTTCTTGCTTTTAACAGAGCTTTCCCTAGTCTATAAAGCACAGCTATATTTTTTATAATATTGGAGCGATCAAATCCACTAACATCAAGCCCTACAATTTTATACCCAGCCGCTGGAACTCTATCCATCTCCATGCGTCCATTGGCACCAATGAATAGTATTTCAGCATTTGGTTCGCGCTGCTTTATTGCATCAGCAATTGAGAGTGCAGGGAATATATGTCCACCTGTTCCTCCTCCACTAATTATAAATCTTCGTCCCATGTTTTCCATATCTCTATTCGTCGATTTTAGGGTAGGCCCTCTTGTTGTAAGTACTAATTGAAAGGATAACACCAATATATGCACAAGTAACAATAGTAGATGTACCACCTCTACTTATTAAGGGTAAGGGTTGTCCAGTTACTAGTCCAAAGTCTACGCCCACCATCATATTAATTGCAGCTTGATAAACTATCATCAAACCACAACCAAGAGCCAAGAGTTGACCGTAAAGGTTATCACATTCTATTGCTATTTTGATAACTCTGAAAATTAGAAGTATATATATAAGCATTAAGAATCCCGCACCAATAATTCCAAATTCTTCAATTATTATTGCAAAGATAAAGTCAGAATAAGCCTGGGGGAGAATATCTCTTTGTATACTTCTTCCCGGACCACACCCTAGAAATCCACCTCTTGAAATAGCTATTTTGGCGTGAGACACCTGAAAGTTCTTATCATTAATCTCAAACTTTGCATTCATATCCTCACTAGAATCATTACCAGCTTTCTGTGTAAAACTAGTAATTCTATTTCTCCATGTCTGTGCACGTTTAACAGGTGCAAAACTAACAAATAGAGTCAATCCAACTATAGCAATCAAAGCTATCTTTGAAAGGGTGATAATCTTGACGTTTCCAACCAACATTAAAGAGAAAACAACTGCAGCTAAGAGTATTGCTGTGGATAAGTTCTCACTAATAATCATTGCCGTTACAAGTCCAGACGTAGCTAATATTAGGGTAACCCCCAGTCTTGACACGCCATCTTCAGATTGAGTTTTACTTAGAATAAATGCAGTACACATAACAACAGAAATCTTGGCAAATTCTGAGGGCTGGAGTTGTATCCCAAATATTGAAATCCATCGAGAAGTATCATTAAGTTCCACTCCTCCAATTAGGGCCCAAACAAGTAGTCCAAAAGATCCTATAAGTCCTATAGCTGCAAGCATTGGTATATACTTGAAAGGAATGAATTGTAGCACAACAACAACAGCAGCACCAAAGCATAACATCTGAATGTGGCGTAATAGTGGGCCATAGTGGTTTGCCACATTATTAAACGTAAGTGTGCTAGAAGAGCTATATATCTCTAACATAGAGAATGTGCAAAGCAGAGCGAAAAGTATCCAGATTTTCTTATCACCCCTAAAAAGCTTAGATATTTGATCGATCATAACTGTGATACTATTGATTTAAACTGTCTACCACGATCTTCATAATTCTCGAATAAGTCAAAGCTTGCACAACAAGGAGATAGAAGTACCGTATCTCCACTCTTTGCAACAGATTTAGAGATCTCTAATGCCTCAGCCATTGAGCTTGCATCATAAGAGTTTATACCCATTCTGTCAAAAAAGAGATGAAGCTTACTATTGTCATTACCCATAAAGATGAGTGAGTGTACATGCTCTTTTACCAGTTCTTCTATTTCGCTGTAGTCATTTCCCTTGTCAATGCCTCCAAGGATAAGGACCGTAGGAGTTGACATACTTTGAAGAGCATAGTAACAAGAGTTTACGTTTGTAGCTTTTGAGTCATTGATATAAGTTACACCATTAACAATACCAGCGCGTTCTAGTCTATGCTCCACACCTTTGAAATTACTCAAAGATGTCTTGATTTGCTGATTCTTAAGTCCAATAATCTTACCAACTATTCCAGCAGCCATAGAGTTGTATAGGTTGTGAGTACCCGATAATGCCAGATTCTTAGTTGGCATTTCAAATAGTTCATTCTCAACTCTAACATAAAATATGCCATCCTCAATGAATGCAGCAGAAAGCTCAGACCTGTTTAGTGCAAAAGGATGAGTTATAGCATTTATATTTCGCTTTTTGACCTCTTGATTGACTATAGGGTCATCACTCCAATATAAGAAGTGGTCCACATCTGTTTGGTTCTGAGTAATCCTAAACTTTGAAGCCACGTAGTTCTCCATCTTATATTCATACCTATCTAGATGGTCAGGAGTGATGTTCAGAAGAATAGCTATATCAGCTTTGAAGCTGTACATATTGTCGAGTTGGAAACTACTTAATTCAACTACATAGTAGTCACACTCTCCTTTTGCTACTTGAAGAGCAAGGCTATTACCCACATTTCCAGCTAGACCAACTTCTAAACCAGCCTCAACAAGCATATGGTGAATAAGCATTGTCGTGGTAGTCTTACCATTTGATCCAGTGATACAAATCATCTTGGCATTTGTGTATCTAGCAGCAAACTCTATCTCAGAAAGGATTGGTATGCCTAGTTCTATAATCTCCTTTACAATAGGAGCTTTATCTGGTATGCCAGGGCTTTTAATTACCTCTTGGCTATTCAGTATTAGATCCCTAGAGTGCTGTAACTCTTCAAATTCGATATTGTTATCCTCAAGAATCTTTCTGTATTTAGGTTTTATGGCCGACATATCAGAAACAAAAACATCAAGGCCCATCTTAGCTGCAAGTACAGCTGCTCCGGTACCACTCTCTCCAGCACCTAGAATAGCGACTCTATTTCTCATAGTATCTATCTCAATTTTAGCGTTACAATAGTTATAGCAGCCAATATTATACCAACTATCCAAAATCTAACTACTATTTTTGATTCAGGAATAGGCATTCTTGGGCTCTGAATAAGTGCAGGAACTACACCTCCTGGTTTCTGAAAGTGGTGGTGAAGTGGAGTCATCTTAAATATTCTCTTACCCTCACCATGTCTCTTTTTTGTGTATTTGAAATACGTTACCTGCATTATTACCGACAGATTTTCAATCAAGAACACACCACAAAGCACTGGGATTAAAAGCTCTTTGCGTATCATAATGGCGAATACAGCAATTATACCACCAATTGTTAAACTACCAGTATCGCCCATGAATACTTGTGCAGGGAAAGAATTATACCATAAGAAGCCCACTGTGGCTCCAATGAATGCACCAGAGAAGACTACCATCTCCTCACATCCAGGGATATACATTATATTAAGGTATGACGCCATAGTTATGTGGCTAGACAAGTAAGCCAAAATACCAAGCGTTACACCAATAATAGCAGAGCTTCCAGTAGCTAAACCATCCAATCCATCAGTGAGATTAGCACCATTAGAAACAGCGGTTACTATCAATATTGTTGCTATGATAAATACTATCCACCCCAAAAGAGGTGCGTTATCCCCTGCGAATGATACCAATTGAGCATAGTCAAAGTTGTTATTCTTAACAAAAGGAATAGTGGTAAGCGTAGATTTAGAGTGGTCAATTTCGTAATGTACTTCTTGAACCTCATTGTTAGCATACACCTCACTATTCTCTCGGATAACAACAGAAGGAGATAGCCACATTGTAATACCAACGATAATACCTAACCCAATTTGACCAACAATCTTAAAGCGTCCATGCAGGCCCTCTTTATCTTTTTTGAAAACCTTTATATAGTCATCTAGAAAGCCAATACATCCTAGCCATAGTGTAGTGATGATTAGTAGAATCAAGTATGTATTCTCTAGACGTCCTAGTAGTAGAGTAGGCACTAGTATAGATATAATAATTATGATACCCCCCATTGTAGGAGTACCCTTCTTGCTCATCTGTCCTTCAAGGCCCAAATCTCTTACCACCTCTCCTATCTGTAGAAGTTGTAGCTTATTGATAATCTTACGACCAATTATTGTCGATATGATGAGTGATAATATAAATGCAGCACCCGTTCTGAATGAGATGTACTTGAATACACCAATCCCTGGGATGTCAAACTGCTCTAAAAACTGCGATAGATAGTATAACATAGTCTCTGTTTATCACTTAATGTCTATAGGTTGAAAATTTTACGTACCTCTTCACGATCGTCGAAATGGTGCTTCACTCCCTTTATCTCTTGATAATCCTCATGTCCCTTGCCAGCAATAAGAATAACATCACCACGCTCGGCCAACATACAAGCTGTTTTTATTGCCTCACGGCGATCAGCTATAGTCAATACCTTGCGTCTTTCTGAAATATCTATCCCCTCTATCATATCATGAAGGATATCCTCAGGTTCCTCGTTGCGAGGGTTGTCAGATGTAAGAATCACTTTGTCGCTACCTTTCATAGCCTCTTTGGCCATCAATGGACGCTTGCCTTTATCCCTATTACCACCCGCACCAACAACTGTTATCACTCTGCCATTGCCTTCGAGAACCTCATGTATAGCATTCAACACGTTTGTCAAAGCATCAGGAGTGTGTGCATAATCGACTATTGCCGTAAAGCCCTCTTTCGAGACTATGGTCTCGAAACGGCCATCAACGGCTTTCAAAGTGCTTAGTACTACTAATACCTCTTTTATATCTTTTCCAAGTTGGTGCGCTGCACCTACTACTGCAAGAAGGTTATAAGCATTAAACTTACCAACGAATGGAAGAAGAGCCTCCACTCCATTGACCTCAATGCTCATCCCATCGAAGTGAGACTCAATAATTCTACCTTTATAATCAGCTAGCGATCTAATAGAATAAGTCAATTTCTTTGCCGCACAATTCTGAAGCATAACCATACCAGTCTTATCGTCTACGTTGGTTATAGCAAAAGCATCACTATCTAAAGCATCAAAGAATCCTTTTTTCGCTTTTAAATAAGCGTCAACAGTTTTATGATAATCAAGGTGATCGCGGGTTAGATTAGTAAATATTCCCCCGTCGAACTGCAATCCTGCAATTCTTTTTTGGTCTACCGAGTGAGAACTAACCTCCATGAAAGCATACTCACAACCTGCATCTACCATATCTCTCAATAGCCTATTGAGGGATATCGCATCAGGAGTCGTATGTGTAGCCTCCACCCCTTTTTCACCAATGTAGTTTCTAACGGTAGAGAGTAGTCCAGATTGGTAGCCAAGACCCATGAAGAGTTTGTATAGTAGTGTGGCAACTGTTGTCTTTCCATTTGTGCCCGTTACACCAACAAGAGTTAAGTACTCCGAAGGATAACCAAACCATGCCGATGCAATAACCCCTAATGCGTATGCACTATCCTCAACAACAATCAAAGCAACCCCTTCAGGGCAATTTTGGGGAACAGATTCGCACACTATGCCTATGGCTCCAGCATCAATAGCATTATTTATATATTCGTGACCATCATAAGCAGAGCCTCTAACAGCAACGAATAAGTCACCTTTAGCAACCTTTCTTGAGTCAGACTCTATGTTAGATATCTCAACGGATGAGTTTCCAAATATCTCTTTTACTTTCAGACGAGCGATAAGCTCATTTAATAATCTTTTCATACTGACTATGTATTTTGAATATTATCTTAATTTAATATGTATTGAAGATCCTTTTCTAAAGCGAGAGCCAGCTTGAATAGATTGCTGGTATACTCGTCCACTGCCCGAAACGGCCACTCTAAGGCCTCTATCCTCTAACATATGCAGCGCATCCTTTAGACCCATTCCATTAACAGAAGGGACAATTTCATCACTATAATCAAGAGCTATGATCTCGAGCTCCTCTTCCCCCGAGCTCACTTTTACCCATTGAGTCTTACTGTCAACGGTTGAAGATGAGCTCTTAAGGTTCAACTCACTTGTAACCTCTTCTACAGCATCGAGCAATCCTCCTTTTATTTGAGGAATCAGCACTATAGTCGAATCAGGCTCTAGCTCTCGCAGATCAGTTTTGAAGCTTCTAGCATATACCTCCTCTGCAATCTGTTTGATAACAGTTCCCGCCATAGCTCCTCCTGAGGCATATCCATGGTTCGGATTTAATATAACCACAATACCACTATATTGAGGTTTTTCAGCTGGGAAGTATCCAGCAAAAGAGACACGGTGTCTTGATCTATTATATCCCCCTGATCCTTGAGATACTTGAGCCGTACCTGTTTTGCCAGCAATGTTTATGTATGAAGATTTAGCTACTTGAGCCGTACCTTCACTAATTACCCCTTCGAGCATCTTTCTAATCTCTTTCAGTGTTCTTGAGGAGCAGATAGATGAATTTATAACCTCGCTTTTGAACTCCTTCACCTTTGAGCCCTTATCCGAAATGCTCTTGACGAAACGGGGTGATATCATCTTACCATCGTTGGCAATAGCATTGAAAAAGGCTAGCGTGTAGATAGGGGGTATTTGACTTTCATATCCCATAGACATCCATGGAAGAGTTAACTTTGACCAACTGCTATTCGATGGGTGTTTTATTCTTGGGGCAGTAGACCCAGGTATTGGCATATTAAACTCTTTTGTTAGTCCAATTTTCTCTAACCCTTGGATGAATTTCTCCGGGTTACTCTTATAGTGCCCATCAATAATCTTGGCAATACCAATGTTTGAAGAGTTATGTATTATTTCCGGAACGGTTAGCCAACCATACCCCCCTTTGTTATAGTTGTGATCTTTCATCACCTTTCCGTAGACTTTCCAAGCACCATTCTCGCAAAAGACTGAGTCAGACACTGATATCGCATCATCCTCTAGTGCAACCATCATTGATGCGACCTTAAATGTTGAGCCTGGTTCTAGAAGGTCAGATACTGCATGGTTTTTTGTCTCACCGTATACGCCAGTGGAAATTCTTCCCATATTGGATATAGCACGCACCTCACCACTCTTTACGTCCATAAGAACCACAAGGCCCATTTCAGCATCTAGTTTTTTTAGTTGGTCCACCAATACCCTTTCAGCAATATCTTGTACCCTGACATCAATTGTTGTTGTTATATCCAGCCCGTGTACCGGTTCTAAGAAAGGCTCAACGACCCTATAGCTTCGAACTCTTTTCATCAATCCTTTTCCAGGTTTACCCCTAAGAAGAGAATCAAATTCTAGCTCCAGACCATTCTTTCCTCCCTTGTCCTTGTCAGCATAAACATCACCTATTGTTCTTGATGCAAGAGAACCAAAAGGTTTTTGGCGCTGTAGCATCTCTTTCCAATAAAAACCACTCTTATTTTTGCTTAGCTTAAGATATGGGAACTTCTTTATCTCTTGAAGATCTATGAAGGATACTCTTTGACGTGATAGAGTGAACTGTCTAGAGTTTTGGCGTAGGCCATTTAGTATGTGAATTTCATACTCTCTAGGTGATTTATCCTTGATTTTTTTTGACAAAGCTTTTGCCAATTCAGGGAGGTGCTTCTTCAGAGTGTCAGCACTAAATCCTCCAGCTTTGAAGTCTATCTGAAGATAGTACATAGGCATACTACTAGCTAGAACTTTTCCATTGTGAGAGAGAATATCTCCGCGTTGAGCATCAATGGGAACCTCTGAAACCTTGGATTCAAGTCCCAGTTTTATCCACTCGTCCCCCTCAGCCAAATAGACATAGCTAGCTCTGACGATAACCCCTATCATCAATCCAATAACAACACAGACCAATGCACCGTATCGAAGGAACATTTGTCCCCTCTGCGGTTTATTGTCATCTCTGTTATGCTCTCCCATATGCTATTACTTGATGTTTGAATTTACTTAATTGATTTATCTTTTTAGTAGGTATGGAGGTGTGTTAGACTCTTCCATCTCTACCCCAAGCTCTTTTAGACGTCTCTTTATCTGTGATTGTCTTCCTTGCCCAAGCACTTCCGATGTGTGGGTTACTGAGCGATATCTTAGCTCACGTATCTCTTTTTTTAAGGTAGCAATCTGTGTCATCTGGCGTTGTGATTCATATCTGTTCCAGATGTAAAGCATTGCAAAAGAGAATATCATCATAAACACGAAGAGGTATTTCATTGAGATAAACTTCTCAATGAATTCACCCGTCATATAGTAGCCTAGACCTTTGAACTTTGAATCATTTTTCTCACTAGGGTTATTCTGCTTCTCCATGCCAGGTCAATTAAATTAGTTTCTCGGCAATACGCAATTTAGCACTCCTAGCTCGAGGGTTTCGTTCGATCTCATCTTCAGTAGGTGTTATCATTTTGAAGGCTTTAAGTCTTGATGATACATTGCCAAAGAAGTCTTTTTCTATTTTACCCTCAAAATTACCGCTCTTCATGAAGTTCTTCACAAGCCTATCTTCGAGGGAGTGGTATGTTATAACTACTAGTCTGCCACCCACAGAAAGTAGCTCTTGAGCCTGTTCAAGCATCTCTCTAAGTGCTGAGAGTTCGTCATTAACTTCTATACGTAGTGCCTGAAATGCTTGAGCAAGTTCACGCTTCTCTTTTGCTTTGTTTATGCATGGACGAATCACCTCGATGAACTCCTCTATCGTTTCGATGCGTTTCTCTTCGCGTCGTTTTACGATAAGAGAAGCCATTTTGCGAGAGCTCTTAAGCTCACCGTAGAGGTAGAAGATATCAGCTAGTCTCTCTTGGTCGTAGCTGTTGATTATTTCAGCAGCGCTCTTCTCCGCACGCTGATTCATTCGCATATCCAATTTTGCGTCAAAACGGAATGAGAAACCACGATTTTCATCATCAAAATGGTGAGATGATACCCCCAGATCAGCAAGTAGGCCATCTATCTCTTCAACATCGTGATATTGCATGAAGTTTCTTAGATATCTGAAGTTACTTCTGACGAATGTGAATCGCTTATCTTTAAGGCTATTTCTTTCTGCATCAGCATCTTGGTCGAAGCTATATAGATGCCCTTGCTCAGATAGGTGCTTTACGATTTCTCTTGAGTGGCCTCCACCGCCGAAGGTAACATCGACGTAGTTTCCACTTGGAGTTATGTCCAATCCTTCGATGCATTCGTTTAGCAATACTGGTATATGATATGTTCTTTCCTCTTGTTGCATATTTTTCTTTTTTTTGAATTGATATATTCGATGTAAAAATAGCAAATAATCAACGAATATATTTGTGATTACTAATAAAAGTTATTCTCAATGTTCCACACTCTTTCATTTCTCTCAATTTATATGTTTGGAGTGTTTGATTTGGAGTATAAATCACGAGTATTGTTAGGTTGTATTGTTAATCAAGCTTTTTGTTAGTGCTATGTTTGACTATCTGTCTCTATATTTGAGTTTTTGCTGCCATTATGATAGGTGGTGATGGTGGCTTATTTCTGAGGTTTTTATTCTTGTCGTTTGACTATTTATAGGCTCTTAAGCACTTTTATCTGCTTTCGTGGTTAGAAAAGGGTGAAAAGTCTAAGCGTTTTGGGTCAAATGAGTGAGGTTTCTTGTTGTTTTCTCACACTGTTTTGTGTAAAACTCCTTAGAGTTTTTACAAGAGAAAGTCCTAGACGGATCTTTTTCTATGCTTTTTCTGCATAATAGCGATTGGGTTAGCTCTAAATTGGTCTGATTGCGCTAGTTATTTTGTTGGTTTATAGCGGTTTGAGCTTAACTCTCTTAGAGGAGCTCTTTTGTGTGTAATGTTTGTTTTGTTTCTGTTTGAGCTCTTCTCCGAGGGTTTGGGTTTTACAAAAAGAAAGAGAAAGGCCACTATATTTTTCAATATGATAGTGGACTTTCTCTATGTTGTATCTCTCTATATACTTAATTTTTTTCTTGCCAGCATTCCATCTTATCAGCTATCTCGCTGATGGTTGAAGCATGAAATTTAGGGCTTTTTATTCCAGCGGCTTTTTGTGCTTTATAGTCGCTAAGTGCTTTGAAGGCATATTTGCCAAGTTGTAATATGGCTACGATGTTTATGAGGGCCATTATTCCCATCATAAGGTCTGCAAGATTCCATACAGTCTCTAAGCTGACCAATGAACCTATCATGACCATTGCTGTTACTCCAACTCTATATCCATTGATCCATTTTCGCTTCGAGGATAGGAACTTGATGTTTGCTTCGCCATAGTAGTAGTTGCCAATAATAGAGCTGAAGGCGAAGAATAGTATAGCAATTGAAATGAAGTAACTGCCGAAAATGCCAATTTCGCTTACAAGAGCTGCTTGTGTGAGTTGTATCCCCTTAACCGATGAGTCGAAATTTTCATGAGATAGCAGTACTATGAAAGCTGTACAGCTGCATATTAGTAAGGTGTCAACGAATACTCCAAGGGCTTGAATAAGTCCTTGTTTGACGGGATGTGAAACTGCTGCTGCTGCTGCTGCATTTGGAGCCGAGCCCATGCCTGCTTCGTTTGAGAATAGTCCACGGCGTATACCCTGCATGAGGGCTGCACCTACGGTGCCTGCTGCGGCTTCTTGCCAACCCATTGCACTCTTAATGATTAGGGTGAACATTTCTGGTATTTTATCATAGTTCAGTATTACCACAGTAATGGCAAGCAGTATGTATGCAATGGCCATGAAAGGGACTAGGATACCAGATACATTTGCAATTCGTCGTATTCCACCGAATATAACCATTGATGTAAGCGCGGTTATTCCTACTCCGCTCCATATAGGGTCAATGTTGAATGATTCGCTGAAGGCAAGTGCAATTGTGTTTGATTGCACGGAGTTGAATACTAGACCGAATGTTATTGTTATGATTAGTGAAAAAAGAAGGGCCATCCATCTTTTTCCGAGTCCCTTTTGCATGTAGTATGCCGGGCCTCCAACATACTCTTTGCCCTCTCTGTGTTTGAATATCTGTGCAAGTGTTGCTTCTATGAATCCAGAAGAGGCTCCAAGTATTGCTATTATCCACATCCAGAATATAGCTCCAGGGCCGCCTATAGCGATTGCTGTTGCAACCCCTGCTAGGTTTCCAGTGCCTACTCTTGATGCAAGAGAAATTGTGAATGCCTTGAATGATGAAATACCCTCGCTTTTCTTAGTGGAGTTGTTGGATTCACTAAGTAGTCGTATCATCTCTTTGAAATTGGAGACCTGTACCGCGCGAGTTTTTATGGTGAACCATATTGCAGTGCCGATAAGAAGAGCTATCATTATGTAGCTCCAGAGGTAGTCGTTTAGCGTGGTGATTGTAGTGTCGATAAGTGAGGATTCCATATTTGTTGTTTATAGTTGGTTTAACTCTTCCTTAGGGAATAACGACAATGTCGGCATTGTTGTTCTATATTAGTGCCTATTTACCACTAAAAATAATTAATAGAAGAGTTGTTACAAATTAGTGATAATCTTTAGAATGAGTAAAAACTGATTAACTTTGCTGCTTACAATCTTATTTATACAATAAAGACAATGAAGCGACTAGGTTCTATCTTATTTATTCTACTAACTGTTTGGATAGGTTTTACTCCAGCATTATCTTCTCAACGAAAGAAGGTGGGTGTTGTTCTTAGTGGAGGTGGGGCAAAGGGTGTGGCTCATATAGGGGTGTTGAAGGTTCTCGAAGAGGCGGGGATACCGATAGATTATATTACGGGAACGAGTATGGGCGCTATTGTAGGTGGCCTATATTCTATTGGTTATACTCCAGAAATGCTAGACTCTTTGGTGAGGAAGCAGGATTGGATAGCACTTTTGAGCGACAAGGTAGATCGAAGTAATCAGCTCTTCTCTCGTCGTGAGCAGTCCGATAGATATGTATTGTCATTTCCATTGAGCAAGGCAAGTAAACAGGAGGCTCTTTCTGGGGCTGTTTCGGGTCAGAATGTTTATAATCTTCTATCAGAATTGACTGTTGGATTTCATGGATCTATTGATTTCTTGTCTCTTCCCACACCATTTAGTTGTGTGGCGTATGATATTTCAACAGGTAAAGAGGTAATTCAGAATAGTGGAAATCTGCCAATGGCAATACGAGCAAGTATGTCTTTCCCAGGGGCATTTCGTCCAGTAAAGCGCGACAGTATGGTGCTTATCGATGGGGGAGTGATAAACAATTTCCCAGTTGATGTTGCCAGAAGTATGGGGGCGGACATTATTATAGGTGTGGATGTTGGATCTGGATTAAGAACTGCTCAGGAGGTTAATTCGGTCTTTGGTATAGTGGATCAGTTTGCATCTATCATTGGTAATCCTTCATATGAAAAGAATAAGGCTATGACTGATCTGTATCTACAGCCAGATGTAGAGCCTTATAGTGCGGCAAGCTTTGGATCTGATGCTATATCTATTCTTTTAAATAGGGGGGAGCAGGCTGCTAGATTAAAGTATGACTCACTTCTTGAACTTAAACGAAGTCTTGGAAGGGTGGAGAGTCGTAAAGTCTCTTCAAGGAGTGTTCGTAAAGAGCAAGATTCCGTGGAGTTGTCAAAGCTTAAGTTCGAAGGGCTGGACTCAAAGAATTTGAAAGTAGCAAGCAAGGTGTTGAACCTTCCTGATAGTGGGCGTGTAGCTATTTCTGAGCTTACCCATAGCTTGAGTGAGCTCAGGGGTACAGGTGCCTTTTCTGATGTCTCATTTCAGTTGAGTGGTGCAGATGGGGATGAACTGACGCTGTTTTTGAAACCAAGAGCTGCTACAATATTTAGTTTGGGTGTTCGTTTTGACTCGCAGGAGATGGCTGGCCTTCTTCTAGGAGCTGATTATATGCCGAATCCATTGACGGGATTTAGTTTAGAACTTCTAGGTAGGCTAAGTAGTAATCCCTATGGTAAGTTGAGCGCAAACTTTGGTAAAACGATGTTTGGTAAGATGGGCTTCTCTTATCTATACTACTATAGTGATGTTAATCTTTATGAGAGGGGTCAGAAGCAGTTTAATGCTGAATACAATCAGCATTGCTTAGATTTTAGGCTCTCTGAGGTAAGTTTGAAGAACTTCAAGTTTAATTTTGGCGTTCAATATGACTTCTATAAGTTTAACTCATTTTTGTATACAGGATATGAGGATCAGATTGATGTCTCTACTGGGGGCTTTCTTAATCTCTTTGCTCTTGCTCACCTAGAGACCCTTGATAATAGTTACTATCCCAAGATGGGTTATTCACTCAAGGGGAGTTATATGATGATAAATAAGCTTAGAGGATACACGGATTTTAATCCTTTGCATGCTCTAGGTTTAAGTTTTAGATGGGCACATTCTCTGGGTAGAAGGGTTACTCTAGAGAATTCATTCTATGGGCGAGCACTATTAGGTGATAATCTCTCCTATCCCTATCTGAATCTCTTTGGTGGGGATCATATAGGAAGGTATGCTGCTCAGCAGATTCCATTTATTGGAGTGCAACGTCCCGAGTTGGCTAATAATCTCTTTGGTGTTCTGCGTTTGGACCTAAGGGTTGAGCTTTGGAAGAGTCACTACATATCGGCTATAGGCAATTATGGCTATCAAGCTGATGGTTTTGATCGGATATTTAAAGGAGAGCACCTCTATGGAGTGGGTGTTAAGTATGCTTATGATACGTTTTTGGGTCCTGTTAGTATTCTGATTGACTATTCTAATAGGACTTCTCGAGTTGGCGCTTATATTTCGCTTGGTCGTTTCTTCTAATTTTGTTGTTGAGGGGATGAAAAGGGAAAGCCTCGTAAAATTTGTTTTAGAGAGTATATGATAGAGATATTGTTTCAGGATGAACACTTGGTTGTGGTGAATAAGCCATCAGGTCTTTTGGTACACCGAACGGCAATAGCCGAGGAGGAAACTCTTTTTTTGTTGCAGATTCTTAGGGATCAGTTGGGCAAATATTTATATCCAATTCATAGATTGGATCGCCCTACTTCGGGTGCTATAGCTTTTGCTTTTTCAGCGCAGGTGGCCTCCTCTTTTTCTCAAGCTATGGAGAGGGATGAGGTGGTTAAGGTGTATCATGCTTTAGTTAGAGGGTGGTTCACTCATGTGGTGGATCTTGATTATCCAGTGAAGAATGAGAAAGGGAAGCTACGAGAGGCAAACTCTCTTTTTACTCCTTTGGGGCATATTGAGATGCCTATACCATTTGGCAGGTATGAAACATCGCGCTATACACTCTTGCAGTGTGAGCCCAAAACTGGGAGATGGCATCAGCTGCGTCAGCATCTAGCGCATCTGCGCCACTACATAATTAATGATAGAGTGCACGGGGATGGAAAGCAGAATAGGTTGTTTACTGAGAAGTTGGACTTGAGAGATATGTTTCTTCATGCTCGATATATTGAGTTCAATCATCCAGTTACAGGTCAGAGGATCTTGCTTTGGGCCGACTATCCCGAGCATTGGTCGCGTTATTATGATAAGTGTGTAGAGTATTGTGGGGAGCAAAATAGCTCATCATGGGGCTTGTGTTTTAAAAAATAGGTTACTTTTGTGCCTATGTATAATATGAAATGAATTGTAGATAATGAGTAAGAGTACTTTTCAACGAACTTTTCAGCTCCTCTTTTGGTCCATATTTGGAGTAGGGATAGCTAGTGTTGCGCTTATTTTCTTCTTGATAGCGCACGGTGTTATTGGTTATATGCCTTCAATCGAGGATCTAGAGAATCCAAAGGATAAGTTTGCTTCAGAGATAATCTCTTCGGATATGCAGGTGCTTGGGCGTTACTATCAGAGTAAGGCTAATAGGATATTTGTCAATTATCATGACCTCTCGCCAGAGTTGGTCAAGGCTCTTATAGCAACTGAGGATGTGAGATTCAAGGACCATTCGGGTATTGATGCTTTTGCACTTGTTCGTGCTGTTATTAAACGTGGTATTCTGGGTCAGAAGAGTGCTGGTGGTGGTAGTACTATCTCGCAGCAGCTTGCAAAGTTGCTATACACAGAGCAGGCAGATAATGTGTTTCAGCGAGTCATGCAGAAGCCTGTAGAGTGGGTGATAGCAGTTCAGCTTGAGCGTCATTATACAAAAGAGGAGATTGTTAACATGTATCTCAATAAGTTTGATTTCTTGAATAATGCAGTTGGTATTAAGTCTGCTGCATATGTCTACTTTGGCAAAAATCCAAATGAGCTTAATACTCAAGAGGCGGCTACGTTAATAGGTATGTGTAAGAATCCTTCTTATTTCAATCCGCTGAGATATGCAGAGAGAACAACAGGAAGGCGAAATACAGTACTTGATCAGATGACCAAAGCTGACTTTATTAGTAGAGCCCAAAGAGACTCTTTGCAGCAGTTACCCCTTACTCTCCACTATAATAAGGCAGATCATAAGGAGGGTATTGCTGCATACTTTAGAGAGAGACTTCGTATTATGATGACTGCTAAAAAACCACTCATGAAGAATTATGCTTCCTGGCAGCGTCAGCAGTTTTATGAGGACTCTATCTCTTGGGAGAAGAATCCTCTTTATGGATGGTGTAATAAGAACGTCAAGGCTGATGGATCGAATTATAATATATATACAGATGGATTGAAGATATATACTACCATCAATGCTAAGATGCAAGGCTATGCTGAGGAGGCAGTCAAAGAGCATATGAGTAAAACAATACAGCCTACATTCTTCAAAGAGAAGCGTGGCCGTAAGTCTGCTCCTTTCTCTAAGAATGTTACAGATAGTGAAGTTGAGTCTATATTGAATAGGTCGATGCGCCAATCTGAAAGGTATAGAGTGATGAAGCTCGGCGGGGCTTCGGATTCGGAAATTCGAGCAGCTTTTGATAAAAAGGTTGATATGACTCTCTTTTCTTGGGCAGGAATGGTTGATACGACTATGACACCCATGGATTCAATTAAGTATATGAAGCACTTTGCTCGTGCTGGTTTTATGTCTATGGATCCTCGTAATGGGCATATCAAAGCATACGTTGGTGGGATAGACTTTAGAAACTTTCAGTATGATATGGTAAGTGTGGGGCGTCGCCAAGTTGGGTCAACAATCAAACCCTTCCTTTATACTTTGGCAATGGAGGAGGGCTTCACGCCTTGTGATCAAATGAGAAACTCTCAACCTCGATTAGTCACAGAGACAGGCGAGGTGTGGGCTCCTAGAAATGCTAGTAATAGTCGAATTGGGGAGATGATAACACTCCAATATGGTTTAACAACCTCTAATAACTGGATTTCAGCTCAGCTGATGTCACGTATGTCGCCTTATCAGTTTGTACGTCTATTAAAATCATTCGGTATTAAGAGTAAGTTGGACCCGGTGGTGTCTCTTTGTCTTGGACCTTGTGAGGTGACAGTCTCAGAGATGGTAAGTGCTTATACTGCATATCCAAATAGAGGTGTAAGGGTTGATCCTTTGTTTGTCACACGTATAGAGGATGAGTTTGGCAATGAAATAGCTAAATTTACTCCACCAATTGAGGAGGTCTTTAGTGAAGATACTGCCGATAAGATGATACATATGTTGCGCGGGGTAATAGAGCAGGGTACAGGTGGAAGCCTTCGTGGAAGATACTCTATTCGTTCACCTCACGGCGGTAAGACCGGGACGACAAATAATAACTCTGACGGGTGGTTTATGGCTTTCACTCCATCGCTTGTATCTGGTACTTGGGTTGGATGGGAAGATCGTTCTATTCATTTTGATAATATTGCAGAGGGGCAAGGTGCTCGTATGGCACTACCTATTTATGGTCTCTTCATGCAAAAGGTCTATGCAGACAAAACTTTAGGCTACTCTCAGACTGAGGAGTTTGAAGTAGGTAATGGCGATCCGTGTGGTTCTCACCGCTCTAATCAAGAGAAGGAAGAGCAAGAATTGCCTACTATGGATTCATTCTTTGAATGAGAATGTTATACTGATATAAAAAAGGAGCGATAATGAAAGCAATTGTGTAAAATGCTTTCATTATCGCTCCTTTTGTTATTCTTTGCACTATTGTTGATATATAGAGAATTATACTATTTTGGTATATTGGTAAGCTTAAAATATACTATTATTATCTCACTAAATTGACGATTTACTGTTATCTTAAGATTGCATAATGGGTATATCACCAACTGTTTTGCTTTTTATTCTTGAACCATGAGATAAATATTGCGTTTATTAAATATAAAAAGCTCTCTTTTTTCATTTGTTAAGGCTGTATCATCTCTCAAAAAAGTAGTACATTTGCGGGACTATTTAGAATTCTATTATCAAACTATATGGCAAATATGATCAAAATCAAAAAAGGCTTAGACATTAAGCTAAAGGGTCGTGCTGCTGAAACTGTCGTTAAAACTCCAAAAGCTTCGCTTTATGGTATTTCTCCAGACGATTTTCACGGTGTAGTCCCAAAGGTTGTGGTAAAGCCTGGTGACCGAGTTTTAGCAGGTTCGCCACTAATGGTGGACAAAAACTGTCCAGAAATTAAGTTTGTTTCGTTTGTAAGCGGTGAGGTTGTTGCTGTAAACCGTGGCGAGCGTCGCAAGGTGTTGGATATTCAGGTAAAACCTGATCAGAACGGTGTGGAACAATTAACTTTCGAGAGAATTGATCTAAACAGAGCATCATCTCAAGAGATTAAGGCAGCAATGCTAGAGATGGGACTTTGGCCTTTTATCAAGCAGCGTCCTTATGATGTGATAGCAAATCCAAACGAGACCTCAAGAGACATTTTTGTAACAGGGTTTGATTCGGCTCCTTTGGCTCCAAACTACGATACTATTCTCTCTAAAGAGGATATCAATGAGCTTCAGGTTGGTTTGAATGCCATAGCAAAGCTTACATCTGGAAAGGTTTATCTTTCAGTACGTAGTGGAAGCGCTTTAGCTAATGTGAAGGGTGTGGAGATTGTTGAAGTTGAAGGGCCTCACCCAGCTGGGAATGTTGGCGTTCAGATTCACAATATCGCTCCAGTTAATAAAGGAGAAACAGTTTGGACAATTAATGCACTAGATCTTTCTCTAATAGGAAAATCTCTTCATAATGCATCATTAGCATCTACTCGTAAAGTGGCAATAGTAGGATCTGAGATAGCTTCTCCTTGCTACACCGAGACAATTATTGGTTCTCAAATATCACCACTAGTGGAGGGTAACCTTATAAAGGGTGATTGTAATCTTAGATTTATTGCAGGTAACGTTTTGACAGGAAAGAAAGTTTCGACTCAGAGCTTCTTGTCTCCATACGTACATCAAATAACTGTTATCCCAGAGGGGGATGATGTTCATGAGATGTTCGGTTGGGCTATGCCTGGATTTGACAAAATGAGTGCAAGTAAATCATACTTCTCATGGTTGTTCCCTAATCGTGAATACCGTATGGATGCTCGTATACGCGGAGGTGTTCGAGCAATCATCATGTCAGGTGAGTATGACAAGGTATTCCCTATGGATATTCTGCCAGAGTTCCTTATTAAAGAGACTTTAGCATTCAATATCGATAAGATGGAGAATCTAGGTATCTATGAGGTTGCACCAGAGGACTTTGCTCTATGCGAATTTGTTGATACATCAAAACTTCCAATTCAGCACATCATCCGCACTGGTCTTGATCAGCTGAGAAAAGAGATGATTTAATTTTATAATGTTTAAATACTTACGAGATTGAAAGCTTTACGTAATTATATCGATAAGATTAAGCCCAACTTCCAAGAGGGCGGTAAGCTACACGCTTTCCATTCTGTCTTTGATGGGTTCGAGACTTTTCTGTTTGTTCCTAATGAGACTTCAAAAACAGGAGTTCATATACACGATAGCATAGACTCAAAGCGTACTATGTCAGTTGTGCTATTGGCTCTTATGCCAGCACTTCTTTTTGGTATGTACAATGTTGGTTATCAACATTACCTATCAATAGGAGAGTTAACATCAACTGATTTCTTTACAATCTTCCTTTATGGTCTGCTAGCTGTCCTACCTAAGATTGTTGTTTCTTATGGTGTAGGTCTAGGGATTGAGTTTGTTATTGCACAGTGGAAGAAGCATGAGATCCAAGAAGGATTCTTGGTTTCAGGTATGTTGATTCCTATGATTGTTCCAGTTGATACTCCTCTGTGGATGATTGCTGTAGCAACTGCTTTTGCTGTTGTTTTTGCAAAAGAGATATTTGGAGGTACAGGTATGAACATCTTTAATGTGGCTTTGATCACACGTGCATTCCTTTTCTTTGCTTATCCAAGTAAGATGTCTGGTGACACTGTTTGGGTTCGTACAGAAGATACTTTTGGCATGGGTGCAGGACAAGTTGTTGATGGTTTCACTGGAGCTACTCCTTTGGGACAGATCTCAACTGCACCAACAACTGAAGCTGTAGTTACAGATATAGTAGGAAATACAATATCAACATGGGACTACTTCATAGGTTTGATTCCAGGGTCAATAGGTGAGACATCAACTTTGGCAATCCTTATTGGAGCAGTTATATTGATGTTGAGTGGAATTGGTAGCTGGAAAACTATTGTTTCTACCTTTATTGGTGGTTTCGCTATTACTTCTCTTTTCAACCTATTCCCATCAACTGCAGGATTGGCCCTTTCTCCTATAGATCAAATCTGTTTGGGTGGTTTCGCATTTGGTGCAGTATTCATGGCTACTGACCCTGTTACTTCAGCACGTACTGAAACAGGTAAATATATCTATGGATTCTTGGTTGGTGCAATTGCAATGTTAGTTCGTGTTGTTAACCCAGGGTATCCAGAGGGAATGATGCTTGCTATCTTGTTGATGAACGTATTCGCACCACTGATTGACCACTACGTAGTAGAGTCAAACATCAGCAGAAGGTTGAAGAGATCAAAAGTAACGAATGCTTAATAACTTGAAGTTATGAATAGACAAAGTAATAGTTATACAGTAATCTACTCTATTGTGATGGTAGTAGTAGTGGCTGCTGTTTTGGCTTTCACAGCTTTAAGCTTGAAAGAGAAGCAGACCAAGAATGTCGAGATCGATAAGAAGATTCAGATATTGAACTCAATCAAAGTAGCTTCAAATGCAAAAGATGCAGAGGCTCTTTATGAAAAATATATCAAAGACTCTTTTGTGATAAACGCAAAGGGTGAGAAGATAAGCTCAGATTCAGACAGAGCAGCTGCATTTAATGTAGATGTTCCAGCTCAAGTAAAAGGTAATGTAGGGGATAAACGCAATGAACGTGAACTACCTGTTTATATTGCTAATCTTGAAGATGGATCTGTTAAGTATATTTTCCCAATGAGTGGTGCCGGACTTTGGGGACCTATCTGGGGTTATGTATCTTTGAATGATGATAGAAACACCGTTTATGGGGCATACTTCTCACACAAAGGTGAGACTCCTGGTCTAGGAGCTGAGATTGAAAAAGATTTCTTCTACGAGCAATTTGCAGGCAAAGAACTTTTCAAAGAAGGTGTGTTTAAATCTATCGCTGTTGAGAAGAAGGGTCAAAAGTCTTTGACTGGTGCTGACCAGGTAGATGCTATCTCTGGAGGAACAATAACAAGTAAAGGTGTTGACGCTATGTTGATGGATTGTCTTGCTCCTTATGCACAATTTCTTATAAACAAATAATTGTTGGAATCATGAGTTTATTATCAAAAAAACATAAGGAGATTCTACTAGGTCCTCTTTCTAGTAACAACCCTGTTATTGTTCAGGTACTAGGTATCTGTTCTGCACTTGCCGTAACGGCAAAACTTGAGCCAGCTCTAGTTATGTCTCTTTCTGTGATGGCAGTACTTGCTTTTGCAAACGTCATCATATCATTGATGCGAAACACTATTCCTAATAGAATTCGTATTATCGTTCAGCTAGTTGTTGTTGCAGCTCTAGTTATCATTGTGGACCAAGTGTTGAAAGCTTATGCTTACGATGTAAGTAAACAGCTTTCGGTGTTCGTTGGTCTTATCATTACTAACTGTATCTTGATGGGACGACTAGAGGCCTTTGCTTTGGCAAATGGACCTTGGGAGTCTTTCCTTGATGGTGTAGGTAACGGTCTTGGTTATTCTATCATTTTGATTATCGTGGCTTTCTTCCGTGAGCTTCTTGGTTCTGGTACACTTTTCGGTGTTCAGGTTATCCCACAGGCTTTGTACGACCTAGGTTATGAGAACAATGGTTTGATGATCCTACCTCCTATGGCATTGATTACAACAGGTGTAATTATCTGGGTGCAGAGAGCTAAGAACAAAGATTTGCAAGAGAAGTAATTTGTAACACACAAAAAACAGATTGAACATGGAATGGTTTAATATATTTATCAAAGCAATCTTCATCGACAACATGGTGTTTGCATACTTCTTGGGTATGTGTTCTTACCTTGCTGTATCGAAGAGTGTGAAAACAGCAATGGGGCTTGGTCTTGCCGTTACATTCGTATTGGCTATCACCCTACCAGTTAACTACCTACTAGAGAACTTTGTTCTCAAGGCAGGCGCAATGTCATGGCTTGGAGAGGGATTTGCAGATGTAGATCTAAGCTTCTTGAGCTTCATTATGTTCATCGCAGTAATTGCCTCGATGGTACAGTTAGTGGAGATGGTTGTAGAGAAATTCGCACCAGCGCTATATGCATCACTAGGTATCTTCCTTCCTCTTATTGCGGTAAACTGTGCTATCCTTGGAGGATCGCTGTTTATGCAAGAGAAGGCATTTGCCAATATAGGTGAGGCTACAGCTTATGGTGTAGGATCAGGTATTGGTTGGTTACTAGCTATCATCGGTATTGCAGCAATACGTGAAAAGCTTAGCTATTCAGACGTTCCAAAGCCTCTTAAAGGATTGGGTATTACATTTATTGTAACAGGTTTGATGGGGATAGCCTTTATGAGCTTCTTAGGAATCAAACTATAATCAATTAGACTAATAAAAGAGTAAAGTATGATATTATTAGCGATAGACGGACTTACGATTGCCGCTGCCGTTGGAGTATTCCTTTTTGTGGTACTTCTTTTGGTTGCAATGTTGTTGTTCGCAAAGAAAAAGCTCACACCAGAGGGCAATGTTAAGATTGTAGTTAATGGTGAGAAAGAGTTTGAATCAGAGATGGGAGGTACAGTTCTTGGTATGCTTCAAAGTAATGGAATCTTCTTGTCTTCTGCTTGTGGAGGTGGTGGTAGCTGTGGTCAGTGCCGTTGTCAGGTTCCTGATGGTGGTGGCGAGATCCTCCCAACAGAAGTTGGCTTCTTCTCACGTAAGCAGATAGGTGACAAATGGCGCCTTGCTTGTCAAACGAAAGTGAAGAGCGATATGACAATCGAAGTGCCTGAAGAGGTATTTGGTGTTAAAGAGTGGGAGTGTGAGGTTGTTTCAAACCACAACGTTGCTACCTTCATCAAGGAGTTCGTAGTTAAGCTTCCTGAGGGAGAAGTACTAGACTTCAAACCGGGTTCATATATCCAGATCAATGTGCCTAAATACTCGATCAAATTCTCTGACTTCGATATCGAAGAGGAGTACAGAGATGAGTGGGACAAATATAAGATGTGGGATATTGAGTGTGTAAATGACGAGGAGACTATTCGTGCATACTCTATGGCTAACCACCCAGCAGAGGGTAATATTGTGATGCTTAACATACGTATTGCTACACCTCCATTCGATAGAGCAACAGGTGGATGGGCTAAAGGTATCAAGCCAGGTATCTGTTCTTCATTCATCTACTCATTGAAGCCAGGCGATAAGGTTACTGTATCAGGTCCTTACGGAGACTTCCACATACTTGATACTAAGCGTGAAATGCTTTATGTAGGTGGTGGAGCTGGTATGGCACCACTTAGATCTCACCTTCTTCACCTTCTTCAAACTCTTAAGACAACAGACCGTACAATCAGTTATTGGTATGGAGCTAGATCTAAGAGAGAGATATTCTACGAAGAGGACTTCAGAGCATTAGAGAGAGAATACCCTAACTTCAAGTTCCACATTGCTCTATCTGAACCACAGAAAGAGGATAACTGGACAGGTTACGTAGGATTTATTCACCAAGTAATCCAAGACGAGTACCTAGCGAAGCACGAAGCACCAGAGGATATCGAGTACTACATGTGTGGTCCTGGTCCTATGGCTAAAGCAGTAGAGCAGATGCTATGGAATCAAGGTGTACCTCGTGAGATGTTGATGTTCGATGATTTCGGAGCATAAAATTTCTCAGCCATCACTTTGGTGAAAGATATAACGCAAAGGCCGCTAACCTAAAATTGGTTAGCGGCCTTTGCTATTATAAGATACCATTGTTTTGTAACTGTCTTCGCGATTACATATTTAAGTATTCGAGCTTAGCTTTAGCTTAGTGTTAAAAAATAAATGATTGATACAGAATGGTTAATTGGCTTAATAGTATGCTGTTATTTATGTCGTACACCTGTAGACCTTAGACTTGGAGTAAACTCGGATCTATTCCCAAACTTGTGTAATTGCTAAATGTTGGTATGGACCAAGCATATATTTGCATAACTTGAGTAAGATGAGTTTATAAGCCTTACACCTATAAAGTCAGCAATAAAAGCTTCTATTTTAGCGTTGAATGATTCTGAAGAGGAGTTATTACTTATGAATGAGTTTAATATTACTGATACCCGCTATTCTTTATTGAGAGCTATCGTACAATTGCCTCTCAAAGTAATGATCAAAGTAAGAGTTTGTTGTCAATATATTGCCTTTTGTAAAATTGGTATGATGAGGTCTGATTTGTAACTCTGAGGCTAAAATATTCCTTTATCTCTATCTATACCTTATATAATTAACATCTTAAGGACTTTAATTTTACATTAACAGCCTTTTTATGCCTTTTAATGACAATGTTGTGGACTAAATCTTATAAATAATATAGAGTATTTAAGCTAAATAATAGGTGGTTGCAATAGAATCCTATTGCAACCTATTGCAACCCCTTATTGCCACCCTTAAACCTCTGATTATAAGGAAGTGTTGCAATATGGCAATAGGATGTATCAAAACTAATACTCTGTGAGAGGATTTTGCTATTTCATTAATAGCGATTTGTTAAATCGCATGATTAGTTAACTCTATCCTGCCGCATTTAGCTATTAAAAGTCATTTGATACTTCACCATACTCGAACTAAAGGCTACCCTTAGTACAATTCATATTTAACCACTGACAAACGAACCAAAACCTTTAGCCTAAATTGGTAAAAGCTGTGAGATCACAAGATTTTGCAGTGAGATAATGTGTAAACCTCTGAGGATTTGGGGTGTTACCTCTCAGAGTTTTTACTCTAAACCCTTAGAGTTTTTTTTATATAGTACTCTTAAGCTATCTGTAATATATTGTAGAGGTTAAATATAATGGGCCCACTATGCCTCATTACCGTGAATGAATTTCTATCTGTAAAATTTAATAACTTACAAGATAGCTGCTCACTAGTACAATTTGTACTTTTTTATCATGGTTGAGATATTAGGGGTATATAACATTAAAGTAAACAAACAGGTCTGAGTCCTTCAATAGGACTCAGACCTGTTTTTATCATTCAGATATTTTTATCGGGCGGCTATATATCTATATTAAATCTTCTCTATTCCAATTATTCAGCATCAGAAAGCACCCGGTTGTCACAGTGTAAAAGAACTATTATTCTATGATTAGCAATCCCCTAAATATATATACCGAATCTCCTATTGATATAAGATTCGGTATATATATATGCATTATGTTTTTTACTATACATCAATCAAAGATAGTCTATTAAGACTTCTCACGTATCTTGCCAATCGAAGAAGCAGAGTTTCTTGCTTCACCCTTTTCGCGAGGAGTATAAGAGAAAGGATGCTGTTCAACTATCTTCATCTTTGATTTACCAACTAGTTTTTTAATAGGCTTCAAGAACCTAAGCTCAGCGTTGCTACAAAGAGATATTGCTTCGCCAGAAGCACCAGCCCTAGCCGTACGCCCTACTCTGTGCATATAAGTTTCAGCCTCATTAGGCAGTTCGAAGTTTATTACCCACTCAAGCTCTGGAATATCAATTCCCCGAGCTGCAAGATCAGTAGAGACAAGGATCTTCACCCTTCCTGAACGGAAATCCCTAAATACCAATTCACGATCCATCTGCTCCTTATCGCCATGCAATGCTGAGGCATCCAATCCAGCCCTATAAAGGTCAGACGCTACCTTTTCAGCATCATATTTAGTACGAACAAACACTATGGCCCTCTCTATACCCATCTCCTTTATTAGGTGTTTGAGAAGGTTCATCTTATTCTGTTTATCTACATAGTACACTGTATGAGAAATATCTGGAGCAGAGCTTTTGTCACTAACAAGATCAATACGTTTGGGGCTCTTAAGAAGCTCTTTTGCAAGTTCCTCTGTATCCGAAAGAAGAGAAGCGGAGAAGAGAGCTGTTTGGTGTTTACGTGGGAGATAGCGAGCAATCTTTCGTATTGTACCAATAAATCCCATATCAAGGAGCCTATCACCCTCATCAACAACAAACATTTGGATTGATGACAAGTTGATAATATCCTCCTGTACCAAATGTAGGAGTCGCCCTGGAGTGGCAATAACCAAATCCAACGATCGCCCTGCAGTAAATATTTGCTCTTCAACAGATTCACCACCTATGATAACACCATGTTTAAGATCAGTGTATCGAGTTAACTTCTCTACCTCACGTCCAATCTGAATGGCAAGCTCTCTTGTTGGGGCCAATACTAGAGCCTTAACACCTCGTCTGCCACTTCTTAGGAGAAGTCTGCTTAATATTGGGATTAAAAACGCAATAGTCTTACCCGTACCTGTTGGAGCACAAGCCAAGAGATCACCACCGTCAAAGAGGATAGGCATTGCACCCTCTTGAATAGGAGTCATCTCAGATATTCCATCTTCAGCCAAAGCTTTCTTGATGGATTCATCTATCTGTAAAGTATCAATTTTCATAACCGCAAAGGTAGGTAAAGTTCTTCTATTCGATTACCTTTGAAGGTCGAATCACAATAAATATTAGCAGAGATGAAAGCGAAATACAAAGAGTATGCAGATGCAAATAGTAAGTTCCTTGAGGATAATGCTCAGCAACCCAATATAAAGGTGTTACCATGTGGAGTTCAATATAGAGTAATACAATCAGGAGATGGATTAAAACCGACAGCTCAATCTATTGTTCAAGTGTTTTATAAGGGCAAGATGATCAATGGTAAACAATTCGATTCAAACCTAGGGGATGGTTATCCGGCTGTTTTTAGAGTACGTGAGGTAATTACAGGATGGCAAGAGGCACTAAAAGAGATGAGTGTTGGCTCAAAGTGGGAGATATTCATACCAGCACATCTAGGTTATGGAGGTGAGGCCGCAGGAATAATAAAAAAGTATTCTACACTTATCTTTGAAGTCGAACTGGTAGGTATTTCCTAATAATATGACCAAGCAATCTACTGTTTTAACTCTATACGAGGTGCCAGGTAAATCTGATATCTTTGTAAATGAGTCTGGTGAAAGTTTTTCGCCACCCTCAGATTGGGCTTTTCTTCCTGCAGGGGATGCAGCCATTACTCGAAGAGTGACTAAAGAGGGTAACTTTTGGAAGATCTGTTATAGGAAGGGTAGAAGAGTATACACAAAAGGAGTATGGTCTGAGAGCTTAGTAATTAAACAGGCTATACACGATGTTAAGTCTTTGAGAGAGGATGAAGGTTATCAAAGGAAACTTGAATACTCGCGAGCTTCTCGAGCTAGAGCCGAGGATAGATATGTAGGGGAGTTTACACAAGCAATTTTGGTACATCTAAATTTTCATATAAACTTCAGTGACATGGCATTAAAGATGTCCAAACTTATTGCCGATCATGCAACCCCTGTTGGTAGTGGTTCTGTCGCTCGTACAAAGATGATTCCTCTTGAGCAGCGAGCAGCAAAAGCCGTCAATGCTTGGATGCGACATAAAACCACAGAGTATGACAATATGCAGATAAAGAGAGTCAAGGGGGCCCGACGTGAAGTGCGTCGCTCACTTGCCAAAACCTCGAACGCCATATTACTAAACTATCGCCAAGGGGTAGCTCCCTCTAATGATTGTCCGCTATGGAACGCACTACAAGGCATAGACACAATTAAGTAATTAAATACAAAAAAGAGAGCAGACCTATTTGGTCTCTGCTCTCTTTTTTGTTGTACTATTTTGTGTATTGTGAATTATATTTATATTTGCATAATCTTCATACAATTAACAAAAGTGCTCCGCCAATTGACGGAGTACTTTTAACTCAAACCTCGTGCGCGAACCCGAAGCTATCCTCCTAGATGGAAATAGATTCATAAATGGAGTGAATAATTGAAGAACAAGATGAGTAACATACCCTGAAATACTAATTAAATCAATCAATACTTATGAATTTAAAGGACTGCTTTTTTCTATTTCTTGCCTTTAGTAGCTTATCTTTTAATCTTAGCGCAAAGGAGATATATGTCTCAACTACAGGGAGTGATAGCAATGATGGGAGTGAGCAATCACCACTACTAACTATCAACAAGGCTGTTGATATTGTAGAACCAGGAGATCACATATGGGTAAGAGGTGGAACCTACATGCTCAAAGAGAGAATAAAAATTGCAGCGAAACAGAATGCTACCCAGGAGTCGCGCATCAAACTATTTGGTTATCCTGGGGAGAGAGTAATCATAGATGGTAGTCAAATAGTAGCCAATAGTGTCTCGGAGTTTAAGATGGCTAGATGTATCTATGTCAATCACGAAGCAAATTATTGGCATTTTAAGAATCTTGAGCTATGTAATGCAAAGGATAATGGCATGAAGCTAGAGGGTAGTTATCATATCGTTGAGAACTGTAAATTCTATGGTAACAATGATACGGGTCTACAGATAGGTATGTACAAAGACTTCTCCATAGAGGAGACAAAGAGTTTGCCTCCTGGTACACCAGAGTTCAATCCAGATTATCAGTTCTGTAAGTATAATATAATTTTGAACTGCGACTCATATAATAACTATGACAGCAAGTCTTTCGCAGGTTCGGATGATGGAGGCGATGCAGATGGTTTTGCAGCAAAGCTATTTCCTGGCCCTGGAACAGAGTTTCATGGATGCCGTGCTTGGAACAATAGCGATGACAACTGGGATCTATATATGGTTTATCACCCAATCGTGATAAATGAGTGTTGGGCCTGGAAAGGAGGGTATGATCAAAATAACGTAGCCCGTGGAAATGGTAATGGGTTTAAACTTGGAGGAGGAGGCTCTGCTGGTGGAGCAGCATTCTCACAATCTGTTGGTGCTCACCTTGTGACAAACTGCGTATCATTTGACAACTTAGAGAAAGGCTTTGATCAGAATAATGCTTACGAGGGTATGTATCTTTTCAACAACATAGCATGGAATAATAAATACAACTATCGCTTCCCGACTATCTTCCAATATGGTGGGATGTATATGCGAAACAACATTGGATGGGGAGCTAAAGCTAGTGGTAATGTGGGTAATCATGAGTTCTTGTCTGCAGATAAGGCTGGTTCTGTACTCCCTAATACAGACAATAATAGTTGGACTTTAATTGATGGTTGTGACCCTTATAAGGAGAATAATAGGGTAAATGGCGTACGTGTTCCGACCAATGATCACTCAGCACAGTTCAAATCTCTATCTGTTGAGTTGGCAAAGGCTCCAAGGGAGATTGACGGCTCTCTTCCAGAGAATGACTTTTGTCGACTTATTGCAGGTAGTTACTTTGTTGACAGAGGTGAAAATATAGAGAACTTTAGCCTATCTCGATTCATGCTTCCATCACAGGCTAACGGATTGGAGTTGATAACGCTTCCAGATCTGACAATTTTTTATAATGACAAAGCTGCCGATATGGGAGCTTTTGAATCTGGTATACCAACTAGAGCAACACTATCTCATGTCTCAGGAAAGACAAAGCAGAGGATATACGTTGGTACAGCTATGCAACCAGTAGTTTACAAATGGGGCTATGCAGCGTCAAGTGTAACTATAGATAATCTCCCATCTAGTCTTACATCAACTATTGATAATGATGCAAAGACAGTTACGATATCAGGAAATCCACAAGAGTCTGCCATAATTACCATTTCTACGATTGGAGGGGAGAATGTTGTATCTCTTTCTTTAGAGGTTGAGATATCAACAATAGCACCAGCTACACTGTTTTGCACATCAGGTAATGCTACTCAGACAGTAAACATTGGTTCGTCTATCGAACCTATAGTGTTCGAATATGGTGGTGGAGCAACAAGCTACACAATCACAGAGCTACCACAAGGATTGAGTTTAACTGAATCAGGCAAGGTGATAACTATTAGTGGAACACCTGAGCTAGAGGGGGGGTATGCCATTACTGCTTTAGGTGGAATGGAGGATATAACTGTTTCTGGCTTCATTTCGCGCGTTATACCTACAAAAATTATAGGGGATGATTGGTACAGATTCCAAGAATCGGAGTTTAGTGGTGACTATCAATCTGTATTGTCTCTTATACATGGTACAGCTGGAGTGGAGACAAGTGTCAAGCCAGAGCAGAACGAAAATGCATCTGGGTGTTCAATCGGAGCTATTGATTTTAGCAAAAGTGGAGGTGGAGTTCAGCTTAATCTCTCGTCTCTTGTTGAACTAAAAGTAAATCTTCACTTTACTGGTGATAGGGCTATTACTGTTAAGTGGAGCATAGATGGAGGGGCAGAGCGCGAATGGAAGTCAGCCACGATGAAGAAGACCACTCTTCCTAATTGGGATGTAATGGCTAATGCAGGAATAGAGTCCACTGATAAGCCTATTGTAGTGAAGATCATCAACACTTCTTCGAGTGGAGGAATGCGCTTATATGATATATTCACAAGAGTATACGATACAGATGATATTCCTAATAGCATACCAGAGATAAAAAAGAGTTACACTCTCTACCAAAGTCAAAGTGCGCTGATTGTACAAGGAGTTGAGGTTTTACAATTGAGATTAATCTCTCTCAATGCCTCACTATTAGCACAATCTGTAGGATCTCAAGTAATCAATATTCGTAATCTACACAAAGGGGTTCATATACTAGAGATTATGACCGCACAAGGTGAGAGATTTACAGAGAAAGTAATCATACGATAAGATATATTATCTATTACCACTGAAAATGTTATTAACCAGTATCATCGGGACAATGGCCTCGATGATACTTTTTTTATTCCATTATCAGAGAGTAGTAAGGATTATCGTTACTAATTCATAACCTAAATAAGGTAATTTATATAGCATTGAGAGTGATGATAACTAGCATAGTTCTATCTACCTCTCATTGTTAGTGATATTGCCTCTCTCCAAATGCGAAGGACTCTAACACTATTTCTCGTAATGTTAATGTGCGGAATCTAATCAATGATCTTTATATCTATGCCTAATAGCAAACTCATTGTATTATATAAGTATAGAGTAGAGAATGCTTAATGCAAAACACATCTCAATAATTGTAGATAAACTACTTGTTACTAGAAAAGGTATTACGATACGTCAGTGCTGGTTTGATATAGGAAATAGTGTTGTAGAGAAGATATATACTAAATAGTACTTTTCTTTTCTTATCAATTACTCAAAAGTATATCTTTGTATTTATGAGAATGAAAAGATTTGCTACGGGTCAATTTTTAATTATACTCTTAGCGCAGCTTATAACTAGCTGTGCTAAGACTGAGACAATAAGCCGAATTCCTGATGCAAGAGTCGCTCTTCAGTTGAATGTAGATTATCACAACCTTATGGAGCCATTGACCGGAAAGAGTGTGACTAGCCTTAACGGACTTAATGCTAATAGTTATCTAGGATATGGTGGGATACTCGTCTACTACGGATTTGCACTCGATGGAGGATATAATCATTATGCTTTTGACCTCTCTTGCCCGGTTGAGGTTGATCCAAAGGTAAGGGTTTCGATTTTTGAGAGTGTAAAGGCTCGATGTGCGAAGTGTGGTTCTGTATATGATATTCAGTATGGAGGTGGATTCCCTATCGAGGGTAAGGCATCCCAAGAGGGGTATTATCTACGAAGTTATCGCACTTTTCTCAATGGGCGTGAATTGATTATAAGTAGATAATCACTTTGTTCTTAACTGTAAGGGAAAAAGGCTTATCTTGAATCAAAGTGTCAAAATCCAAATCCTTTAGAGTGGCTTGAAATCTATCACGCTTTTTTTTATTAAATACGGGATTCTATAGGGGTTAAACTTGTTTTAGTAAATCTTTTGATATTTAGTGTGTTACGCTTTATAGTGTATGGTTGAGGTGATTTTATATATAGAATTAGCTTATTTTGCAGTGAGTTTACTCAAGTATCTCAGTGCGATAAAGCTCCTTTTTATGAGATCTAGAGCGTGCTTTTGCATGTCTCAATTTGATACATAAATGAGATGTTTAGTAGTATAATAAAAGCAGTAGGGGTTAGCATATTGTGCTAACCCCTACTGCTTTTATCTATATATCACCCCTCGTGATGATTGTTTTCAAGCTCTGTTATCCGTCTTGCTGCCACGTATCTTTTTTGATAGAAGGCCGATTTGGCTAGATTAGTCTTCTGCACACCACCTCTAGCACTGTGTATGAACTCAATATTACCTCTTCCGTCGTTGGCAATAACCATCCCAACGTGACCAATGCTCTTAGTGTTTGTCATCGCTGACCCGTTGAAGAAGATAAGGTCACCTGGTTGAACTTCATTCTTGTTAACCTTTTCGCCGTTGTTTAGTTGTCCACGACTAGATCTGTTGAGTTCAACTCCAAGTCTTTTGAATAGATAGAAAGTGAATCCAGAGCAGTCAAAACCGCGAATCCCACTAGCCCCAGGCCTATATGGAGTGCCTATAAGTGTGACAGCCTCCTTGATTAGGTTTTGGCATACGTTGCTTATTGTGCTTATCTCCACAGGCTCAACCTCTTTTGTCGAAGGAAGAGTTGGCAAAGGTGTTGCAACGGTTTGTGTTATACCTAAAATGGCATTTAGGTCTGGGATTTGGAATAGGTTAGTTTCTCTTTTTTGTGCTGAAGCCATGGATGAAATACCCGAAAATATGGCAACAAGAAGACTAAGGCGTAGTGCTCTTTTGGCGGAGTAGTGCGTCATTAGTTATACTGATTTTATTATATGCATAGCGCTAAAGTGTTAATGGATAACACCTTGTTTCATCCGCTAAGTTATACTCTAAAGGTCAAATGAGCAAGGATTCAGCATTGTAACTCGCCTTTTTTATTATTTTTTAGTATTTGCAACATCCTCTTTTTCAAGCTTTGACGAGATAATATCTATGCCTAAAGCTCCGAGTGGAGCGGTGATTATAATAGAAACAACTGCTGCAGTAAGAACTAGTTCGCCGCATGGTAGGCCCATCGTTAGAGGTATGGATCCTATTGCAGCTTGAACTGTTGCCTTGGGAAGGTATGCAACTGAAGCGAATATTTTTTCGCTTTGGTTCAGCTTAGTTCCAACAAGAGAGAGCATCACACCACCTACTCTGAAAAGTAGAGCTCCTAGAATCACTACACTAACGGCTATTCCAGCAGAACTTACGTAATCAAGGTTTATTGATGCACCAACAAGTACAAATAATATTATCTCAGCAGCCACCCATAGTTTGTTGAACTTACCTGAAAGGCGTTTAGATAATAATGGATAGCACTCAACGATGGATATCCCCATGGACATAACTGCTAGAAGTCCTGAAAATGGAATGTTAATAATATTACTCTTCTCAGCAGCAACAAGTAGAAAGGAGACACTCATCAGGATAAGACCTTTGACTGTGTCTCTCATGTGGAATCTTTTAAATATGAATGTGAATATCCACCCTAGGAGTAGCCCAATAGTAGCACCCGATGCAAGGGAAAAGATTATCTCTATGATAGGGTTGCTCTCTGAGGATGTTCCTGCAGCCATACCTGTGAAGCTAGTAAATAGTATAATTACAAATATATCATCAATGGATGAGCTAGCCATGATCATCTGAGGTATGCTTTTAGATGTTCCTTTACGCTGCTCTATAAGGTTTATCATTCTAGGAACGATAACTGCCGGGGAAACAGCAGCAATGACACTACCCAGAATTGCAGCTTCCAGACGAGTGATGCCGAAGATAATTGGTGCTATGATAACAACTCCTGCAATCTCCAATATCGCTGGGACGAAACTCATCAGAATAGCCGGTCGGCCAACTTGTTCTAGCTCTTTGATTTTTAGTGCTAGCCCTGCACGAAGTAGTATTACCACGAGAGCTATCTGTCGTAGTTCTTGTGATATGCCTAATAGCGAAGAGTCTAGTAGATCTAACGTTTGTGGACCAAGAAGTATGCCTGTTAATAACATACCTATGAGTGATGGTAGCCTTAGCATGGAGAATATTCTCCCTGCAATTAGGCTACAAAGCAATAGTAGGGCAATCGAACTTAGCATACTATTTATTAATGCACTCTAACCACTCCTGCTCTTTGAATCCTACTATCACGGAGCTCTCTTGTATAAGTAGAGGTCTTTTAACCAACTTCCCATCGCTAGCCAAAAGATCTAGAAGCTCCTCAGTTGTGTATCCATCTATCTTATCTTTGAGTTTCATCTCTTTGTATATAACTCCGCTAGTGTTGAAGAATTTCTTGATAGGTAGCTTACTTGTTTCTATCCAGCTTCTTAGCTCTTCCTTGTTTGGGTTGTCTATTGTTATGTCGCGTGTGTCCACTTCCACTCCATGTTCGATTAGGAATTTAGATGCTTTACGGCAAGTGCCACACTTTGGGTATTGAATAAATAGTGGTTTCATACTCTCTTTTTTTAGTTTTAGTTCTTTGTAATTGGGTATCTCCTTGAGATATCTATAGCTATTGTCTCTATAGTCTATCTCACAGCAGTAGTGTTGTAGTCCGTTTGATATAATCAGATAGGGTACTTTCAGTGATATGTTGTATCTGATAATCTGGTCGAATGTGTCTTGAGTGATCTTAACCTTAGGTGATTTGTACTCTACGATGACCAAAGGCTGGTGTTCGGGGTTTGACCACACTAGTGTGTCACACCTCTTTTGCATGCCGTTGAGTTCCACTGGAATCTCGTTGTTCATCAACGTTTGAGGGAACCCGCGCTCTTGAATAAGAAAAGCTGTGAAATTTTGCCTGACCCACTCTTCGGGGGTGAGAGCCACAAACTTCAGTCTTAGTGTGTCCCAAATCTGATACTTTGTACCTTTGGGTTTAATTTTTAGGGGATATTGAGGTAAGTTTAGCTTAAACATTCTATCTTTGTTAATTAAAACCTACTACAAAATTAGAGTTTTATGAAAACAAAACAAGAGATCGTAGAGAATTGGCTTCCTCGTTACACAGGAAGAGCTTTAGAGGAGTTCACACCGTATATACTTTTGACTAACTTTTCAAAGTATGTGGAGATATTTGCCAATCACTATAATGTGCCTTTTATCAAGGATGCAAATATGCCGAGTGCTGTAGCAAATGGTATCACAATGATAAACTTTGGTATGGGGACACCCAATGCAGCAACTATCATGGATTTGCTATCTGCTATCAATCCAAAAGCGGTTTTATTCCTTGGTAAGTGTGGTGGATTAAAGAGAACTAACAATTTGGGAGACTTTATTCTTCCTCTAGCTGGTATTAGAGGAGAGGGGACATCCAACATGTATATGCCTCCAGAGGTGCCAGCTTTGCCAGCTTTTAGTTTGCAGCGTGCGGTTTCAACTTCTATTCGAGACCTTGAGCATGACTACTGGACTGGTACTGTCTTTACTACTAACCGACGAGTGTGGGAGCATGACGAGGAGTTTAAGAGTTACTTAAGAAAGACCAGAGCTATGGCTGTGGATATGGAGACAGCAACTCTTTTCACTGTTGGTTTTGCAAATGAAATACCAACGGGAGCTCTGCTTTTGGTTACCGATCAGCCTATGGTTCCTGAGGGGGTTAAGACTTCCAAGAGTGATGATGGCGTTACAAAAAACTATGTAAATGATCATGTCCTTATTGGTATTCGCTCTCTAGAGATGCTGATTCAGAATCGTAAAACTGTTAAGCACTTGAGATTCGAGGAGCTAAATGGCTAAGAAAGAGACTCTACAGGCCTCAGATATTTTGAGAGATATTAGGGGTGGTAACTTCAAGCCAGTCTATTGTTTGATGGGTGAAGAGAGTTACTACATAGATGAGATTACCAACGAACTGATGAATAGAGTCCTCACCGAAGATGAGAAGGTCTTCAATGAGGTAGTTCTTTATGGTGCTGATGTGTCGGCTGCCGATATTATCAACGAGGCTCGCTTCTATCCTTCGTTTGCCAACCATAGGGTTGTGCTGGTTAGAGAAGCTCAGTTGGTTCGTGATCTTGATAAGTTGTCGCTCTATATGCAGAATATAATGAGTACAACTATACTTATCCTCAACTATCGAAACGGTAAGATCGATGGTCGCCTACAAGTGGCTAAGGAGATCTCTCGCAAGGGGGTGCTATTTGAGTCGTCTAAGATATATGATAATCAGGTAGCTGGCTGGATAAGTAGTTGGTTGCAAGTTAAGGGTTTTACTATAGAGAATAAAGCTGCTGAAATGCTAGGTGAGTTCTTGGGGTGTGATTTGGCTCGTATTGCCAAGGAGCTGGATAAGTTACTTATTGTACAGCCCAAGGGTCAGATGCGTATAACGGCAGATCTTGTAGAGCGTAATATAGGTATAAGTAAGGAGTATAATAATTTTGAACTTCTTAGAGCTATAATAGCACGAGACTCTCTCAAGGCAAATCGAATAGTTAACTACTTTCGTGACAACCCTCGAAACAATCCACTTGTGGTTACTTCGACGGTTTTGTATAACTACTTTAGTAAACTAATGCTTTGCTATTATGTTCCTCAAAAGAGTGATAGGGCTATCATGGAGGCATTGGGCTTGAAGAGTCAGTTTCAAGTGCGAGACTATACCGCTGGAATAAAGCTGTTCTCTGCTTTCAAGTGTATGCAGATCATAGCTCATATTAGAGAGTGTGATGCTAAGTCAAAAGGAGTTCGCAATCCAGCGACTACTGACCATGAGCTTTTGAGAGAGTTGATCTTTAGGATTCTACACTGATTGTGATATGAATAATTGGGTCGAGACCTGTGAGAGATGATATTGATAGGCTTTGGTCAAGGGTTTTCTCTATATTATTATAGAGCTCTTGCCCAAGGCCTATTTTCTGTTTTATAGTGTAATTTATATATTGAGCTTATGACTATTCGGGAAATTATATCTACCATTGAGCGTGTTGCTCCTCTTGCTCTTCAAGAGGGGTATGATAATAGTGGTGTTCAGGTTGGAGATGTTTCGCAGGAGTGTAGTTCGGCTCTTGTTGTTATTGACATAACCGAGGAGGTTGTTGATGAGGCAATAGAGCGTGGTATTAATTTGGTTATATCTCATCATCCATTGATATTTAAGCCTATACGATCATTAACTGGGGCGAATTATGTTGAGCGTACCATAATAAAGGCTATTCGTAATAATATTGTACTATACTCTGCTCATACTAATCTAGATGCTTGTTATGGCGGAGTGAGCTTTAGGATGGCTGAGAAGCTTGGATTGAAAAATATAAAAGTGTTGCAGCCAAGAAGTGGTATGTTACTTAAACTTGTTACTTATGTGCCACCTGTACATGCTGAGTCGGTAAGAGATGCTATATTTGCAGCTGGAGCTGGAGATATAGGTAACTACTCAGAGTGTTGTTATAATGGTATGGGTACAGGGACATTTAAGGCTAATGAAGATGCAAACCCTTTTGTGGGAAGAGTTGGAGTTAGAGAGGCAGAGCCAGAAGTGCGAATAGAAACGGTATTGCCGAGCTATTTGCGACGTAATGTGGTGGCGGCTCTCAAGGAGTCTCACCCGTATGAGGAGCCTGTATTTGATATCATAACTTTGGGTAATAGCTGGGATAGGGTTGGTTTTGGCGTTGTGGGTGATTTGCCTGAACAGGTTGATATGTTGGATGAGCTTAAGCGTATGAAGTCTGTTTTTGGAGCAGCTGTGTTGAAGCACTCACCAATACACAAGAGCAGTGTTAGCAGAGTAGCCCTTTGTGGTGGGAGTGGTTCTTCTTTGATGAGTGATGCATTGGCAGCTCGAGCCGATCTCTTCTTGACAAGTGAAGTAAAGTATCATGACTACTTTCTTCATGAGAAAAGCATAACGATTGCAGAAATTGGTCATTATGAGTCTGAACAATATACAAAAGAGGCTATTTGTGATATTATTCACGAAAAATTCCCTACCTTTGCCCTTCATTTTGCAGAAGAAAAGACAAATCCGATAAACTACATAATATAATATGGCTACA
>JBOFUP010000004.1:0-12839 GCA_051652645.1 Bacteroidales bacterium
TAGACGGTTGCAATAGGTTGCAATAGGGTTCTATTGCAACCAAACAGTTTTATCTTAATATAGCCATCAATATTAGCAAAGAAATCTGATTAATAAGTGAACTCCTCTCCTAGCTCTGAATGAGTAGTCAAATATAGAGGCATTATATGTTAACAAATCGGAGAATCAATCGAAAATAGAGATTTCAAACTCACAGAGTTTGAAATTTGATGGTACTAAATGGATTTTACAAAATGGGTGAATAGGCACATCATTGCATATCTCACACCTGGCCCACACCATTAGCTTATTGTCAATCTCTTGATCAGCCCTAAGATAGATCACAGATTCTCAATCATATTTACCCATGTAAAATCCAACATTAAGAACAATAAATACAAATAGGGTATAATAGAGCCATCTTGACTCTATTATACCCTACACATAGCTAGCCATATAGATTATTACTTACCCTGCAACTAATTTCATTAGTTCATCATAGGTGTTCACAACATCATATCTTATTCTCTCTGTACTCAATGCCTTAAAGTGCTCACGAGCACAATGAATCTTAGCATCCTCAACCAAGCGTAAGTCCATTGTTGACATAGAACCTTTGGTTTCAGCAACAAAATAGACACTCTTGACTGAACCATTCTCAAAAGCAATAGCCCAATCTGGATTATATTTACCAACAGGCGTATTGATATAGAACCCACGAGGAAGTTTCACATATACAGCAACCTCAGAGCTAGACTCTAACTTCTCTGCAAAAGGTCTCTCCGTGTTAGCAGAGTCAAAGATCAGATAATCATAAAGATGCTTCTCTGCTTGCATAGCATTAACTCCAAGCTTGCCCTTCATTGTTGGTTCAGTAAAGATATCAGTACCGAAGGTCTCATTCAGCTTATTATAACTAATGTGCTGTATGATCACAGTAGCCTTCTCATCATTAATAAGCTTCGAAGCTTTTAGGATAAACTCTTCAGGATTGTACTTAAACTGTTCAAAACAAGATGGAGTAATTCCTGTCAAAATCTTTACTATAGTATTTCTAGTCAATTCAGTCTCCTCCACCATCTTACCAATCAAATCATATTTGACACTGGTGCTTGATGAGATATCCACAGCAACCATACGAGAATCACTCTCTTTAAAGGCCTCCCCTTTTGTAAGACTCTCTTTCGATTTGATCTTATTCATCGTGCCAGACTGAACCTTATAGTAGATCTTCGATACATGAAGATGGGCATTTAGCTTATCTATCGCCTTCATAACCAATTCATCAGTTTCAAAGTCAACCACATAAGCCGTTTTTATATTGATGCGCTTCCAAAGCTCCTGAAACTCCTTACGCTCAAACTTATTCTTGTCTAGTCGAAGCTCCACATTATTACTGCGAGCATTCTCTGGCTCCATTGTTTTAGGATTATAGATAGTATCCAGTATTGCAACCACTGACTCCTTGCAATCACCAACTATCTCAGCCACTCGCACATTGCCACTCTTTTTATCCTCATAGAACTTATCCGTCAGTACACCACCTTTTACATACCCATCCTCTATAAGACCTTCAAATATCAATTGAGCTGTATCGTTATCAATGGTTTGTTCTTCACCATTGTAGTTCTGGATAATCTTATTTTCAAACAACGCCAGAGTAACCTTTAGCGGACGGTCAGCAATCACCTCAGCCATCTCACTTTGAATAGCACGTGCAAAAGTATCATACGATTCGCTAGCTATTACTGTCAACAAATTCACATTATGAACCTCCTCACCAATAGCCAACTCATCCAATCTATCACCCTCTTGGTTCACACACAAACGCAAACCACGCCCCACCTCTTGACGCTTACCAATATCAGCAGAGCTTTGCTTAAGTGTACAAATCTGGAATACATTTGGGTTATCCCATCCTTCACGCAGAGCACTGTGCGAGAATATGAAACGAACCTCCTCTTTAAATGACAAAAGACGCTCCTTATCCTTCATAATAAGGTCAAACGCATCCACATCATTAGACTCTTTTGTTTTTGCTTCAACCTTACTATCCACAAACTGTTTCTTCTTCTTGTCTATAGAGAAGTAGCCTGTATGTGTTTTGTTTACGGATATATTATTTAGATAATCAACATAACTGGGATCCTCAAATAGCTCATGCTGTAGGTTAGAAACTATATTCTTATACTCCTCCTCAAATAACTCACCATATAAGCCATTATATGGTGAACCAGAAGCATCGTACTGCTTATATTTAGCCACCTCATCAATAAAGAACAAACTAAGCACCTTAATACCCTTATGAAATAGTTGACGCTCCCGCTCTATATGAGATAAAATTGTTTCACGAATCTGAATACGTCTTAGTTGGTTCTCATTTACCGCACCCACTACATCACCCGCAAATAACTTCAACCCATTTTGTAAAGTTACAGAGTTGTCGCGTCCATCAATATCCGTAATAATATAACGATCCTTATACTCCTCCAATCCTTTTGAATTATCATAAAGATTATATCCTATTGAGACCTGACGAACCACGCTTTTAATGCCAGAAGCCTGCTTTACCTCAAATCCTAAGTTTGCAGTAGGACTCTTATCTTTATACAAGTTGATACCCTCCAAGTAGATATAACCATTCGTGGCTGTTGCTCCAGTGGTAGAGATTCCTTTTACTGCAATCTTCTTTACCAATCGCTTGTTGTATGCCTCCAAGGCATCCAAGCGATAAATCATATTGTATAGAGAATCCTTCTTGTGTGTAGCAGAATAGCGAAGAGTGATCAAAGGATTAAACTCCTTCAACTTCTCCTTTGTTGTTTTTCCCTCCACCTTCTGAGGCTCATCAATAATCACAATAGGATTCGTTTTTGCTATCACGTCAATAGGTCTGCGACTGCGAAAACTATCCAACTTCATATATATACGTCTCGCATCTGCTCCACGTGCATTGAAAGCCTGAGAGTTTATGATCATAACGTTGATGTTACTATCACTAGCAAAACGGTCTATATCCACCAGACGAGAAGAGTCATATACAAAGAAGTGAATCTTCTTGTTATAATCTTCTGCAAAGTGCTCCTGAGTGATTTGAAATGATTTGTATACACCTTCACGAATAGCAATACTTGGTACTACCACAATGAATTTACTCCATCCATAACGCTTATTCAAATCAAACATCGTCTTGATATAGGTATAGGTTTTACCCGTACCCGTCTCCATCTCAATGGTTAGATTATATTTCCCATCCAACGCTTTTGAGGGAGCTATATGGTGCGACCTTTGAATCTTCTGAATATTTTCAAGGATAACAGAATCTGTCATTTCAGGAACCAATAGATGATTCTTGAATCCCGTGAAGTCATGTATATCTCCCTGACCTTGCGTATTCCCCTTATCAATGAGATAAAGAGTATCATCAAAGCAAGGCTGTCCTGCAAAGACATCACAAACCGCTTTGGATGCCTCCGCCTGGAACTTCTGATGTTTAAATTTTAATTTCATTCTTTCTTACCTCCTGCTAATCTTTTTGCCTCATTAAGCAAATCGTCCACTTCAGCATCGAGTTGTTTCCTGTGCTGGTTAAACATTTCATACTGCTCTTCAGCAATCTTTTTGGCTCTTTCTGCCGATATATGTCCCGGACCTTCAAGTACGTCTCTTCCAGTGAAACGAAGGAAATCATCTAGCTTGGCCTGCCAATCTGCCATATACATAGGCTTCTTACTCAAAGCCTGATCCTCTGCAAAGTCCAGATACATAGTAACAATACGATTAAGCCCTTTAATCTCATCTTGGTTCAGATAGTTTTTGGCTGTATCCACATCACCCTTGCGGACTTTTGCTCCCTTAAAAGTGGTTAAGCCCATATTGTCTTTTGCCGCATCAGCACGTTCTGCAATAAGTTCGGCAGCAGTATGTCCGTGTACACTATAGTGAAGCTTATTCTGTACCGTTTTAAAAAACAGGATAGTTCGTTCATCATCTTTATCATAATCAACAGAAGTGGCATAGATATCTATAATCTTCTTATAGAATCTGGCTTCAGAGCTTCTAATGTCACGAATACGCTCTAATAGCTCATCAAAATAGTCAACACCAAAGGATTTGGGATTTTTCAGTCGATCATCATTCATCGCAAATCCCTTCTGTGTATATTCTGTAAGTACCTGACTAGCCCATCTTCTAAAATGAATACCTACTTTAGAGCGAACACGATAACCAATGGCTAGAATCATTTGAAAATTATAATGGAATGGCTCTCGGGCAACTTCACGTCCCCCCTCATATTGAACTATTCGGAATTTCCGAATAGTTGAATCTTCTTGTAACTCACCCTCTTCAATAATGTTTTTGATATGCTCATTTATCGTGTTTGGCTTTACCTGATAAAGTTCAGCTAACCCCTTTTGTGTTATCCAAATATCATTATTCTCAAAATATACATCTATCTTTGTATCACCCTTTTCATTCTGATAAATCAGTATTTTCCCTTTTCTATCTTCCATAACTTTAAATCACTTTGATGGTTGTATCTAGAGAAATAGTTTTAAGTTTTATCTGTCGAATACTTACGTCGTCTATTATAAAATGAAAATAGTATATACATAGCTGTTGAATGTAGCTAAATAAATACTTTTAATATAGAATAGTCATTAATATCTAAGTTTATAATAAAAACAGACAGTATTCCCCAAATCTATTTTTCAAACTTGAACTTCTTTAATGTTGATATTAATATAATCGAAAACGTAATCGACTTGCATTATTGTTATCCTATATTTTTTATTTTTATTTTTATTTTGATATTCAAGAATATATCCAACATTTTCTTCGATTATTTTTGTTGTGTTATCAGAGAAGTTTAATCTAATTTTAGCGAAACCATCGACACTTACATTTAACAGTGCTATAGTTAATCCACTAGGGTTATTAATAATTGTACTTCTGGCCTTAATCTTTATTATTTGATCTAATACATATTGATTATCAGTCTTTTCAGAACCTACACCTTGACTATTCTTTAAATTATTTATAAGTTCATAATTATGAATTATCAGGCCATCTATTTTTTCTTGAAAATGGATATTTGACATTTTACTTTCAGAAAGCCATTCAAAGTATTTTTTATTTAAAACACCCATTTTTTGCAATTCGCTTTCTAGATATTCAACCTTCGCTTTATGCACGTTTGCAATTGCTTTATTGTTTTCAAGTTCTGATTTTATTGTTTCTATTTGCGCCTTATAATAGTCTATCTTACTATCTTCATAAATAAACTTGAAAAATCCAGACGTAGCACACATAATAAGAAAAGTAATAGTAAGCAAAGAATAAGCAGGGTGCCTTTCCAAACAATTCGCCATAATTAAATCACTTTGATAGTTGTATCTGGAGAAACAGTTTTGAAAATCTCTGTTACATTAATCTTGTCTGGACTATTAGCAAAGGAGCTATCACGAAACACCACACGCATAGGTCTTGCTTTTGCCACTTCGCGAATCAACGATTCGCTTATACTCTCTTCAAAGCAGGCAACTAAGTCGGTATCGTTCACAAAGTGTACAGCCTTGCCCTCGATACTCTTTGTCTCAAGAGGCAATGACAGAGGTACACCCCAGTCTACCAAAACGCCAAACAGGAGGTCTAAATCGGTACGATCTACTTTGATGTTACTCTCTAAATTCAAGAGCATCTGCTGGCTATATTCTGATGCACTATAATACACATCCTTCATATTGGTTGTGTCAAGTTTCAGTACACGGAACCCTGTATCTAATGCGTAATTGTTAATGCTTGATTCGGAATTATCAGCCTCATCAAAGTTTATCTCCAAAGAGCCCTTTTTATTTAATTCGGAATTACGAATTGCTAACTCTTCTTCAATCTTAGCACCTGCTCTACGAATGCGCTCTTTACCTATCTCACAAATATTCTTGTAGCCTGCTTTATAGGCTTCACTTTTCACATCTGTATCCTCTGGCAATTGTACACAAATAAATTTTCTATTCCCTCCATCTTCGACATTTAGTTGCATTACTGCATGGGCTGTTGTAGCTGATCCTGAGAAGAAATCGAGGATAATGGAATCAGTATCCGTATTAGCAATCGTCATTAATAGCTTCAATAGTTTAGTCGGTTTAGGATTATCAAATAAGTTTGCTGAAAACAAATCTTTCAATTCTTTAATTGATTCATGATTATGTCCAGCATCCTTATATGAAAATATTGTTCTAGGGACAACTCCTTCATTTTTTAATTCTGTTAGAAACGTTTTCTTTGACGGTATTGATTTTCCATCTTTTCCAAACCAAATCTCATTACCATTATACAATTCATCAAGAGCTTCATGTGTAAATGCAGAAAAGCGACCTGCAGGAGGAGTCCAAGCTACTCCATTTGGGAAAATATGTTTGAAGTTAATATCTGAACCACTTTTTGCTTGTAAAGGTGTTGATTTCCATAAGCCTTTTGGATGATTGTCTGGATTTTTATACGCTGCATTCATTTCATCAGTTCTAGGTAAACGGCCAATATTGAAAAGATCGATAGACTTACAACAAACTAGAATATGATCGTGGTTATCTGAGAAGAACTTCGCATCATTAGCTACAGTATACTTTTTTTCCCAAATAATATTTGCTATAAAGTTCTCCTCTCCAAAAACCTCATCACATATTTTACGAAGATTATCCACCTCATTGTCATCAATCGAAATAAATATCACCCCATCCTCTGTCAGGAGATTACGAGCCAATTGCAAACGGGGATACATCATCGAACACCAATCAGAATGATAACGACCATTTGTTTTTGAGTTTTTAAACAAACGGTTTTCCTCTTCATCAAACAGTCCAGACTCTTCGTCGTACTCCTCTTTACTTGAGGCGAAGTTATCACGATATACGAAGTCATTTCCAGTGTTATAGGGTGGATCGATGTATATCATCTTTATAGAGTTCAGATAGGACCCTTGTAGCAACTTCAGAACCTCAAGGTTATCACCTTCAATATATAGATTCTCTGTCTTGTCCCACTCTTTACTCTCTTCTTTGCATGGACGCAAGGTTTTTCGGATAGGTGTATTACCTTCAATAATAGACTGTTTTTTGCCTACCCAGGTAAACTCATAGCACTCATCACCATCTACCACCTCTTTAGATAGCATCTGTTTTAGTAACGTGAAGTTGATAGCCTTTTTCAGGTTACCATTCTCATCTTTCGTTTCTGTTATCACATTGGGAAACATAGCCCCAATCTTATCTATATTCTGTTCGGTCATGTCAACCGATTCTTGTTTTAGTTTGTCCATTTTATTCAATTCTTAATGCTTAATTCTTAATTCGTAATGCTTAATGATTTGTAATTCCTTGCAATTCGTAATTACGAATTACGCATTCTTTCAGTTTCTTTATCTCATTACTTATCTGCAACTGCTTATTAAACTGTTTCTCCTTCCGCTTTTTAGCTTCCAAGTCCGCAATCTTCTTCTCAAGTTTTTCAATAGCTTTGGTTCTCTCTACAGACTCTTTGATATCCACAACCTCATCGTGAACTAACCTCTCACCCGCAACTTGTCGTATGAAGGAGTCATACACTTGGTCTATAGATGTACCCTCGATCTGTATGCTTAAGCTATCAGAAGAAATCCAATCTGACTGAAACGTCTCAACTATCTTGAACTTGCCTCTCTGGTTCTCGTATTCCTCCTTATAATTCATAAGAAGTTTAGATTCTTCTTGATAAGTTAGAACAAATAGTAAATGCTTAGGGATTGATTTTTCAATAACCTCAATCACCTTGGCATCATATACTTTCCGCTTCAACTGTATTTCAAAAATCTCTATTTCTACTACTCGTGTTCCTTTACTGACATTTAGTGTATCAGGCGATAGTTTGTTTTGCCATACTATCTGTTCTATATCGTCAATGAATGAACGCTTAATTGTAGCATTCATATCAACCCGTTGATAGAAATTCTCTTTCGGTATCAGTTTTCCAAAGTATGTTGATTTAGGGAAATTCATGTTTTTCAGTAATAGTTTATTTCACGAACTACAATATATACTGCCTTATTATCTATATAAATGATTTTCTTTGTCCAATTCTTTTTATTATCATATTGATATTTTTCATTAAAAGAATCATCCAGATCTGAAAATGAGGTCCTCGATTCAATGATATTACCATTTTCATCATAGCTATACTCTATTTTAAAGGAAATATTCCCCTCCGAATCATAAAGAATAGATACAATGTCCCTTCCTTTTGAATCTCTGAGCATTTCATATCTCTCTACCAATGCACCTTCTCCATTATACTTTGACTTTGTAGATTTACGCTCATTCTCTGTATATGAATATTTCACTTTACTCTTAAGATTCCCATCATGTGAAAAGATATTCATTTGAACAATCCTTCCAGTTTTGTCATAAGTATTTACATTTCTTTCTACCAATTCGCAATTACCATCAATAGCGTCAACTTCAATTAATTTACCATCTTGTTGATATTTGAACTGTTTTACGCTTTTAACTTGACCGTTTAAATTATATATTGTTTCACTAGTTTTAAGTCCTTCCTCATTAAAATCATTTACGATTTTCTTTACACCAAAACCATTTGAGCTATAGTACTCTTTCTCGGTTATAAATCCATCTTTATTAAAATGTAGGATGAAATCACTTCCATAAGAATCTACGCTTTCACCTGTAGTTAATTCTCCAAATTTTTCAATTGCTTCATATTGTACTTCTTTTACAGACTTAACCATTCCATTTAAATTAAGAATATTTGAATCACTTTCCAACTTACTTTTACAACTAAATGTGGATAGTGTCAATAATACACATGTAATGAGTTTAATCTTCTTCATATTTAAAATTTAACCAAGTTATTTATCTTACTACCAAAAAACATATTAGCTCAAAGTCATCCAATCCTGATATCTTATTGGTCAACGCAGAAGTTTCACCAACAGAGAACAGGCTATCAATATCGTTCTCCTCTTTGACGGATATAATAGAAGATATTGCTTCTTGGAGTAACTCTGAATATTTCTCCATTTTACGCCCCTCTTGCGTCTCTTTGTTAAACTGCATATACAAATCCCTAATAGGTTCAGATTTGCCTCGGCACATAAGGCGAATGTGGTCCAGCATCTTCTTTGGTGCAAGATGATTACAAATAACTTCACCCATTTGGGATATGAATACCATATAAAATGGGTGTAAGCGGTTTTTGTCATTAATGTTCACCCCTTTACTTATATTCTTTAAAATGTATACTACACCCTGTGGTTCATTCTCGTTGCATGGAACGACCGCATGCATGCCAAAAGGGGTATGTGCAATATCTGGATGGGATTTCATATACTCTAATAGATCAAGCCTGAACTCATTCAACCCCATATCCATAATGGAGATACCACTACCCATATCCTCAATATCAACTACCTCGCTCATCAACCGCTTTAATTGTTGTTTGCGGTATTCCAAATCACCCTTTTCCTCTTCACTGAGCAAATTGTCATCGCCAGTTGAGGACATAACAGTAATTTTCATTCTTGTCTCCACACGTCCCTTTAGGTTGATGTAGTCATCCAAGGAGAGGTCTGGCCAGAAGTTTACTAATTGAATCACATTGTTAATGCTACCAATACGGTCGATACGTCCAAAACGCTGAATGATACGTACTGGATTCCAGTGGATATCGTAGTTTATCAGAAAGTCACAGTCTTGTAAATTCTGACCTTCAGAAATACAGTCTGTGGCTATTAGAATATCAATATTCTCCGTATTATTACCAGATAAAAGATGTCGCTGTTTAGATATAGGAGAGAAACAGGTTAGCACTGTGTTCATATCAGTTTTTAGCTTAGAACAAGTTGTTCTTCCATCTACAGAACCAGAAATTAAAGCACTATTTAGCCCATACTTCTTCTTTATATGTTTACTTACATGCTCGTAAAGATACTCAGAAGTGTCTGAAAAAGCTGTAAATATAATAACCTTCTTATTTTCATCATTTAATGGATACTCTATCTTGTTTTCTATAACCTCTAGCAGTGTCTGTAACTTTAGATCATGCTCGGGTGTTATATCATTAACCCAAAGCAATAGATGTTCTAAGCATTCACTATCTAACTTGAGATCTGCCAACCAAGATAAAGTATCCATGTCACGAAGTGATATCTTCACCTTTTTTCCAACAAAGAGATCAGTATTCTGATCATCAAACTCTAGCTCCTCAACATGTATCACAGCATCAATATCAAAACTGCTGTTTATTTTGTGCTGCTCAATAGTTTTAATAGTAGAATCAATAAGCCCCTTAATCTTATTAACCGTCAAACGAAAAGAGTAAACTGAGCTTTCAAGGCGTTTAAGAAGATTAATACTCATCAATCTTCTAATACCCTTCTCCCTTCCGCTCTGCATTGAAAAAGTTTTTCCTTTTACGTTGCCATATAGAGCTTCATATCTCTCTATTTTGCTGGGATAAATGTATTTGGATGGGGTATAAATCCCCAAATTTAATTGTATCAGCAGCTCATAGATTTCATCATAATTTATAGCACCAGACCTTTCAGTCAATCGAGGACGTATGCTAATTGGAGCAAGTCGTTTTGGGAATTTACCAACATCAGATGTGCTATAGTATTTTTCTATATGCTTTCTTGAACGAGCTATAGTGACACTATCAAGCACCTCGAAGAAATCAAAGTCTAACATACTCAATAAACGATCTGTATTTCTTTGACTACTCTCTAGCTTACTCCATCTGTTAAATGCGGCCTGAGCTTGTTTGAATATGTCGTCAATAGAGTTACTCGTACTCAAAAGATCATCAATGTTACTAGAATCTCCTTCATATGCCAACGCTAGCTGATTACGAAGGTCAATGAAGCGATTGTTTACAGGTGTAGCAGATAGCATTAGAACTTTAGTCTTAACTCCAGTTCTGATAACTTTATTCAAAAGTTTTAGGTAACGATTCTCTTGTTTGTCATCTTCATCTCCGTAGACTTGTCCCCCATTACGAAAGTTGTGTGATTCATCAATTACCACCAAATCATAATTACCCCAGTTGATCCTATCCAATGGTAATCCATTAGAGGTACCAGACTCCCTAGTAAGATCCGTATGATAGAGAACGTCATAACGAAGTCTATCTTTTGCTATAGGATTATTGGTCAAATTAGAACGATAGGTTACCCAGTTATCATTGAGTTTCTTTGGACATAATACTAATACCGATTTATTGCGGTTTTCGTAGTACTTTATTACTGCCAAAGAGGTGTAGGTCTTACCCAAGCCCACAGAGTCTGCAAGAATACAACCATTAAACTTCTCAAGTTTATTGATGATTGCCAATACTGCATCCTTTTGGAAGTTATAAAGCAAATTCCAAACCTCACTGTTTTTGAACCCCGTAGCCTCATTTGGCAAAGTGTCTTCACTGATATCCTCTAAGAACTCATTGAAGATGTTGTATAGTGTTACAAAGTATATGAAGTCCGGAGAGTTTTCTTTATAAACGGTTGATATGTTATCGATGACTTGTTCAGTTACATCATCGAGCTTATCTTTATCTTGCCATAGGTTGTTGAATAGTTTTATATATTCAGAGCTGAAAGGTGCATCAAAACGATTGACCATGTTGTACGTGTGATTGCCTTTTTCACATCCAAGATCAACAGTTGTGAATCCATTTATAGGTAAATATGTAGAGTTTTCTGATGATTCTACATTCAAGAACCCACCCATAGATTCGCCTGTAATATTTGATTTGAAGCGAGCCTTTTTACGAATCCATTCAGCACACTCTTTGGCTATAGCTTTTTGTGAAAGTTCGTTACGTAGCTTTACTTCAAACTCCGAACCATAAAGATTACGCTCACGATTCAAACGAGGTATATAGAACTCTCGCTTCTCTTTTTTGCTCTTCTCTGCTATAAATGTAGGTGAAGTGAAGATAAATCTGAACTCTTCAACATCCTTCAATTGTGCTTTCAACTCCTCAAAAGCAAATATTGAGAAGCTAGCAGCCGCAATAGAGATGCGACTATCCTTATGTATAGTGCCTCTGAGATCGTCGTTTAACTTTTCGCGTACATTGTCAATTATCTTCATGATTCGTCTGTTTTATCTTTGCTATAATATTAATGACTCTCTGAGGAGTCATTAAATCTCTGACATAGGGTCTATTTCATAAGAGATAGCCTTTAAGCTCACCAAATAATAATTCTAAATGAACAATTCTCATTTCTTGCTTTGCCATATATGAATATTATTAACTCAAAAGTACAATAATATTGCATGAAATAAAAAATGCCACTTATTAAATCCTCTTCAACTACACAACTTAATAATTTTCAATATAATTGTTTAACACAACTTGTACAAATACCTTTATAATTCTCCACCAATATGTCGAATAAAAAAGAAAATGCTAGTAGCCTTTGACCTCACACCGTAAGAACCTACAATTAATTAGCTAAACTCAGAACCAACCACAAACATCTTCAATAAAACTTATTTAAATGGTTTTCAAGTTGAATATACAAGAATAGGCAAAAAAGGCAATTAACGAATCTGGATTAGCCGAATTCGTTAATTGCCTTTCGTTTTATTACAGCTTGAATGAATTACATCCAGATCATTTTTAAAATAAACAGTATAGCAAGAATGACCATAGTAGGAGTCAGTTTATAAAACTTCATACATACGGCATTAAACGCTACATAAGTCACAACACCTAACATAATACCATCAGCAATACTATATGAGAACGGTATGAAGATAATAGTAAGGAAAGCTGGAATTGCTTCTGAGAAATCATCAAAATTCACG
>JBOFUP010000005.1:0-7924 GCA_051652645.1 Bacteroidales bacterium
TCTTTCGATAAATTTACCGTCACGCTTAGCTCTGCTGTCCGCAACAACGATTTGGTAGAATGCATAGCCTTTACGACCATGTCTTTGCAATCTGATTTTGGTTGCCATTGTCTTTTTTGTTTTTTTAATTGATTAAACTGTGTAGATAACCCGTATCTACGCCGCAAAATTAATCAAATTATTTGAGTCGCAAAATATTTGTACCCCTTATCTTCTTTAAGGCTTCTGTATGGTAGTGAATAAATCCTTTTTAGGTCAATCTTTTGTCTGTAGATGAGAGGCTTTTATGTAAAAAAATGATATATTCGCACCTTGATTTATAGAGCTCTTTCTTTTTTATATTATTAGAGTGGAGTTCTATTCATATATAGTAGTAAAAAGTGTAACAGAAATATATAGTTATGAGTAAGAAGTTTACCGAGTATTCCCATCTAAACCTCTCAGATGTAAATAAAGAGGTTCTGAAGTCTTGGGATGAGAAGAATGTGTTCGATCAGAGTTTGTCAATAAGAGAGGGTGCTCCTTCTTTTGTCTTCTTTGAGGGTCCTCCTTCTGCTAATGGTATGCCTGGTATTCACCACGTGATGGCACGCTCTATAAAGGATATCTTCTGTCGATATAAGACTATGAAGGGGTATCAAGTGATGCGTAAGGCAGGTTGGGATACGCATGGCTTGCCTGTAGAGCTAGGTGTAGAGAAGTCATTAGGTATAACCAAAGAGGATATTGGTAAAACTATTTCTGTTGCTGAGTATAATGCCGCATGTCGTAAGGATGTGATGAAGTATACTAAGGAGTGGGAGGATTTGACACATAAGATGGGTTATTGGGTTGATATGAACGACCCGTATATCACATACGATAATAAATATATTGAGAGTTTATGGTATCTGCTTAAGGAGCTTTACAAGAAGAATATGCTCTATAAGGGATTCACTATCCAACCTTATTCACCGGCGGCTGGAACTGGTTTGAGCTCGCATGAATTGAATCAGCCAGGTTGTTATAGAGATGTTAAGGATACTACTTGTGTAGCTCAATTCAAGATAAAGAACCCATCTGAAGAGCTTTCTTCATTCGGTGATGCATTTTTCTTAGCATGGACCACTACACCATGGACTTTACCATCAAATACAGCTTTATGTGTTGGTCCATCGATTTCATACGTGGCAGTTAAGAGTTTCAATCCATACACAAACAGCCCAATAACAGTAATCCTTGCAAAGGACCTAATGGGTGGTATGTTCAATCCTAAGGCATCTGATTTAGCATTGTCAGACTATAAGCCAGGGGATAAGTTGATACCTTACGAAATTGTTGCTGAGTATAAGGGTAGCGATCTTGTTGGGATGGAATATGAGCAATTGATTCCTTGGATGAATCCAGGTGAGGGTGCATTCAGAGTGATTTCAGGTGATTTCGTAACAACTGAAGATGGAACTGGTATTGTACATATAGCACCGACTTTTGGTGCAGATGATGACCGCGTAGCAAAAGCAAATGGGGTACCTGCATTGATGTTGACTGATAAGGATGGGAATCTTCGTCCTATGGTGGACATGACAGGTAAGCTATATAATATTGCGGATCTGGATGCTGAGTTTGTATCTTCATCTGTAAATGTAGAGCTGTACTCAGAATATGCAGGACGTTTCGTGAAAAATGCCTATGATGCAAATCTAACAGAGAATGACGCAACTCTTGATATTGATCTTTGTGTAATGCTTAAGGGTAGTAACCACGCATTTAAGATCGAAAAACATGTTCACTCATACCCACACTGTTGGAGAACAGATAAGCCAGTATTGTACTATCCACTTGATAGCTGGTTTATTCGTACAACAGAGTGTCGTGAGCGTATGATGGAGCTTAATGAGACTATTAACTGGAAACCAGCATCTACTGGTAGTGGCCGTTTTGGTAAGTGGCTGGAAAATTTACAAGATTGGAATCTTTCGCGTAGCCGCTATTGGGGAACTCCTCTTCCTATCTGGAGAACAGAAGATGGATCAGAGGAGCTATGTGTTGGTTCAATGGAGGAGCTAATGTGTGAGATCAATAAAGCAGTAGAGGCTGGTCTTATGACTGAGAATCCTTATGCAGGCTTCAAACCAGGGGACTTCACACAAGAGAATTACGATAAGATTGATCTTCATAGACCATATGTTGATGATATTATCCTTCTTTCTCCAAATGGATTGCCAATGAAACGAGAGCTTGATCTAATTGATGTATGGTTCGACTCAGGTGCAATGCCATACGCTCAGATTCATTATCCATTTGAAAATAAAGAGTTGCTAGATACTCATCAGTTATATCCAGCAGATTTTATTGCTGAAGGAGTAGACCAAACAAGAGGTTGGTTCTTTACTCTTCATGCTTTGGGGACAATGGTATTTGATAGTGTAGCTTTCAAGGCAGTAATCTCTAATGGGCTTGTACTAGATAAGAGTGGAAATAAGATGTCTAAGCGACTAGGTAACGCTGTTGACCCATTTGAGACTATAGAGAAATATGGTTCAGACCCACTTCGTTGGTATATGATCACTAACTCATCTCCATGGGATAATCTTAAGTTTGATGTTGATGGTATAGAGGAGGTTCGTCGTAAATTCTTCGGTACTTTGTATAATACATATTCATTCTTTGCTCTTTATGCAAACGTGGATGGATTCACAGGGAATGAACCGCAGGTATCTATGGAGAATAGAGCGGAGATTGATCGTTGGATTATCTCTCTACTAAACTCACTAGTTAAGAATGTGAACGATTTCTATAACAGCTATGAACCAACTCGAGCTGGGCGCGCAATATCTGAGTTTGTTAATGACAATCTAAGTAACTGGTATGTTCGCCTTAATCGTAAACGTTTCTGGGGTGGCGAGTTTGATCAAGATAAACTAGCAGCTTACCAAACACTACATACTTGTCTTGAGACAGTGGCTAAACTTATAGCACCAATTGCACCATTCTATGCAGATAGGTTGTTCTTGGATTTGACAGCTGGGGATGTCTCTTCAGTGCACTTGGCTAAGTTCCCAGAGGCAAATGAAGAGGTTATTAATAAGACTCTTGAGGTGCGTATGCAGATGGCTCAGGATATTTCTTCAATGGTTCTGGCTTTGCGTCGTAAGGTTAATATCAAGGTTCGCCAACCACTAACAGCTATTATGATTCCTGTTGTTGATGCGGAACAAGCTGCACATATCGAAGCGATCAAGGAGTTGGTCCTAAATGAGGTTAATCTAAAAGAGATGAAGTTTGTAGACAATACAGCTGGAATCTTAGTCAAGAGGATTAAGCCAGACTTTAAGAAACTAGGCCCTCGCTATGGAAAGATCATGAAGCAGCTTGCTGCAGCTATATCATCTATGGATCAAGCGCAGATTGCTACATTTGAGACTCAAGGAGAGTTTACTTTAAATATAGATGGGGCAGATGCAACAATTCTTCTTGCTGATGTTGAGATCATCTCTGAGGATATCCCAGGATGGTTGGTTGCAAATGAAGGTAGGTTGACCGTAGCGCTAGATATAACAGTCACTGACGAGCTCAAAAGAGAGGGTGTTGCAAGGGAACTAGTTAATAGAATCCAGAACATACGTAAATCTAGTGGTTTTGAGATTACGGATAAAATTGATGTTACACTTACAGCCAACAGTGAAATAAATGACTCTCTTGAAAGCTTTAGGGATTATGTTTCTAATCAAGTATTAGCAAACAAAATCACTGTGGTTGAAAGGCTAGAGGATGAGTCGAATGCTACACTTATGACTTTCGATGAGTTTGAAGTTATGGCCCTAGTTGTAAAGGCATAATAAAGAGTATAATATAGTCCCTTTTACTTGTTTATTCTTGTAAAAGGGCTATATTTGCGCAATTTTTTAATATAAATACGCTACTTAACCTTATAACTTCCCATTGTATGACTGAAAAGAGACGATATTCAGATATTGAACTTGAAGAGTTCCGTTCGATTATCTTAGAAAAACTAGATAAAGCTCTAAATGATTATGAACTATTGAAGAGCTCGCTTACTAATAGTGATGGTAATGATATCAGTGACACATCGCCTACTTTTAAGGTGTTGGAGGAGGGAGCAGCTACTTTATCAAAAGAGGAGGCTGGTCGTCTTGCTCAACGTCAGATTAAGTTTATCCAGCATTTGCAGGCAGCCTTAGTGAGAATTGAGAATAAGAGCTATGGAGTTTGTCGCGAAACAGGCGAGCTTATTCCTAAGGAAAGACTCAGAGCTGTGCCTCATGCTACTCTAAGTATTGAGGCTAAAAATAACCAGCGTTAATATACACGTCTGGCTAATAACCCAACAAAACGGTAATAGGGTCATTGAAAGACGTTATTGCCGTTTTACTTTTTTGTATCAATATTTTACCTATTTACATGATGAAATTATCTACTGGAAAAAGAGTGATATTGATTATACTAGCTGTATTGCTAATTGATCAGTTTACCAAGATATGGATTAAAACAAATATGCAAATAGGAGATAGCATAGAGGTCTTCTCCTGGTTTCATATATATTTTACCGAAAATAACGGTATGGCTTTCGGGCTTGAGATCATAAGCAAATTGTTCCTTACCATGTTTAGGATTGTGGTTGTAGGTATCATAGGCTTCTATCTGCATAAGATAATAAAGAAAGGGCTACCTTTTGGATTTATCGCCTCAATTGCACTGATCTTTTCAGGAGCTATTGGCAATATTATAGACTCTGTATTCTATGGTGTAATATTCGATCATAGCTATGGAAACATTGCGACACTCTTTCCAGAAACAGGGGGATACTCATCATGGTTTCACGGAAGAGTAGTAGATATGCTTTATTTCCCTCTTGTAGATATGGATTTACCATCTTGGGTGCCTATTTGGGGTGGGGAGCACTTTGTATTCTTCCGCCCTATATTCAATATTGCTGATAGTGCCATATCTATAGGTGTTTTCTTGCTGCTAATATTTTATAGGGATTTATTAACCTCTGATCAAACGGGACAATGAGAAGAAGAGAGTTATTGACTCTGTTTGTGATACTAATTGGTATGTTCTATCTCTCATCTTGTAGAGGAGATAAAAATATTATCTCAAAGAGTCGAATGGAGAATATTCTTTATGATCTATATCTCTCGGATGCTTATGTTAATCAGTTTGAGAGAGGTTCTAGTAGTCAGACTAAAGAGTTGTATCTAGAGTCTGTTTTAGCTCATCATAAGGTGACTCAAGCACAATATGATTCATCACTTGTCTACTATGGCAAGCATATTGATATGTACAAGGAGATATATGTGTCGTTGGTCAAAAGAATGGATAGAGACAATAAGCAGTTAGAGAAAGAGATGTTTATTGAGATGGAGATAGAAAAGAGTCCAAAGGGCGACTCTGTTAACCTTATCAAAGAGAATGTCTACTTTGCATTCTCAACCCTATACTCTCCAAATCGATTGCTTACACTTCAAGCTGACGACAACTACAATAAGGGGGAGAGGATAGTTGTTAATTGTGACTTGATAGCTCTTGATGACTCCCTTGCTAATATTGCACCTCTAATTGGAGCAACAGTTACATATACAGATTACTCTACTTTTACTTTTATAAATGATTCGCTGGCTTTAAGCTCAGAACTTCAATTTACGACAGATCTTGAAAAAGAGATCAAAAGCATTGAAATATTTGTTTCGGATGGTGGCGTTTATGTAAATAGAGCAAAACCTCTCTTCGGTCGTATATCTTCAATTGTGAGAATACACCTCACTGAAGATCAGAAAAAGGCCATTAAAGAGAGTGGGGTAAAGAGTGAACAAACAGATACTCTAAACTCTATGGATAGCAAAATAAAGAGAGCACAGAATATTGAAAAACAGTCTCTAGAGAGAGCTATTATTCGCTAATTCGTGATCTCTTGAATACAAATACAAAAAGAGCGAGTGTGGTGTTTCTACTCTCGCTCTTTTTGTGTTTTAGTATTAGGATGATGTAGTCTGTTTAAGTTGTTCTTTTATAGTTAAGTTAGATATTATCTATTTAAACCATAGTCTCTTCTGTAAAGGTTCTTTTGCTATTATTTGAATTGTTCTAATAGGGGATTGATATAACCAGTATGACTTGAATTATTATGTTGTTCTTTAGGGAATGATTTAACGCATAAAGCGCCGTATAGCTCATTATAGCTATGCGGCGCTTTATGCGTTATTTATCTCTTAGAATAGATGATCTACTATCTCTTCATCACATGATCCAAGATTGTTCTTTATCTTGTTGATCATAGTAGTTCGGATTTGGTTTACTGCATCTTCAAACTCTTTGTATTCGTTAGCGAAAAAGAGTTGTATTGAGCTGTGGTGTGCACCCGCTGGTTCTCCCTCTATGATTCCTGCTGCTAGAAGAGTGTGCAGATTGTGTCTGATGTGTTGCTCTTCTAGTTGGTTTCTTATTCCTCGTGCTATTTTCTCAACAGAGTTGTCAAATGAAAGCCCATCACACTGACCCTCGTTAACCTCTCTAAAAATAAGCTTTAGTTCGAAAAGGTCTATCTCTTGGAAGCTTGGGTTGCCACTCTCAAGAATGGTTTTGTATGCCTCGATGGAGTGAGATTCACTTTTTGTTTTGTCGCCCATGATATGGTGATTAGCCAAAGGGAATAAGCGGGATCCTATCTTAATATCTGAAGCTAGAACCTCGTTCTGCCAAATGCAGAAATCACTCTCACCAAACACGTATTTAAGTAGGTCAGCAAATCTACTATATCCAAGGCTACTTATTTGGAAAGATGGCATAATGGCTCTAAAGGACTCTTTGAAGAAAGAGGGGTTGATACCTTTCTGAAGGTCTTTGTTGAACTTATCGTTCATCGGTAACCATTTGATGATATCTTGTATCTTAGCTTCGGCATCTTTTGAGGTTATTGCACCTTCGTGGATTCCAATAGAGTATACCATTTCGCGGATAATAGAGTTGCCAATATTTCTCTCTTTTAGCTTCTTTTCAATATCAGGATCTTTGGTATAGCTGGTGTTTTTCGTCGAGGTAGAGATGTCTTCTTGATTAGTAGGAGTTTTATCCTTTGTTTTTGTTTGCTCCTTTTTAGCAGATTTTTCTACACTAGCGTTCTCAATTTTTTCGACAACTGTCGGTTCTGCAAAGTTCTCCTTTATGTTCTCACTTTTAGGGGAGATTGGAGATTCGTTTGTCTCTTTCTTTGCGGCTTGTTTGTTCTTTTCATTTTTAGGCTTAATGGTTGCCTCTACCTTAATCTCGGTATTAGTTAAGCTTTCAGGCTTAGTCTCCACGGGTTTGTTCTTCTCGCTTTTTGTGCTGTTCTCTTTTTTTGTTCGAGGCTCAGCGCTGACAGTTCTATCCTGTGAGATGTATCCCAGCTCCTCTGGGTCTTGGATCTCGATGAAGTCGTCGCAAACAGCCTCGAAGATGCGATTGGTTGATTTAGCATAACCGCATCCAATAACAGACTTACCATATTCGTGTAGCTTCTTTACTAGTGAGGCATATCCCCCATCCCCAGAAACGATAACGAAGGTCTCTATGTGGGGGTGGGTGTGAAGGATGTCTATCACATCTACTGTAAGTTGTATGTCAGCTACATTTTTTATTCCTCCCGTCGAAGTAATACCGAAGACTTGTGTCGCATCGATAGCTAGTTCAAGGATCTCATTGCGCATAAAATGCATGCGGGGTTCAGCCCAGTTTGCGTAGGCTCTTTGAAAAGAGATACGATCAATCAGCTTTGAGCGCATGATTGCTTTGTGAATCTTCTTCAATGATAGATTCTGTTCAATCTCTTTTCCGAACCGATATCCTTTTGTTAGGTTTTCGATATCGTAAAAAATCGCAGTATTAAAACTCATAATGGAAATTATTAATCTTGGAAAAATCCTTTATCAAATGCAAATTAAGA
>JBOFUP010000006.1:0-35311 GCA_051652645.1 Bacteroidales bacterium
CGGTAAATCACGTTGCTTCAAGAGCAAGAAGAAAGAAAATTTTGAAATTGACCAGAGGTTACTTTGGTGCAAGAAAAAACGTTTGGACAGTAGCAAAAAACACATGGGAGAAAGGTTTGACTTATGCTTACCGTGACCGCAAAGCTAAAAAACGCAACTTCCGCGCATTGTGGATTCAGCGTATCAATGCTGCAGCTCGTTTGAACGGTATGTCATACTCTAAATTGATGGGTGGCCTTCACAAAGCTGGTGTTGAAATCAACCGTAAAGTTTTGGCTGATTTGGCTGTTAATCATCCAGAGGCTTTTGCTGCAATCGTAGCTAAAGCAAAACAAGCTTAATCTGTCCCACAGATATAGTTTTATAAAGAGGCCCCTTTTTAGGGGCCTCTTTTTGTATATATATATCAGAGATTCGATGGAATTTTGTATATATTTGCCTTATAAACTATAATTACTAAGATTATGATTAACATCTATTTGCGCAGGATGGTTTTAGGCGGTTTTGCTCTAACTATGCTTCCCAGCTTATATGCTTTGGAAAAGGGTGCTTCATTGAAGCTATATGGTCCAGTCGATATTCGAAAACCAATATTGGTAGACTCAACTGATGTTGAAGAGAAACGTTTTGTTGCCTCTCAACTTCTCGAGAATAGCCAAATGCTAGAGAAATCCAAACTAACAGGAGAGGTTATTAACTCTGATACTACTTACACATTCACATGGAGCAAGCAGGGAGAGGGTTACAAGCTGTATGAACTGCATTTTACAATAGATATTGATAGATATAGTGATGCAACGCTAGATTTAGAGACATTAGGAGAGTTTAAACTATACCAAAATGGTTCTATGGTAGGCAGTAAATTGGAGTTTCAAGATAGCATAACTTCAAAGAGTAAGGTTGCTCTTAAGATTAAGCTAGAGCCTCGAACGCATAATTTCATCCTACGATATTTATCAAACGAAAATGAGAAATCTCCAGCTATCAAATTTGACTTCAAACCAACAGATAAGGAGTCCATATATAGTATAAATAGTGGAGAAAACTCATCTAGGATATATCTTTCAGAATTGATGTGTGGAGAGAGAGTAACCTCAGTGTCTATATCTCCATCAGGTAAGTATCTTATTTCTAGATACTCAATGACAACGCTTGATGGCAAGAGCTCAAACTATGTTAAGGTTTCAGAGAGAATAAGTGGTAAAGAGATAATAAATGAGAGTGGGACCAGAGTCTCTATGAGATGGATGCCTAATAGTGATATACTATGCTACGCGGCAAATGGGGTAGGGAGTAGAGAATTAAGGAGCATTGATCCTGTTTCATTAAGAGAAAACATAATGGCAAGTTCTATTCCTGATGGCTCTTTTGTGATTACCCCAGACGAGAGTGCTCTAATATTCTCAGTAACTCAATCTAAATCAAAAGATAAAGGAGATCTAAAGAGACTTCTTTCGCCAGATGATAGGCAGGCACAATGGAGAACAAGATCATTCATTGGGCGCTATGATCTTGCAACAGGTGGGTATGAGCAATTAACCTTCGGACATACAACCACATCGTTGAATGATATAAAGCAAGATGGCTCAAAACTTTTATTCTCAACGAGTCGACAAGAGTTGAGTGATAGACCATTCTCTGTCTCATCACTCTTTGAGCTTGATTTAAAGACGGGATCTATTGATACTCTTTGGTTAAATCAAAGATATGCAGGTTCAGCAAAATATTCTCCAGATGGAACAAAACTGTTGGTTGTAGCATCTGCAGATGCTTTTGAAGGAGTTGGTAATCCACTGACAGACTCTTTGATTGTCAACTCATATGATATGCAGCTCTTTAGTTTCGATATATCTACACGAAAAGCCGTTGCACTAACCAAAGATTTTGCTCCAAGTATTCAAAGCATAGAGTGGAATAAGACAGATAATATGATATATGCTTTGGTTGAAGATAAAGACCAAGTTGCAATATATACAATTAATCCAAAAACCTCTTCAGCTAAGAAAATAGAGCTTAAAGAGGATGTGATTCGTGCTTTTTCAATGAATAAAAGTGGTTCGCATATGGCATATATCGGCCAAAGTGCCTCTAACTTCACGAATGGATATATTTATGATATCAAAAAAGGGAGTTCGAACCTATTCTTTGATGGTACTAGCAAGAGGTTGGGTAATGTAGAGCTAGGTGAAGTCAAAGAGTGGAACTTTACTTCGGCTGATGGTAGCATTATTGAAGGTAGATACTATTTGCCACCAAATTTCGATCCCACAAAGAGCTATCCTATGATAGTATATTACTACGGAGGAACATCTCCAACATCAAGAACTCTAGAACACCCGTACCCGATGCACTTATATGCAGCACAAGGGTATGTAGTCTATACATTAAATCCAAGTGGAACTACAGGATTTGGGTCTGAATTTGCTGCCCGTCACGTCAATGCTTGGGGTAAGCGCACTGCTGATGAGATTATAGAAGGAACAAAGCGTTTCTGTCAAGAGCACTCATTCGTAGATAAGAAAAGAGTAGGTAATATTGGGGCTTCTTACGGTGGGTTCATGACTATGTATCTTCATACACAGACTGATATCTTTGCCACGGGTATTTCACATGCTGGAATTAGTGACATAACTAGTTATTGGGGTGAGGGATACTGGGGTTATCTATATAGCTCGGCAGCAAGTGCGAAGAGTTATCCATGGAATAATCCAGAGCTATATGTTGGACAAAGTCCTCTATTCATGGCGGATAAGGTAAATAGTCCTTTATTACTTCTGCATGGTGAGGTTGACACCAATGTCCCAATTGGTGAGAGTATTCAGATGTACAATGCACTTAAACTTCTCGGTAAACCAGTAGAGTTTGTACGCGTAGCTGGTGAGGATCATGGTATTAGGGACTATGCTAGACGAATTGAGTGGACAAAGACTATTTTGGCATGGTTTGATAAGAATCTTAAACAACAGTCCAATTGGTGGGAGTCAATGTATCCAAAGTCAAAGCTAGAGGATTAATATCATATTATACCAAATAATAGATTGTAATGCATCTATATTTATAGTGATAATACCTACTAGTGTCATACTAAACAAAAACCCTCTTTCAAAAGATCTATTCTTTTGAAAGAGGGTTTGAATAATAAAATACAAATCAATAGGGATGAAATACTAATGGATTTACATGTAGTAATATTTGATTTTGAATCTCTAGATTTGTAGTTTAAGGATAGTATTACGTTCATTGCAAGTATAAATAACAATAGTGGGGAGGTAACTCAATTGAGTTACCTCCCCACTATTGTTATTTATCGTCTATCTCCTCATGGTGTTCTCCAGGAAGAACAGGCATTGAAATATGATATTTTACAGCTAATAATCTAGTTATAATAACCGCCATAGCAGCTGCTATCTGTGTTATTTCAGTATTAAATCCTAAGAAATCAAACAATCCGTAGATAACTCCACCCACAAGGCAGGCAAGGGCGTAAATTTCTTTACGAAAAATCAGAGGGACTTCATTAATTAATATATCCCTAATAACACCTCCTGCAGCACCGGTGATCGTTCCCATCAATGCTGCTACCCAATATGGATAGCCAAAGCTCAATGACTTTTCAAAACCAACAACCACAAACAATCCAATACCTATAGTATCAAAAAGGAAGAACGCATTGTTGAATCTTAAAATGTGACGTCCTCCCATAATTACTGAAACAAGAGCAATACCAGTCCAAACTAAATACGATGGTTGGGTCATCCAAAAAGGTGTTGCTCCAAGTAGGAGATCACGAGTTGTTCCGCCTCCAATGGCGGTTACAAGTCCAACAACATATGCACCAAACCAATCAAAACGTTTAAGAGAGGCAAGTCTAATGCCACTAATGGCGAATGCAAATGTTCCCAAATAATCGAGCAGGCTAACAAAACTAATCATCTTCGGTCTATATTTTGCTGCAAAGATAGATAAAAGCGTTATTTTTGCGAAGTAATAATCAAAGATATAAAGTTAATGAAACATATATTTAAACCTTTAATAATTCTATTTATGGCTTTAGAAGCAGCTTCATGCGGTACAATCAAGGATAAGGATGCTTTAGTTCTTATTGAAACAGAACTAGGAGATATAAAAGTAATGTTGTATGATGAGACACCACTACACAAAGAAAACTTCTTGAAACTTGTAAGAGAAGGCTTTTATGATGGACAAGCATTTCATCGTGTTATAAAGAATTTTGTGGTTCAGGGTGGTGATCCTGATTCTAAAGGAGCTCCAGCTGGCAAGCAATTAGGCACAGGTGGGCCAGGCTACAATGTAGATGCTGAAATCGTATACCCACAACTATTCCACAAGCGCGGTGCATTAGCGGCTGCTCGTCAGGGTGATGAAACGAATCCTGAGCGTAAATCAAGCGGCTCTCAGTTTTATATCGTTTGGGGCGAAACATACTCTGAAGGCAAATTGAATGCCATGGAAGATCAAATGACACAGATGCAGGAGCGCAAGATCTTTGACAAACTAGCAGCTGAACGCAGAAGTGAGATTATGGACCTTCGTCGCAACAAGGACCAAGACGGACTATACAATCTTCAAGAAGAGTTGATAGCCATGACAAAAGCTATGATGAGCGAGACTCCTAAATTTAAGTTTACGCCCCAGCAACGTGAAGCGTATAAGGTAAAGGGTGGAACCCCACACTTAGATAATGAATACACTGTATTTGGAGAAGTTATCGAAGGGCTAGAGGTTGTTGAGAAGATACAAAAGTGTAAGACTCAGCGCGGTGATCGTCCCGAAAAAGATATAACTTACAAAATGAAACTTATTAAGAAGTGAGTAATATAAATAGATATACATTGGCCAATGGCCTTCGTTTGCTACATGAGGAGGATAAAACAACTCAGATGGTAGCACTGAATCTTCTTTATGATGTTGGCTCGAAGGATGAAGATCCAGAGAGGACTGGCTTTGCTCACCTATTTGAACACTTAATGTTTAGCGGTAGCGTAAACATAGAGGATTATGACACTCCACTACAAGATGCAGGGGGTGAAAATAACGCATGGACAAGTAGTGACTGTACAAACTACTACTGCGTTGTTCCTCGTCAAAACGTAGAGACTGCTTTCTGGCTTGAATCTGACAGAATGCTAGGTCTTGCATTCTCTCAGCAGAGTCTTGATGTTCAGAAGAGCGTTGTTATTGAAGAGTTTAAGCAAAGAGTGCTTAACCAGCCATACGGTGATGTCTCTTTGCTTATCAGACCCTTAGCTTATAAAGAACACACATATAGGTGGGCTACTATTGGAAAGAGTCCTGAGCATATAGAACAAGCAACATTGCAAGAGGTTAAAGAGTTCTTCTATAAACATTATGCTCCGAATAATGCAATACTTGGGGTGACAGGTAATATATCCTTTGAGGAAGCTAAAGCTTTGACTGAAAAGTGGTTTGGTGGTATTGAGTCACGGGATGTGGTCAAGCGCAATCTCCCAAAAGAACCTAAGCAAACACAAGCTCGTTTTCTAGAGGTATATAGAGATGTTCCACACTCTACTCTGATGAAAGCGTATCATATGTGCAATAGAGCCCATGAAGATTACCAAGCATATGATGTTATATCCGACATTTTAGCTAATGGACGATCAGCTAGGCTTTTTGATCAACTAGTGATGAAGAGTCAAAAGTTTATTGAGGCAAATGCATATATTACTGGAGATCTTGATGAGGGGCTTTTCTTTGTTACAGCAAAACCAAAACCAGGAGTAACTCTTGAGGAGGCTGACTCAATGATAACATCCGAACTAGAGAGGTTGACCAAAGAGCTTGTAAGCGAATATGAGCTTAAAAAGGTGGTTAATAAATTTGAGTCTGGTGATCTATTCTCAAATATCAACTACACTAATAGAGCTTTCAATATTGCATACTACGAGATGTTTGACAAAGCTGAATCTTTAGATGTTGAAGTCTGCAAGTATCACGAACTGACTCCTGAGAGGATTAGGCAAGTGGCATCAGAGATGTTCAGAGCTGAGAATTGCTCGACACTTTACTACAGAGCAACCAATTCTGGGGAGTAGATGTTAGGTAATCTTTCATAGTTACTACAATTTACCACAAAAAAACGCAAAATTGGGGCATTTTGCTATTCTATACTCAATAATATGATTGAAATCCGATGTAAAGCATTACCTTTGTATTGGATTTTAAAAATAAAGAATGAGTACATTTAAAGAATTAGGTATTAGCGATGCGATCTTAAAAGCGATCGAAGAGTTGGGTTATGAGTCGCCGATGCCTGTACAGAAGGAAGTTATTTCCACACTATTGGCAGAGGACTGTGATATCGTAGCATTAGCTCAAACGGGGACTGGAAAGACCGCAGCGTTTGGATTGCCGATTATTCAGAAAGTAGATGTTTCCATTAAAGCTCCACAAGCCTTGATTTTGGCTCCTACACGTGAGCTTTGTCTTCAAATTACAAATGATTTAGAGTCTTACTCAAAATATACAGATGGCCTGAAGGTCTTGGCTGTATACGGGGGTTCGAGCATTGAACAGCAAATCAGAAGTTTGAAGAGTGGTGTGCAAATTGTTGCTGCAACACCAGGACGCCTTTGTGATTTGATTAACCGTAGAGCTATTAAACTAGATGGTGTTCGTTTCGTCGTGATGGACGAGGCTGATGAGATGCTCAACATGGGCTTCAAAGATAGTCTTAACGATATTTTGGCACAGATTCCAGAAGACAAAAACACTCTTCTATTCTCTGCTACTATGCCTGCTGAGGTTGCTCGTATAGCGAAGAACTATATGACAAACCCTAAAGAGATTACAGTAGGACGTAAGAACGAAGGTTCGCTTAACGTTACACACGAAAGCTATATTGTTCACGCTCGTGATAAGTATTTGGCTCTTAAACGTATTGCGGATAACAATCCTAACATCTACGGTATCATCTTCTGTCGCACTCGTCGTGAGACTCAAGAGATAGCTGATATGTTGATCAAGGATGGTTATAGTGCTGACTCACTTCACGGTGAGCTTTCACAGCAACAACGTGACCTTGTAATGCAGAAGTTCCGCCTTCGCACACTTCAGATGCTTGTTGCAACTGACGTTGCTGCTCGTGGTTTGGATGTGGATAGTTTGACTCACGTTATCAACTACGGATTGCCTGATGATATCGAGACATACAACCACCGTAGTGGTCGTACTGGTCGCGCAGGTCGTAAAGGTATCTCTTGTGCTATTATGCACGTTAAAGAGAAGGGTAAGCTTCGTGACATCGAGCGCATTATGGGTCGTAAGTTCGAGAAGGGACATGTTCCAACTGGAGCTGAGATTTGTGAGAAACAACTATTGCACTTCGTTGACAAAATTGACAACGTAGAAGTAAACGAGCAAGAAATTGCTAACTACATGCCGGCTGTTGAAGCTAAATTGGAGCATTTGACTAAAGAGGAACTTATCAAAAGATGTGTGTCTCTTGAGTTCAATAGATTGATCGAGTATTATCGTGACGCTACAGATCTAGAGATCGTTAGTGACAAGAGAGAACCTCGTGAAGATCGTGGTTCAGCTCGTGGTGGCGCTTCTAAAGGTTTCACACGTGTATTTATCAATGTTGGTAAGATGGAAGGATTGTATCCAAACACTCTTATCGAATTGCTTAACCAACACGTTGGTTTCAGAGTACAGATTGGTAAGATTGATCTATTGAAGAACTTCTCTTACTTTGAGGTACAAGATCGTGATGCAAGCGAGGTTATTAAAGCGCTTAATAACAACAACGAATTTGAAGGACGTCGCATTTTCTGCGAAGTAGCTCAAGAGCGTGGTGGTTCTGATCGTGGCCCTCGCCGTTCATTCGGTGGTGGTGACCGTCGTTTTGGCGATCGTGGTGGTGACCGCGGACCAAGAAGAGAGCGTTCTGATCGTGGTGGTAGCCGTGATGACCGTGGTGGAAACCGCGATGATCGTGGTGGAGACCGTGGAGGCTTCAGACGTAAACCAAGATACTAATAATAAGTATATTACGTATTAGATAAACTAGCGAGACTATTAGGTAGACCCTGATAGTCTCGCTATTTTCGTATATACCGTTGTCATTATGCTCACTTTAGGTTATCTTTGTAATAAACAAATGAAGTACAAATAGTATGGAGAAGATAATATATGACAAGAATGCGCTAGAGTATGTTACTGTGGCCGTTGAGTATTGCGTATTTATGGAGCAGGCAACCCAGTTTACGCGTCGGGCATTTGTAGAGAGAGCCGTTCGTATACTTCCACTGCTTTATCTCAAGGCGACTCTTGCTCCTACGATAGATGAAGTAGACGGATTTGCAGAGGAGTTTGTTAGTGAAGTTGACTACGAGCACATTAAGGCTAATGTGGGTTCTATACTTCAAGATTCTAATGACTATTTGGTCACTAACCATCCGGACATGGAGTTTAGTGATACTCCAATTGCAGCATTTATTTCTGAAGATCTAGCTGATATATATCAAGAGACAAAAAATTTAGCTTTTGCATATAGTACACGTGTAGAAGAGAGTATGGAGGTGGCACTTGCAGACTCACACCTACATTTCAACCAATATTGGGGACAAAAACTTCTTAACGCTCTTGGAGCTCTACATGCAATGATCTCAAATCCAGATTGGGATATTGACAGCGAGGAGGTAGAACAATGATTGACACAGAGCATATAACAATATCAAAAGAGGAGATAGCAACCCTTCCAGTTGTTGAATTCAAAGGACGCAAGATTGTTATTGACACCATAGAAGAATGTGACAAAGCAGTAGCTTATCTTTCAACGTTCAACAAACTAGGGTTTGACACCGAGACCAAGCCTGCATTCAAAAAAGGAATAAGTCATAAGGTTGCACTGCTACAATTATCGACCCAAGATAGTTGTTTTCTTTTTCGACTAAACAGAATAGGTATGCCTGAGTCTCTTTCTGATCTGATGACAAGAAGCGATATTCTTAAGATAGGGCTATCACTAAAAGATGACAATGCTCAGATATTCAAACTAGCTGGATTCATTCCACAAGGTCAAGTGGAGCTGCAAACCTTTGTTAAACACTATAATATAAAGGATAATAGCCTTCAGAAGATCTTTGCTATAGTATTTAAGCAGAAGATATCAAAAAGACAAAGACTAACAAACTGGGAGGCTGATACACTGACAGATTCTCAACAAGGATATGCGGCTATTGATGCTTGGGCATGCTTAATGATATATAATAAATTGAACAATGGGGAATAGCTTTGGTAATATTTTTAGACTGACATCCTTCGGAGAGTCGCATGGAGCTGCCGTTGGTGGGGTTATTGACGGAATGCCTGCGGGAATAAATATTGATCTTGAATATATACAATCTGAGTTAGACCGCCGCAGACCAGGACAATCTGCAATAACAACTCCGCGCAAAGAGGCAGATAAGATTGAGATACTTTCAGGAATATTTGAGGGTAAAACAACAGGCACACCTATAGGCTTTATTATCCGAAATGAGAATCAGCACTCAAGTGATTATGAAAACCTCAGAGAGGTCTATCGTCCTTCGCATGCTGACTATACATATCAGATGAAGTATGGACACAGAGACCACTGTGGAGGAGGCAGATCTTCAGCACGAGAGACTATTAATAGAGTAGTGGCTGGTGCATTCGCTAAACTTGCTCTAAGAAATATAGCAGAGATAGAGATCAAAGCATATACCTCACAAGTAGGGCCAATTGAGTTAGAGAGAGATTACAAGAAGTATGACCTAACTCTCATTGAATCGAATGAGGTGAGATGTCCAGACTCACAAAAAGCTCAAGAGATGATTCAGCTCATCAAGGAGGTTAAATCTCAAGGAGACACTATTGGAGGTGTAATATCTTGCTGTATAAAAGGCACACCAATAGGCCTGGGAGAGCCAGTATATGATAGACTGCAATCAGCACTTGCACACGCCATGTTGAGTATCAACGCTGTGAAAGGATTTGAATATGGCATGGGATTTGACGGAGTACAGTATAGAGGTTCACAGATGAATGACACCTTCATCAATCAAGAGAATAAGATAAGAACAAAAACAAACAATTCAGGTGGTATACAAGGTGGAATTTCTAATGGCGAAGATATCTATTTCAGAGTAGCCTTCAAGCCAGTGGCAACACTTCTAATGGAGATAGACACAGTAAACCGTTCTGGAGAACAGGTTAAGTTAAAAGCAAGAGGAAGACACGATGCTTGCGTACTACCACGTGCTGTGCCTATTGTCGAAGCAATGGCTGCAATGGTTATTTTGGACTACTATCTCTTGCACAAATCTAAGAAATAAACTATCTTGTAGTCGAAACCTTTAAATTATTTATAAACTATGGAGATTAAGAGTTTTATTGAAACAAACAAGGATCGTTTTATTCAAGAGCTAGCAGGCCTAATCCGTATCCCATCTGTAAGTGCTAAAGCTGAAAATAAAGCAGATATGGTAGCCTGTGCTGAACATTGGACTACGCTACTTCTTGCTGCTGGTGCTGACAAAGCGGTGGTAATGCCTACCAAAGGAAACCCTGTTGTTTATGGCGAAAAGATTATTGATCCATCATATAAGACTGTCTTGGTATATTCACATTACGATGTGATGCCAGCTGAGCCTTTAGAATTGTGGAAAAGCGAACCATTTGAGCTAACTATCAAAGATGATAGAATGTGGGCTCGTGGAGCTAATGACGATAAAGGACAGGCATTCATACAAGCGAAAGCCTTCGAAACAATGCTACAAAGCGGAGAGCTTAAATGCAACGTAAAGTTCCTTTTTGAAGGAGAAGAAGAGGTAGGATCTCCTTCTCTTGAGGCTTTCTGTGTTGAACACAAAGAGATGCTACAAGCTGATGTGATACTTGTATCAGACACTGGAATGATCAGCGAGAATGACCCAAGTATAACAACTGGACTTAGAGGACTTGCATACTGGCAAATAGACGTCAAGGGACCATCACACGATCTACACTCAGGAATCTTTGGTGGTGCGGTTGCAAACCCTATCAACGAACTTTGTAAGATGATTGCAGAGGTTACGGATGCTGATGGAAAGATAACTATCCCTGGATTCTACGACGATGTAGAGATTGTTTCACAAGAGGAGAGAGAGCTTATGTCACAAGTGCCTCACTCTGATCAGGAGTATATGAACGCTCTTAAACTAAATGGACTATTTGGTGAAAAGGGATACTCTACACTTGAGCGTACATGGATTAGACCTACCTTTGATGTATGTGGTATTTGGGGTGGATATCAGGGAGATGGCTCAAAAACTGTTCTTCCTTCTGAAGCTCACGCCAAGCTATCGTGTCGACTAGTTCCAGGTCAAGACCACGAGAAAATCGGTGAATTGGTAAAACAATACTTTGAAGCAAAAGCACCAAGTTGGGTTAAAGTGAATGTTACTTCTATGCACGGGGGCGAAAGCTATGTTTGTCCTATTACTCTTCCAGCATACAAAGCTGCGGAAAAAGCATACCAGACTACTTTTGGCAAACGACCACTACCAACAAGAAGTGGGGGAAGTATACCTATCATTGCTGCATTTGAGCGCGTATTAGGGATGAAGAGTCTTTTGATGGGATTCGGTCTTGAATCAGATGCAATCCACTCTCCAAACGAGAATTTCCGTCTTCCTATCTTCTATAAAGGAATAGAAACAGTATGTGAATTCTATAAAGAATTTGCTAAGATCTAAAAAGTAGTACAAGCAACACTGTTTGATTAGACTTTTAGACTGTCCTACATAAAGAGAGAGAGAGCGATAGTAGCTGCTTAGCAGTTCTATCGCTCTCTCTCTCTTTATGGTGTATATACATATAAAGATCTCTTCCTGTGATCAAAAAATATACAGAGTATATGCAATCGTGCATTACTCAGAGTGAAAACTAACCTTGTGTTTTGATTACTATATTAGATAAATCAACTAATATTGCCTCAATTCGTTTAACTCTTGTAGCCTCTCTTTTTGCCATTACTAGATGAGAAAGGTAATATTTCCTTCTTGAAGGAGAAAGAGACTCAAATCTCTTAAAGCCATCACTTATGGTCAATAACTTATTTTGAAGATCAACGGGGAGCTCTAATCTTTCTGCTTCATCTAGAACAGTCCATGATCCATTTTCCTTGGCTACGGATATTGCTCTAAGGCCCATACTTTTAACTCTACCTTCTGATAATAATCTTTCTATTTTATCCTTATTCACCTTACTCCATACACTATTGGATTTCCTCGGAGATATTATTTGCTTATAAGAGTGGTCATCTATTGGTCTAATAGTACTGTCAATCCACCCATAGCACAGTAGTTCATCAACGAAATCGCCATAAGGAATGTAGGGTTTATTGCTATTCTTTTTCCAGAATAGTATCCATGCCCCAGGTTGTGAATCGTGATTTGATTCTAGCCACTCTCTGAGATCTTCAATCGAATTCGGTGATATATGTACGTAACTATCAGTTTTACTCATATTTAATTGCTATATAGTTAATTAGAAGTAGGGGAGATGAATTCTCTTTCCTAATTGGAAAACAAAGATAGCTATAATGTTTATCCAGATAAATATTTAGTTAGGAATCTATATTGACCGAAGTGTCAATATAATAATCCATACTAATCATCTTGAAACTAATACAATTCATAGGAGATTCTCTCAGAATATACTAATAAACTACATGTGAGGTTGTGTATAACTGACAAAACACGTACGTATTTGAAGAAAAGTACGTACGTGTTTTCCTATAAATACGTACGTATTCTAGTGAAAATACGTACGTATATTTAGAGTACACCCAATTATTCTTATTAGAGTCTGTTTATTGGGCTGTTACATCTTATTGGTTAAGGGGTAATTAGTACAATCGTGGACCTAATTTAATGCAGATAGAATGTGCCTACTCTTCATTCTCTTCTCTATATCTTAATTGTGATACAAATAAAGCGGGAGTGTCATTAGAACACTCCCGGGAAGTTAATTTTACCCACGTATCATAGTGAGCAGCATCTTGAAACGTTCTGAGGCATGAAGTTTGTGAGGATGGTTTGCTGGTAAAAGAATGGAATCTCCACTCTTTAGATGGAATGCTTTTTGATCTATTGTTATCTCTACCTCACCTTCAAGAACCTGAACTAAAGCATCATAAGGGGTAGTATGTTCGCTTAGACCTTCACCTTTTTCAAATGCGAAAAGAGTTATATTACCCGTTCCACACTTGATAATTTGTTTGCTAACAACACTCCCTTCTGAGTACTCGATGGCTTGACTCAAATGAACCAATCGCCCTTTTGGAAATTCACTCATATATAATAATGTTTTAGATTTTCTCTTATAAGAACAAAGTAAAATATATCTTTGTTCTCAATATCTCCAATTAATGAATCACTATCTGCAGTGGTCTTGATAAAGGGTGATATTGCTTAACTATAATTATTAACTAATAGAAGAAGTAAAATGAGAAAGAAGATTGCATTATCAATGCTATTGGCTGTTATGGCTATTTTTGTAGCTAATTCACAGGTTATCGGTAATTGGGAGAAATTGGGCGAGAGAAAAGTACAGTTTAAATCTGAAAAGGATGTGATTAAATGCTCATCGAAGAAAAGCTATACGAAGTTTAAGATTAGAGTTAACGATGCTCCTATTGAGTTCGATCAAGTGGTGGTTAACTTCGCAAATGGTGATTCGCAGGATGTTAAACTACGTAGTCAGATACCATCAGGAGGGGAGAGTCGAGTTATCGATCTTGTTGGAAACAAAAGAATTATAAAGGATATAACCTTCAAATATAGATCTAAAAAAGGTCATAAAGGAGGAAAGGCTACTGTAGAGGTATGGGGTCGTAGATAACCAACCTTATAAATAAAAATAGAGAGCTGTACAGGATTCTGTACAGCTCTCTATTTTTATTTATCTATGGAGTATATTACTCAAGAAGTTTGTTAACCTCTTCGTACTCTTTGCCCATGTTCAATTTGTAGTAGATTGAACGAAGAACAACGATGTAGCTACGCTCTGATGGGTTCAGTTTGTGAGCTTTTTCGAAGTAAGGAAGTGATGTTTTGAACATCTCATTAACCTCTTTTTTGCCTTCGTTGTAAGCCTTGTTATCACGAATTGCTGAAACAATATCCTCTTTAGCAACTGCACGGTTGTAATATACACGACCAATGTTGTTGTGAGTCTCTGCATTGTTAGCATCGTTTGCAAGAGCTTTGTTAAAGCATTCAAGAGCACCCTCTTCGTCTTTTTGCTCCTCAAGAATCACACCTTTTACGTTATAGTAAGTTGGGTTTGATGGCTCAAGAGCAATTGCATCATCAAGATAGCTGATAGCCTCAGTCATCTTACCTGTTTTGATGTAAAGGTTGATCAAGTTCTGGATGAAGTAAGGATCCGTTGGGAACTTTTTAGCTCCTTCTTGGAACGTTTTGATCATGTTTACAGTATCCTTAGCTTTGTCATACTCAAAACATAGGTATTGGTAAAGCTCATTTGATTTGTAAGGATCATCTTTGAACTTATTCAAAGTAGCAATAGCCAATTCTGAATTGTTTGTCTGCAAAGCCATCAAAGCAGTGTAGTACTTGATGTCTTTCATCAAAGTATCTGCAGAGAAATCAACATCTTTCAATGTTTTAATCAATGCATTTTCAGGCATCTGAGTATATGTGTTGAAAAACTCATATGCTTTGTTGTAATCCTTTTTCTCATTATAGAAAACACCTGCATTGATGAAAGAAGAGTAGTTCTCTCTCAAGTTAGTTGCCATCTTAGAAGTGTAGCGTGGCTTAACTTTTCCTTTAGCATCTGGCTGCTGATCTAATACATAAGCTTCGTTGTAGTAGTTATACATACTCATCAAAGCAGTGTACATAGTCTCTTCATTGCTTTTTTGCTGAAGGATCTGCTTGTTACGCTCTGCTTCCATCTTTTTTAGTTGAAGGTAACCTGCAACATAAAAAGTTTTAGCATCGTTTTTAGTCTCATCGTTGTTAAGAGCCTCTTTAATTAGCTTTTCTGCATCAGCAAATTTAGGCTTCTCTGCATTGGCTTCAGTCAGAGCCATGCTAACATTCTTCTTTTGAGCTACCCCTACGCTTGCTGCCAAGCAGAGAGCAACCATTAATGATACCTTTTTCATAGAGTTATTATTAAATTGATTTATTCGTTCAATTAAAATAGAGTCATTTGTGGATCATCTTCGCCTTTTGAGTTAGTATCTATCTCTTGAGGTGATGTAGTATTCTGATCAACTATTTGCTCGTTATTCTCTAGCTGAGAGTTGATCTCTTCAGGCGAAAGAAGCATATCACTGTTTTCCAGCTCCTCATCATCCATTGTAGCGACTTTGGTAACAGAACCTATCTCGTCATTGCGCTTTTCAAGGTTGATAAGTCTTACTCCTTGAGTAGCACGTCCCATGACACGAACATCTGCAACTTTAAGTCTAATAGTAACACCCGACTTATTAATGATCATAAGGTCATTCTCGTCTGTTACGTTCTTAATAGCAACAAGTTTACCAGTTTTTTCTGTGATGTTCATCGTCTTAACCCCTTTAGCGTTTCGACTAGTCTCACGATACTCATCAAATTGGCTACGCTTACCAAATCCTTGCTCTGATACAACCATGATTGTGTCATTCTCAGGATCTTCAATAGCAATCATACCAATAACAGCGTCATCTTGTCCATCTAGTTTCATACCTTTTACACCAGTAGCAGAGCGCCCCATTGCACGGACTTTCTCCTCTTGGAAGTTAATAGCACGACCATTGCGATTAGCCAAGATGATATTACTCTTACCATTAGTCAATCTTACTTGAATCAACTTATCATCCTCAAGAAGGTTGATAGCATTAACCCCGTTGCGACGAGGACGAGAATATTGTTCAAGAAGGGTCTTTTTGATAATACCATTTTGAGTACAGAATACAAGGTAGTGATTGTTTATGTATTCACTATCATTTAGACCTTTAACACGGATGAATGCATTTACCTTTTCATCTTTCTCAAGAGCAGGAAGAAGGTTTACGATTGCACGTCCTTTGGATGTTTTTGATCCCTCTGGTATCTCATACACTTTTAGCCAGAAGCAACGACCACGTTCGGTAAAGAACATCATTGTGCTGTGCATAGATGCTGGATATATGTATTCAATAAAGTCTGCATCACGTGTGCTTCCTCCTTTTGAACCTACGCCACCACGGTTCTGAGCTCTAAATTCAGATAGGGGAGTACGCTTGATATATCCAAGATGTGAGATAGTGATAATCATCTCATCGTCTGCATAGAAATCCTCTGGATTAAAGTCTTCTGAGTTAAGAACTATTTCGGACTTACGAACATCACCATATTTAGAACGTATCTCTACAAGTTCCTCTTTGATAACGCGCATAAGCTCTTCATAGTTCTCAAGAATAAGCTTAAGCTTTTCAATAAGAGCCATTAATTCGTTGAACTCCTTGCGCAACTTATCTATTTCAAGTCCAGTCAATTGACGCAGACGCATATCCACGATAGCACGCGTTTGGATGTCTGAAAGATCAAATCGCTCTTGAAGACGTTCCATTGCTGACTGAGGAGATGTAGACTCTTTGATTATCTGGATAACCTCGTCAATATTGTTTACTGCAATGATCAATCCTTGAAGGATATGCGCGCGTTTTTCAGCTTCGCGTAATTCATAGTTCGTACGACGTATAACCACATCTTGGCGGTGTTCTACGAAGTAGCGAATCATGTCGCGAAGGTTCAGAAGTTTCGGACGACCTTTAACTAGGGCGATGTTATTAACGCTAAAAGAAGACTGAAGATCAGACATCTTGTAGAGTTTATTTAGGACTACGCCTGAATTAGCATCACGCTTAAGGTCAATAACAATACGCATACCGTGACGGTCTGACTCGTCATTAACGTTTGAAACACCCTCAATTCTAATTGGTTGGTCACACTTTTTAATACCCGTTAGCTCTGCAATACGCTCAATAAGAGTAGCTTTGTTTACAAGGTAAGGTATCTCCGTGACTACAATCTTTTCGTGACCTGAGTCTTCAACTTCGATCTCGGCCTTAGCACGCATGATAATACGTCCACGTCCAGTTTCGAAGGCTTCTTTAACTCCTGATGTCCCAAATATGTAAGCCCCTGTTGGAAAGTCTGGTGCTTTGACGTAGTGCATCAGTCCTTCTACAGTGATTTCATTATCTTCGATGTATGCAACAGTAGCATCAATTACCTCTGATAAATTGTGCGGAGGCATATTTGTAGCCATACCAACAGCAATACCAGAAGCACCATTAACCAAGAGGTTAGGGATACGCGTTGGTAGAACTGTAGGCTCACGAAGCGTATCATCAAAGTTCAATTGTGTATCAACAGTGTCTTTGTCAATGTCACGAAGCATCTCTTCGGCTATCTTACTTAAGCGAGCCTCAGTGTAACGCATCGCAGCAGGGCTATCACCGTCTACAGATCCGAAGTTACCTTGTCCATCTACGAGGGTGTAGCGAAGTGACCACTCTTGAGCCATACGAACTAAAGTCATATAAACTGAAGAGTCGCCGTGAGGGTGATACTTTCCGAGTACTTCACCAACAATACGCGCACACTTTTTGTATGGTTTGTCGGCAGTATTTCCAAGTTCATTCATCCCGAAGAGCACTCTACGGTGTACGGGTTTGAATCCGTCACGAACATCAGGCAGTGCACGAGATACAATAACAGACATCGAGTAGTCGATGTAAGCTGTTTTCATCTCCTCTTCGATGTTAATCTTAATAATTCTTTCTTGATCAGTCATTTATACTATCAATTATAATAAACAAGCGGTTATTCTGCTAAATTGCTCGTAAAAATAGTGTTTTTAGTTGAGCTACGAAACAAGATTGTTAAGAAATAATGGTAAATCATACCTAAAAAAGAGGAGCTGCAAGTTAATGCAGCTCCTCTTAGTAAAGTGAAATATTGTAATCTTATTATGGATATTACTCAACAACCAATGGGTTAGTTACTTTTTCATTAGTAAGAGCGATCTCAAGCACCTCTTTTATGTCGTTGACATAGTGGAAAGTAAGTCCGTGAAGATACTGCTCATGAATCTCAAGAATATTCTTGCGATTCTCTTCACAGAGAACAATCTCTTTTATTCCAGCTCTTTTGGCAGCTAGTATCTTCTCTTTGATACCTCCTACAGGAAGAACTTTACCTCTAAGAGTTATCTCGCCTGTCATTGCAAGGGCTTTCTTTACCTTTCGCTGAGTAAAAGCAGAGACAAGCGCTGTGGTCATAGTTATCCCAGCCGATGGCCCATCCTTTGGAATTGCTCCTTCAGGAACGTGGAGATGCACATTCCAATTCTCAAAGGCTGTATAAGGTATTTTCAGATCTTCAGCATGTGCTTTGATGTATTCAAGTGCCAACATGGCAGATTCTTTCATGACATCACCTAGATTTCCTGTGATTGTCAGTTTTCCACCTTTGCCTTTGCTCAAGCTCGTCTCTACATAAAGTATTTCTCCTCCTACGGCTGTCCATGCTAGTCCAGTCACAACACCAGCATAACTATTGTCTTGATACTTCTCGTTGCTAAACTCTGGTATGCCAAGGAACTCTTCTATGTCATTAGTAGTTAGTTTGCAGCCTTTTAAGTCTCCTTCGTTCTCTACAGAACGGAGGGCTAAACGACGCATTATCTTGGCTATCTTCTTGTCTAATTCACGAACACCAGATTCGCGAGTGTAGTTCTGGACAATAAATTCTATTACTGGTTTTGGGATTGATAGTGATTTAGCTTTCAATCCATGAGCCTCCATCTCTTTTGGGATCAAGTGCTTGCGAGCAATCTCAACCTTCTCCTCCATAATGTATCCACTAACATCGATAAGCTCCATACGGTCTAGTAGTGGGCGAGGAATCTCATTGATATTGTTGGCTGTGGCGATAAACATTACCTTTGATAGATCGTAGTCTATATCAAGGAAGTTGTCATGAAACGAGAAGTTTTGCTCAGGATCTAGTACTTCAAGAAGAGCTGCCGAAGGATCTCCTTTATGTCCTTGCCCTAGTTTGTCAATCTCATCAAGTATAAATACAGGATTAGAAGAGCCAGATTTTACAAGATTCTGTAATATCCTACCCATCATCGCTCCAATATACGTGCGACGGTGACCTCTGATTTCGGATTCATCACTTAATCCTCCGAGTGACATACGTACGTACTTACGCTTCATAGCCTCGGCTATAGATCTTCCTAATGATGTTTTACCAACACCTGGAGGGCCATATAGACATAAGATAGGTGATTTGAGATCTCCTTTAAGTTTAAGTACAGCTAAGTATTCAATGATTCTCTCTTTAACTTTTTCTAGTCCAAAGTGGTCTTTATCTAGCTGTTTTTGTGCTTGTGGTATACTGTATCTGTCAGTAGTATATTCACCCCAAGGCAAATTGAGCATGTTTTGAAGATAATTCACTTGAACAGAGTAGTCTGGTGAGGAAGGGTGTAGTCTCTCTAGTTTCTGTAACTCTTTCTCAAATACCTCTTTAACAGAGTCATTCCACTTCTTAGTGAATGCTTTGACTTTCATTTGTCGTACTTCAACATCTGAGGGATTACCCCCAAGTTCATCTTGTATGCTCTTTATTTGTTGTTGAAGGAAATATTCACGTTGTTGCTGGGTCATTTCTTCCCGAGCTTTATTCTCTATGTCGCTCTTAAGTTCTTGTAATTGAATCTCTTTAGAGAGGCTTTTAATTAGAGAGTATATTCTCTCTTTTACAGAAGATAGTTCAAGAAGCTGCTGTTTATTGCTTACAGAGAGTGGAAGATTTGAGCAGGTGAAATTAACCAAATGTAGAGGTCGTGATATGTTCTTAATTGCAATTATAGCCTCTTTTGGTATCTCATTTTGTGCTTTTATCAGCCTAATGGTCATGTCCTTAATTGTTGAAACTAAGGCTTTAAACTCTTGATCATCATCGCTTACCTCAAGGTCATCCATCAATGAGCATTTACCTTTAAGATATGGTTCATGCGTAATTATCTCTTCTAGCATTACGCGGTCTCTACCTTGAAGGATAACTGTCGTTGTTTTGTCTGGCAGTTCGAATATACGTACTACTTCGGCAATGGTTCCTGTATGGTAAAGGTCATCAAACTCAGGATCATCTACGTCAATATCTTTCTGAGTGAAGACAGCTATAGGGGTCTTTTTTTTGTATGCCTCCTTAATGAGCTTTAAGGATTTTACGCGTCCTACAGATACTGGAAGAGCAACTGTAGGGAATAGAACCATATTGCGCAAAGCTAGAACTGGTATATTGTCTAGTTCTACTTCAAGCAGTTCGTCTTCGTTCATATTTCCTTCTTCGAATATTGGAATATATTTATCACTGTTATCATCAGTATCTACTTCGATAAATAGGTCTTGAAACATGCTGTATATGGGTTTGTATAATTAATCAGTTTAAATATCTCATTTGAAATTACAAGATTTGTGCCAAAGGTATCTATATTTGTCGAAAATAACAATAAGCCCACATTATGGCTAAAGATTCTTTTAAATTCAAGCAATTTACAGTAAAACATGGCAGATGTGCCATGAAGGTAGGAACTGATGGAGTTCTTCTAGGGGCTTGGAGCAATGCGCTGAATGCTTCAAGGGTTTTAGATGTTGGAACTGGGAGTGGACTGATAGCGCTAATGATTGCGCAGCGTAGTTCTGCTCAAATAGTAGGTATAGATATAGATGCAGATGCTACAAAAGAGGCTTCGGAAAATTTCAAGAGATCTCCATGGAATGATCGCTTGAGTGCCCAAATGGTGGACTTTTCATCAGGGTATAGATGTAGTAGTGGTGAGAAATTTGATTTAATAGTTTCTAATCCTCCTTATTTTGAAAACTCTCTTTTGGCTCCAGATCCAAAGAGAGCTGCAGCTAGACAAACGGACACACTCTCTTTTGAGGATTTATTTAAAGGTGTAAGTGAGAACCTTAGTGATAGTGGGAGATTTACGATTATATTACCTTCAGAATATGAAAATAGAGTGGAGGAGATAGCTTTGAATTATTCGTTAGTACCATCATCTAAGTGTTATGTTATCCCAAAGCTTGGAGCTAGCCCAAAGCGTATAATGTGGGAGTTCACAAATTCTAGCAGTTCTAAGGATGTGACAATTGAATCTCTGACAATTGAATTAGAGCGTCATCATTATTCTAAGGAGTATATAACTCTTACTAAAGAGTATTATTTGAAAATGTAGAGGTATAGTGGTGATGATTTTGATATATTAAATTCGTATTTGATTGTTCTATCTTATTCCTTATTTAAATAATAGATCAAAAAAACGAGAAATTATCATATCGAAATGGGGCAATTTCGTAGTTTTGTATCGAAACAGTAATACTATAGTGATAAATTTATGAAGATAGCAATATTTGGAAACAGTTATGCCGTTGGTGAACGTGAGGCTTTTATTAAAATACTAGAGGTCCTTGAACGTTATCGTATAGATGTGGCCATTGAGCAGGAGTTTTTTCTATTCCTGCAGGATCTTCTTGGTTTGTCACTTAATGAGCAAGAGGTTATTTCGCCCGATGGGGATATTAAGGCTGACTTTATTTTTAGTATTGGTGGAGATGGGACTTTGTTAAGGGTTGTTGAGCGTGCAAGAGAGACGAGCATACCTATAATGGGCATCAATCTAGGAAGACTTGGCTTTTTGGCAGATTGTGCAGTCGAAGAATTTGAGTCGATGGTCCTAGATTTAATGGGTGGTTTTTATCATATCGAGGAGAGAACATTATTGGAGATGTACTCCTCTGATGACTCATTTGAGGATTATCCATTGGCTCTGAATGAAATAGCAATACTAAAACAGGATACATCATCAATGATAACAATCCACTGTTGGATTGATGGTGAATATATCAATGCATATCAGGCAGATGGGTTGCTGGTTTCTACTCCTACAGGGTCAACTGCTTACTCAATGAGTGTAGGTGGGCCTATACTTATGCCACAATCACCAGTTTTGCTGCTTTCGCCAATTGCATCGCATAGCCTAAACGTAAGACCATTGGTTATACCAGACAATAGTGTTATTCATCTAAGAGTGGAGGGTAGAGGTCGACATTTTTTAGCTTCATTAGATGGACGATCGGAAGTCCTGGACTTAAGTGTTGAGCTTAGAATATCAAAATCAAAAAAGAAGGTTCGACTCGTAAAACGTGAGAGCCAAACCTTCTATACAACCTTGAAAAATAAATTAATGTGGGGCGCTGATTTTAGAATCAAGCCTCCTCGCCAGCTGAGCTAACAGCAATATCTCTTACTTTCTGAAATAGATTTGATGCAAAAACAAAGTCATTAACCGCTTTGTTGTTAGTGGTGAGTATCTGATCTTTATTTCCTATCCAAGCCACTTCACCTTTGTTGATAAAGGTGATATTCTCACCAATACCCATAACCGAATTCATATCATGGGTATTAATCACTGTCGTAATATTATACTCTTTCGTAATATCTGAGATCAATTCGTCTATAACAATTGATGTTTTGGGGTCAAGCCCTGAATTGGGTTCATCACAGAAAAGATATCTTGGATTAAGTGATATGGCTCTTGCAATTGCAACCCTTTTTTGCATACCTCCTGAAATCTCAGACGGATAGAGCTTTTCTGCATGAGTTAAATTAACTCTTTCCAGGCAAAACATTGCTCTTCTGTAATTCTCAGCTTTAGTATTGTTAGTAAACATCGTAAGTGGAAATAGGACATTCTCCAATACGGTCATTGAATCGAATAGGGCTGAACCTTGAAAAAGCATACCAATCTCAGTTCTTAACGTCTTTAAATCTTTGTTGTTAAGATCAACAAGGTTTCTTTCTCCATATAATATGCGGCCTGAATCTGGTCGCATCAAACCAACAAGACATTTCAATAAAACAGTTTTACCGGATCCACTTTGACCAATGATAAGATTCGTCTTGCCTGCAATAAATTCTGTTGAAATACCTTTTAATACTAAGTTTTCGTCAAATGATTTGATTACATTCTCTACTTTGATCATTGCAACATCAATTTTGTGAGTATAACATCGAAGAGTAGTATAAAGACACTGCTTACGACAACTGATTTTGTACTTGCTTTCCCAACATCTAATGCTCCTCCACGAGAGTAGTAGCCGTGGTAAGAGGCAACAGAACTAATTATAAAGGCGAAAATTGTTGACTTAATAATAGAATACCATACATAGAACTCTTCAAAATAACTTTGTAATCCAATCTCCCATGTAGCTACCGAGAAAAGATCCGTAAATAGTGCTACAATGTACCCTCCAATAATCCCAGCAAACATACTGAATATAACAAGTACTGGTGTGAAAAGCATTAATCCTACAACTTTGGGTAGTATCAGGTGGTTTGCAGAATTTATACCCATAATATTTAGTGCATCTATCTGCTCAGTAATTCTCATTGTGCCTATTTCTGATGCAATATTCGAACCTACTTTTCCAGCTAGAATGATACACATAATTGTAGAAGAAAATTCTAGAAGGAGTGTATCTCGTGTTGTTAACCCTAATATATAGTTTGGCATTAGGGGAGAGGTGAGGTTTAATTGAATCTGTATACACATTACAGCTCCTGTGAAGATGGATATAAGAAATACAATGCCAATGGAGTCAACCCCCAATTTATAAATTTCCTTGACTAGCTGTTTGAAAAATTCGCGCCACTTTTCCGGCTTGGTGAAAACTTGAGCCATAAGTAGTACATATTGTCCTAATAAATAAAAAGGTCTCATTAGATATGTGATAATTATATTGATCAATTACTCTTGATGAAATTTTATGATGACAAAGGTAAGCTATTTTTAGCATAGAACAATTAGGTGTTGTAAAAAAGGGTGTTGTTTACAATTGTGTGATACATTAATATCATAAAGTGAGCATATAGTTACAAAAAGGGAAATAGAATTGTTTATACATGGCAAAGCAGTCTGTCACATTTGTAATCATCAATGTTAATTTTTATTTTGCAAATGTAACACATAACTAGGGTAGTGTTAGACATATATAGTTTGCAGTTTATCAGCACATTACAATCATTGATCTAGAGTATAGAGTTAATAAAATAGGGCATTCTTAATAGGTGTGGTTGCTTGTTTCTTAAATGAGATGGATATAGGTTAATATTATATGGCTAAAATGCAGTGTATCAATCATTAGAGTTAACAGATATATATACTTGGTTTAATTAGAGGTGGTATTAGGGTATAACTTCTTTATTTTCTGTTATAATAGCTGATGTAATCGTTATTATATAGTCTTAATCTACCAGTAGTATATACATTTGTAATACTCCAATGCTATTGGGTGCATGATACAAATGTAACCCTCATTGTTACTTTTGTTGTGTTTACATTTGTCGCATTAAGAGTATACAAATGTTTTGTGTATTTACTTTTGTGAAATCGATATATTTGCTACATTTGTATGCATTTTTGTGCTTTTTGCGCTAGGTGCTCATTATTATTATTTGAAATATGCAATATATGAAGAGTAGAATTGAACAGATTATGCTTAGAGAGAATATGAATGCTTCCCGATTTGCTGACCATATTGGCCTTAACAGAGCGGCACTCTCTCATATTTTATCTGGCAGAAATAATCCTAGCCTAGATGTAGTAACTAAAATATTAACGGCTTTCCCAAACATTAATTCTGAATGGTTATTGTTTGGCAAGGGTGAAGAGTTAGAGGAAGGAAATAGACTCATAGATACTGCAAAAGATGCGACCTATAGTAAGCAACTCTTTCCTGTTGAAGAGAGTGTCAAGATTGAAGCACCAGCTCCACCAAAGAGTGTGATTACATCTAAAAAGATATCTAGAATATTGATTTTTTACAATGACAATACTTTTGAAACTATAATTCCTGATCCAAGTGCAGAAGGTTTATTGTAATTTCCATTTTAGGAGCACTTTTTTCTAGTATCTTTGTACAGCAAACCTTTATATTATATGATCAAGAAGCACGTTATGGACTTAGTAGTTGTCTCAAACGAAGTACTTTCGGACAGCTACTTTTTGTTGAAGTTAACTCCTCAAGAGCTCACTCAGGAGCTTCCATCCTCATTACCAGGCCAGTTTGTAGAAATACGCGTAGACAACTCTCCAAAGACTTTCTTGCGACGTCCTGTTTCTATAAATTTTGTCGATTATACAAAAAGAGAGATTTGGTTACTAATACAGAAAGTTGGTATGGGAACTAAACAGCTATCTTTTCTAAAAGAGGGTGACTTATTAAACTTAATATTCCCTTTAGGTAGCTCTTTTTCTCTTCCAGAGAGTAAATCAGCTAATACTTTACTTATTGGCGGCGGTGTTGGAGTAGCTCCAATGCTTTATTTAGGAGCTTATCTAAAAGAGAAGGGTTACAATGTATCTTTCTTGCTTGGAGCAAGGTCGGCTAACGATTTAGTAATGTTGGATAAGTTCGCCTTGTATGGGGATCTATATTTAACAACTGAAGATGGCTCAGCTGGTGAGAAAGGATATGTTACGAATCACTCTATACTTGATAAAAAGAGTTTTGATAATATTTTCACTTGTGGCCCTAAACCAATGATGCAGGCTGTGGCTAAACTAGCTAAGCTGAAGGAAATTTCTTGTGAGGTTTCTCTTGAGAATACAATGGCTTGTGGTTTTGGTGTCTGTTTGTGTTGTGTTGAAGATACAATTGATGGGCATGTTTGTGTGTGTAAAGAAGGTCCAGTATTTAATTTGAATCAATTGAAATGGTAGATTTAAGTGTTAATATAGGTAAGTTAGAACTTAAAAATCCCGTCTTGACAGCTTCGGGGACGTTCGGATATGGAGAAGAGTTCTGCGATTTTATTGATCTAAATCGCTTAGGTGGTTATCTCGTTAAAGGTACAACTTTACATCATCGCGAGGGTAACCCTTATCCTCGTATGGCAGAAACTCCTTCAGGGATGCTTAATGCGGTTGGTCTTCAGAATAAAGGAGTAGATTATTTTATAAGTGATATTTACCCGAGAATCAAAGATTTCGACTCTAAAGCTATAGTTAATGTTTCGGGATCAACTATTGAGGATTATGTTGCGTGTACAGAGAAAATTGCAGACTTAGATAAGATTGAGGCTATTGAACTTAATATCTCATGCCCTAATGTAAAGCAAGGTGGAATGGCTTTCGGTACTTGTGCTTCTAGTGCACATGATGTAGTAGAAGCCGTGAGAAAAGTATACAACAAAACACTGATTGTAAAACTATCTCCTAATGTAACAGACATAACCGAAATAGCACGAGCAGCAGAAGCAGCAGGAGCTGACTCTGTGTCATTAATTAACACATTAATGGGGATGGCTATAAATGCTGAAAGCCGTCGACCAATATTATCTACTGTAACTGGAGGTTTATCCGGAGCAGCTGTAAAACCTATAGCCCTACGTATGGTTTGGCAAACATATAAAGCTGTAAAGATTCCAATTATTGGCCTTGGAGGCATAATGGATGCTACAGATGCTATAGAGTTTCTTTTGGCTGGAGCTACTGCAGTACAGATAGGTACGGCTAATTTTATTGACCCTCAAATTACGGTTAAAGTAATTGATGGTATAGAGGAGTACCTTGATAGACAAGGATGCAAATCTGTACAAGAGATTATAGGGGGATTAATTATCTAAATAATTTTATAGAATGAAAGAGCACTTGTCAGATCCAATTTTTTCTACAATATCACAAGCTGCTGATAAACTCGGATACGAGTGTTATGTAATTGGTGGATATGTTAGGGATATATTTCTTCATCGTCAGTCAAAAGATATTGATGTTGTCGCTGTAGGGAGTGGAATAGAATTGGCTAAGAGTGTGGCAAATATTCTTGGTAAAGGTGCGTATTTATCCACTTTTAAGAACTTTGGTACTGCTCAGGTTAAATATGGGGAGTTAGAAATCGAATTTGTAGGAGCTAGAAAAGAGTCTTATAGTCGTGATTCAAGAAAACCAGTGGTTGAAGATGGCTCTTTGACGGATGATCAGAATAGGAGAGACTTTACAATAAATGCTTTAGCTATTTCTTTGAATTCAGAATCTTTTGGGAAATTGATTGATCCTTTCGGAGGAATTAAAGATCTTGATAATGGCTTAATTAAAACTCCTCTTGATCCTGATATCACTTTTAGTGATGATCCACTAAGGATGATGAGAGCAATCCGATTTGCCACTCAACTTAATTTTAGAATTGATGATATAACCTTCGATGCTCTTATAAGAAATGCCTCTAGAATAGAAATAATTTCCAAAGAAAGAATCATTGATGAATTAAACAAAATAATAAGCTCTAAGAAACCTTCAATTGGATTTATATTGCTAGAGAAATGTGGATTACTTGAGTTAATATTTCCTGAATTTCATGCACTTAAAGGTGTAGATCAAGTAGGAGGTAGGGCTCATAAAGATAATTTCTATCATACACTTGTTGTTCTTGATAATTTAGCAATGAAGAGTGACAATCTTTGGTTAAGATGGGCAGCTTTGTTACATGATATTGCTAAACCAATAACTAAAAGATGGGATGATAAGCTCGGTTGGACCTTTCATAATCATAATTTTATTGGTGAAAAAATGGTTCCATCAATTTTCAGAGAAATGAAGCTCCCTCTCAATGAAAAAATGAAATTTGTCAAGAAATTGGTCGGATTACATATGAGACCTATTGTATTGGCTGAAGAGGAAGTAACAGACTCTGCTATTAGACGATTACTTTTTGATGCAGGAGATGATATTGATGATTTGATGACTCTTTGTGAGGCAGATATAACATCTAAGAACCAAGAGAAAGTAACTAGATACCTTAAGAATTTCCAGCTTGTTCGTGATAAACTTAAGGAGATTGAAGATAAAGATAGAGTAAGAAACTTTCAACCTCCTATCTCAGGAGAAGAGGTCATGGAGATATTCGGTTTAACCCCTTCTAAAGAAGTAGGTACTTTAAAAATGGCATTAAAGGATGCAATTTTGGATGGACTCATTCTGAATGATAGAGACCAAGCATATAATTTCTTATTAAAATATGCGGAGCAAATGGGCCTTAAGCCAATTATTTAACTATTAATTATGTAGATTATGGCATTATATCCTAATTTAATATTGGATGCACTTAAAACAGTACGTTATCCTGGTACAGGAAAAAATATTGTTGATGCTGGAATGATCGAAGATGACATTCGAATTGATGGTACTAAAGTTTCCTTTGCAATAACTTTTGAAAAGCCTACTGATCCTTTCATTAAATCAGTTATAAAGGCAGCAGAGAGGGCTATTATTACATTTTGTGATGAAGAGGTCGATATTATCGGTAATATATATGTTAAATCTAAACAGGTAGCTAGGCCATCTGTTGATAAGCTTTTGCCTCAAGTCAAAAATATTATTGCAATTTCTTCTGGTAAAGGTGGTGTTGGTAAATCAACAGTATCTTCAAACTTAGCGGTAGCTCTTGCAAAAATGGGATATAAAGTTGGACTCTTGGATGCTGATATCTTTGGGCCATCTGTTCCTAAAATGTTCAATAATGAAGAAGCTAGACCTGTTTTAGAAAGAATTGATGGTAGAGATATGATTATTCCAGAGGTTCGTTATGGGGTTAAGATCTTATCTATAGGTTATTTTGTAAACAAGAACGAGGCAACAGTTTGGAGAGGTGGTATGGCTAGTAATGCTTTAAAGCAATTAATTGCAGATGCTAATTGGGGGGAGCTAGACTTCTTCTTACTCGATATGCCACCAGGAACAAGTGATATTCACCTAACATTAGTTCAAACTTTAGCTGTAACAGGTGCTGTAGTGGTAAGTACTCCACAACAAGTTGCCCTTGCAGATGCAAGAAAAGGAATTAGTATGTTTATTAATGAAAAAGTTAATATTCCCATACTCGGACTAGTTGAAAATATGTCTTGGTTTACTCCAGCTGAATTACCTAATAATAAATACTATCTTTTCGGTAAAGATGGCGTTAAAGATTTATCTATAGAGTTGAATGTTCCTTTACTTGGTCAGATACCAATCGTTCAGTCCATTTGTGAAGGTGGGGATAACGGATCTCCTGTTGTTCTTAATGAAGATTCTATTACTGGAAAAGCTTTCATTGATTTAGCTCACCAACTAGTAAGTCAAGTCTCTACAAGGAATGAATCAACGAATCCTTCTAAGCGTGTTATAACTAAGTGATGACGATTCACTACACATAAGCAAATAGTCATAATTGTGATTATGTATAGTGAAGTTTATTTTGATGCTATTTTCAAACAAATATGATTATTTACAATACAACGTATCAGATAGATGATTCAATTCTAGATGATACACTATTATGGTTTAAAACGTCTCTAATTCCAAGTCTAACTTGTGATGGTACTCTTACTAATCCTCGTTTACTCAGAGTTATGGTAGACCAAGAAGAGATGGGAAATTGTTATTCATTACAATTCAATGTTTCAGATGAGAAAGAATTGAATGAGTGGTATTCTAGATGTGGAACAGAAATATTAAATACTATAACTAAAAGATATCAAAACAGAGTATTAGGCTTCACTACCCTTCTTGACAATATCGAATTATGACTGTATCTAATGAAAGAATCATTCTTGGGATTGATCCAGGAACGTCTGTCATGGGGTATGGTCTAATAAGAATTAAGAATAGTAAACCTGAGCTGATAACAATGGGAGTTATTCTTTTGAGTAAATATGATGATCATTATACTAAATTGCATCACATCTATACAAGAGTATCATCATTGGTAAAAGAATATTCACCAACCGAATTAGCTATCGAGGCTCCTTTTTTTGGTAAGAATGTTCAATCTATGCTCAAATTAGGGAGAGCACAAGGAGTAGCAATTGCTGCAGCTTTATCCTTCGGGCTTCCTATTTTTGAATATGCCCCCTTAAAGATTAAAATGTCTATAACCGGAAATGGGGCTGCATCAAAGGAACAGGTTTCTAGCTTATTGCAAAAAATACTCAGGATTCCTCAAGAGGATATGCTACCACAATTAGATGCTACAGATGGAGTTGCAGCAGCTCTATGTCATTTTTATCAAAGTAGTAGACCAATAGTTTCAAGCTCTTGCAAATCTTGGAAAGATTTCATAGCAAAAAACCCTAAGAGGGTAAAATAGATTAACTAAGTTAGGGATTATAATATGATTGGATCATATTATAATCCCTAATTATTTGAACAATGTTATTTAATTGATTGTTTTATTTACGATTACAATATATTTACATTATTGGACAATATTGGATCTACACTACACTAAAATTAATCAATGATGATATTAAGAATTATTATTCCATTGATCCTTTTTATATTATTATTCAATGGATTTACAGCTATATATATATACATTACTAAACTTAGAAAGTCTAATATCATAGTAAGGATCAGTTATTCTATTATCAATTTTGCTTTCATTATTAGTTTTGGATTAATTGTATTTTCACTTCTAACCAACCGAGAATCAATTGTCTCTCCCAAGGATCTAACTTTATTCTCCTTCTTCTATTTTATTTTTTATTTGCCACAGATTATATATATCCTATTTGAACTTTTGGGGAGATTGGTTAAAGATAAAACAATGACCATATCAGGAATTGGATTAATATTCTCAACATTTATTGTATCTACTATGCTTTGGGGGCATATCTTTGAAACCAAGACTATATCAATTGAAGAATATGAAGTTAGCAGTAAGAAACTCCCCTACTCTTTTAATAATTATAGAATTGTTCAATTTTCCGATTTACATATAAGTTCTTTCAATAGCGATCAGAACTTTATCTCAACGTTATCTGATAGAATTAATTCTCTTAATCCAGATTTAGTCGTATTCACAGGAGATTTTGTAACACTCAACTCTACTGAATTAACTCCATTCATTGATAAGTTATCTACTATAAAATCAAAAGATGGAATTTTTGCTGTATTAGGTAATCATGATTATTCTGAGTATTCTCGTTGGTTAACCCCAGAGGAGAAAGATCTTGATTTTAGTAATTTAAAAAGTAGCATAACCTCTTTAAACTGGAAATTACTTTTAGATGAATCACTTCATATATATCGTGAAACTGATTCTATAATTCTATCTGGAATAGAAAATTGGGGTGAAGCTCCATTCTCGCAGCATGGAGATTTAAATAAGACCTTTAGTAAGATAAAGCCAGACATAAATGATTTCACCATTCTTTTATCACACAATCCAGAATTTTGGAGACAAATAGTATCTAAAGATAAACAACCTATTGATCTTACACTATCAGGTCATACTCATGCAATGCAACTGATAGTAAAATTCGCAGGTAAATACTATTCACCCTCTACACTAAAGTACAAATGCTGGGGAGGATTATACACAAATGAGTCAAATCAGCATTTGATTGTCAATAGAGGTATCGGTAATGTTTTTTATCATATGAGAATTGGAGCACCACCTGAGATTTCTCTTATAAAGCTAATACATCAATAATACCTATGTTCAGGAAATTATTTATTATATTCCTCTTATTCGCACTCTCTGAAGCACATTTATTATCACAGAAAGTTGGGCTTGTTCTCTCTGGTGGCGGTGCTAAGGGTATAGCTCATATTGGATTAATTCAAGCTCTTGAAGAGAATAATATTCCAATTGACTATATTACTGGAACGTCAATGGGAGCAATTGTCGGAGCTCTTTATTCTATGGGCTATACTCCTGCAGAAATGTTGCAGGTTATTAAATCTGAAGATTTTAGACTGTGGCAGAGTGGTACAATTAGAAAGGAAGATGAATTTTATTTCAAAAAAAACGATCCGATACCTGAGATCTTACAGTTTAATATTGACTTTAAAGGAGACTCTATAAAACCACAGACATATTTTCTTCCCTCTAGCCTAATTAATCCTGTGCAGATGAATCTTGCTTTTCTTGGATTATGTTCTCAGAGTGATGCTATAGCAAATTATGATTTCTCTAATCTGTTTGTTCCATTTAGATGTGTTGGTGCAGATGTATATAATAAGCAGCCAATTGTATTCCGTAATGGTGACCTTGGCCAAGCTGTTAGAGCATCGATGACATTTCCTCTTGTATTCAAACCCATTGAGATTGACAATATGCTTATATATGATGGTGGAATCTATAATAATTTCCCAACCGATATCATGAAGCAAGATTTCTCCCCTGATTTTATAATAGGAAGCTCTGTTACTGATAACCCTAGTAAGCCCAAAGACAGAGATATTATGGGTCAATTAGAGAATATGATAATGCAGAAAACAGACTATACTATAAATCCTGAAGAAGGCATATATATTAGATCAAAATTATCGCAATATGGAATATTAGACTTTGGAAGTGCTGATGATATCTATAATGTAGGTTACCAAAATGGTCTTCAATATATAGATTCTATACGTAAGGTTGTACATCGAAATATGCCAGTAGACAATATTAATCTTCAAAGACGAATATACAAATCAAAATTGCCAGACCTAGTCTTTAGGAATGTTACTGTCGAAGGTGTATCATATCCACAACAACAATATATACTATCTCAAATAGGCAGAAGAAATGATAACACCTTCACCTTTGAGTCATTTCAAAGGGATTATTTCAGTATGCTCTCAGAAGGAAAGATACTAGAAATCATACCTACAGCCCTTTACAATAACGATAGTAGACTATTTGAGTTGAATCTCAAGGTTAAGATGAGGGAAAATTTGTCTGTAGGAATTGGAGGATTAATATCCTCAATGAGCTCAAACCAAGCATATTTAGGTGTCAGTTATAGATCCCTGAGTTTTTTCTCGATGGACTATGGTGCTAAGATGCATATTGGTCGAACATATAATAGTTTTGAGGCATCTGCACGAATCCTATTCCCTAGTAAAGTACCATTTTATGTCAAGCTAATGGGTGTATATTCGAATAATAAGTTCTTTGAAGATGAGAAGCTTCTATTTGATTCTGAAGTTCAAGCCTATGTACAGAAACGCGAAAGCTTTATTAAACTAAGATTTGGGATGCCATATAGAAGAACAAGTAAATTAGAGTTATCTACAGCATACGGTGCTATGAAAGATAGATACACACAACCAGATGTAAACGGATTTACTAGAAGTTACTATGATATTTGGAATTCAACACTTAGAGTAGAACAGAACACCCTAAATTCGCCTATGTATCCTAATGATGGCTCTCATTTCTCACTATTAGCCCAATATGCATTTGATTGGGAGAGATATGATCCAAGTGAGACATACTATGAACCAATCAAAGAAGTTTCACATAATTGGTTTCAATTATCCATCAACTGGGAGAAATATAACAAACTATCCAGATTAGTAACACTAGGATATAAAACAGCAGTATTATATACAAACAAGCCAACATATAATAATTTCAGTTCAACCATCATCCAAATGCCATCCTTCACACCCACCCCCCACAGTAAGGTTGTCTTTAATGAATCGCTACGGGCTCCATCATTCGCCGCATTAGGGGCTATTCCCATAGTTAACCTTTCGCGCTCATTAAGTATACGAAGTGAGTATTATGGCTTTTTGCCTATTATCTCAATTACTAAAGGTGAAAATAGAGAAGTAAAACGTACAAAAGACCTAAAAAAGATTAACCATTTTGGAGAATTATCACTTGTATATAACACTCCTATTGGTTCTATTTCTATCTTTGGTAATTATTACAATTACCCATCTAGAAATTTCAATTATGGAATTAATATTGGGTTTCTTTTAGGTAATACAAAACTTATAGAACAATAAAGAGAACACTATGAACTTCACAGGTAACAAAGAGGATTGGATGCAGGCTTACTCCCTACTATCGCTACTCGGCAGTCGAAAATTAATAAATAGAGAAATACTTGATATTTTTCGCACTGATGCAGAGGGTGTATACAGATATCAGATTATTGATAAGGAGGTAGTATGTCAATTTGATCGTCAAGAGTTTGATAGAATACCATGCAACGAGTTTGCAAAAATAGCAAAACAGCTCTTTGAGGATGTTCGTAGTTGGGATGAGAAACATTCTAGCGAGGTTCCTTACGCAGTTGAGCTACTTAAGAGAATGCGTTTAACAGATCTATACTCATACGCAGAGGATCGCAGTGCTTTTTCTGTAAGAACCGTAGAAGGATCACGTCCAGTAGTTATCAAATCAAAGTTCAATGGTGGGTGTACTATTATGGCAGCTCATAGAGCTGGTAATATCAAGTACGAGATACAAACTATCAAGCTAAATAACCCTACATCGAACAAACTCAACAAACTAGAAGGTCCAGATCCACTAATGTCTAGATTGCTTGAGATAGAGCGACTAGGTGGTAGACTTAAATATGCTGATCCTGAGAACAGGATATTCAAGAATTCACTATCACTTATTGATCTTCACTTCCCTAAGCTATATGCTGAGATGCTTAAATTATTCTTTAACACTGATCTTATAAATATCAAAGACATTGTTGAGGAGATTAAAGCGAATAATCCATTCAAGATTAATGATGATCTTCTAAGCAAACACGCGTACTACGAATACAAAGTAAAACAGCTACTTACTATTTGTGTATTTGGTTTTAAACCATCAAAGATGTGGAAAGGCCATTTAGGAGAGAATTTTCCTCTTTTTGTTGAAAAAGATGGCCGTCTTAATTTCTTTGGTCCAGCTTACAGAGAAGAGTTAGAGAACTATCTCTACGATAATGCACGCTTTAGACTATCTTCTGATCCTACAAAGCACCATTTTGGCCAAGTTGAGAAGGAGAATGGATTGTGGTATTTCAAGCTAAATGCAGATCTCGTTATCAGATAACATAAAAAGCGAAGGCAGTACTATTTATTTAGTACTGCCTTCGCTTTTTATTCAAACTTTGTGGAGCTGGAGGGAGTCGAACCCTCGTCCAAACAAGGAAAGAATATGCTTTCTACATGCTTATCTCCGTATTATATTTTCGAATGCAGGGTGCGACCGGAGCAGTCAACCCAAACATCTTATCCTTTTAATTTCAGGAAAACCCCAAGGCTTAGTCTTCCCTATCCCCGATATTATAGCACCACCGGTTCGGACCGCTTCGGAACAACAGCATCCGGGTGATGTCTTGTCCTGATACCTTGTATCTGGATAAGCTAATCTACTATACTTCGATTAAGCTGCAAGAGCGTAGTTATTTTCGCCAGT
>JBOFUP010000007.1:0-40269 GCA_051652645.1 Bacteroidales bacterium
TCGTTACCTCTACGCTATGTGTTTAATCACTCAATCGGATCTAAACCCTAAACCCTAAACCAAGATTTTTTCCACGGATCTCTCGGATAAGAGCTTCGTTACCTCTACGCTATGTGTTTAATCACTCAATCGGATCTAACCACTAAACCCTAACCTACTAACCCAAGAGTTTTATCCACGGATCTACACGGATAGGATGCTTCGTTACCTCTACGCTATGTGTTCAATCACTCACTCGGATCTAACCCATAAACCCTAAACCAAGAGTTTTATCCACGGATCTCTCGGATAAGAGCTTCGTTACCTCTACGCTATCTGTTTAATCACTCAATCGGATCTAAACCCTAAACCAAGAGTTTTATCCACGGATCTCTCGGATAAGAGCTTCGTTACCTCTACGCTATGTGTTTAATCACTCAATCGGATCTAAACCCTAAACCCTAAACCAAGATTTTTTTCCACGGATCTTCACGGATAAAAGCTTCGTTACCTCTACGCTATGTGTTTAATCACTCAATCGGATATAACCCATAAACCCTAAACTAAGATTTTTATCCACGGATCTCTCGGATAAGAGCTTCGTTACCTCTACGCTATGTGTTTAATCACTCACTCGGATCTAAACCCTAAACCACTAACCATCTAACCCAAGAGTTTTATCCACGGATCTACACGGATAGGATGCTTCGTTACCTCTACGCTATGTGTTCAATCACTCACTCGGATCTAACCCATAAACCCTAACCCAAGAGTTTTATCCACGGATCTCTCGGATAAGAGCTTCGTTACCTCTACGCTATGTGTTTAATCACTCAATCGGATCTAAACCCTAAACCAAGATTTTTTCCACGGATCTCTCGGATAAGAGCTTCGTTACCTCTACGCTATGTGTTTAATCACTCAATCGGATCTAAAACCTAAACCAAGAATTTCGTCCACGGATCTTCACGGATAAGAGCTTCGTTACCTCTACGCTATGTGTTCAATCACTCAATCGGATCTAACCACTAACCCAAGATTTTTTTCCACGTATCTCTCGGATAAGAGCTTCGTTACCTCTACGCTATGTGTTCAATCACTCACTCGGATCTAACCCCTAACCCACTAACCATCTAACCCAAGAGTTTTATCCACGGATCTACACGGATAGGATGCTTCGTTACCTCTACGCTATGTGTTCAATCACTCACTCGGATCTAACCCATAAACCCTAAACCAAGAGTTTTATCCACGGATATACACGGATAAGAGCTTCGTTACCTCTACGCTATGTGTTCAATCACTCAATCGGATCTAAACCCTAACTCAAGAATTTCGTCCACGGATCTCTCGGATAAGAGCTTCGTTACCTCTACGCTATGTGTTCAATCACTCAATCGGATCTAACCACTAAACCCTAACCCCTAACCCAAGATTTTTATCCACGGATCTCTCGGAAAAGAGCTTCGTTACCTCTACGCTATGAGATGTTGAGGCTGCATCCACGGGTCGCTACGCTTACCCGCGGTTACCCACATACTACCCTTTCAGGGTAAAGAGCTATCGCATCGCTAGCAAAATGCAAATTATTCACGCAGATCTCGCAGATTTTTTTGCCTAACAATCTAACCTTCTAACCATCTAAACCCTAACCTAACTACAACAGCAACTAGGTAGCCCATAAGCGCTGCGGAGCAGCAAAGAAAATGCTAAACACTGTTAAATATTTTGGCTTCGGCGCAATTTGGCGCAGTTTGGCGCAAGGCACCTTTGAGAGTGGTGTACATTTGTGCTGAACCGAGAGGGCAATGTCGCACTCTCATAAAACCAATAAATTATGGCATTAAATTATTTCATAATAGAGAGAGTTAACACATCTTATCGCGAGAAAATAAAAAGAAGGCATCCTTAGGTAGAATTAATGAATAGGATCAGTTTTGCTGAATTGACTAAGTGAGTGCAACGGCTAGTTCAGCATCAAAAGCCAAATATTCGCTCGTGTTAAAAGCTATCTTTAGGCACGATTATACTGGCACCAAATGACTGGAAGAGTGTTATTATAGAGGATATTGGTACTCTTATGATGAGTGTACAAAGTAATTAACCCTCTAAATATCATTTTTTCATACAAAATAACACTAACTATAAAATATATACTACATTTGCGCAATTACACACCCACTTTAATCTATTTTAAATGATACACCTAAACAAAATAAACAAAACATACTTCGGAGGTAAGCCGCTACACGTACTTAAAGGCATAGACCTATCGATCGAGAAAGGTGAGTTTGTCTCTATTATGGGTGCATCAGGTTCTGGCAAATCCACACTACTAAACATTTTGGGAATTCTGGACAATTATGATAGTGGTTCCTACTTCTTAGGGGATAAACTTATTCAGAATCTGACAGAGGCTAGAGCTGCTGAATACAGAAACCAAATGATAGGATTTATTTTCCAATCCTTTAATCTTATATCCTTTAAGACAGCTGTTGAAAATGTAGCACTACCTCTGTATTACCAAGGTATTAGCAGGCGAAAGAGGAATGATATAGCTTTAGAGTATCTCGATCAAATGGGCATAAAAGATTGGGCGAGTCATCTTCCGAGCGAACTCTCAGGGGGACAGAAACAGAGAGTAGCAATTGCTAGAGCTCTGGCGGCTAAACCAAAGATAATATTGGCCGACGAGCCTACTGGTGCACTTGACAGCCAAACTTCAGAAGAAGTAATGAATATCCTAGAGGGAGTTAATAAAGAGGGTATGACAATGCTTATTGTCACTCATGAGCATGATGTAGCCTATAAAACAGACAAGATTATTAGGCTAAAAGATGGCATTATTGAACATATTGAGGCTACACGAAATCACTAAAAAAGGATATCATATGGACATCTGGCTAGAGATACTACAAACAATAAAGAGAAACAAGCTCAGGACATTCTTCACTGGATTCTCTGTGGCGTGGGGCATCTTTATGCTAATTATTCTTTTAGCGGCTGGCAATGGACTGAAGAATGGAATAGCTCGCAACTTTGAAGACACGGCTGTTAATTCAATAGGTATGTGGCCAGGCAACACAACAGTTAGCTACGAAGGGCTCAAAAAGGGGCGTAGGATAAAGTTCGATAATCAAGATACTCAAATGTTGGAGAATCAATTAGAGAATGTAATCGAAACATCTCCTATGTACTCTTTGGGTAATTCATCCATTCGTTTCAAAAATGAAACTTCGTCGGTTAGATGTGAGGCTATACCCATAAACTATGCAACGATAAGAGGTATACGCATAGAGCCTGGAGGCAGACTCTTCAACGATCTTGATATGAGAGAAAAGAGGAGAGTAGCTTTAATACACAAAAGGCAGAGAGATATACTTTTTAAGGATGAGGATGCTATTGGGGAAAATATCATTTTTAATAAAATGTCATTTCAAGTAGTTGGTATATATGACTTCAACACACCAGAAACAGACGGTGCATTACTTATACCTCTTACAACTGCTGAAACAATCTATAATGCCAACAAAGATGGCTATCGTAGCATTTACTTTACTCTCGAAGGCCTAGATACTAAAGAAGCAAACGAGACGTTCATTCAAGAAGTTAGAGCGAGAATGGGGCGATTAAACAGATTCGACCCAGATGACAAACCATCTATCTGGATATGGAATAAATGGGAGACATATCTGCAGACTCTATCAATCATGAACGGTATAAAGCTATTCATATGGATTATTGGCATAGGAACCTTAATAGCTGGAGTTGTTGGAATAAGCAACATCATGCTAATAACTGTAAAAGAGAGAACTAAAGAGATTGGTATACGCAAAGCAATAGGGGCTACTCCTGGCTCTATACTAAGGCTTATTCTTCTAGAGGCTATTATTATCACCTCTGCATTTGGATATGTCGGTATAGTGGCGGGTGTTCTTATTAGCGAAACAATAAATACAGTTATGCAAATGAACGAACAGCCTACTTCAAATGGTGAACAAAATATGTCTATATTTTACAACCCTACGGTGGATATAAATATTGTTCTTACTGCATCTCTGGTTATTATCATAGCAGGACTTATAGCTGGTTACATACCAGCAAAAAGAGCTGTAAGTGTTAAACCTATTGAAGCTCTTCACTATGAATAAACTCAGAATATTTGACACAGACAATCTCTATGAGATATGGCACACCCTCTCGCGAAACAAGCTAAGGAGTATTCTTACGATGTTCGGTGTTGGTTGGGGGATATTTATGCTGGTCATAATGATTGGTGCTGGCAAAGGGCTAGAGAATGGTGTGAGTCAGGGGGTAGCTGGTTTTGCAAAAAACTCTCTATACGTTGGAAGTGATAGAACCTCTGAGGCATACAAAGGGTTTCAAAAAGGTAGAAGCTGGAATCTTCGAAGATCAGATATAGAGCTATTGAGACAGAAATTCCCCGAAATAGAACACATATCTCCTCTCAACTTCGGTGGTAGGTCAAGTGATAATGTTGTATTTGAACAAAAAACTGGATCTTTCAACATCAAAGGGCTATATCCTGAATACTACAAGATTGATCCAGTAAAGCTAATACATGGTCGCAACTTAAATCAGATTGATATTGATGAGAGCCGAAAAGTATGCGTAATTGGTGAAAGAGTATTCAATGATATATTTAACGGTGATCAATCCAACATAGGAAGATACATACGAGTGAACGGAATATATGTCCAAGTTGTTGGTGTAATAAAGCAGATAACAAGTGTAAACATAAATGGTGCAACAGATGAGTCCCTTTTCTTTCCATACTCGACTATGACAAGAGTATTTAACATGGGAGATGTAGTACATATTATTGCGCTTAGTTGCTACGAGAAATACCCCATGAGCGTAATGGAAGATAAGATAGCTCTGCAGTTGAAGAGTTATCACGACATATCTCCAACGGATAAAGGAGCACTATTCCTAATAAATATAGAAAAACAGTTCAAAATGATGAACTATCTTTTTATTGGCATAAACGCTCTTATATGGATTGTGGGTCTGGGCACTTTGCTTGCTGGAGTGGTAGGTGTGAGCAATATTATGGTTGTTACAATCCAAGAGAGAACTAAAGAGATAGGTATTCGTAGGGCACTCGGAGCAGCTCCTAGGGAGATACTTCTTCAAATCATTAATGAGACAGTGCTTCTAACCACTGTAGCAGGTCTGATGGGATTAACAGCTGGAGTTGCAATTTTAGGACTAATAGGAAGTTCAATAGAGGGTAATAAAGATCTATTCTTCAAAGACCCTCAAATATCATTTAATGTTGCTGTTGCAGCAACTGTTATTCTAATAATATCAGGCTTACTTGCTGGACTAGTACCCGCAACTAGAGCAATGAAGATAAAGGCAATAGAAGCAATTCGAGAAGAGTAAAACTAAAAACTGATTATAAAATGAAAAAGAGAATCTCATTATTGGTACTGACTATTCTAGGTCTTACATCAGCAGCATTCGCAGAGCGAAAAGAAGAGGTACGCCAAATTGGAACAATTACCGAAGTATCCGTATCTACTGGAATCAACCTAACAATAGCTCAAGGCATCTCTCAAGAGATACGCATTGAGGCTGACGAAGAAGATATCACTGAGTTAATAGTTGAATTTAAAGATGGAAAGCTAAAACTTGGATACAAAAACTCTATGTTCAAAAGAAACCGAAGAGGTAAAACTAATATTTATATACAGAGTGCTGACATAAAAAAGATTGATGCTTCATCAGGAACTAAAGTAACATCAAATGGACAACTAAAAAGCAAAGAGACATCTATTGATGTATCATCTGGATCTAACGTAAATATAGATATAGAGAGTACAAAAATTGAGTGTGACGCATCAAGTGGCTCTTCAATAACCCTAAAAGGATATTGCAAAAAACTTGAAGTAGACACCTCTAGCGGGTCAACTGCGAAACTAACTGATCTTGAATCAAAATCAGCAAAAGCAGAAGCATCAAGCGGATCATCAATAACTCTAAACGTAACAAAAGAGCTAGAAGCTAAGGCCTCAAGTGGTGCAAGTATTAGATACATAGGAAACCCTAGTAAGACTGAAGTTAACAAAAGCAGTGGGGGCTCTATTTCAGCTGATAAATAGAGTTGATATGAACATCTGAGAGAACTATAATAGATATAAACTATGATAAAAAGAATAATACGTATAGGTGGAATAGCTCTTTTGATTCTCACATTCATTGGAACGTTTTGGTTTCTTTGGCAAAAGGCTCAGCCCAAGAAGACTATCTATATAATTGAGAAACCCTCAATAGAAACAATAGAGAAAAAGAGCGTCGCCACTGGTAAGGTTGAACCACGAGATGAAGTAATGATTAAGCCTCAAATCTCAGGAATTGTTCAAGAGATATACAAAGAGGCTGGTGAGATAGTCAACTCGGGTGATATAATAGCTAAGGTTAAAGTTATACCTGAGATGAGTAGCATCAGTAATGCTGAATCTCGCATTCGACTTGCTCAAATAGCTCTTGATCAATATAAAGAAGAGTTCAAACGACAAGAACAACTCTTCGAAAATAAGATCATTGCTAAGGAGGAGTTTGAACGCAGCAAAGTTCAGCTCGACAAATACAAGGAAGAGCTAGACATATCGAAAGAGTCTCTTGAGATCCTTGTAACTGGGGTATCGAAACGTAACAACAGCTTCAGCACAACACTTATACGCGCCACTGTCTCTGGAATGATACTAGATATCCCTGTGAAGGTAGGAAACTCTGTTATTCAGTCCAACAACTTCAACGATGGAACAACCATTGCCACACTTGCTAACATGAACGATATGATCTTCAGAGGCAATATAGATGAGACAGATGTAGGTAGAGTTAAAGATGGTATGCCAATAAAAATAACTTTAGGTGCTATACAAAACACTACTTTCGATGCAACACTAGAGTATGTCTCACCAAAGGGTAAAGAGGAGAATGGAGCAAACCTATTTGAGATAAAGGCTGCAATGGTAATTCCAGACTCTGTTTTTGTTCGTGCTGGATATAGTGCAAATGCAGAAATTGTATTAGATCGTAAAGAGAAGATACTTACTATCCCTGAATCCTCAATTGAGTTTAACAAAGACTCTGCATTCGTTTACAAGCTAACCTCTGCTAGTAACCAAGAACAAGAGTTCAAGAGAGAGTTTATAAAGGTAGGTCTATCTGATGGTATACGCATTGAGGTTCTTAGTGGCGTAACAGCACAAGACGAACTACGTGGTATCGTGATGGATCCAAAGAAGAACTAACAAGACTATCCTATGCGTAAACTAATTCTTTCAGGCTTACTTATTACAACAACCCTACTCGCTGCTACAGAGAAGAGAGAATGGAGTTTAGAAGAGTGCATTAATTATGCTCTTGAGCAAAACATAGATATCAAGAAGATTAGACTTAGATATGATAATGCCAAACTCGAGCTTAACTCCTCTAAAATGAGTAGACTCCCCGATCTTAGCGCTAGTCTAAGTGAAAACTTTGACTTCGGGCGTTCCACTGGGCGTGAAGGTCTAATTCTCGATCGCAACTCTGCCAATAGCTCTTTTTCTGTAAGCAGTAATGTATCTCTCTTCAATGGACTTCGAACCCACAACCAGATAAAGGCAACGCAGTTCGCTATTCAAGCTCTGACGGAAGATCTTCAAAAAGCCAATGATGACCTAACACTATCTGTCACAGGACTATTTATGCAGATACTCTACAACAGAGATATGGTAAAAGTTGCACAGGAACAGGTTAAGCTATCTCTAGAACAAGTAACACGAACAGAACAATTATTCAACTCTGGTAAGGTAGCTGAATCTGAGTTATATGAAACACTTGCCTCACTAGCCAAGAATAAACAGAGTGTGGTTGAAGCTGAAAACACTCTTATGATTTCTAATCTTGACTTAGCACAAGCCCTAGAGATAGATAACACACAAGAGTTTGAAATTAAACCTCCTGTTATAGAGTCCGCTCTAATAGATGCTCAATCTCAGCTAGAGGGACAGGGGGAACTTCTCCTTTCCAACAGGGTTGACAGACCAGCTACACGAGCTGCTGCTTGGAGAATAAAAGAGGGCGAAAGACAAATTAAGGTTGCCAAGTCAGCATACTACCCTACTCTTAGCTTCGGTGCATTCTATTCTAATGGATATTACCATATCTATGGTTCAGAATTTGCAGATCAAAACCTAACCTTCGGAGATCAACTGAAGAACAATAGTAGATATGGTCTTGGTTTATCACTTAATATACCTATATTTAATCGATTTGCCACACGCAATCAAGTAAAGAGCGCAAAGCTAAATGTTGAGGTTCTAAAACTAAACCTCATACAAGCCAAAAAGGATATATACAAAGAGATAGAACAAGCCTTTTACAATGCTAAAGCGGCAAACGAGAGATTTAAAGCTGCACATGAAGCTATGCTAGCCTCTGAGGTTGCATACGAATATGCTTCTAAGAGATTTGAATCAGGAAAACTCAACTCTTACGAGTTTAATGAAGTAAAGCTGAGACTTTCTAAGACTGCCGTTGAGCTCTCTCAAGCCAAATATGAGTTCATATTTAGATCTAAAATCATAGATTTCTATCTAGGACTACCAATAAGGCTTTAGAAGGAATGTATAAATAAAATGGTCATACCGCCTTAGTGGCAGTATGACCATTTTACTTATATACTTATAATAAACCAAAGTCTGGAAATGGATTATATTCGAAAATCCTAATCTCTCCATCCCTTAAAGTTGCCTTTACATCTATCAGTCGCTGATTACTACTGCCTCTAAAAGGGAGTGATGGAGAGAGGAGATCCTGCTCAAATCTACCATCAACCAGTACGTCTATATATGGAAGTATCATAGATAGAGTTGATGAAGAGAGGACCTCCTCGATACGGTATCCCGTATAACACCAAATACTCTTCTGGCTGTTAGCCTTTATCACACGAGCTAACTCTGCGAAGGACTCTACTTGAAACAGTGGATCACCTCCAGTAAAAGTGATATTCGAGTGTGTATCCGCAAGGAGTTCCTCTGCTAATTCTCTCAACGCAAAAACCTCCCCTTGAGCGATACTCCAACTACTAGAGTTATGACATCCGCTACAACGGTGTCCACACCCTGCTCCATAGAGTGATATCCTCACCCCTGGGCCATCAACAACAGTATCCTTTACGACTCTCAAAAGAGATATCTCACCACTAACCATGTCTTACTCTATCATTTAACTCAGCCAACTTAGCACTATTCCATCTGTCAGTGGTTCCAACAAGATAGCCAGTGATTCGTTGAAGTCTATCAATATGATTACCCCCACATTGAGGACATATCTCAAGATTCTCTTGTGCATTCTCAAAACCACAGCTCATACATCTGTTTCTATTGTGATTCACCGATCCATAACCAATATTTAGACGATCCATCATATCAACCACCGCAAAGATAGAATCTGGGTTATGAGTTGCGTCACCATCAATTTCAACATAGAATATGTGACCACCCCTTGTCAAATCATGATATGGAGCCTCAATCTCAGCTTTGTGAGCCATACTGCACTTATAGTATACTGGCACATGATTCGAGTTTGTATAATACTCTTTATCAGTTACACCCTCTACTATACCATAAATCTGCTTATCAATCTTTGTGAATCTTCCAGCAACGCCCTCTGCTGGTGTAGCTAGAACGCTGTAGTTATGCTCATACTGATTTGCAAAATCAATAGCTCTATCTCGCATATATGTAACGATGCGCAATCCTAATTCTTGCGACACACTATCCTCACCATGGTGTTTTCCTCTTAGTACAATTAAAGCCTCAGCTAGACCAATGAACCCAATACCAAGAGTGCCTTGATTGATCACATCCTCAATGGTGTCATTATCCCCTAATTTATCTCCTCCATTCCACAACATTGACATCAATAAAGGGAACTGCTTCTTGAGAGCTGTCCTCTGGAACTCATAACGATCATGAAGTTGGCGAGCAGTCAACACGAGATTATTCTCCAATTTCTCAAAGAAAGCATCAACACGTAGTTGTTCGTTCTCTATGTTCATACAAGACATTGCTATACCAGGAAGATTCAATGTAGAGAATGATATGTTACCACGCCCCACTGAGCTCTTCTCTCCATATCTATTCTCAAATACACGTGTTCTACAACCCATAGTTGCTACCTCATATTCAAATCGCCTAGGATCCTCTGCTCTCCACTTCTCATGCTGGTTAAACGTGGCATCCAAGTTTAAGAAGTTAGGAAAGAAACGACGAGCCGAGACCTTAGCAGCCAACTGATAAAGATCAAAGTTTGGATCACTCTCTAGGTAATTAACCCCACGCTTCTTTTTCCAAATCTGTATTGGGAAGATTGCTGTAGCTTGATTACCCACTCCTCTATAAGTTGAATGCAAGAGCTCACGTATAACACATCGTCCCTCAGCAGAAATATCTGTGCCATAGTTTATAGAACTAAAAACAACTTGATTTCCTCCCCTTGAATGGATTGTGTTCATATTATGAATAAAGGCCTCCATAGCTTGATGTACACGAGCTACGGTGCGATTAATTGCATGCTGAATATATCGAGCTTCGCCATTTAGTTCTGAGAGATCCTTGACTAAGTAATCCTTTATTTCCAAACTGTAGAGATGACTATAATCATCACCCGTAAGTCTTTCCAACACCTTCACCTCCTCAATATAAGTTTCCCTAACATAAGGAGCATAGTAGAAGTCAAAAGCAGGGATAGCTTGTCCTCCATGCATCTCATTCTGTGCTGTCTCAAGAGAGATACACCCCTGAATACTTGCTGTCTCTATACGCTTTGCCGGACGAGACTCTCCATGACCTGCAACAAGGCCATTGCTTAATATCTTATCCAGAGGATGCTGCACACAAGTAAGACTCTTTGTTGGATAGTAATCCTTATCGTGGACATGAATGAAGCCAGCTCTTACAGCTTGGTTCACCTCATCACTCAAAAGATAATCATCGACAAAAGGCTTCGTTGATTCACTGGCAAACTTCATCATCATACCAGCAGGGGTCTCAGCATTCATGTTAGCATTCTCGCGCGTGATATCATTAGATTTAGCCTCGATAATCTCCAAAAACATATCACGAGTCTTAGCTCTTCGAGCCACACTCCTCTTGTTTCTATACGCAATGTAAACGCGAGCTACATCTTTGCGCGAGCTCTGCATAAGAGCCATCTCAACTGCATCTTGAATATCCTCTACACTCATCTGCTCACTACCCTGAGAGGAGACACTCAATGCAATATCACAAGCCAATGGCTCATCAACACCACACTCTGTATGATGCATCGCTTTTACTATCGCTTGCTCTATTTTAGAGCTATGGAAAGCCACCATTCGGCCATCACGTTTGAGAACTTGCTGGATCATTGCTTTTCTACTATACTATTAAAAGGTTTAACAAAACGGAAAACTTTAGAACAGATACTACTTTCAAACAAAATTAATAATCAACCACTTATCTAGTTTCTAAAAGTTAAAATGGAAAACTTACCATACTCTATTGAAAATAAAGTTCTCCATTTCAAAGGCAAAGGTAATAATATATTTATAGTACGAAAGTAAAAAATAGCAGCCTCAACACTTGCAAAAGTCGCTTTGTTTGAAACTCAACAAGGTAGAAGATACCCGATGACTATTAAATTGAATTAATTATCTATACATTTACACTCTCAAACGTTATTACTAATATTATCCGATCAAAAAGTCATGACAGCAGAAGATAAAAAATATACGCTATACTCACTACTGAAGAACAGCATTGAGAAGCATCCACATAGAGCAGCTCTTTCTCTTAACCACCATACTCGCCTTACATACAGCCAGCTGGGTGAGATGACTGAAATAATAGGTAGTTTTCTGAATGATAGAAAGATAGCCATAGGGGATAAGATTGCCATACTAGGCGAAAACTCACCCAATTGGGCCGTTACATTCTTTGGTGTAACAACCCACGGGAGAGTAGCCGTACCAATACTCCCTGACTTCTCCTCACAAGAGATTAATAACATACTGACACATTCGGAGGCTAAAATATTATTCATCTCTGAGAGACTATTCAAGAAGCATCTGAACAAATTAGATTTTAAAGGAGAGAAAATTTTTATTGACAACTTCACCATAGATCACTCCCTAACTCATATTATGGACCCTGATTTTGTGGCCACTCTACCAAAGCACATAAATAACGAACCATCACCAAACGACTTAGCAAGCATAATATACACATCTGGAACAACAGGTCGATCTAAAGGTGTTATGCTCACACACGACAATCTCACCTTCACGGCCGAAAACGTTCTTTTGATACAAGATATAACCAAAGAAGACTCATTCTTATCACTACTACCACTCTCTCACGTATATGAGAACGTACTAGGACTGATACTACCCATTAGGCAAGGAGCTCACGTACATTACATGAACAAACCACCCACACCCACACTCCTACTTAAAACTCTACAAGAGGTGAAACCTACTATAATGCTTTCAGTTCCTCTCATCATTGAAAAGATATACCAGAGCAGAGTAAAAAGCAAGTTGGGTAAGAAATTCTCATTTGCATACCTAGTATATCACACCCCATTTCGTAAACTACTTCATCGCAAAGCTGGCAAGATGCTACTCGAAGCCTTCGGCGGACGACTACGATTCTTTGGCATTGGTGGTGCTCCTCTTGATTCTGCAACAGAAACGTTCCTGCGCGAAGCTAAATTCCCATATAGCTGTGGATATGGAATGACTGAGACTGCTTCTTTGATTTTTGGAGCTAAAGTAAGTGACACAACCCATAGCTCAGTGGGTCCTGCACTTAATGGCGTAGAGTATAAGCTAATTAACAAAAATTCAAAAACAGGAGAAGGAGAAGTTGTGGTTCGTGGCCGAAATGTTATGAAGGGATACTTCAAAGAGCCAGAACTAACTGCAGAAGTGATAGATCAACAAGGATGGTTACACACAGGGGATTTAGCTAAGTTTGTTGATGGAAACCTTCACCTAAAAGGTAGATCAAAAAACATGATACTTGGACCAAGTGGCGAGAACATATACCCCGAAGAGATAGAGTCTGTACTAAACAATATGGAAGGTGTTATCGAATCTATAGTATATGAGATGAAGGGTAAAATAGTAGCAAAGGTATACCTCAATCAAGAGGAACTATCCAAGAAGTATGACTACTTCAAAAGCAGTGCTGCAGAGAAACACGAGGAGATGCACAAACTCATACACCAACACATGGTCTCAATGCGTAATTCTCTAAACTCCAAGCTTAACAACTTCTCTCATGTAGCCGAATTACAAATAATCAAAAGCCCATTTGAGAAGACTCCTACTCACAAAATAAAAAGATACCTGTATAAATAACAGCTTATAGACTGTTTTATAACAGACACAAAAACTCTAGTATACCCAACTATTGAAGATAAATTTGCAGCATCAAAGGTCAGAGCAACACTCTCTAACTTTTGATGCTGCAAAACGTTATAAATAACACAACAATAGAATATGAAGTATCTAATAATTGGAGGAGTTGCCGGTGGTGCATCAACTGCTGCTAGATTAAGAAGAGAGGACGAAGAGGCTCAAATCATAATGTTTGAACGCGGTGAATATATATCATATGCCAACTGCGGACTCCCATATTATATTGGAAACACAATAGAGGATAGAGAGAACCTTCTACTTCAAACTCCCGAATCATTCAATGCTAGATTCAACATTGAGGTTAGAGTAAACAATGAAGTAACAGCTATAAACCCAGAGAAAAAGAGCATCACTGTTAAAAATCTCAAGAGCGGTGAAAGCTACGATGAGTCGTACGATAAACTTCTCCTTTCTCCAGGGGCTGAACCTCTGCGTCCTCCTCTGCCAGGGATAAACTCACAAGGCATACTAACCCTGCGAAACATCCCAGACACAGATAAAATTAAAAGCTACATCGAGGAGCACAGAGTGCGACGTGCTGTAGTTGTTGGTGCTGGTTTCATCGGACTAGAGATGGCTGAGAACCTACACAAATTAGGTATTGAAGTATCAATTATTGAGATGGCTAACCAGGTGATGGCACCTCTAGACTACACAATGGCCACACTCGTACACCAACACATACACCAACACAACGTAGGACTACTACTCACAGAAGCTGTAGAATCATTCGAGAGAGATGATACACAAATCACGCTTAAGCTGAAAAGCGGAAAGAGAGTAGAAACGGACCTTGTTATCCTATCTATTGGCGTTCGCCCAGACACAAAGCTGGCACGAGAAGCTGGACTAAAGATTGGAACTGCAAACGGGATATGGGTTAATCAATTCATGCAAACATCCGATCCATATATATATGCAGTTGGAGATGCCATTGAGTTTGCTCATCCTATAACAGGCCACTCATACCTTAACTACCTTGCTGGTCCTGCCAACAAGCAAGCACGCATAGCAGCAAACAACATAGTAAATGGAAACAAGGAGAGCTACAAAGGAGCCATTGCAACATCAATAGCCAAAGTATTTGAGATGACCGTTGCAGCGACTGGTGTAAACGCTAAAACTCTTGACAAGCTAAACATACAATATCTAGAGTCAATAACACACTCTGGATCCCATGCAGGCTACTACCCTGGAGCATTGCAAATGAGTATTAAACTCACATATGACCAAAGTGGCAAGATATTCGGAGCGCAAATAGTGGGCTACGACGGTGTTGACAAACGCATTGACACTATAGCATCTATTATTGGGATGGGAGGAAGCATATACGATCTAATTGAACTAGAACACGCCTATGCTCCACCCTACTCCTCGGCCAAAGACCCCGTTAATATGGCTGGCTTTGTGGCAGAAAACATTTTAAGCGACAAGGTTAGATCAATCAAATGGGACGAACTAGAGGAGATACGAAAAAATGCCTCTACAATGCTCATTGATGTAAGAACAACTCACGAATATGAGCTTCAACACATCGAGGGTGCTATAAACATACCTGTAGACAATATCCGTGAGAATATAGATAAGATCCCTCACGACAAAGAGATAATACTATATTGTGCGATAGGTCTTCGCGGATATGTAGCAGCTAGAATACTAACACAAAATGGATTTGACAGAGTACGAAACCTCAGCGGAGGATTCAAAACCTACAGCAATGCTATAGCTGACCAAAACCATACTCCAATAATCAAGGACTCAACACCAGAATATATGGGCGAAGAGAGAGAAAAAACAGTAAACAAGCCTACTGAAAGAAAAGTTATATCAGTTGATGCCTGCGGACTTCAATGCCCAGGTCCAGTGATGAAACTAAAAAAAAGCTTTGAATCAATAGAAGTAGGTCAAGCAGTTGAGATAACAGCTACTGACTCTGCTTTCTTTGCTGACGCCAAAGCCTGGACAAACATGACTGGCAATAAACTAATCGACTTGAAGAGAGAAGAAGGCAAAGTAATAGCCATTATCGAGAAAGGAGCACCTCGATGTGACCTACAAATGCAACAATCCCAGTTGAAGGACACTACAATGGTTGTATTTAGCAATGATCTAGACAAAGCAATTGCATCATTCATCATTGCTAATGGCGCTGCATCCACTGGTAAAAAAGTGACAATGTTCTTCACCTTCTGGGGGCTAAGCATACTGAAACAAAAACCTGAGCACTCAATCAAGAAGAGCACTCTAGAAAAGATGTTCGGGATGATGCTTCCAAACTCATCCAAAGGACTACCTCTATCTCAATGGAATATGGGGGGTATAGGTGCGAAGATGATTCGCTGGGTGATGAAAAGCAAAAATGTTGACACTCTCGAAAGCCTAATTCAGCAAGCATTAGAGAACAATGTTGAGCTGATAGCCTGCCGAATGTCAATGGATGTGATGGGAATAAAAGAAGAAGAACTAATCCCAGGAGTGAGCTTCGCTGGTGTTGCAGCATACATCGAACGCACCGAAAGCGCAAATATGAACCTCTTTATATAAAGATTCTGTTATCTTTGCCACAAAATTTCAACCCATAAACAGAATGAAAAAAGGCAATTATATAACAATACTTAAATACGCAGCATACACCATAGGTGGATTGATACTAGCTTCTCTAGTATCAATCTACCTATTTTTACGCCCTCTTGATCGCACTAGTGACACGGAGATTTACCTCAAACCTGGAATCTCAAGAGCTGAGATCATAGACAGAGTTACAGAAAAAGCCGACCCTATCAGTTCGATGAGCTTCTCTATATTAGCATTTGTGTTCAAACTAGAGAAAGCCCCGGCTGGATATTACAAGGTGTCAAAGAATCAGTCCACTTATAGATTTGCTCACAATCTAAAACATGGGCTAGAGACTCCTATCTCTTTTGTATTCAACAATCTTAGAACAAAAGAACAATTCGCTAAAAGATCATCTGAGCAACTTCTTGTAGACTCTGCTTCTCTTGCCTCTAAGCTCAACAACCCTGAATTCTGTGCGCAGTATGGATTCACGCCACAGACCATACCAGCAATATTCATCCCTAATACGTATGAGCTATATTGGAAGACATCGGCAGAAGCGCTAATTAAAAGAATGAAGCGTGAGTATGATAGATTCTGGAACGAAGAGAGATTAAACAAAGCACAACAGATAGGGCTAACACCTATACAAGTAGCAACTCTTGCATCAATAGTTGAAGAGGAGAGCGCACAACAAAGGGAGAGACCTCGAATAGCTGGACTTTACCTCAACAGAATTAAAATTGGTATGCCTCTACAAGCAGATCCAACAGTAAAATTTGCACTTCAAGACTTCTCTATAAGAAGAGTTCTAAAAGAACATCTAGAGCACAACTCTGAGTATAATACATACAAACACGCCGGACTTCCCCCTGGACCTATACGTATTGTATCAATACAAGCAATAGAGTCAGTACTAAACAGAGAGAAGCACAACTACATATACATGTGTGCCAAGGAGGACTTCTCAGGAAGCCACAACTTTGCAGCTACGTACGATCAGCATCTGAAAAATGCTGCTAGATACAGAAGAGCTCTAGACAAGCGAAACATCAAATAGGAGTTATTAGTGGATATACCACAAATACACCAAAAGGATAGACTGTTTGCTCGTGTAAGAGAATTTGTAAAATCTCATACAACATGTCAAGTCAATAATCCTGCCAACATCAAAGAGAAACAGATCAGCGTTTTAAAACTCCCAAACAACATACAGTATGGCAATAGAACTAGCGATTGACAAAGAGGCTTGCATCAAATGCAACAAGTGTGCAAGGGTATGCCCGGTGGCAATATTCAGACCAAACAGTGAAAGCAAAGAGATTGAACTATTCAACATTGAGAACTGCATAGTTTGCGGACACTGCGCTGCCGTATGCCCAACGAAAGCGGTTATTCACTCTGAATTTCCACCTCAAAAAGTACATCCTATAGACTACACAGCCCTACCAACAGCCGAGCAGATGATTAATCTCATCCGAGCTAGACGTTCGAACAGAGCTTTCTCAAAAAAAGAGATCCCAAACGAATCACTTGAGCTAATAATTGAAGCGGCATACAGAGCCCCAACGGCCAGCAACAAACAGCAGGTTAAGTTTCTTCTAATCACCGACAGTGACACTCTTCTAGAGCTATCAAGATACACTATTGGAGTTTTCTCCTCAATAGTCAAAAAGCTAGATAACCCTATCGGTAGAGCCATCGTCAAACCACTAATGCCCGAAGCATTTGCCTATGTACCAGCTTTCAAGAAGATAGCCTCGGAATTTGACAACGGTAACGATATGATCATGCGCAAAGCAAAAGCTGCACTTATCATCTACACACCCAAGAACAACCGCTTTGGTTCAGAAGATTCAAACCTTGCATACCAAAATGCCTCGCTAATGGCCGAATCTCTCGGAGTGGCTCAATTCTACATGGGCTTTGTCATATCAGCCACAAAACAAGATAAGTCAAACGCTCTAGCTAAAAAGCTTGGTATAGAGGGTAAGATACACGCTGCAATGGCAATGGCTATGCCATCTTTTAAATATGAAAACTACATAGACAAGAAAGCTATAGATATCAAGAGATTATAACATATCCACAAGCGGGTAATACCAAACAAATAGCTCAAAGATGTTAGAATGACACATCTTTGAGCTATTTTCTCTTATTATATGGCTTAAACTAATTATATTTGCATCTCGTGTAATAGACTCAAAAGTATCAATTTATGAAGATTATAGCCATTGGCTGGAACTATGCCAACCACAACTGTGAGATGGGAAGAGTTGAAACCCCTACTACTCCAACCATCTTTATGAAACCAGACACATCACTTCTTAAAGATGGAAAAGATTTCTACATACCTGATTTCTCAAATCAAATAGAATATGAGACTGAGCTAGTCATAAGAATCTCACGTGTAGGAAAAAACATATCTGCTAAGTTTGCAAATAGATACTATGATGCTGTTACTGTTGGAATTGACGTCACAGCACGCGACCTACAAGAGAGACTGCGCAAAGAGGGTCAACCTTGGGAGATATCCAAAGCATTTGACAATTCGGCAATCATTGGAGAATTAATCCCCACTGAGAATTTGAATATGCAACAATTAGACTTTAGAATGGAACTTAACGGCGAACTACGCCAACAAGCATCTAGCAACCAGATGATATTCTCCATTGACCAAATAGTTGAACATGTTAGCAAATACGTAACCCTAAAGAAAGGCGACCTAATATTTACAGGTACACCAACGGGTGTTGGTGCTCTAAATATCGGTGACAAGATATGCGGATACTTGCAAGAGAATAGAGTATTAGAGTTCTCGGTGAAATAACTTACAGACCTTACATCATCAATATGCTTCATAAACAATTTACAATACTGCTGATATCACTACTCTTTAACTGGGAGCAGATATACGCTTTTGCTCCAGAGCATTGGCAATCATCTTCTATGCTAGCCTCTGGTAAGTGGGTGAAGATTGCAGTGAGCGAGAGTGGCGTATACAAACTATCGTTCGATGATCTGCGCAAAGCTGGATTCTCAAATCCTGACAAAGTAAAAGTATATGGTTATGGAGGTGCGATGTTGAGCGAAAAACTTTCAACTGAACAACATGATGATCTTCCACAAGTGGGAATTTATAAGGAGTTGGGGGCTGATGGGAAATTTGGCTCGGGAGACTACTTACTTTTTGTAGCCCAAGGAACAAGATCCACCGAGTGGGACGCCTCATCAAAATCATACATACATCGCAACAACCCCTACTCAACTAAAGGATACTATTTCCTTAGCGAGAATGATAGCCCAGCAAAAGAGATATCCCAAGCTAGCAATTCAACAACTCCTTCGATAAGACTCGCTAGATTCGATGACATTATTGTTCACGAGAATGATCTAAAGAATATCACCAACACTGGACGTGAGTTCTACGGTGAGGATTTCTCATACAATACAGCGCAGAGCTTTGAACTAAACATTCCAGGCATTATTGATCTTAACCCAAAGATTAGAATAGAATTCATTGCACAAGCTACTTCTTCTACTTCGCTTAAAGTGGACGTAAACTCCTCTGGGGCTATATCAACAACTATGCCTCAAAAAAGTAGTGACTCATACGAAAAAGCAAGAGCTGTAAACACCGTTGGTAGCTTCACTCCAAACGAAAATGGAAGATACACAACAACGGTGACATACGGCAGGCGTGGTGACGCAAACGTTCACCTCAACTACCTTCGATTCGAAGTGAAAAGAGAGCTAAAACCTTATGGAAGCTACACACACTTTAGAAGTAGCGAGCATGATGGTGAAACTGTATCATTCGAAATAGGTGATATATCTGATAGACACCAAGTATGGGATATAACCGATAGGATATCTCCAATTGCTCTACACAAGGTATCAGGAGAGACAAATCTATTCATTAGCGATCTTTCTCCATCAAAAGAGTTTATCCTTGTAGATCCAAAGGGTTCATTTGCTTCTCCTGAGATTATTGGGATAGTACCAAATCAAGACTTACACTCAATAGTACAGACGGATATGGTTATAATCTCACCTGAAGAGTTCTTCTCTCCAGCGCAAAGATTAGCTAACCTGCATTCTAGAATAGATGGACTCAATGTGACCATAGTAACACCTCAAGCAATATTCAATGAGTTCTCATCGGGTACTCCAGATGCAACTGCCATAAGACTCTTTATGAAAATGTTGTACGATAGAGCACAAGATGAGCTTGAAAAGCCGCGATACTTGTTGATCCTTGGCAATGGGACATATGACAACCGTGGTATTGCTGGAGGTAAGAACTCTTCGCAAGCAAATAGAGTATTGACTTTCCAATCTGAAAGCTCATTGAGTGAAACATCCTCTTACGTAACGGATGATTACTTTGGTTTTCTAGATGACAACGAAGGAGCCAATCTCTCGGCTGACAATGTTGACATTGGAATAGGTAGAATACCAGCTAGAACACGCCTAGAGGCTGAAATAGCAATAGACAAGATTGAGCAATACGTAGCAAACAGCGAACGCAGCTCATGGAAAAGCAATCTTCTCTTTGTAGCAGATGATGGGGATAATAACCTCCATATGAGAGATGCTGACGCTCTGACTCAATATATAGAGAATAACCACTCCGATTTTGTTGTAAACAAGGTCTATCTAGACGCATTCAAAAAAGAGCAATCAGCCACTGGCGGAACCTATCCTGATGCTAAACGTAAGATGTACGACCAGCTAAAAAAGGGAGTTCTTATGGTGAACCTCACCGGACACGGAAGCACCACTTCGTGGAGTGCCGAGCAGATGGTAACGATGCAGGATATATCAAACCTTTATATCAACCGACTTCCTCTTTGGGTTACGGCCACTTGTGACTTTAGCCGCTTTGACGACTACTCTTCCTCTGCTGGAGAAGCCATACTATTCCACCCTCAAGGCGGTGGTATAGCACTATTCTCTACAACTCGTATTGTATACTCAGGGCCAAACTACACGCTTAACTCGAACTTCGTACGCAAGATATTCACAAAAGATAGTCAGGGTTACCGTCTAACATTGGGTGATGTAATGAAGGAGTCTAAGAGAGCTATCGGAAGCGACAGAAACAAACTGAGCTTTATGCTTCTTGGCGACCCTGCACTAAAGCTTGCATACCCAGAGTTTACGGCTAAGATAAGATCTATAAATGGAGTCGATATAAGCTCCAAAACAGACACTCTCAAAGCTCTTGAACAAGTAGTTATTGAAGGTGACATATTGGATCACGACGGATCAATAGCCACATGGTTTGATGGTTCTCTAGAGCTTACTCTATTTGATTGCGCTGAGAAGGTTACAACATTAGACAACGGCGACACTGGATCTCCTTTTATCTTCACCGACCGCTCGAAACTACTCTTCGTTGGAAAGGATGATATAAATCAAGGTAAGTTTAAAATGGAGTTTACTATGTCCAAAGATATTAGCTACTCCGAAGAACTAGCCCGCATAAACATTTATGCATACGACAAAGAGGGCAATGAAGCTCAAGGGGTATATTCAAATGTTGTGGTTAACGGAACTGCCAACAATGTAGTTCAAGAGGAGAATGGTCCTGAGATAGTTCAAATATACCTCAACGACCAGAGCTTTATCAGCGGAGATAAGGTTAATGAGACACCTCTACTTGTTGTTGAGCTTGAAGACGAAACGGGTATAAACATGTCACAAGCGGCTATTGGCCACGAGATGGTAGTGACAATAGACAACAATCCATCTAAGAACTATGTAGTTAATAACTACTTCAGACCTGAGGCTGGAAATAGTAGACGAGGGTTTGTCAGATTCCCTATCCCGAAGCTAGAAGGCGGTGATCACACTCTGAGCTTCAAAGCTTGGGATGTATTTAACAACTCAAACAGCACTACAATAGAGTTTAGAGTTGAGGATGGGCTCAATCCGGAGCTTGCTCAGATATACTTCGACGCACACACTCCTGACAATATGCCTCGAGTGGGTGGTGAATCAATTGACTTCTATGTAATTCATAACAGACCTGAAGTGATGGTTGATATTAAAGTAGAGGTATATGACCTAGTGGGTAGAGTGATATGGAGCGGAAATCGCAAGGGTGTCTGTGAGGAGACTCTATCTTACCCTATCACTTGGAACCTTAGATCATCCGTTGGAGGTGGCGTTAGAGCTGGTGCCTACATATACAAAGCATACATCTCAACCGAGAATAGTAGCTCTGTTAGTGAGGCTAAAAAGATGATAATTGTAGCTCAATAGAGCTTATGACTATATAATAACCTTTAGTGAAAACAAATAAATAAGCGAGATAACAAATGAATAATCTAGTAAAAAAATCGGCATTAGCCCTTACACTTACTGCTGTAGCACTAAGCTCTTCTGCTCAAAAGAGCCAAGATAACCCAGAGTATACTGGGGCTTCTTTCCTGTCTATCACCCCAGACGCTCGCGGAGCTGGTATGGGTGATGTGGGTGTTGCAACATCTGCTGATGTTAACTCTCAATTCTGGAACCCAGCTAAGTATGCATTCGCTGAGAGTGCATCTGGAATAGGCTTCACATACACACCTTGGTTGAGTAAACTAGTTAGTGACATCGGCCTTTCTAACCTTGCTGGATACTATCAGATAGATGATCGTCAAGCTATCTCGGGGTCATTTAGATACTTCTCTCTTGGTAGTATAGACCTTACTGATGCCTCAGGAAATGTCATTAATCAAGCATCACCAAACGAGATGACTATCGACTTAGGTTATTCACGCCGACTGTCAAACAAGTTCTCAATGGCTGTAGCAATGAGATATATCTATTCTGGACTAGATGTGAGTGAGGAGTCAAGCGTAGCTAACGGATTCTCTGCAGACATTGCCGGTTTCTACACTTCTCCTGTGTATGTTGGGGCACGCGAGGGTAACTTCTCTTTCGGTTTCAACATCTCAAACATAGGTACTAAGATGAGCTATGACGATGGAAACACTTCATTCTTTATCCCTACTAATATGCGCCTGGGTGCTGCATTCACCTACCCATTTGATGACTACAACAAGATTACTGCATCTGTAGATCTTTCTAAACTATTGGTTCCAACACCTCCAGAGAAAGGGACAGGAACTGATGAAGAGTACGATGAGCGCTATCAGAAGTACCTTGAGACTTCACCTATCTCAGGTATCTTCAAATCATTTAGCGATGCTCCAGGCGGATTTAGTGAAGAACTAAAAGAGATTCGTGTGGGTCTGGGTGCTGAATATAGCTACAATGATCAGTTTTTTGGTCGTTTAGGTTATTTCTATGAGAGTCCAGAAAAGGGCAATCGCAAGTTCTTCTCTATCGGTGCCGGATTCAAATTGAGTGCTTTCAGATTGGATGCCTCTTATCTTATCGCTTCGCAGTCTAGCCCTCTAGACCAAACAATACGTGTATCATTGGCCTTCGACATAGATGGTATGCGCAACTTACTTCGCCGATAATCAAATCTATTAACCTAGATAAATAGACCACATAATGAAGATACGTGTAGGAATGGGCTTCGATGTGCACAAGCTTGTTGAAGGTCGCGAATTGTGGCTTGGAGGAATACGCCTTGAGCATACTCACGGGCTACTAGGCCACTCTGATGCTGATGTTCTTATTCATGCCATATGTGATGCCATACTTGGTGCAGCTAATATGCGTGATATAGGTTACCACTTCCCTGACACGGGAAGTGAGTTTAAGGATATAGACAGTAAGATTCTTTTAGCTAAAACTATGGAGATAGTCAGAGCTAAGGGGTATGAGCTAGGAAATATCGACTCCACTGTTTGTGCTGAAAGACCAAAACTAAAGGCTCATATACCTGCTATGCAATCTAAACTAGCAGAAGTAATGGGCGTGGATATTGAGGATGTTTCAATCAAAGCAACAACCACAGAAAAGCTTGGCTTCACTGGTCGTGAAGAGGGAATATCTGCATACGCAACCGTATTGCTAACAAAAACTCTCTAATAACTAGTATATAGTATTCATAACAAATCCCGCTATTTCACTATAAAGCGAAATAGCGGGATTTGTTATTACTAAGCCTAGTTACCAGCCTTAGTTCGGGTATAACCCTCACTCTTAAGTATATCTACAATCTTTACTCTGAAGTCTCCTTGAATGATGATCTCACCATCCTTGACCGAACCTCCTACTCCACACTTGGTCTTGAGGAGTTTGGCTAAATCTTTAAGATCATCTTCCGTGCCTTGAAAACCTTTAATCAAAGTCACAGTCTTACCCTTACGGTGACTTCTATCTAGATAAACGCGAAGATTCTGCTTTTCTACTGCTAGGGTCTCAACCTCTTGCTGATCATCCTCACTCTCGTAGCTAAAATCTGGGTTTGTTGAGTAGACCACATTGAGTCTGCTTTTCCAATCATTATTTGCCATAGCCTATCTTCTTAACTGGTTATTGGTTGCTTATTAGCAGGCGAAGCTACAAATTTTTTTGCTATTTTTGGAGTCTCATTTACTTAAACAAGCAATCTATGCTGCAAAACTATTTAGAGGCAGGACGCATTGAAGCGGGATGTGATGAGGCAGGACGTGGTTGTCTGGCTGGTTCAGTCTTTGCTGCTGCAGTAATTCTACCCCCTGACTTTGAGTGCCACGAGCTTAATGACTCAAAAAAACTTAGCGAGAAACAACGTATGGCTCTTCGTCCTATAATTGAGAGCAATGCCATAGCTTGGGCTGTGGGTGAAGTGACTGCTCAAGAGATTGATCAAATCAATATTCTTAATGCTTCAATTTTAGCCATGCATAGAGCAGTTGAGAAACTTAAGATCAGACCTGAGCATCTAGTCATTGATGGTAATCGCTTCAAACCCTTTGAGGATATTCCACACACAACAGTGGTCAAAGGAGATGGCAAGATAATGAGTATTGCTGCCGCTTCGATACTTGCGAAAACATACAGAGACGACTATATGGATGAACTTCACAAAGAGGAACCAGCGTATGCTTGGGACAGAAATAGAGGCTATCCTACGGCTGCTCATCGCAAAGCTATCGTTGAGGTAGGCGTGAGTAAGCACCACAGAGTAACATTCAAATTAACCAAAACCGAATAATTAATCTAGTTATGATCAGACACATCGTACTATTCCAACTTAAAGAGTTCAACTCAACTGAAGAGAAGTTAGCTAAACTTCAACAGATCAAACATGACCTTGAAGCTCTAGTAGGTGTTGTACCTACACTTAAATCAATGGAAGTTCACTTGAATACAAATCCAGCTGAGAAGTTTGACTTTATGCTAAGCTCCGATTTTGAATCGCTTGAAGCACTTGAGGCTTATGCTGTTCACCCAGCTCACGAGGCTGTTGCAGTCACTATACGAGCAGTTGCTGCAGGACGTGCTTGCGTTGACTATCAGTTCTAAATACTTAATAGAAGCGAACCTATTCGAAAGGTTCGCTTTTTTTGTTACTTTTGCCCTCTAAGAGTAATACAATTTCACAATGAATAGATATTCGATAATAACAGCTTTACTTTTTCTACTACTCTCAGTGCCTTCGCTAGTAGGTCAGCACTCTCTTCCAAAAAAGATGGTTGAGGGTAAAGAATACTATATATATACAGTACAACCTGCAGAGGGCTTCTACTCTATTACTCGCCGTTTTGGGGTGAGTCAAGAGATGATAAAGTCAGCAAACGGTGGATTAGAAAAAGGATTAAAAAGCGGTGATGCCATATTAATACCTGTTACTTCAAAGGATGGAGTTACAGAGAATAAAGGTGATAGCACCAAAGCTAAATCTTCTACTGCAGTGGAGCGAGTTAGAGTCGGGTACTTTGTACACACGGTAGAGAAAAAACAGACCCTTTCGGCTATTTCTCGTCTTTACTCTGTAACCCTAGATGAGCTTGAAGATCTAAACCCTGGAGCTAAAGAGAAGCTAAAGGCAGGACGTATTCTCCGAATACCTAAATACGAAGAGAGGCCTATTGTTGTAGAACCTAAAGAGGAGGTTGAGCAAGTTAAGACTCATATAATACAACCCAAAGAGACTCTTTACTCCATATCTAGAGCATACGGTATTACGATTGAATCCCTAGTATCTATTAATCCAGGACTATCTGCTGAGACATTCTCTATCGGTCGAACAATTCTGATTCCTAACTCGAGCGTATCACCTATTGTACCTGGTGAAGAGATCAAAGGTATACCAAGTAGATATAGTGTAAATGCTGTTCTACTGCTTCCTTTCAATGCAAACAACTACAATCCGCGAGATCTAAATCAACGCAGATTCGTTGAATATTATGAGGGGCTTCTTATGGCTATTGACTCCCTTAAGCATAGAGGTGTTAACACAAGATTGGATGTATATGACACACAAGAACTAGATCGCAAAGGCATTGACTACTCTACACTCACCGGAATATCCGATGCTAATATCATCATTGGTCCAACACAAAATGACCAGATAGCCAAGTTAAGCAAGTTCGCTGCCGAGAATAGAATACCGCTTCTCCTTCCGTTCACTTCAAGAAGTGATATAATGGAGAACAACCCTTATGCTATACAGATAAATACACCTCAACTTCAGATCTACCCTGAAGTGGTAAATATGTTTGTCAATCTTTTTAAATCTAAAAAGGTTGTATTCATAAAGGAGATAGGGAAAAGTGGTGATAAAGCTGCACTATGCAAACAACTACGCGAGCGATTTGCTACAATTGGTATGGAGTATACCGATTATACGTATACCCCTGATGATGCAGAGATAAGCCCTGAGCTGCTAGATCCTAACAATGATTACATTATTATTCCAGAGAGTGGAACTTCAGAATCACTAAAGAGTCTTCTGCCTCTGCTTCAGATATATAAAAAAGCAAATCCTGAACAGAGGATGAGCCTATTTGGATATCCAGAATGGCAAACATTTGTCAAAGAATTCATCGAGGCTTTCTATATACTAGACACTCATATATACAGTTCATTTTATGCTGAAAACAGCTCTAAAAGACTTAATGCTTTCTATTCATCCTACAAAAAATGGTATCATAAGGATGTTATGAATAGCTATCCTAAATTTGGAGCATTAGGCTTTGACAGTGGTCTATTCTTCCTTCAGGCTATTGCCAACAGTAAGAACCTGCCAATAGAGGAGATCGTTAAACGCAACTACGATGGTATTCAGAGTGGTTTTAAAATGGCGCCTATGGGTCCTAATGGTGGTTTGGTAAACCGCAACCTATACCTGATACAGTATACTCGAGATTATGAGATTATTAAGAAAATGATAAAATAAGAGTATGAGAGCTTGTACTAAATTCGCTATTGTTGCTATGCTTCTTTTCTTTGCTAATGGATTAGAGGCCCAACTGAACAATAACTACCAAAAAGAGTATTATATCGGTGTGAACGGTGGGGCTACACTCTCAACTATGAGATTCTCACCTACGATAAGGCAAAACATGAAACTTGGAGTAAACACGGGTGTTACGATGAGATACATTGCCGAAAAGTATTTCGGTCTACAAGCGGAAGTTAACTTTCAGCAAAGAGGTTGGGCTGAGAAAATAACCATTGACAACCCAATGAACTACAACCGCACACTGAACTATATTGAGGTGCCATTCTTAACTCATATTTTCTTCAATGCAGGACCAACTCGAATATTTGTAAACCTTGGGCCTAAAATATGTTTCCTTGTTAGTGATAGTGAGGTTAACAATTATGGTGAACCTAATGAGTCTATGGCTAGGGGAAAAGAAGTTGAGAATCGGGTGGACTATGGTGTTTGCGGTGGACTAGGATTTGAATACAGATCAAAGATTGGCACATTTGGAATAGATGGGAGATACTACTTTGGGCTAGGTGATATATTCAATAACTCCAAGAGCGACCCTTTCGAGGCCTCAGCCAATCAAGTTATATCTGCTAATGCATACTATCTTATTCCATTCAAGAGCAAGAGAAAATAGTGCAACTTAAACCAAATATTATTAGAGCATAAGCTAAATCTGTTAGCTTATGCTCTTTTTCTTACTTCTTTGTTTGTATATTTACGAACAGTTCGTAACTTTGCGAACACATTAGAACAAAAGATGAGTAAACAAAAAGGATATAGCTCCGAACAGGAGCAGATAGCAAAAGTAGCAAAAGCTCTTGGTCACCCTGCTAGAGTAGCAATCATTGAGTTTCTTCTTTCACAAGAGAGCTGCTTCTTTGGAGATATTAACCACGAGCTTCCAATATCTAAAGCAACGGTATCACAACATCTCAAGGAGCTTAAAGAAGCTGGAATAATTCAGGGCGAGATAGAGGGTCCTAAGGTCCGATATTGTATAAATAAGGCCAATTGGATTGTTAATCAGAAACTCTTCTCTACTCTATTTGGTCACCTTAAATTGGAGTCTTGTTGCAATTAGAGGGTATATGCCCTCTATTATTTTAGAGACAATGTTCGTCATTTTGCGAACTAATAATATAAACACTAAATCAGTATTAATATGGAAATCAAAGTACTTGGTACAGGGTGCGCTGGATGTAAAGCACTCTTTGAAACTGTTAAGCTAGCCGTAGAAGAACTAAACATTCAAGCTACTGTTGTTAAGGAAGAGGATATGATAAAGATCATGAGCTTCAATATTATGAGGTTACCTGGTTTGGTCATTGATGGGAAGGTCATCTCTTCTGGTAAAAAATACTCTCTACAAGAAATGAAGGAACTTCTAACTAAATAATAACTTTTATGAGAAGACTTTTAATAGTAGGGTTACTATCTATTATCTGTGTGGCTTGTTCTAGCGGGGGTAATAACTCAACAAAAGAGGATAGCGAAATTACTACTCAAGAAAACAGAGATAGAATAGAAGTACTATACTTTCATGGCAAAAACAGATGTATTACTTGTAATGCTATAGAGACCAACACAAAAGAGGTTATTGAATCTCTATACAGTGATGAGCTAAAAGATGGCTCAATGGTATATAGATCAATAGACATCTCGTTAGCTGAGAATAAGAAATTAGCTGAGAAGTATGAAGTTTCATGGTCTTCTTTAATAATTAATCGGCACAACAATGGAGTAGAAGAGTCTAAAAATCTTACAGAAATAGGATTTCTATACGCAAAGAACTCACCTGAGAAATTCAAAGAAGAGATAAAAAGAATTCTTGAGTCACTTGTAAACAACTAATATAACTTATGGAGTTCTTACAGCATATACTAGAGAATAGCTCTATTCCAATCTTGACTGCTTTTGTTCTTGGAGTACTTACTGCCATAAGCCCATGCCCAATGGCAACAAATATAACTGCAATAGGATATATTACTCGGGACATTGAAAGCAATAAAAGACTCTTCAGAAATGGTATATTATATGCATTAGGTCGTATAATTACATACTCCATATTAGGTCTATTATTGATACCTATACTTAGAAAAGGAGCTAGCCTCTTTTCTATACAGAATAGCATTAACACATATGGAGAGATGTTTATGCCTCCAATTTTAGTAATTATTGGATTGCTAATGTTATTCTCTGAAAAGCTCAATCTCCCTAAGTTTGGATTCAATGGTTCTAATAGCGAGAAACTTAAAGACAGAGGCGGATTAGGTGCACTACTTCTTGGTATTGTTCTCTCCTTAGCTTTTTGCCCAAGCAGTGGCATACTATTCTTCGGGATGTTAATCCCAATGGCTGCCGCTGACCAACAAGGCTATATTCTCCCAATAATCTTTGCCATTGCAACCTCACTCCCTGTAATATTAATATCTTGGATATTAGCATACAGCGTATCCAAGATAGGTAAATTCTACAATAGAATGCAGAGTATTGAAGTTTGGTTACGTAAAGCTGTTGCTTTGATTTTTATCGCAGTAGGCTTATACTACGCATATATTAACTACATATAATTAAATTATAAAACTACAATGAAAATACTTATTTTGTGCACTGGCAATAGCTGCAGAAGCCAGATGGCTCACGGCTTTCTACAATCATTTGACAATGAAATTACAGTTTGCTCTGCTGGAACACAAGCAGCAGGAAAACTAAATGATGGGGCTGTATGGGCTATGAATGAGGTTGGTATAGATATCTCAAGCCATACATCTGACTCTGTTGAGAAATATCTTGCAGAGAAGTGGGATTATGTAATTACTGTGTGTGGAGGAGCCAACGAGAGCTGTCCTACATTCATTGGTGATGTTAAACATCGCATTCACATTGGATTTGACGACCCATCACACGCTGTAGGCTCTAAAGAGTTTATTGAAAGTGAGTTCAGAAGAGTAAGAGATGAGATAAAAGATCAATTCTACAGCTTCTACATCAATAACATTCTTCCTAACAAATAATATGAAAAGTAGTGCTAAAAAAGAGGGTATGGGGCTATTTGAGCGCTACCTAACCTTGTGGGTTGCTTTATGTATTGCTATTGGTATCTTTATTGGAGAGTTTCTCCCTGCAATACCTGAAACTCTTAGCCAGTTTGAGTATGCAAATGTTTCTATTCCCATAGCTGTTCTTATATGGATAATGATATATCCAATGATGCTAAAGGTTGACTTTAATAGTGTCAAGAACGTTAGTAAACGTCCCAGGGGTGTAGTTATTACTTGTGTAACGAATTGGCTGATAAAACCATTCTCTATGTTTGCAATAGCATGGTTATTCTTCCATGTTATTTTCAAATCTCTGATATCCGAAGATCTTGCAAATGAATATCTCGCTGGTGCGGTATTACTTGGAGCCGCTCCTTGTACGGCCATGGTATTTGTTTGGAGCTATTTGACTAAAGGAGATGCGGCATACACACTGATACAAGTTGCTGTGAATGATCTTATTATTCTTGTAGCTTTTGCTCCAATAGTAGCTTTGCTTCTTGGAATTAGTGGGGTAATAATCCCATGGGATACTCTACTCATATCCGTGTTACTATTCGTTGTATTGCCACTTGGAGCTGCTGTAATTAGTCGTATATGGGTTATTAAAAACAGAGGCGTTGACTATTTCAACAATGTTTTTATCAAGAAATTCAATAGTGCAACAATTATTGGACTTCTACTGACTCTTATTATACTATTCTCTTTCCAAGGAGAAACAATACTGAAGAATCCTCTTCACATAGCTCTTATAGCCATACCATTGATACTACAAACAGTATTAATATTCTTTGTAGCTTACGGTTGGGCGAGTAAAGCTAAGCTCCCTCATAATATAGCTGCACCAGCTGGTATGATAGGAGCAAGCAACTTCTTTGAATTAGCCGTAGCGGTAGCAATATCTCTTTTTGGGCTCAATTCTGGAGCAGCCCTAGCAACAGTGGTTGGTGTGTTAGTTGAAGTTCCTGTTATGCTACTATTGGTTAAGATAGCAAATAGCAGCAAGAAGTACTTCCCCCCTACTGTTGAGGAAGTACAATAAAAGATAGACTCAAAATTAACTAACAAAATAGATAATGATAAAATCATTTGCGGATTGGCTTGTATATAGTATATTTAATTTAGAAGAGGGTACTCATCTGGGAGATGCTGTGAACTTCTTCTTCTACGACTCTATAAAGATACTTACCCTTCTTTTTTTAATTAGTATTGTAATGGGTATTGTTAACGCATACTTCCCTATTGAACGTCTGCGTTCATTCTTGAATTCTAGGAAGCTTTATGGATTGCAATACTTACTAGCTGCACTTTTTGGAGCTATAACCCCATTCTGTTCATGTTCTTCAATTCCGCTGTTCATTGGATTCGTAAAAGGGGGAATTCCACTAGGTGTAACATTCGCATTCCTAATAACATCTCCTTTGGTAAACGAGGTTGCAATAGCTCTATTCTGGGGTGCATTTGGAATTAAGGTTACTCTAATATACACGATAAGTGGTATATTGCTTGGGGTAATAGGAGGATTTGTATTGGGACAATTTAAGCTTGAAAAGTATCTAAGCCCGTGGGTACAGCAACTCCAAGCAACATCTGAGGCTGAGAATGACGTTTGGGAAAACGACCACGTGCCATTCTTAAAGCGACTACCAACAATAATCAATGATTCTTGGTCTATCGTCAAAGGAGTTTTACTGTATGTGATCATTGGTATTGCTATTGGTGCTATAATGCACGGTTATGTTCCCGAAGGATTCTTCGAAAAGTATCTCTCTGAGGACAACTGGTTTGCTGTACCTATGGCTGTAATACTCGCTGTACCTATGTATGCTGGAGCAGCTGGTATAGTACCCGTGATTCAAGTATTTGTGGCTAAGGGAGTACCTCTAGGTACAGCTATAGCTTTTATGATGTCCGTGGTTGGTCTTTCATTACCTGAAGCTACTATGCTAAAAAAGGCTATGACTTGGAAACTTATAGCAATCTTCTTTGGAACAGTAGCTAGCTTTATAATAATATCTGGTTATATATTCAATCTAATATTGTAGGTCATTGATTTCCAGTAAAAGTTTTTTGGCTGGTCAAGAAAAGGTCTGTATCCTTTAATAGGGTTCAGACCTTTTCTCCACTGTATTAGACTCCAAATATTTCAACCATAAGCAAAAAGTGCAAATTTACCCGAGAATTGATATAGCCCCACAAAAGTGAGACTACATATTAAACTTATAAACTAGATGATAGCTTAAAAGGACTCCATTAAAAAACACAGTGAGTTTAGGGTTTTAGCTTAAATACTATCTGTTATAGTATATGATTTAGTCAATCACATTGTGGTTATAAGGAATATAGAGGCGGTTAATGTAAAATTAATAACCTTAAGATGTTAATTAAATATGGTATAGATAGAGAAATAGGAATATATTATCCTCAGAGTTCTACTTTCCCCAATGATATTTCGATTTTACAAAACGCCAATATATTGAAAACAAACACTTACATTAACCTATTCTACAACACTACAAATCGTCAGATAACTGTGGTCAGAAGGATAGTTAAAATGGTGTGGTGTGGTTACTATGTTACGACAGACATTGATGTACTATATTATTTTTCTAAGTTCTGTGATCACACTGAAAAAGGCTTAGATTAAGATTATTGAAAAGAGGTGTAAACACCACCTTAAATTATTTTATTCGATTAAGAGGGATTGCTTTTTATATATAAATTCCGAATCGACATTAAATGGACTATTCGTGAAGGTTTGTTTGTTATTCAATTCTTTTACCGGATAGTAGAAACTGTAATTAGAGTTTAGAGATTATACTTAATAAAGTAATACGACAAGAGGTTGAGATAGATATGTATCTCAACCTCTTGTCGTATTATCAAATAGCACTCATAGACAAATGAACAGAAATTTTAATTGTTTGTTATCAATATATTATTAACAATATAAAATATTCACCCTTTACCACTTCTTAGAGTTCGCTCTATGAGAAAGGACTTTAAATTTAAACCTAAGACTAATATGACTAAAAAACGAATCTACACCTTTGGTAATGGCTCTGCCGAAGGAAGTACTGAGATGAAAAATCTTTTAGGAGGCAAAGGAGCTAACCTGGCTGAGATGAATCTTATTGGTGTGCCCGTTCCTCCTGGTTTTACTATTACAACAGAAGTATGCACAGAGTATAACCAACTAGGGAAGGAGAAAGTTGTAGCACTTCTTCGTTCTGAGGTTGAAGATGCCATAGCAAAGACTGAAGCAATTATGAAATGTAAGTTTGGAGACCCTTCAAACCCTCTTCTTGTATCTGTGAGATCTGGAGCTAGAGTCTCAATGCCTGGTATGATGGATACAGTACTCAATCTCGGACTTAACGACGAAGTCGTTGCTGGTATAGCTGCCAAATCTGGTAATGAGCGTTTTGCTTGGGACTCGTATCGTAGGTTCGTTCAGATGTATGGCGACGTTGTTTTAGGACTAAAACCCAAAGATAAGTATGATATTGATCCTTTTGAAGAGATTCTAGAACATAAGAAGAGAGACAAAGGCGTTGAACTAGATACAGAATTGGATGTGAGAGACCTTAAAGATCTAGTCAAATCATTCAAAAAAGCAGTTAAAGAGAGAACAGGACATGACTTCCCTTCATCGGCTTGGGAGCAACTATGGGGTGCTGTATGTGCTGTTTTTGATAGTTGGATGAATGAAAGAGCTATAACTTACCGAAGAATGTATCAAATCCCTGAGGAGTGGGGAACAGCAGTCAACGTTCAAGCTATGGTTTATGGTAATATGGGGTCTACATCGGCTACTGGTGTAGCATTCACTCGTGATGCTTCTACTGGTGAGAATATCTTCAATGGAGAATATCTAGTAAATGCTCAAGGTGAAGATGTTGTGGCTGGTATACGTACACCTCAACAGATTACACTAGAAGGATCAAAAAGATGGGCTGAACTACAGGGTATCTCCGAGATTGATAGAAAACAAAAGTATCCTTCTCTAGAAGAAGTAATGCCTGAGTGTGCAAAAGATCTATTCGATGTACAACATCGTCTTGAGGTATACTTCAAAGATATGCAGGATCTTGAATTTACTATACAAGATGGCAAACTATGGATGCTTCAAACTCGTAATGGCAAACGTACTGGCGCAGCAATGGTAAAGATAGCTATGGATATGCTCAGAGATGGCATCATAGATGAAAAGACACTTCTTAAGAGGATGGATGCAAGCAAACTAGACGAGCTACTACATCCTATTTTTGACAAGTCTGAACTTACAAAGGCAAAAGCTATAGCTCGTGGACTTCCTGCATCTCCGGGTGCTGCAACGGGTCAGATAGTTTTCTTTGCTGATGATGCTGAACAGTGGGTAGAGAATAGAAAGAGGGTCGTATTGGTGCGCATCGAAACCTCGCCGGAAGATCTACGCGGAATGAGTGTCGCAGAGGGTATTTTGACCGCTCGAGGGGGGATGACCTCTCACGCAGCTGTGGTTGCTCGTGGGATGGGTAAATGTTGTGTCTCTGGTGCTGGAGAGATAAAGATAAACTACAAAGAAAGAACTGTAATAATGGGGGGTACATCCTATAAGGAGGGTGACTGGATATCACTTGATGGCTCTCGTGGTGTCGTGTACGAAGGGAAAGTACCAACTAGAGAAGCTGAGCTCAATGGTGACTTTGCATCAATAATGGATATTAGTGATAAATATACACGTATGTCTGTCAGATGCAATGCCGATACTCCAAATGACGCTCATGTAGCTCGCAAATTTGGCGCTAAGGGCATAGGACTTTGCCGAACAGAGCATATGTTCTTCGAGGGAGAGAGAATCAAAGCTATGCGTGAGATGATACTCTCAAAGGACACTATTGGTCGTAAAGAGGCTCTAAGAAAGCTCCTACCTATGCAAAGATCTGACTTTGAGGGAATTTTTAGGGCTATGGATGGGTTTGGCGTCACAATCAGGCTGCTTGATCCTCCACTACATGAATTTGTACCTCACCAATTAGCAACTCAAAAAGAGCTTGCTCGCGAAATGGGCTTAACACTTGAAGAGGTAAAACAGAGCGTTGATTCATTGGTTGAATTCAACCCTATGCTAGGACATCGTGGTTGCAGACTAGGTAACACTTATCCTGAGATAACTGAAATGCAGGCTCGCGCTATAATTCAGGCAGCTATAACAGTTGCAAAAGAGGGTGTAGTGGTTCTACCAGAGGTAATGATTCCACTTGTGGGCGTTGTTGCAGAACTTCAATATCAAGTTGATATTATTCACCGTACGGCTAAAGAAGTATTTAAAGAGATGGGTATGGAGATTGATTACAAAGTAGGTACTATGATTGAGGTGCCACGAGCTGCTGTTACTGCCGACAAGATAGCTACTATTGCTGATTTTTTCTCTTTTGGAACAAACGACCTTACACAGATGACTTACGGTTATTCTCGTGACGATGCAGGAAAGTTCCTAAAAATATATCAAGATTTGGGAATTCTCAAAGCTGACCCTTTCCAGATATTAGACCAAGAGGGTGTTGGTTCTCTTATAGCTATGGCGTGCGAAAAGGGTAGATCAACGAACCCTAAACTAAAACTAGGCATATGCGGTGAACATGGTGGTGAACCATCCTCGGTTATGTTCTGCGACTCTATGGGAATGAACTACGTTAGTTGCTCTCCTTTTAGAGTTCCTATAGCTAGAGTTGCGGCTGCGCAAGCTGCCATCAGTAGAGATAAATAGAATCGTTATTGAGGAGTTCTTCTATACTTAATTAATGATAAAAGGAACTTATTGGCTCTCTCTTTGCCTATAAGTTCCTTTTAGTTTATGTACATTCGTACTACCGTAAATCAAAGATCTAAATGATGAATCGATACTCCGATAAAATAGTACTTATAACACCTCCGTTCACACAACTAAACACTCCATATCCTGCTACTGCATACATAAAAGGGTTCTTAAATGAAATAGGTATAAATTCATTCCAAACTGATCTAAGTCTGGAAACAATGCTTAAAATTCTATCTTCTGATGGACTAAAAAGAGCTTTCGATTTTGTTGAGCAATCCAATCTCAAGCTGAGTGAGTTTGCATCCACTGTGATGGAGTATCGCCTTGAATATGAAAACAGCATAGACAATGTAATTGCCTTCTTACAAGGCAAAAGGCGTACGCTTGCCTACTCTATTTGTCATAATAACTACCTCCCTATCATAGATCGTGAGATTGATGATGAAGAGTTGGAGTGGGCTTTTGGCACTTTGGGGCTTGAAGACAAAGCTCGACATCTGGCTACAATCTATCTAGAGGAGATAACAACATTCATCAAAGAATGTGTTGATAATGAATTCGGTTTCAGCAGATATGCTGAACAGATGGCTCGATGTGCTTCTTCTTATGATGAAATAGAGAGTGCTTTATCTGCACCTCTTAGGTTCTCAGACGAATTTCTTATTGAAGCACTTAATAAAGTAGTTGAATCAAGGGAGTTCGAAATAGCAATCATTACAATCCCTTTCCCAGGCAACCTATATAGTGGACTACGAATCGCTCAATGGCTAAAAATCAACAAACCGCATCTAAAGATTATTATGGGTGGAGGATTTGTAAACACAGAACTTAGGCAAATAAATGACCCTCGTCTTTTTGAAATTGTTGACTATTTACTTCTCGATGATGCCGAGGATAGCCTACCTGCGCTGCTTGATTTCATCGCCGGCAATGTCAACAGTGATGCTCTTGTTAGGTGTTTCCTTCTAGAGAAAGAGAACGGTAAAGTCTCTTTCTTTGATAAGAGGGAACATACTCCGTGCAGCATGGAGATGGTTGGTACACCTGACTATTCAGACCTAGAGCTTGATAAATACATCTCGCTAATTGAACGCCTAAACCCAATGCACAAACTTTGGAGTGATGGTAGATGGAACAAGCTAACACTTGCTCATGGGTGCTATTGGGGTAAGTGTAGCTTCTGTGACTGTTCTCTTGACTACATCTCACGTTATGCACCGAACAGTGCTAAAATAATTGTAGATAGAATTGAGAAGATAATAAAACAGACTGGAGAAAACGGGTTTCATTTTGTTGATGAAGCAGCACCTCCCGCCGTTGTTAAAGCCGTTGCAAATGAGATCATAGCCAGAAATCTAAAGATTGTTTGGTGGGGAAACATTCGCTTTGAAAAAAGCTTTAATGATGAATTATGCGAATTGATGAAAGAGTCTGGATGCATTGCCGTCTCAGGAGGAATAGAGGTCGCTTCTGATAGAATACTACGTATGATTAATAAGGGAGTAAGCCTCGAACAAGTATCAAAAGTTACTCGTAGCTTCTCTGAGGCTGGAATACTTGTTCACGCCTACCTTATGTACGGATTCCCCACTCAAACTGATCAAGAGACAATAGACTCTCTAGAAATTGTTCGTCAACTATTTAAGCTTGAACTTATTCATTCTGCCTTTTGGCACCGATTTGCTCTGACAGCTCATAGCCCTGTGGGATTAAATCCGGAGAAGTTTAATATAAAGATTACAGAACCTGACTTCAAAGGATTTGCTCGCAACGATCTTCAGTTTAATGACCCAACAGGAGGAGATCACGATAAGTTTGGCCAGGGGCTAAGAGTATCACTCTATAACTTTATGAATGGGAATGGTTTTGACTTGCCTCTTAACAAGTGGTTCAACACAAAGGTACCTCGCACAACAATCCCACCTAACTTCATTATGCAGCTACTTAAGAGATAACCAGCCAACCTTAAACAGTTAACAACTGTTGGTTAGCTATAACTAATTTACTACATTTGCACTTTCAATTGAAGAGAATAATTTTATGGAAAATGTAGATACCGTTAAGCAGTTTGAGTACGTAATCTCAATTTGCAGAGAATTATATAGTAAGAAACTAGCTGATTATGGTGCTGCTTGGCGTATAATGCGACCTATGTCTATTACTGATCAGATATATATCAAAGCAAATCGCATCAGAAGCCTTGAGACAAAGGGTGTCTCAAAAGTTGGAGATGACATCCGTGGTGAGTTCATTGCCATTGTAAACTATGGCATCATGGGGCTTATTCAGCTACAAATGGGTGCATCTGATAAGTGCGACATAAGCAATGATATTGCTCTTGATTTATATGATAAGTTTATGAATGAGACTAAAGAACTCATGTTTGCCAAAAATCATGACTACGATGAGGCTTGGAGACTAATGAGAATAAGCTCTTGTACAGATCTCATTCTAATGAAGATATATAGAACTAAACAGATAGAAGACAACAACGGCGAAACAATTGTCTCTGAAGGTGTGGATGCTAACTATATGGATATGGTTAACTATGCTCTTTTCTCTTTAATTAAAATCGAGTTTGGAGAATAGATAGCCTATCTTTGATAATTATCGTGGTACTAACCAAGTCAATAGAAGAAGAGTATGAAGCTTTATCAAAAAATATTGATTATCATTTGTAGAATGTTGCTCGGAGTGACATTTACCTTCTCAGGGATAGTTAAAGCGGTTGACCCTACTGGCACTGCGATTAAGTTCACAGAGTATTTCCACTCTCTACACCTTGATTTCCTTCTACCTTTGGCTATGAGTGCTGCTGTAATACTTGCAGCTTTCGAATTCCTTATAGGGGTGGCCTTGATAATGGGGACTAGTTGGCGAAAGACTACTTTTTGGTGTTTGGCCACAATGTGTATAATGACACCTCTTACTCTCTATCTAGCCATAGCAAATCCTGTGGATGACTGCGGATGTTTTGGTGATGCTATCAAACTAACTAATTGGGAAACTTTTGGAAAGAATCTTGTGCTTCTTTCTGCTGCTATATACCTAATGGTAAAGCGTCAACCAATATTTAGTTTCTACAGCAGAGACTTTCAGTGGTTCCCTTCTGTGCTGACATTTATCTTCTCATTACTAATATCTTGGTTGTCATTAAATCACCTACCGCTTTTAGACTTCAGACCCTACAAGGTTGGAAACTACCTGCCTGATATGATGCAAGTTCCTGAGGGAAAGTCGCAAGATGAGTATGAGAGCACATTTATATACAGCAAAAATGGTCAAGAAAAAGAGTTTACTCTTGAGAACTATCCAGCTGAAGACTCCACTTGGAGGTTCGTTCAAACTAAGACTAAGTTAATAAGAAAGGGATATACGCCTCCAATAGCCGACTTTGTAATATTTGATGATAACGGTATTGACCTTGTGCCATCTATACTTGCAGATAGCAGTTATACTTTCTTGATGATATTCTCAAACATAGAAAAGGCTGACGATACAAGTATAGACAAGATTAACGACCTTTACGATTATACCCTCGACGAAGGTATTCCATTCTATGCACTTACTGCCTCTGGAAAAGATGCAATAAATGAATGGAGAGATAACACTGGAGCAGAATACCCTCTTTATAGGTCTGACGAAACAGTTCTTAAAACTATGACCAGAGCTAATCCAGGGGTAATGCTACTAAAATCGGGAACAGTTCTAGCAAAGTGGAATGCAAATGATCTTCCTAACGAAGAAATAATGCATGAATACCTAGATGTGAATAAGAGCTTGAATGAACGACAACAACTTTTAGGATATATATTCTGGTTTTTATGCCTAATATTCATTGCAATTCTAACAATACTATTAATTTTGGAGCGCTCTATAAATGCGATCATTAATAGAGTAAGAATATTAAGAGGAGTTAAAGAATTTGTAGACAAAATAGATCCCGAAGAGGTGATCGAGACAACTATATTACATTCTAAACAAACAAAAACGATTATGAGAAGAAAAATTGTAGCTGGTAACTGGAAGATGAACAAAAACCTTCAAGAAGGTGTTGCTCTTGCAACTG
>JBOFUP010000008.1:0-154213 GCA_051652645.1 Bacteroidales bacterium
TACTTAAAAGAGAATGATTCGTTTTTTTAGAACACAATCTCAGTCTGTGATTGCTGTAGGCAGCAACCACGACTTTTCACAAGAAGAGATTCAAAAGTTAATCTGGCTATTTAGTGAGGCTACTTTAGAATCGAGTACAGAACTCGAGGGCTGGTTCGTCGGCCCTAGACGAGAAATGATTACCCCTTGGAGTACAAATGCTGTTGAGATCACCCAAAACATGGGCATCACTGGCATCGAACGTATAGAAGAGTTTTTTGCCGTCGATAGCGACCAAGCAACACACGACCCTATGCTTCAACGTCTCTACAAGGGTCTTAACCAATCACTCTTTACAATCAGTAAGCAACCCGAACCGATTATCTACATCGAAGACATCGCAACCTACAATCAGCAAGAAGGTCTTGCATTGAGCGATGAGGAGATTGACTATCTAAATAAGGTTAGTCTTAAAATCGAGAGAAAACTAACAGACAGCGAGGTCTTTGGTTTCTCGCAAGTAAACTCAGAACATTGTCGCCATAAGATCTTTAATGGCATATTCGTCATCGACGGAGAGGAGAAAGAGTCCTCACTTTTCAAACTTATCAAGAAAACTTCTGAATACAACCCGAACCGCCTGGTATCGGCTTATAAGGACAACGTTGCCTTCAACGAAGGTCCAGTTGTAGAACAATTTGCGCCCGCATCTGGTGATAAACCAGACTTTTTTGAAATCAAACCTATCAAGACTGTAATCTCACTTAAAGCTGAGACCCATAACTTCCCCACTACAGTAGAGCCATTTAATGGTGCTGCAACAGGTACTGGGGGTGAAATTCGTGACCGTTTGGGTGGTGGTAAAGCGTCATTGCCTATTGCTGGTACTGCTGTCTATATGACATCATACCCTCGCACGCAAGAGGGTCGCAGCTGGGAAAGTGGTATGCAGGAGCGTCCTTGGTTGTATCAAACTCCAGAACAGATATTAGTTAAGGCTTCAAATGGAGCTTCTGACTTTGGTAATAAGTTCGGACAACCTCTTATCTGTGGTTCTCTTTTGACATTCGAACATGAGGAGAACAATAAGAAGTCTGCTTTCGACAAGGTGATTATGCTTGCTGGTGGTGTGGGTTATGGTACTCTACGCGATGCTCTTAAGGGCGAGCCTGTAGCTGGTGACAAGGTTGTTGTTATGGGTGGTGATAACTACCGTATCGGTATGGGTGGTAGTGCAGTATCTTCTGTAGACACTGGTCATTACGCTAATGCTGTTGAGCTTAATGCAGTTCAGCGTGCTAATCCAGAAATGCAGAAGCGTGCAGCTAACGTTATTAGAGCTCTAGCTGAATCTGATCGCAACCCTATTGTATCAATACACGACCACGGAGCAGGTGGTCACCTAAACTCGCTATCAGAACTAGTTGAAACAACTGGTGGACGCATAGAGATGGACAAACTACCTGTTGGTGATCCAACTCTTTCGGCTAAAGAGATAGTAGGAAACGAGTCTCAAGAGCGTATGGGTATGCTTATCAAAGAGGAAGATATTGCAATGGTTCAGCGCATTGCTGATCGTGAACGAGCTCCAATGTACGTAGTTGGTGAAACAACTGGTGATATGAAGTTCGTGTTTGAAGAGCCTAACGGAGAGTGTCCAATTAATTTGGATCTTGAAGATATGTTTGGTAACTCCCCAAAAACATATATGCATGACTCAACAATCAACGAAGAGTTTGTTGATGCTGAGTACGATCTAAAAAACATTGATCAATACTTGAGCAACGTACTTCAACTAGAGGCTGTTGCTTGTAAAGATTGGTTGACAAATAAAGTAGACCGTTCTGTAACTGGTAAGATAGCAAGACAGCAGTGTCAAGGTGAAGTTCAACTTCCTCTAAGCGACTGTGGTGTTGTTGCTCTAGACTACAGAGGTGTGGCTGGTATAGCAACTTCTATTGGTCATGCACCTCAAGCAGCTATGGCTGACCCTGCTGCAGGATCGGTTCTTGCAATAGCAGAATCACTGACAAACATCGTTTGGGCACCTATGAAAGATGGTATCCAAGGTATATCACTTTCTGCAAACTGGATGTGGCCATGTCGCAACGAGGGAGAAGATGCTCGTCTGTATAAAGCTGTTGAGGCTTGTTCGGACTTTGCTTGCGAATTGGGAATCAACATTCCAACAGGAAAAGACTCTCTTTCGATGACTCAGAAGTATAACGATGAGAAAGTTTTCTCACCTGGAACAGTTATTATCTCTGCTGGTGGTGAAGTCTCAGATGTTAAGAAGGTGGTTTCTCCTGTGATTGTTAACGATCCTAAGAGTTCTATCTTCTACATAGACTTCTCATTCGACAGCTTCAAACTAGGTGGTTCAGCCTTTGCTCAGAGCTTAAATAAGATCGGAAGCGATGTACCAACAGTTACTGATAGCGAATATTTCCGCGAGGCTTTCACTGCTGTTCAAGATCTTATTAATGACAATATTGTCCTTGCTGGTCATGATATCTCAGCTGGGGGTATGATAACTACGCTTCTAGAGATGTGTTTCTCTAACACAAAAGGGGGTATGGAGATCAACTTCAACCAACTAGCAGAGGAAGATCTTATCAAGATACTATTTGCAGAGAATCCAGGTGTTATAATGCAGGTTAAAGATGCTGGCAGAGTTGAGTCACTTCTTCAGAAACGTGGAATTGCATATCTAAACATTGGTAAGCCATCTACGGAGCGTTTTATCACTGTAGTTAAGGATAGCACTAAAAAAGTGTTTGATATTGATGCACTTCGAGACGTATGGTTTAAATCATCATACCTTCTTGATCGCAAGCAAAGCACAGAGGATCTAGCTAAACTTCGCTACGAGAACTACAAACAACAACCTATTGAGTATAACGTTGGTAATAGATTCAATGGTAAACTAAGCGCCTACGGCATCTCTGCGGAGCGTCGTGAGAAGAGTGGTATTCGTGCTGCTATCATTCGTGAAAAAGGTGTAAACGGCGATCGCGAGATGGCTTACTCTCTTTACCTTGCTGGATTCGACGTTAAGGATGTTCATATGACTGACCTAACAAGTGGTCGTGAGACTCTTGAAGATGTTAACATGATTGTCTATTGCGGAGGATTCTCTAACTCTGATGTTATGGGTTCTGCAAAAGGTTGGGCAGGTGGATTCCTTTGGAATGAGAGAGCTAAAGCTGCTCTAGATAACTTCTACGCACGCCCTGACACCTTGAGTTTGGGTATATGTAACGGTTGCCAGTTGATGGTTGAGCTTGGACTTCTATACCCTGAGCATAAAGATATGCCAAAGATGAGACATAATGATTCTCACAAGTTTGAGTCTCAATTCCTTGGACTAACAATCCCTGAAAACAACTCAGTAATGTTCGGTTCTCTTTCGGGAATGAAACTTGGTGTATGGGTAGCTCACGGTGAAGGTAAGTTTGAACTTCCACAAGAACTATCAGCCTACAACGTAATAGCTCAATATAGCTACGATAGCTACCCTGCAAACCCTAACGGTTCGCCTTCGGCTGTTGCTGGTCTATGTTCAAAAGATGGTCGCCACCTTGCTATGATGCCTCACTTAGAGCGCTCAATATTCCCTTGGCAATGTGGATACTATCCAAACGATCGTAAAAACAATGACCAAGTAACCCCTTGGATAGAAGCATTTGTTAATGCTCGCAAATGGGTTGAATCACACAAATAATAGTAATACATCCGTATGAATATATTGAGAGTCTATCTTGAAATGAATAAAGATAGACTCTCTTTTTATATGAACATAAAGGTCTGTAGAACCATTATATAATAGTTTCCACTATTATTGCCTAAAAACATCTACTTTTGCACACTTAACAGACGAACAATATAAGAGATGACGCAAGAAGATAGAACCCTAGAGGCTAAATATATTGATATATTTACCTCATTTTTGAAGATAGGAGCCTTCACCATTGGTGGTGGTTGGGCTATGGTACCTATCATCGAGCATGAGATGGTAGAAAAAAAGGGATGGATAGAGAAGGAAGAATTTGTTGATTTGCTTGCCATTGCACAAACAGCTCCTGGACTTATAGCTGCTAATATATCAATTGTTGTTGGTTATAGACTTCGCGGAAAAATTGGTAGTCTTGTTGCTGTGCTTGGTTCGATACTACCATCGTTCTCTATTATATTAACAATAGTGATATTTCTTAGTGGATATAGAGACATACCAGCTGTAGAGAAAGTTCTCAAAGGAATAAGACCAGCTGTAGTTGCGCTTATTGCAGTGCCTGTTATTACTACTGCACGAGCAGCAAAGATTACATGGCATACATCATGGATACCTATACTCTTTGCTCTCTCACTAACATTCCTATCACTATCTCCTATATATGTAATCATCGCTTCATCAATCGGCGGTATTTCATATATGCTTTGGAAGGGAGGTATGAAATGATGATATATCTAACAATCTTTTGGACCTACTTCAAAATTGGTCTTTTTGGATTCGGGGGAGGATATGCAACTCTATCTCTCATAGAGCATGAGGTGGTTTCTGTTCACAAATGGGTATCGACAGAAGAGTTTACAGACATAGTTGCTATTTCTCAGATGACTCCTGGTCCTATAGGTATAAACAGCGCAACGTACATCGGTTATACAGCTACTGGCTCTATATGGGGCTCGTTTGTTGCTACATTTGCCACAATACTACCATCATTTATCATTTCACTTCTTATTGCCAAGTTTTATTTTCGCTTTCGCAAGAATAGATGGGTTGAAGGAGCTTTCAGTGGCATACGACCCGCTTCGGTAGGACTTATAGCTGCTGCTACTCTATCTCTTATGAATGGCTATAACTTTGTAGATTGGTTAAGTTACGTAATATTTGCAATTAGCTTTATTGGAGTTTACACAAAAAAGATAAGTCCTATTGTAATGATTGCCATAGCAGGTTTAGCTGGATATTTTTTATACTAGTACGGAAGAGTAACGAACTATATAAATACAGAAAGAGGTTCTACCCTTGGGGCAGGACCTCTTTCTGTATTTATTATTACTACTCTATTCAAAGTAAAGAGTAAACACCAACATGCGAGCCTCAATCTTGTCTAGTCCTCTTGTATAGCGCTCATAATCGCTATTAGTAAGATCTGGACGACTCTTCTCTAACACATTGCTCAATCCAAGGCAGAACTTGAATTCAGGAATTAGCTTAAAGTATTGGAAGTAGAATTCAAATCCTGCGCCAAACTCCAAAAAAGTATTCATAGGTTTAAGCAAAAGCTCTTGATCCTTTTTGCGAGTAAGATCAAAACCCATACTGAGTCCGGTCACTAGATAGGGGCGCACATTATTGAGCCTTCTTCCGGCATACTTAACATTAAATGGCACCATCAAATAAGTTGATCTAATATCTTGTGTCTCTACCACTAGACTTGTTTGCCTGTCTATAAACTCTACATTCTTGCTCCCGAAATGTATGGTTGGAGAGATACGAAAGCTAAAGTGATCACTAATCCTCAAATTAGTTAGCAATCCCACACTGAAACCAGGCGAAAAACCAGGCTGCTCAACATATATAGCATCTGCATCTCCATTTATAACCGGTGCATGGGTGAAGCTTAAATCTTGAGTATGAAGACCAACAAGAAAGCCAAAATTGTACCACCTCTGATCAACATATGGCTGATTCATAGGCTTATACTGTTGCGACTGCAATGTAACAGCGGATAACAGAAGTAGAGCGAGAGAGATAAGTTTCTTCACATTAATCAATATTAAAGGCCCAACAAGCTACTAAGCCATATTACATAGGGTTGTTATACTATAGCAAAAGTAATATTTTGGTCAAAATAATCACAATATTCATTAGATATTAAATAAAACCACTATATTTGTCGCACACAATTAGTACTAATCTATAAACTTATTACAAATGGCTTACGTAATTTCTGATGACTGCATCGCTTGCGGTTCATGTATCGATGAGTGTCCAGTAGAGGCAATCTCTGAAGGTGATATCTACAAAATCGATCCAGACGTATGTACAGACTGTGGCACTTGTGCTGATGTTTGTCCAACAAGTGCAATCAGCCCTGCATAGTCATTATTAGCAGAGCTATAAATGCAAGAATATTTAAAGGAGAAGAGTCTTTAGACTCTTCTCCTTTTTTCTTTTTATACGAAGAACAAATACAAATAGTTACAAAAAGGCTCTCCACTACTCTTGAGTATTATCTCAAAAGTAGTGGAGAGCCTTTAGTTTTTAACCAAGTGTGTTAGATCAATTTAAATCACTACGGTAAATTTGCTTACCATCCTGATTTACAAAGATCATGCTCAAATTATCTGTTGTTGCTGACACAATAGTGAATCCTGCATCCGAACTATGAAACTTTGTTCCCTCTCCCGACATTGAAGGACGTGAAAGAGATGCTGATGAGTTTACGTAATAGTTAACCTTTGAGTTCTCTGGTTTGATGTGTTGAAAATTGTGGATATGCCCAGCAAGGTAAGCATTAACACCATACTTCTGCATCAACGGGTCAACAAGAGCCAAAAGATCTTCAGATCCACCATGCTTCTTATCATGAGAATATATAGGATGGTGGCCAACAACAATCTTCCACTTCTCTGTAGAACTCTGCAATACACTATCCAACCAAGCAATTTGATGGGCGTTATCTGCTAGCTGAACATCAGGATATTTGCTTTTTGACTTCTGATACTTCTGAATAAGAGGTGTCGTGTCTATCATGATCACACGAAGATCTGTAGAGTCATTAACCTCAGAAGCGAAAGTATAGTAGCGCGATGGAGCATTCCATCTACGGCTAATAGCAGTGTAGTCCAATACAGCTTGAGTATTTCCTCTATATTCATGATTACCGCATATAGCATACCAGTCAATCATCAACTCTGGATGAGAGTAAATAGCCTCGAAGTTAGTCATCCAAAGAGGATCTTGAGTGCTACGTACACCCTCAAAGTGGTGAGTATCACCAGCAGCTAAGATATACTCAGGAGAGACCACATCGGCCATCTCACCCATCAGATGAGCAATAGGCTTCTGGAGATAGTAGCCATTACGTCCAAGATCCGAGACTACGTATAGGTTGAAATTGTCTTCTATAGAAGTTATTTGAGAGTCAACCACAAATGGTTGTTCCTTATCCGAAACTGCTTTTTGAGTACAGGCAACAACCATTAGGGCTGCTGCAGCTGTACAAAGCACTTTTAAGTTTAAAAATGAGTTCATCTATTCTTAATTATTTAGTTCATTCCATAAGCACCACAGTAATTTGCAGGTGCTGGTGACTTGTATGTTGTTCCGTTTATTGTAATACCACTTGTTGAGAAGTGAGGAGTGACAGTAGATGCCGAACCTGCACTCAACGCAGGAGACCCTGAGTTAAGTTTAAAACTCCATGAGCTACTGAAGTTAGTAGCAACTACGCTATTGCTTAGATCATAATTTACAAACATAGGGTTATTTTCACCAGCAGCAGAAGGCAACACATCACTGCTTGAACCCAATACACCATCAGCCTCACTTGGAATATAACCCGACACATCCTCATGACCATAGTAGTAGTTATTCCCAAATGTAGAGCTTGCATCTTGAGGATCTTTTGTCGAAGTTTTAAGACCAAAACGACAGTTTACTATAAGGTTATTAAAGATCTCAGCCTTCACACCCTTCTCAATCCATATCGAACCCCCTTTGACGTCAGGACGTCTCCATCCGTTGTTGATCAACGTATTGTTATATCCTTTGATATGAGCCTGAACTGGACGGTCGCCTGAATTAGACAATTTCAATGCATTTGTATTAGGGCTATATAGCAAGTTGTAGCATATATCAGCTTTTGTACCAGACTTATAATTGATTGCATCACCACCACTCTGTCCTACGCTAAAGAACTGGTTGTAAGCAACAATAGAGTTACCTCCTTCAATATACATCCCATCCTCACCTAGATTGCGGAAAATAGAGTTCATGATAACCATGCGGCCGTTGATGTTCACAAAGTTAATCGCAGGTACACCCTCACCAGCTTCTCCTTTGAATAGACCCTGTTTTACTGATGCAGACTCCTCAGTGGTTATTGCCCCAGCATATTCAAAGATTGTATGCTCAACCAATAGCTCCTCACACTTCTCAGAAGCGATAACACCACCCCAAAAACGAGCAAATCTGTTAGCTTCTGTACGCAACTCCTCTGGTACAGTAATCGTAATTGGATTAGACTCCGTTCCCTTGAAATATATGTTTCCATGAACAATAATCTCAGGACGAATAGTCGTATCATTCATCATTATCGTTACACCCTCTTCAATTGTTAAGCTCTTTCCCTCAGGCACAATTATGTGATTCTGAACAATCTGAAGAGACCCTCTCTCCCATACACCCTCAACATTACCAGAGACCTCGTTTGACGAACCACCTGGAGTGATCGATGATGATTCATCTCCACAAGACGTTAAAGTTGCTGCAAAAGCTGCTGCAATGAGTAGTTGATTGAATTTCATTGTTTTTTTTTGTAAGTAAGTGAATTATTTATTTCTGTTTTTAAAGCTTATATCTGAACCCAACCATGAGATTAGGGTTATATACATCCCTACGGATCAAAGTGCTCTTTGATCTCGACCATGAAAGAGGAGCATCATCATTCTTAGGATTTACATTCTTTACATAGAGTTCTCGGGGTGAGTTCAACAGGTTTGAAGCCTTACCAAATATTGACAAGCCAATCTTATGAAAACTCTTCTCTATAGATGCATCCAATTGAACGACTCCTCGTTCCCAAACATCATTATTCAAAAACTGAGATACTGTATGGATTCTATCCCCAGTATATGATGCTGCCAGCTGAGCATCCCATCCATACTTTGTATCCTTAAGTAAAAGAGACAAGTTTGCCACATGCTCTGACTGACCTGCCATAGGTCTAGTTTGATCTACATATGAAGGAAGCATGTTGCCACCATCTTGAACCCTTATCATCTTCTGAGTTGTGATCTCTGATTTTGTGTATGTATAATTGGCTTTGAACCCAATAAAACGGAAAAACTTTGTCACATCCAGCTCAACACCAAAATTGTTTGCTGTACCGAAGTTGCCTGGTGCATAGTATAAAGTACCATGATTATCGCCCGTCTGCAATACATACTCTATAGGATCCTTGATCTTCTTATAGAAAACTCCAATCATATATTGATCCGTAACGTTAGGGAAATACTCATATCTAAAGTCGAAGTTGTCCGCTAAGGCAGACTTCAGATCTGGGTTACCTCGTTCTTGATACTCTTCGTTGGTTATTTTGTATGGTACAATCTCGAAGAAACCTGGTCTATTGAGTGACCTATAATATGAAGCTCGAAAGTTGCTATTCTTCAGCATCGAGAGCTTAGCATGAATGCTCGGTAAGAGTGTCAAGTATTTCTGTTCCCCTTCTGGTCGTAGTTCTCCTGCAGGAAATAGAAGCTCATACCCCTGAACTGTATTCTCAGCTCTTACACCTCCATTGATCTCACCCCAAGATGAACTATATATCATTTGAGCATAACCAGCAGCTATCTGCTCAGAAGCATTATATGTAGAGGCTGTCGCAACGCTACCCTTAGGATTATACACTTTCCATTTTATATCTGAATAGTTTATAAAGTCCTCACCCCAAAGGTCAGGCTGACTATTAACAGTCTCAAGGCGATAATTATTATAAAAGTTACTCCTATCCTTGTTCCTATATAGTGCTCCTGCTTGAAGCTTAAAAGGCACATCAGCTATTTTCAACTTGTAGCCCAAAGCCACACTTGCAGAAAAATCTCTGTCATCATTACGTTCCCAACGTCTCTCTTGAGGGTTAATGTACGTAGGTGTCTCTATGAAATTTACCCTAGCACCCTTCATTGAGAATGTTGCTTGATCGGGTCTCTCATTCTCCGCTTTCGAATAGGCTAACGACCAATCAAGTGTAAGCCTACTATTTGATAGGAATTTGTGGGATCCCTGAAGAGTAGAGTTTATGATATTCTGTTGAGTTCTTCTCGTTCTAGTCTCAAACTCAAGATTTGCGTTACCCTGCTCGGGGTTATAACCATTAGAAAGATTAGTCTTTTTAAGCTCTCGCGTCTGCCTTGCGTCCATCGAAAGATAAGCATTATACCACGAGAGAGTATGACCAGGAGCTAGACGATAGTCAATCTTTGCGTGAATACCGTATCGGATCATATTCTCTGAAAATTGACGCTCTTGAAGGGAAGTTAGCGTAGTGGTTGTCTCTACACCAGTTACAGTATGATCGTAGTTTGATGAGTTACTCCCTCTGTTAGTATTCATATAGCTAGCTGCAAGAATAACCCCTAGTTTGCGATCAAAGAATCGATTGCCAACCGAAACACCCCCAATAAGATCAGGCATAGGACGGCGATTAGTATACTCTCCTCGCTGATTTGCAAAGTCAGATGAGGTAGCCATATAGTCCTTTCCATTAATCTCATAAGGAGAGCTTTTATGTATAGATGATGCATCGAAACCCTTAAAATCTCTTTCTGTAAAGAGCATCGAGTATCCACTAGACAAATTAGCCTCTAGCCTGAATGCCTCCGGAGCACTTTTCATAACCATATTAACCGCACCTCCTATAGCATCACCCTCAAGATCGGCAGTTAGTGACTTGGTCACCTCTAGCCTATCCAATAGCTCTGAAGGGAAAAGATCCAATGGCAGATATCTATGTTTATTGTCTGGACTAGGTATCTTCACCCCATTCACTGTAGTGTAGTTATACCTCTTGTCCATACCTCGTAATATTGCATACTGACCTTCACCACTAGCCGAACGCTCTACAGTAACTCCCGATATACGTTGTAACACGTTTGCTACTGTCAAATCGGGTGATACTTGTATCGCCTTTGCTCCAATAGCATTTACTACTCTCGAAGAGTTGCGCTCAAGCATCCTTGCACTAACCTCACTTGTCTTGTCACTCGAAGCCGTAATTACAACGCCTTCTAATGAGTGGCTTTCCTCTTGCAAGCGAAACTGATAAACTTGTGCCGATTTGTTCGCATTGATAGTGAATGTGTGTGTCTGTGGCTCGTAGCCTATATATCTACAAATCACTTGATAGCGACCTACTGGTAAATCCTTGAAGTTAAATGTCCCATCTAATCCTGTAATAGTACCTCTGTCACTATCTATAATCTGTAGTGTGGCTCCAATAAGAACCTCTCCTGTGTGACTCTCCACAACAGTACCTTTGAACTGCGAAGCCTCAGCCATTAGGCATGCAAGAGCTAAGAGTAGCGTAAATAAGTAAAATCTGATTGTCATATTTTGTTATTGTTTCCACGGGCAAAAGTATATGTAGTTTATTTCAATTCAGTTTCATTAATTTTACAATATAAAGACACAAAATAAACACACCCTTCATCTTAATTAGCTAAAATTACAAAACACGAAAAGGGCACAGCACAGTTAATCAAATCGATAGACATTGACAGATTGCAATTACAATAGTTAAATTTACATCAAAATATTAGTTGTAACATCCTACTTATTTTGATGTAATATAAGGTAAAATCATCACAAGCATGGAGCTCTATTAGCCAAAAGAGAGGTTACAAAGAGTCATAACTTACGTTTCACAGTGGGTTAGATAAATTTTGCTGTGCATTTATACATAAATTGCAGTGAGTAACTATTGAAAAGCCTAAGACTTTTAGATAGTTACTCACCGCAATTTTCATGAAATGATAAATAGATAGCTAAATATAACCAACTGAATTGACTATTTTGACGCTTTAATTAGGGACAGACAAAAGAGACTGGAAGTAATCAGCTATAATACAGACAGATAAGAATCATACGGCTTAATCGCTCTAGAGGAGCATATTTCCACCTCAACCAAACATTGGTTCTCTAGAGACGACTCTACAAGAGTTTGTGTTTGACACTTTGAAAGCAAAAGCTCCACTATCACATAAATAGTGATAGTGGAGCTTAAATTGTTCCCTCTACAAGGGAGTGTGCTTATTTTTCAAAAAAGAATTTTTCTTCTCCAAAGGCTGGTTTCAATTGATCAAACCAAGTGGCTTCAGAGTCGTACTTTGCGAAAAATGGTATGCCAACCCATTGTGAGTCGCGCCCTTGAAGGAAGTTTAGGACAAACTGCTTTTCACCATTGACCTCCGTAATGCCCAAAACTTGGATTTTACCTGGATATGCACTCATACTTGGTCCTCTAACAGTACGACAAACTCCACTCACTTGACTATAAGCATCTCGGAATATCTGCCAGCATCTCTCGATAGGTAATTCGAAGAAGTGCCTTGAACCTGTATCACGTGCAATGAACATATAGTAAGGTATACATCCTAGATCCACTTGACGACGCCACATAGTTGCAAAGGTCTCCCATGAATCGTTTATATGTTTAAGTACTGGTGTCTGTGTTCTTATCTGCGCACCTGTTGCTCGTATAGCTTTTATAGCTCCCTCAACAGCCTTTGTTGATAGTTCTACTGGATGATTGAAGTGAGCTTGAAGTGCCAAATTACGTCCCGAATCAACAACTCTTTTAAAGAGATCAAGGAGTTCGGCTGAATCCTTGTCTGTTAGGAAGCGATATGGCCAATAGGCTAAAGATTTACTTCCTATACGTATTGTTCGTATATGCTCAAAGCCTTCTCCTAGTAGAGGCTCAATATATGCCTTAAGTATTGCGGTACTCATCACCATAGGATCACCACCAGTGAATAGAAGGTCTGTCACCTGAGGTTGATCTTTCAAATATGCATATAGTTTCTCACTATCTCTCATCGCAAACTTTAGCCCTGCTAAGCCTGAAAACTGTGGCCATCTAAAGCAGAACGTACAATAAGCATGACAAGTCTGCCCTTGGGAAGGGAAGAATAGTACTGTCTCTTGATACTTGTGCTGAACACCCTTAAGCTTTTCGCCGTTTATCTCAGGCACATTCTTTTCCTGTCCGGCAGGATTTGGATTAAGAGATAGACGAATCGTCTCTACTAATTGTGCTATTTGAGTTTGATCAGCCCCTTTATTGATCAACTCTTTTACCTTAGCATACTGCTCGGGTTTAAGCATCTCAGCACGTGGGAATGTGAGAGTAAAGATTGGATCATTCGGAATGTTACTCCAATCTATAAGCTCGTTTACCACATAGCTATTGGTCTTAAAAGGGAGAACGCGTCCAACTACCTCTATAGCCTCTAGTTCCGCTTCTCCCAACTGAGCTATTTGAGGTATATCACGATAGTTTGAGAGAGTGTAAGATTGATATTTTGAGTGCATAAATTTGATAATAAAAGCGTTATGTTTGGCAATATAAGCATTTAATTTCAAAATGGCAACTTTTCACCCTCTAAAAAGGATAGCCTATAGCAAGGTGAAAACCTAAACCTTTCTTAAATCCATCAATGTTGTAATAGCCTTTCTTGTTAGCATTTTCGTATGGTGTGTGGAGTCCAATACCCAAATCTGCACGCACAACAAGGAAGTCTAGGTCATATCTTATGCCCAATCCAGTTCCTAATGCTAGCTGATCAATCAGTGTATCTATCTTTAACTGACTCCCAGGTCTATTTACATCCTCTTTCAACAGCCATATGTTACCAGCATCAAGGAACAATGCACCATATAGTCTGTACATAATCTTGAATCTATACTCAAGATTCATCTCTAGCTTGAAGTCTCCTGTCTGATCGAGAAAGCTATTGGAAGTAACAGCCGTAGGGCGATAACTCCCTGGACCTATTGTTCGGATAGTGAAAGCTCGAATACTGTTTGCTCCTCCTATATAGAACTGCTCTGTGTATGGCATAACCTCGGAGTTATTATAAGCATATCCAACTCCTACAGCCACTCTAAATGCAAGGCTATTACTCTTCCCAATGCTCTTGAAGAGTCTAAGATCCGAGTCGACTTTGATAAACTGAGAATACTCATTGCCAAATATCTTCTTGTCATACCCTTGCTTGTTTCCAAAAAGGTTCTGCAGACCATAGATTGCATTACCAGCGGATGTCACCGTACCGAACCATATCAACTTATCTCTTTTGCTCTTACCCCAAGTTCCGTCAAAACTAATACTATAACTACTAGTTGGGATGAACTGATTCTTGAACCCGAGAGCAATTGCTGGGTTTGCATTAAGAGCCTCATCAAACTCACTACTTGTATTAAGCATATAGTTATAGTTGAGCTTGAGTGGTGTAAAAGAGTGATACCAGTTTGCCGAGGTTTGAAAATCATATTTAAGTGATCCACCAAGAGAAATCATTCTGTAGAATCTTGCTCTATTTAAGAAATCTTCGCTAAGCTCTATTGTTGTCTTTGTGGCGTATCGATAGTCCTTCTGCTTGATAAAACCGGGAAGTAGTATCCGAGGGTAGGCCAATGTTCCACTAAGCTGAAACTGATAAGAGTTCATCAAAGAGTTTGCTCCCTCTACTTGTCTACTGTTACCTGTTTGCCATTCATAGCTTCCCTTCATCTTAAGCCCGAGAGTCTCACCTCCTCTGAAGATATTTCGCCAAGTAACTCCAAGCGATAGCCCAGGGCCAATTTGCTCATTTGATTTACGGGTGGCATTAAGCTCTAGCTCTACCTCTATCGGCGTATCCATAAGAAGGTCTAGCTTCATATCAATACTATTCGAATTGTTAATTGAGTCCTCAACAAAGTGCAAGTTAACGCTCTTGAATGCATTTAATCGGTAGAGATTTTGCAGTGTTCTCTCCTGCTTATCTTGACTATAAAGCTCTCCCTCTCGAAGAAGTATTGCCTTATTTAGCACTGAGCCTCTAACTTGTCTTTTATTCCTATAATGATAGTTGAACCTACCGGTATATAGCGAGTCTGGTGTTGGTCCAAAATCTCTTGCATGAAGATAGAGGTCTATCTTGCCTATATTATAGGTTCTCAACAGATTGTCACCAATAGATTGTTTTCGCATTTTACGCAGTTGGGCCGTACCGTCGCGAGCTGTTGTATCGGCAAGGTACTCAATGTAGTCTGGACGATAGAAGTAGTATCCACTATTACGCATCTCATTGGATATCCTATCAAGCTCATTCTCTAGAGTAAATACATTAAAGTTCTCTCCACTTTTAAGTAGAGATGACGCCTCTGTTTTGAGTATTGCAGAGTCAATTGGTTGTGACTTACTAACAAACTCTATAGAATCGAGCTTTACAGGGTTTTTGATGTTTACTAGATATGAGACCTTTGCTTTACGAGGATTCTTCTTATTAGGGATAATCTCTTCTGTTACCGTTGAGCCAAAGTGTCCATAATCTTGAAGCATATTCTCAACAACCTTACCTCTAATCTCTGGATTTACGGATGATAGTAGTACTGGGTCCTTAGCTAGCAATCCATATAACCACTTCTTAACACCTTTCTTCTCTGTTTTTAGATAGTTCCAAGCCCATAACCCCATGGGGAATGGTACGCGTATTGAGGAGCTTCCTAAGAATGAGTTATTAGGTGCTACAGCTAAAGGGGAAGTTAGTGATGCATTTAGCTCTTCATCGAGTTTAAGCTCTTTTGGCTTCTCTACCTTTAGCTTTTTAATTCCAGTGTATAACACCTCACCCTCGGGCAGATTCTTTGTGGTTGAACATGCCGTAAGGATTAGGAGTGAAAACACTAGACTAATTCGTTGTAGTATCTTTTGGTTTCTCTTCATTTCTTTTTGAGTTTCTAAATTTGAAGATATTCTTCAATCTGTATAGCTTGCGTTTCATTGTTAATGCCAAACCTGTCTTAGTGATTTTTCCCTCTAGCACGTTGTCGTAGCCAGTATGATAGAATAGTTTTGCAAAAAGGAACTGGCGTCTATCTAGTGCATATTCGAGTGAGAGATCATCTATAAAGCTTTGATCTTGCTTAACACTCGGGTCATCACCCGTTGAAACACGTCCTCCGACATTGATTTTGAATCTATCATTGAATAGACGTTTTGAGAATTGAACTGTATAGTCTGTTCTCTTTGTACCACTCGATGCTTGATCCATGTTGTCAATACCGAAGTTTAAGTCTACTCCTTTTAGGCTGTTGCGCGCCCATTGATTCATCTGCTTCTCAAGAAACCCTTGTACAGCAGATGAGGATGCACTCTTTGTATTGAATCCCGAAAGGTTATAACTTCCATATAGAATCAAGTTCATCGCCTCTTTGCTTCGCTCCTCTTGTGTGAGTGAGGTAAGCCTATTCTGTATGGTTAGATCCTCAGGTGAGTCAAGGTCAAAAACTATTGACATTTGATTTAATGGCTTCTCTATCCTAACAATTGCATCGAAGTTTACGCTCCTAGAGTTATTACTCTCATCAGTAACTGATGCTCTAATACGCTCCTTTGCAGTAAGATTCAATATCGGATTTGTAAGGTCTCCATTCCACTCAACCTTACTCCCCTCGACTATCTTAAATAGCTTCTCTCCGATAACAGGGAGGTCATACCTTACGTTACCACCTGTAAGAGTGTAACGACCTGTCATGCTATTTACACCCTCGCGGTTCATCAAGTAGGATAGCGTTCCTCCGCCCTCAAGATCGACTCTATCATTACCACTCTCACTAAGATTAATGGCCAATCGAACATTCGGGGCAACGTTTACATTCAAAAGCAGATCGAGACCTTGTAGCTCATTTAGTTTCTCTTTGTTGCTGTATACAACTGAGGTCGTATCTGAGAAGTCAACAAATCTTACTAATTCATCTGTTTTATTCGATACGCTAACCCCCATATCCTGCATTACGTATGTAAGGTCAGTTTGATTTAGCAGATTCAATGACCCACTTACAGATAGCTTCTGAAGTGTACCTTGTATTAGAGTTGAGAGATCAATGAATGCTTTACCATAAACCATAGCGCCTTTGCGCTTGGGTGCGTCTAAAAGCTGGAAGTTGTTTGCATCGATTTTTAAATCGGTCTGTATATAGTCTAAATTATTAAAATCTATCTTACCGTTCATTCTTAGCGGAGGGTTTTTCCCTGAAAGAAGCTTGTAATCAGTAAAATCAACACGACTATTTTTTATGTAGACTCTCTGAGAATCTAACTCAAATGTTGTGCTTATTGGCAAAAGGCTCAGTTGAGTCTCTTCAAAAGCAAACTCTCCGTCTATTATTGGAGATGAGCCTTTCTGATTCATCGACAAATCACCTTTTAGATATCCACTCAACTCTGCCATGCCTGGGGGTATGAATGGATTAATACTCTTAAGGGGAAACTTAGGAATCAGTATATCAAACTTGCTAGACTGACTAATGTCTCCTCGTATAATTGCGGCCTGAGTGTCATCAATAAATAGAGATGTTTCAAGAGTCTGCTTTTTGTCTGCACCTGTTACATAGTTAACAGCTACCTTAAGATCTCCAACCCTCTGTCGTTCGTAAATGAACTCTCCAATGCCAAAGTTACCCGTTGTGCTCATTCCTGCCTTTCCTGAGCTAAGAAGAAAACTACTGGCTACGGCTCCATCCATATTTGGAAAGTATGGAATGTACTGTGATAGTTTAGATAGGTCAATACCATCTACATCTAGAGCTACAATCTGATTACCTTGATCATCAGTCTTTACAGGTGTTAGCCTTATTTTGGCTACTTCGCCGATAAGCTGAAGATTACCGTTTATCCTCTTATCTTGGTCAATAGTAATAAAATTATCACTATTTAACTGCCACGGTGCAAAGCCTATTATTGGCTCTTCTGGAAAGAAGTTAATGGTCACTTTCTCTCTTTCGAGTTTGGCTCTAATACCAAGATCAACTCCTACTTTAGAATCATAATTACGCTGTATGATTCTAGCCTCAGCCAGATTGTTCTCTAGCCACCCATTCGCATTTATTATCATTGGTACATTTGGATGACTCTCTCTATTAGACATACGAGAGTTAAAGTTTACTCTGCTGCTATCTTGACTCATATTCACATACAAAGTGTCGACTATCGACTCTTGGTTTCTTAGCCCGTACATATAACTATCTAGGCTTATGCCAGACAATGGGGAGGTACTACCTACAACATTTATCGAGTCTATAGACTGATTATCTTGACGTAAGAAATTATTAAGTAGATTTTTCTTTCCACTTTTAATGGTGAATCCTAATGACGGCAACTCCTCTTTTACTTTAGCTAGATTTAATTGAACATCCTTTTGTTGCTTAAGTAATACTTGTGTAAGCCTATCTAATGATGAGATAATTGACTCTAAAGACTCTGACGCATCAAGATTTACTCTAAGGTCTCCAGAGCTCAAAGCAACATTAAAGAGTGAATCTTGATTTGCAGCTTTGAAAGAGATCTCTCCTGGCTCATATGACTTGGAAATAAGCAAGAGCCTTTCTATGGAAATGTCTCCTGATGTTGTAAACGATTGCTTTAAATCGTGTGTTAAGTTGACCCTCGTAGAGAGTGCCGTTGATAGTGGTGTCTCTGAAAAGTGAAGTGCTAATAGATCTAAATTCTTTAGCTTTGAATCAAGATTCATTGTAATTCCTGACTTCGCAATCTCTCCATTCACATCTACAACAACGTTGAGATCTTTATTTTCAGATACAAGATTAGCCTTAAAAATAGATTCTAGTAGAGATGCATCAAGTGTTATATCTCTGTATGTGTAGTTGCGATAGTCAAATCTGCCTATCTTGGAGTCTAATTCTAAAACTGTATTTGGATTTAATGGATCGAATCCTTTCCCTATGGCTCTTATGTTTGCATCGAGGATCCCCAATGAATCTGAGGGTAGAAATTGTGCTAATGAAAGAGTGTCTGAAAGAATTACAACCTCATATTGTTCATTCTTTATATCTATCCGTCCATCTAAGTTTAATCTACCCTTATTGGTGTTTAGTTGAATTTCTGGTGAAATAGCTCCTCTATATGCTTTAACATCTGCACTCATGTGCATATTATCAGGAAGAGATATTCTTTGAGACAAAGACTTTGGCAATAGCTGCTTTATGTTAGAGCCTCTTTGTGTATGCAAGTCTAACTTCAAGTCAGAAGATATATTATCAGTATCGACAATATTATCAACCCATCCCGAACCAGAAAGTGTGAATAGATTTGGAAAGTTTGATGATAGCTTTACTATCTCTACCCTATTATTCTTCCCTTTTAGCTGGGCTGTAAAAGTGAGCTCGTTGTTCTCTTTAAGCTTTCCATCTATTGGTAAGTCTCCTGCTAATAGTCTAATATCTTCTGGATGCAATATTATATCAGACTGAGCTATAAGCTCCTCAAGGAAAAACTTCTCTTTTTTTGTTTGCCATCTAACTTTGGCTGTTGTACTTATTCTACTTCTAGAGCTTTCTATTGAAAGTCTATTTATATCTACTAATTGGTCTTCATAGTGAATATCTCCAACACCATTTTTAAACTTGAGGTGAGGAGTAAGGTCAAATGACAACTCCTTTATCTGGAGTAGTGCTTTGCTACCAATGTTTAAGATAGAGTCTGCTTTAATATTTATATTTCTAACGAATAGATGGTTTGGATTAAAACGACCGGAGTCTTGCTCTATTGATCCAATATGCATCTCAAAACTATTATTATCTATCGATAGTCTGTCTAGATTTACAATCCACGGCTTACTTGGCTTAACCTCAACTATTGGTGATGTATTTGTTGATGACGAATCAGAAACACTCTCTGGCATCGTAATCCGATAATTACCCCTATCTAATTTAACCTGCTGAAGAGCAACTTTTTGATTAAATAGGTCAATATCCCCCTTACGTGCAACACCCTCCTTAACTGATACGGCAGCCGTAAGGTCTGTTGTTTTATCGTCAAATAGGAAGTTTATATCTCTTAATAATATACGATTAGATATCAATCTCCAAGCTATAGGAGCAGAACTTGTAGTATCCACAGGGGATGGTTTGAGCATAGTAAATTGTATGTCACCACCACTCAAAAGCGTTTGACTCATATCTACTGTTTGACTATTAAGATCTACTTCATAGCCATTCAGCCTTAGTTTATCTAAGGTACCTTTCAATGATATTGTTTGAGCTGAATCTTGATAGTTGAGTTTTACTCCTTGAATACTAACACTCCTAATTTCGACTCTCATCCCTATCAATGGAAGAAGCTTTAGGTCAGCATTAAAACTCTCAGCACTAAATATAGTGTCTTGGGTTGTACTGAGAGCTGTTGTATTTTTTAGCTCAAGTGTCAGAGGAAAACGCAAGCGTAGCTTATCGAGTGTTATCTTGTAACCACTAGCACTACTAGCAACATTCTCAATTGTGCTAACTGCCATATCTTGCACAAAAGGCATATACAGCGAGATTGATAGTAGTAAAAATAGTGCTAGATAGACTAGCAGGATCCATTTGATCCAAATAAAAACTTTTTTCATTCACCCTTTTTTGTAAAACAAGTTGCAAAAGTAGTCACCTTCTTTGATAAATTAAACGAGTATCCGAAAAGAAAGGTTCATTATCGCACAATTTCTTAATCTGATTATAAAAAAATAGAGCTATCTTTGTAGTACAAAAATCATTAAGATAAACTGCTCCATGAAATTTAGTTCTACCAGAGTGACTGCTGCAATCGAGAGAATTAAACCTCTTTTTAGCAGATTTATTATGAGACCTAATAGTGATAAGTTTATGATACTTCTCTCTATTTCATTCTTCTTTTGGCTATCATTCTTTGATGAAGACAACTTTTGTAGAAGATTCTCTATGTGGAACGAGATAAAATCCCTTGAGAGCGACAAACAAGAGCTGATCGAAGAGATAGAGAACTCTCAAGCTAAGCTCGAAAGACTACACTCTGACGTAGAAACGCTAGAGCGTTATGCTAGAGAAGAGTATTTGCTCAGGAAAAAAAATGAGGATATATTTATTATCGAATAACTACAAACAAAACTAATGTTCAAAAGAATACTATTCCCAATATCAGCACTAATGGTTCTGTTCTCAAGTGCTACATACCTTATAAAATGGGACGCGACTCCTTACATCTTTGCTGTTGGTGCTGCTGGAGTTGCTGTTGCACACTTAACAAATAGATATAGTGGTACTAACCTGAGGAAAAAACGTCTTAATGGGATACTCGGTCTAGCTGGTCTTATACTAGTTCTAGCATCTTTCTTGATGTTCAAAGGAATGTCTGAGTGGATAATTTGTCTCCTTATTTCTGCAGTTCTTCATCTATATGTTTCATTCACTATGCCGTCAGACAATTAAGCTATCAAGTTGAGCAACATAACAAAAGCGACAATCGAGCATTCATTTTCGATTGTCGCTTTTATCATTTTAATGCCACTAGAATATCAAAAAGATATCTTTGCAAGCTCTATAAAAGTTAAACATTATAACAACACAGCATTTTAAAGTTAATTTGACTGCTCAACACTTTCTAATTGTCTACTAAAAATAGAAGCTTTTTATTGTATGGATTAAAAAAAATACTATTTTCGCACCGTAGAGGTTGGACAACTAATTAGAATTAATAAATCTCTACCACAAACAAAAGATACCAAATATCAATCCATAAACTGATTACCTATGAAGAAGCACAATTTCTTTGCTGGACCATCAATCTTGAGCCAGCAGACAATCAAAAGCACAGCTGATGCAGTTCTTAATTTCGAAAACACTGGACTATCTATTCTTGAGGTGTCTCACCGTGAAAAAGAGTTCGTAGCTGTAATGGAAAATGCAAGATCTCTAGTAAAAGAGCTTCTTGATGTCCCTCAAGGCTATCAAGTTCTATTCCTTGGTGGTGGTGCTAGTCTTCAGTTCTGCATGGCTCCATTCAATTTTCTTGAAAAGAAAGCAGCCTATACTGAAACTGGAACTTGGGCTGCTAATGCTATCAAAGAAGCTAAATTCTTTGGTGAGGTTGAAGTTGTAGGTTCATCAAAAGATAAGAACTTCTCATATATCCCAAAAGGATATACTATTCCAGAAGACGTAGATTATTTCCACTACACTTCTAACAACACAATATTCGGGACTCAAGTACACCACGACCCTGAGGTAAACTGCAGAATGATCTGTGACATGTCTTCTGACATCTTCTCTAGACCAGTAGACATATCAAAGTATGATCTAATATACGGTGGCGCTCAGAAGAACCTTGCTCCTGCTGGTGCTACTATCATTATAGTTAAAGAAGACGCTCTTGGTCGTGTAACAAGACCGATACCAACTATGTTGGACTATCGCACTCATATCAAAGGTGAGTCTATGTTCAATACCCCTCCTGTACTTCCTGTATACTCTGCAATGAAGACATTAGAATGGTACAAGGAGCTTGGTGGTATCAAGGTTATGCAAAAGATGAACGAAGAAAAGGCTGGACTTCTTTACGACGAAATAGACCGTAACCGACTATTCCGTGGAACTGCGGCTATAGAGGATCGCTCACTTATGAACATCTGCTTCGTTATGAACGAAGAGTACAAAGAATTAGAAAAAGAGTTCGGACAATTTGCCCTTGATCGTGGAATGTTGGGTCTTAAAGGACACCGTTCTGTTGGAGGTTTCCGTGCATCAACTTACAACGCCCTTCCTATAGAAAGTGTGAAAGCACTTATCGACACTATGCAAGAGTTTGAACGTAAAATCTAATTAAATTGACATCCATGAAAATTTTAATAGCAACAGACAAACCATTTGCTCCAGTTGCAGTAAATGGAATCCGTGAGATTATTGAGGGAGCAAACATGGAACTAGTTCTCCTAGAGAAGTACACACAGAAGCAACAACTCCTTGATGCTATAGCCAACGTTGATGCAGTAATCATTCGCAGTGATATTATCGACAACGAAGTGCTTGATGCGGCTAAGAATCTTAAAATTGTTGTTCGTGCTGGTGCTGGATATGACAACGTCGATCTAGCAGCTGCTACTGCACACAATGTTTGCGTAATGAACACACCGGGTCAGAATGCCAACGCTGTTGCTGAGCTCGTTTTTGGGATGATACTCTTCCAACTCAGAAACCACTTCAATGGAACTTCTGGATTTGAAGCAATGGGGAAAAGCATTGGACTAATGGCATATGGTAATGTTGCACACAACGTAGCTCGTATAGCTCGTGGTTTCAATATGACTATCTACGCTTATGATCCTTTCCTTACTCGTGAAAAGATCGAAGCCGAAGGCATCATCTACTGTGAGACACCTGCTGAACTATTCGAGAAGTCACACTTTGTATCACTTCACATTCCTGCAACACCACAAACAAAAGAGTCTATCAACTACGAACTGGTTTCTAAAATGCCAAAAGGTGGGATGTTGATCAATACGGCTCGCAAAGAGGTTATACACGAAAGCGAACTACTTCGTATCATGCAAGAGCGAAAAGATCTAACTTACGTTTCAGATATTGCTCCTAGCAACGCTGCTGAGTTTACTGAAAAAGTTGCTGGTCGATTCATGTTCACACCTAAAAAGATGGGAGCACAAACCGAAGAGGCTAACATCAATGCTGGACTTGCCGCTGCTAGACAAATTGTTGGATTCATCAACTCAGGCGAAGAAAAATTCCGCGTCAACAAGTAGATGATTATCAAAACACTATAAACTATTATTTAGGTTTGAGTAGCAATATAGAACACAAATAGATACAAATTATATCGCATATATAATTTTTTCCATTATATTTGTACTCAATATTACTACCCAAACTTGGAGGGATGGGTGAGTGGCTGAAACCACCAGTTTGCTAAACTGACGTACTGGAAACGGTACCGGGGGTTCGAATCCCCCTCTCTCCGCAAGGCTCTCGAAGATCTTATCTTCGAGAGCCTTTTTTATATATAACCTATTTTATCAACAAACAATTACTCCTAAGACCTCTCCATAAGAGAGCGTTATAATAGCCACACAATAATAATCTTAAACACCCAAATCAATATTTTATAAATACAAAAAGGGTTAACTATATGATATAGTTAACCCTTTTTGTACCCCCGAGCAGAATCGAACTGCTATCTAACGTTTAGGAAACGCTTGTTCTATCCGTTGAACTACGGGGGCCTAAATACTATTTTCAAAAGCAATAGAGTATAGACTTCCTAGCTTTAGGACTCAAAAATAGTAAATAAGATTCATAAAAAAAACATTCGTCTATAACTATTACATAGGCTCACCATATTTTATCATACATATTACAATAACAAATGCTGAGCCTATTCAATCATTGCTGCCAAATATTCTCCTACTTCAACTGCTTTTTAATCCACTCCATATGGCTATATTCAGTCTCCTCCGAAGTCCAATGTTCATTAACTGGAGTTATCAAAGCCTCCTTCGGACAGTTTAGCACATTATAAACAATATAGCTAGTAGTAGCAGGACACACATCATCATTGAATCCCCAAGTTAGTCTAGTCGGAGCTTTTATCAACCTGGCAAAGTTAACAACATCATAATAAGCCATTGTTTTGATCTTCTCTGGTGTATCCATACCCACACGTTTTGTGAAAAAATGAGGATAACCTCCTGCACGCTCTGCCTTATAACCTGCCATATCGCTAAGAGCAGGATGGTTAGCAACACATGCAGTTACTCTACTGTCCAAACCAGCCACAACCATTGCTAGTGCCCCACCTTGACTTCCTCCTTGAACAGCTACATTCCTACCATCCCAATCAGGGAGAGAAGTAAGAAAGTCCACAGCCCTCAAGCATCCCAAGTAGACCCGTTTCATATAGTAATTTTCACGACTGTCAAGACCATTTACTAGATATCCATTATCTCTTGCGTTGAATGCACTATTTATCTCCTTAAACACCTCATCGCTCCACTCAGGATTAAGCCCATGTATTTCGATTTCAAATCGTATAAAACCATTCTCTGGGTAATACTTTCTTCGCATTGGATCCTTTATGCTCTTGATCCCAGCACCAGGAGGTGAGAGAACTACCGGGTATTTACCCTCTGCTTTAGGTTTAAACAAATAACCATATATAGCCTGCCCACGATTATTAATATCAAGCTTTATGAGAAAACAATCAATATCATTAGTAGAATAACGGTCAATTTTTTGCTGACTAAATCTTAAAGGAAACTTGGATAATTCCCCCCTCTGCATATCCCAAAACTCCATAAAATCATCTGGCATCTTAGTGTATGGCTCTAGCTTATCAGGTGAAAAACCCACCTTGATATGATGTTTATAACTCTTACCTCCTATGTTTACACTCAATTTACAGTCCCTAAAACCAGGACTCTTCATCGTCCCAATACTAATAGATGCTCTCCCGTCCCTAAGAGTCACCTTACCACTCCTATCAATAGGCATCAGTTCATTAGACAACTCATAACTAACCTCTAGGCCATCCTGAGGAAGACCATACCGAAACAGCTGCAAATCAATAGTAGCCATTTCCCCCGTCTTATACAGCCAATCAGAACTACTTGGAGTTGTAACCCATAACACATCACTCCTGTGAGGATAATTGCCCGCCTTAAGCATAATTAAAAAACAGCAAGTAAGCACCAACATAACTCCCCTGCATTTCATTACTCTTGTCATAATCTCAAAAAAAATAGTTTCTACGTTTATTTATAAGTATAATAGAGCCCCCTCTCAAAGGAGTACTTCCAATAAGAGAAAAATCATTTCAGTCAACCAAGTTATAAAATTCACCACTTTAATCAAAAAAAACAACATAACTCACACTAAACAAAACAAGCACACTTATGGCTATATAGATAAAAAAGAGGGAGCTAACCCTCGGTCAGCCCCCTAAAAAAACATTAAAGCAAGTCACTAGCTAGTTCTGAAAGCTCACTCCTCTCGCCCTTGATAAGATTCACATGAGCAAACAACTTCTGCCCCCTCATACGATCAATCATATATGCCAATCCATTTGATTGCGAATCCAAATAAGGAGAGTCTATCTGCTCTATATCGCCAGTAAAGACCACCTTAGTCCCCTCTCCGGCTCTAGTTATTATTGTCTTCACCTCATGAGGAGTAAGGTTTTGAGCCTCATCTATAATAAAATATGTATCCGAAAGGCTACGACCCCTAATGAAAGCCAAAGCTTCAATAACCAACTGCTCACTATTCTGCATCTCCTCAATATTGCGTACCTCAGCTGAAGTAGAACTAAACTGATGCTTTATGACAGTCAAATTATCAAACAAAGGCTGCATATAAGGAGCTACCTTTTGCTTCTCGTCACCAGGCAAAAATCCTATATCCTTATTCGAAAGACTCACAATAGGCCTTGCTAGGAGAATCTGCTTATATTGTTTCGTCTGACTAAGCGCAGCAGCAAGAGCCAAGAGAGTCTTACCCGTGCCTGCCTTACCTGATATCCCAACTAGTTTGATATCAGGATTAATAAGCATCTGCATTGCAAAAGTCTGCTCGGCGTTCCTAGGCTCAATACCCATCCTCTTCTCCTTGTTGACAATGATCACCCTCTGAGAGAATGCATCATATCGAGCCAAAGCCGAGTGCTGACCACTCTCAAGAATAAAACACTCATTATTAACTATATCATCTGCAAATGGGAAGCTGTCTAACGGCAATCCATACTTAGATCCATATAGTTTATCAATCAAAGCTGGATCCACATCCTCAAACGATCGCTGTGCAGATTCAAATATGTCAACATTCTTTATCTTATCATTTATGTAATCCTCCGTATCAATACCCAAGGCCCGCGCTTTCATTCTAAGATTAACATCCTTAGTGACAAATACGACCCTCTCTCCTGGGTATTTATCCATTATTGTCAATGCTGTTGACAATATTATATTATCAGGCGTGCTCACCCTGTAAGCCTTAAGAACCTTTGCATGCATATTCTCCTCTACATACAAGAATAGACGCCCCCTATCATCCCCAAGAGAGACACCCTCGAGAAATAGATTATTATCCGTACGCTCCTCCAACTCACGAATGAAAGCTCTAGCATTGAAATTTATCTGCTCATTACCCTTTTTGAACCTGTCAAGCTCCTCTAGTACAACGATCGGTAGATATATATCATTCTCTTGAAAATAGTCCAGACACTTATAGTCGTGAAGTATCACATTTGTATCCAATACGAATCTCTTTTTTGCCCCCATAGTTTATCAAATTTATTGGTTATTATCTTTTGAGTGTATAACAAATAAGTTGTAGGTTTGTATCATAAAACTCAAAATAAATTAAATGAGAAGCTACAAAGAGACTATCGATTACCTCTTCTCTAGACTCCCTATATTCCAACGAGTAGGGGGAGCTGCCTACAAAGAGGGCCTAGACAATAGCATTGCATTAGATAGGCATCTAAATAACCCCCACCTAAAATACGCAACCATACACGTTGGAGGAACCAATGGAAAGGGATCAACATCTCATCTTATTGCTGCCACACTACAAGCTGCTGGATATAAAGTTGGATTATATACCTCTCCACACCTTGTGGATTTTAGAGAGCGAATCAGAGTGAACGGAAATCCAATATCAGAGGAAGCAGTAGTAAAATTCGTTAACGACAATCAAGAGTTCACAGAGTCCATCTCACCATCATTCTTCGAACTCACAATGGCTATGGCATTTGACTATTTTGCCAAACAGGAGGTAGAAGTAGCAGTCATTGAAGTTGGTCTAGGAGGCCGACTAGACAGCACCAACATCATCTCTCCTCTCCTATCAATAATCACCAACATAAGCTTCGACCACATACAGTTTCTAGGCAACACTCTCGAGAAGATAGCCTCTGAGAAGGCAGGTATCATAAAGTGTGACACTCCAGTGATCATTGGAGAAGCAGAGGAACCACTGCGATCTATCTTCAAGGACAAAGCAGAACAACTTAGAGCTCCTATATATTTCGCCGAAGATCAAAACATGATAAAAGATATCTCTCGTGATAATCCTAACTACATTGAGTATACAACATTTGATGATAATACCCTTAGAGGAGAACTAACCGGTGATTGTCAAATAAAGAACGCAACGACTGTACTCACTGCTCTTCGTGAACTCAAAGCTATTGGATTCAACATAGAAAAACACCACATTGCAGAAGCCTTCAAAAACGTCACCAAGCTAACTGGACTACGCGGCAGATGGGAGAGAATATCTAATAATCCCCTTGCGATATGCGATACAGGCCACAACGAAGCCGGCATACAACAGATAGTACAACAAATAAAAGCTCAGAAATATGACAAACTGCGCATTGTACTAGGAATGGCAAACGACAAGGATGTGACCAAAGTACTAACTCTTTTACCTAGAGATGCCCAATACTATTTCACTAGAGCATCAGTACCTAGAGCTCTAGATCAAGAGGAGTTACGACAAAGTGCTAATAAAATTGGATTAATCGGCGAGAGTTACCCCTGCGTTGAAAGTGCATACAAAGCGGCGCTAAAGGATAGCTCCACTGAGGATTTCATATACATAGGAGGAAGCACATTCATTGTGGCTGACCTTCTTGCTTACCTAGAGAAGTAAATAAACATATAACAAGGCAAATAGAGGCTATATAGATTAAACAATAACAATCTATATAGTCTCTATTTGCTTTTAGAGTAAAACAGTTAACAAAACCTCCTAACTAAACTCCTAGTGCCAACCAACTATCAACTCCATAGAGAGTAACTCCCAAAGTACGTACGTATTCCATATAAAATACGTACGTACTTTATCGTAAATACGTACGTGTTTTCATACAAATACGTACGTATTATTAAAGTCACAAACTAGATTCTGGATAGAACTTAACCATCAAGCAGTTAGAAGAAGTTGAATTTATAGAAGATTGGAAGAGTAAATAGCCAACTTCCATAGACGAAAACAATCCATAATATAGTAAAAACATAACCCATAAGATTGATAGAACCATATCACAAACAACTGATTCATTCTCTATACCATTTAAAACTCACTCCCTAACAAATACAGCCAGACATAGTCCATGGATCATAATAACTACTTATGCACTTTGAACCAACAGTAGCCCTTTATTGTTAAATATACATCTCTAATACTTAATTTATATATTATGACTAAGTTGACCTCTACTAATGGTCGTCCGATTGCCGACAATCAAAACATCCAAACAGCAGGCCAACGCGGCCCAGTGGTTCTTCAAGACCCTTGGTTTATTGAGAAATTAGCACACTTTGACCGCGAAGTTATCCCAGAGAGAAGAATGCATGCTAAAGGCTCTGGAGCATTTGGCACCTTCACCGTTACTCACGACATATCTGAATATACACGAGCTGCAATATTCAATAAGGTTGGTAACACCTGCGAATGCTTTGTACGCTTTTCAACAGTTGCAGGTGAGAGAGGCGCAGCAGATGCTGAACGTGACATCAGAGGATTTGCGATAAAGTTTTACACCAGCGAAGGCAACTGGGATCTAGTAGGAAATAATACACCTGTATTCTTCCTTCGAGACCCACTGAAATTCCCGGACCTAAACCATGCAGTCAAGAGAGACCCTAAGACAAACCTTAGAAGTGCCAACAATAACTGGGACTTCTGGACACTACTCCCCGAGGCTCTACACCAGATAACCATCACAATGTCTGAACGAGGAATACCTGCTTCATACAGAGAGATGCACGGATATGGAAGCCATACGTATAGCTTCTATAATAATAAGAACCAAAGGATATGGGTTAAGTTTCACCTAAAAAGTGAGCAAGGCATCAAATGCCTAACAGATCAAGAGGCAGCACAAGTTATTGCCAATGATCGTGAGTCACATCAAAGAGATCTCTTTGATGCTATCGAACGTGGAGATTTCCCTAGGTGGAAGTTTCAAATACAACTCATGAGCGAAGAGCAAGCAGATAACTATCGCATAAACCCATTTGATCTGACTAAAGTTTGGCCACACTCGGAGTTTCCTCTTCATGATGTGGGTGTTTTGGAACTAAACAGAAACCCAGAGAACTACTTCGCTGACGTTGAACAATCAGCTTTCAACCCGATGAATGTAGTAGAAGGAATAGGCTTCTCGCCTGACAAGATGCTGCAGGGGAGACTATTCTCATACGGTGATGCTCAAAGATACAGACTAGGTGTTAATCACAATGAGATACCAGTGAACAAACCTCGATGCCCATTCCATGCATTCCATAGAGATGGACAAATGAGAGTGGATGGAAACTATGGGTCTGCAAAAGGATACGAACCAAACAGCTTTGGAGAGTGGCAAGATTCTCCTGAAAAGAAGGAACCTCCTTTAAAAATTCATGGAGATGTCTTTAACTACAATGAGAGAGAGTATGACGAGGATTACTACACTCAACCAGGCAACTTGTTCCGAATGATGAGCAGAGATCAGCAAGAAGCTCTCTTTGGGAATACAGCTAGAGCTATGGGTGATGCCCTTCTATTCATAAAGCAAAGACACGTACGTAACTGCTATAAGGCAGATAATGAGTATGGAATAGGTGTTGCCAAAGCATTGGGGATAGATCTAAAAGAAGCACTAGCATCAACTAGATAATGAGACAAGAAAGAGAAAGGCCTTTCATACTATAATTTAGAGACAGTTATAGCATGAGAGGCCTTTGATTGCAGCTACCTAATAATCAGACAACTCCACCTAATACTCTACATTTATCCCTCTAATTTGGCAAATTGCAACAAATAGAAATTGTAGGAACAGACAAATTAGATTACCTTTGTAGGAAATTTTGCCAAAGAAGTTAAGTTCTTTATGAGACATATCCATATCATTTCTATTGATGACCTAACCGTATGTAACCTGGCTGTATCGCTTGTTCAAATGGGTTTCAATGTGACAGCTTCATACAGCTCGTTGCCAGCTCATGCTACAAGTGTTCTGCAAGAGGCGAACTTACTACCCGAATGTAGTGGTTTCGACGCGGCGCATATAGACAAGAACATAGAGGTGGTGGTACCAACTATGAGTGTTACAGAAGAGAATGTTGAGCTACAAAAAGCCAAAGAGCTTGGACTACAAATAATGTCATTCCCACAGTTTATCTATTGGTTGACCAAAGATAAAGTGAGAGTTGTAGTTAGTGGTTCACAAGGGAAGAACTCTATACTCTCGATGATGCTCTACGCTCTTGGAAAGCATAAAATAGCAGCAGACTATGTTGCTCTTGATCCTATTAAAGGCTACAGCTCAAACATCAAATTGGGTACAGACGGACGAATAGCACTACTAGTAAGCAACGAGTTTCCGGCTTCTCACATCGAAAAGCGACCATTTCACCACTTCTATAGACCACACATAGTGGTTCTACCTACACTTAGATGGGACGAGAGTGTGGAATATCCAACTGAGGAGTCATTCCTAAACTCATTCAAAGTTCTGACTGAAAGAGTCGAACGAGATGGGAAATGCATTTATCACGAGGGCGAACCACTATTGGACGAGCTTGCCACTGGACTAAGAGAGGACATAACAGCCATCCCATTTGAGAGGGATATTATTATCGAAGGTGATGGTAAGACCTATCTCAAGAATAGGTTTGGGCTCTTTGACATAAAGATCAAAGACGAGTTCTTCCTCCAAAACCTTAGTGCAGCTAGATTAGCATGCAGACAACTAGGGCTACAGGATAAGGACTTTTATGCAGCTATCTCTGAATATAGCTTTCTATAACATAATAAACTAGAGCACAAAGAACAACGTGGAATAGCCACTTAGATCTTTGTGCTTTTTGTCTGTTTAACTAAATTAGGTAACTCGACATGATCATTGCAAGCCAAAAGAAGAGAGAAAATATAGCAGAATACCTTCTCTATATGTGGCAAATAGAGGATATTATACGGGCTTATGAGCTAGACATTGAGAAGATCAAATCAAATATTATCTCACAGTTTGATCAGCCTCAAGAAGTGAAAAGCGAAATAACTACCTGGTATGAGGATCTAATCGCTATGATGCGACTTGAAGGAGTGGAGAGAAGCGGCCACCTGCAGATAAATAAGAACATCATAATCGACTTGACTGATCTTCATCTGCAGCTTCTTAAGTCTACGAAACAGGCTTTCTACACTGCTGCTTTCTATAAGGCTCTTCCATACATTGTGGAGCTAAGAGCTAAATCTGGCGAAAACAAAGTGGGAGAAATAGAGACGGCATTCAATACCTTATATGGTATACTATTGCTAAAGCTTCAACGCAAAGAGATCAGCGAATCGACTCTCACAGCAGTGAAACCACTGCAAAATATGTTGATGATTCTAGCAGATAGATACAACGCGCAAAAAAGCGAAGAGCTAGAACTTTAATACTATGAAGAGAATATTAGTGACAGGTGCAGATGGGCAGCTAGGGTGCGAACTCAAGGAGTTATCCAAGAGAGGCTATGAAAACCTATCATTTATCTTCACCGACAAACAACAACTTGATATTACTGATCTCGAAAAGATAGAATCTATCATCGAGAGTGAAAAGATACAATATGTGATCAACTGCGCTGCATACACAGCTGTTGATGCAGCAGAAGATAACCACGAGGCAGCTCTGTTGATAAATGCAACTGCTGTTGATAACTTAGCTATCGCCTGCCGCAGGTTCGATGCTAAGCTAATACAAATATCTACGGACTACGTATTTGATGGGAAGAGCTACAGGCCATATGTAGAGAGCGACCTTGTATCACCGACATCTGTTTATGGTACGACAAAACTACTAGGAGAGCAGGCTGCTTTGAGCGATGATACTCAAGCTATAGTTATTAGAACATCTTGGCTATACTCGAAATACGGTGCAAACTTCGTCAAGACAATGCTTAAACTAGCAGGCCAAAGAGATAAACTTAATGTTGTATATGACCAAATAGGAACACCTACATATGCGGCTGACCTTGCGGATGCAATAATCAGGATCGTTGAGGGTGAGTTTCACAAAGGAATATACCACTACTCGAATGAAGGTGTTTGCAGTTGGTATGACTTTACCAAGGCTATACATCGTTTGGCTGGAATAGAGACGTGTAATCTCTACCCTATAGAATCAAAAGAGTATCCCACAAGAGCTGAACGCCCACATTACAGCGTTCTAAACAAGCGTAAAATAAAGGAGAGATTCAACATCTCTATCCCCTATTGGGAGGATAGCCTTAGGTGTTGCATAGAGAAATTAAAATAACAACATACAATATATGACAGAGTTACAAGAGGAGATACTTAAGCGTAGAACCTTCGCCATTATCTCTCACCCCGATGCGGGTAAAACAACATTAACAGAAAAGCTACTTCTTTTTGGTGGAGCGATCCACGTAGCTGGTGCTGTTAAATCAAATAAGATTAAGAAGACAGCTACATCTGACTGGATGGAGATTGAGAAGCAACGTGGTATTTCTGTTGCTACCTCTGTGATGGGATTTGATTATAAAGGACATAAGATCAATATTCTAGACACTCCAGGTCACCAGGACTTTGCCGAGGATACCTATCGCACACTAACGGCCGTTGATAGTGTTATCATTGCTGTTGACTGCGCTAAGGGTGTGGAGGCACAAACGCGCAAACTTATGGAGGTTTGTCGTATGCGTAACACTCCTGTTATCGTGTTTGTTAACAAACTTGACCGCGAAGGTCGCGATCCTTTTGAGCTACTTGACGAGTTGGAAGAGGAGTTGAAAATTTCGGTTAGACCTTTGAGCTGGCCTATAAACATTGGTCAAAGATTCAAGGGTGTGTATAATATATACGAAGAGAAACTTGACCTTTATACACCAAGCAAGCAAACAATCACCGAGAAGATAGCATTTAGCGACATCAACAATCCTGAACTAGAGATGCACATTGGCGATGAGGATGCTGAGCAGCTTCGTACAGATATGGAATTGATAGAGGGTGTATACCCTGAGTTTGACCGTGATGAGTATCTCAAAGGTAAGCTAGCACCTGTGTTCTTCGGATCGGCTTTGAACAATTTTGGTGTACAGGAACTGCTTGACTGTTTCTGCCAGATTGCACCAACACCAAGACCAACACAAACAGCAGAGCGATTGGTTGACCCTGAGGAGGAGGCTTTCTCTGGATTCATTTTCAAGATACACGCCAATATGGATCCAAACCACCGCAGTTGTATCGCATTCTTGAAGATCTGTTCGGGTAAATTCGAGCGAAATGCAGGATATAAGCATGTGCGCCACAATAAGATACTTAAGTTCTCTAGTCCAACTGCTTTTATGGCTCAAAAGAAATCTATTCTTGATGAAGCCTACCCAGGTGATATAATTGGCCTACCAGACACTGGCAACTTCAAGATTGGCGACACACTCACAAGCGGAGAGATGCTACACTTCAAAGGCATCCCTAGCTTCTCCCCTGAGATGTTTAAATATATCGAGAATGCTGATCCAATGAAGACTAAGCAGCTCAACAGAGGTATTGATCAACTTATGGATGAGGGTGTAGCACAGGTGTTCACTAATCAATTCAATGGTCGCAAGATTATAGGTACAGTAGGTCAACTTCAGTTTGAAGTTATTCAGTACAGACTACTCAACGAATATGGAGCTCAATGTAAATGGGAGCCTATTAACCTATACAAAGCTTGTTGGATTGAGAGTGATGATCTAAGCGAATTGGAGAATTTCAAGCGCCGTAAGTTCCAATATATGGCTAAGGACAAAGAAGGAAGAGATGTATTCCTTGCAGACTCTGGCTATGTTTTGATGATGGCACAACAGGACTTCCCAAAGATCAAGTTCCACTTCACCTCGGAGTTTTAATTCAGTAATAACTATTATCTTTGTAGAAGGGTAATAACTTAATACTTATATAATATATACAACATATGGAAATCAGAGGAAGAATAATAAACCTTCTACCACTTCAGTCTGGACAAGGTAAGAATGGTGAATGGAGAAAGCAAGACTATATCCTAGAGACTCTAGATCAATACCCAAAGAAGATCTGTTTTAACCTTTGGGGTGATAAGATAAATCAATATCCTGTTGCTATAGGTGACGAGGTTATTGTACACTTCGACGTAGAGAGTCGCGAATTCAATGGTCGTTGGTATACTGATGTTAAGGGTTGGAAAATTGATAGAGCGGATGCTCAACAGCAGTATTCAGCACCTCAACAACAGCCTCAACAATACGTTGGTGCTGCTGCACAACCAGTAGCGCCAGCTCCAACAGTAGACTTCACAGCACAAGATGATGACCTACCGTTCTAATTTGAATTGAGAGTTATTAAAGAATAGGGATAGAGCTATTTGCCTTTTGCAAGTAAACTCTATCCCTATTATATTACTTGCGGGCACACAATTAATCAATTTAATATAAATTAATACCGCGCTCTCACTGCATGCTAACAAATTGTAGTTCTAGCAATTATAACCTCTACAAACAAAACAATAGAGAATAGTTGATCAAATAGATAGCTCAAAGTTTGCAAATATAATTATTTGTACTACTTTTGTAGAGCAAAACAATGGTGCCATAGCTCAGTTGGTAGAGCAAAGGACTGAAAATCCTTGTGTCCCCGGTTCGATTCCTGGTGGCACCACATGTTTAAGCATAACGCTTATAATAAAACGACACTTATTTGATGGTGCCATAGCTCAGTTGGTAGAGCAAAGGACTGAAAATCCTTGTGTCCCCGGTTCGATTCCTGGTGGCACCACACAAAAAAGCCTCTTACTTCTTTTGAGAAGTAAGAGGCTTTTTTGTTATCTATCTCTAAACATTCGCTCAAAGCTTTTTGGGTCTCCATCATTAGGAGCAGGCTCAATATCCAACAATCTGCATAGCATAAGATATAGGTTGAGATTAAGAAGTGCTGGATGCCTCTCACCTATTTTGAAAGAGGGCCCAGCAGCATAGAATATTGCTTGCATATCTGGCAGACTATTATCATATCCGTGTGCTGCACCAACTCTTGGTCGATTATCTTTATGAAAATCAATCATAGTGCCTTCATTAGCCAAAACAACTAACTCCCCTACTCGAGGATTCTTACCGTAATTGTATCTCTTAGGCAGATCTTCCTTTCTCCATACTGAGATGTTTGGCACTGTTTTAAGTATTTTATATGCCTCGTCCACATAGCTTGGTTCTGGATAAAGGTTAATAACCGGACCTATAGCTATCTGAGTAAACTTTTCCATCGGTAGATAGTTCGCTAGATTTACATATCTATCTGGAAAGAATGTCGTCATTCCATGATCTGCTAAGACTATGAAATCACACTCCTCAAAAACATCTAGTTTGCTAGCTTCAGTAAAGAAGTAGTTCAGCAACTTATCTAGATCCTCGACAATGCGGCGCGTTCTTGGTCCTTCAGGTGTATCACCATGGCTTATATTGTCAGGCTCTTGGATGTACCACATTATCAAATTAGGACGAATAGAGTCTGGACGAGCCATCCATGCAAGCACAGAATCTGCTCTTGTTCTGAATGGGACTTTACTATCATACTTATACCAATCCGAAGGCTGACGCCCTTGAATCTTAGTCTCCGAGCCTACCCAGAAGTATGATGCTGCACGCAATCCCTGTTTTTCGGCTGTAACCCATATAGGCTCCCCACCATAAAAGATTGGATTCTCAACTGCGGAGCGATCAGAGATCTTATATCCACTCCCAAGACTACGATCATAGAATGTGTTATGCACTAGTCCATGTCTATCTGGGTGAAGCCCCGTTGCCATACTGTAGTGATTCGGGAAAGTTAAAGAGGGAAAACATGGAGTAAATTGTGCAGAGACACCAACCCTTGACAAAGAGTCTAGAGTTGGTGTATTGTACATCTGAGGGTAATCCCATCTGAAAGCATCCATCGAGAGTACAACTACTGTGCGAGCAGCAAGGTAGTTGAATGATGAAAGAATAAGTAAAAGAGTTGTAAGTCTACGCAACATCAATTTTTCTGTTTAATATTATAAGCACAAAAATAGCATATTTGTTACGAAGAGAGTAGCTTATAGAGTATACTTTTCAGCCTTAATAAAGTAGAATGATAGGTAGTTCTTGCCCTCGCTGTTTAATCTCTCTGCTATTCTTGCCCTATAAGAGTCAATTCTCTCTTTAGGAGTCTGAACCTTGGTAGACTCGTTTCTAGCCCTCTTCTCCGTAGAGCACCCTCCTTCACTCTCACCATGAGCAGCCATCTCTTGCTCCATTCTCTTCTCCCACTTGACTAAATACTCTTCATCTATGCGCTCTTCCATAAGTGTACCCAAAACAGTCACCTCTTTGCCAACCACCTCAACAGGGAATCGTCCACTTTTAGAAGTTGATTGTATACGTATGATTTTGCCATTAGATCCAGCAATAAACATCTTTCCTCCACCGTGCTTGCAACGGTGAGTACAGTTGCCCTTAAGAGAGATGCTCTCTCCAACAAGAGAATCACTCTGCTCAAGAAGCTGATCTACGTTGATCACATTACTACTGCTTGAAGCAGAAGATCCCGATTGATTTTGAGATTGGCCCGAAAAACTGTTTGCACTAATGCTTAGTGATGACAATAACGTTAAAAGGAAAAATAACTTCTTCATAGTTCTTTGATATTTATGTTTAGTTTCTGTTTGTAAAATAGTTCCTATATAAAAGATAAGGGATGAAAGAGAAAAGACCAAATATGATGGTTACTGCCACAAACGGCAATGACCGACGCCCTCTTTCAATGAGAAGAATCACTAGAGCAAGCAGTATATTCAGAAGAAATGCACATATTGAGTAGTCCGAAAAACGCAATGCCACACTCTTGTCATATGGAGTCACTAGCTTTAGCTTGAAAGGGAATAACCAATTCTCCATCTTTCGAAATGTATTTTGCTCTATGTCTATATGCAGTGTGTCAACTAACTCGAAGCTCTTTGAATCGATAGCATAATAATCAACAGAGCTATCTGAACCAACTTGTATTGTCCAATGAATAGGCTCGGCCATTATTATAAGCCTTTCGTATGATAAATCCACAGATTTCACATTAAGTTTATCCCACTCTTGAGGATCTCTCTTTAGGACCCAAACTGAGCCATCACTATCAAATGCTAATGCCAAGAAGAGACGACTCTTAATCTCCATTACTTCAAGGTGAGTAATTTCACTATCTGAAGGAGAGTTAATAGCGCTGACGATAGGTTCATTATCACTCATCTTAATCTGGAATAACTTCCCAAAGTTATCTTTGATAAAGTATCCCTCGTCATACTCCTTTTTTGGTGTTGGGTTACCCCAAACAGCTTTGGCTGGGAATTTGAATCCCTTAGATAAAAGAGCTTGAGTAAATATTCTAGTTTTCTGAACATCTGCTTTGTTGGTTGCAACATCTATGAACTCAATCTCTTTATCATTCATCCTAAAGTAGTCTTTAGGCATCTTAAGGTCAACACGTTTTGAATTTGATTCAAACAGAGGATATAACCCTATAGGATCATAGAGGAAATATTGAGGAGACACTCTTAGCATAAAACTATAGTTCTGAGCACTCTTTGCATCAATGGAAACTCCATTTATAGAGTCAGGGAATCGCTCTTCGCTAACCAACTGACGAAGATACATAAATGGCAAGATGGAGTCGAACTGTGCTTCTGAATACACTCTTCCACTGCGATCAACCCTTGTGATTCCATCTTCTCCATGTATTATTTGTGCAAAATCATCAACCACACTACTGTATCTTGTATATGGTGTTTTGGTTGGTTTCACAGTAAAGTAGCTATAAACCCATGGCAAGAATTGAGCAAATAGGGCTATTAATACTATCCAGAATAGTATATGTATTATTCGTTTCATCAACTTTGTCTATTAAATTAATTATTAATCTCTCTCTCCTCTCTTGAACCTATCAATCGAGAATAGTATCCATCCTGAAGAGGCTACGCACATAAGTGCAATAAAAGGAAGAAATTTGGCGTATGCTCCAGGCGTAGAACTTTGAAAAAAGAGCGAAACTATTAGTACAGAAACAAGCAAATGAGTAATAGCATATCTACGTGTACCCTCTAGTACGATTCGAGATGCTAGCAAATAAGTGGTTAATGCTCCAAGATGCCAAGTAACGAATGTTGTAATTAAACGTTCAGTTATCTCAAAAGGGAAGTAGTAGTTAGATGCCAAAAGAGCTATACATAGCATAACGATAGAGTATGCAACAAAGAGAGTAACTCCAGATAAGACCATCATAGCCGCCATTTTGTTATGCCCTATTGGAAGGTGAAGGGTTAATTTTAGTCTACGCTCTCTCATCTCAGGTAAGAATTGGAAAATTGCCATAGCTATTGCCATAAGATATGGGAGATATTGATAGCTTTGAATAAGTAAAGTATCCTTACCGATAACTATCTCCCAAAGGTGTGATTCCCCCTTGAATGTTGCAATACGATACCATATTGCTAGATTGTATATAAGTGCAACTAGTGATAGAAGCGAGAAAAGAATAAAGACAATCTTTGTCTTTATCCACTCCTTAAAGAATACAGCTTTGTATATATTGTTCATTTACCTATTTATTTGAGGTGTTATTCAATTAGTACTTACCAGTTAGTCCAATAAAGATATCTTCAAGAGAGAGCTCCATCCTACGAAGAGAATCACTTCCTATGCCATTTTTATTTAGCATTTCTCTTACATAAGCTTCATCTTGGAATGTATATGTCTTTACATGATTTCTTATCTGCTCACTGTTGAGTATCAAGTTATCTTCTATTTTGATTTGAGGGTTATCTGTGTTAAATTCAAAACATTTGAAGTTACGATAGAGAGAGTCAAGAGAATCTTGAACAAGTATACGACCATAGTCCATTATTATACACTCATCAACAAACCTCTCCATATCTTGGATAATATGTGATGTCACAAATATTGTCTTGCCTTCTGCCACAGCATACTCTCGAAGTATATCTATGAATAATCTTCTATAGCCTGGATCAAGCCCCAAAGAGAAGTCGTCTAGGATAAGAAGCTCTGGATTTTGTGCCAATATTATTCCTAGAGCTACTTGCGACCTTTGCCCACAAGACATGTTTGATATCTTCTGATTAGGCGCAACCTTAAGTTTTCGCATTAGCTCATAATATATATCTCTATTCCAGTTTGGATAGAAAGGAGCGTAGAACTTCTCTATTTGCTCTATACTCATAAAGGTATACTGCACGTGCCCCTCTAGAAGTAAGCCTATACGACGCTTCACTGCAGGGTCCATTGTCGTTATATCATGGCCAAAAATCTTACACTCGCCGGCCTTAGGCTTGAGATATCCACTTAATATGTTTATTGTAGTAGTTTTACCTGTACCATTCTTACCTAAAAGCCCCAATATTTTACCCTTGGGAACAGTAAAGCTAAGATCCTCATATATCTTTCGACTCCCATAATAGTGAGTCAGATTGTTACATTCTATTATATTCTCCATTATCTAATTATAGTGTAAATTTTATTCCAGTCTCTACTCCCCACCCATCTGCAGATGAGGCCCCTTGTATAGCATGTGCTCTAATGAAGGGCGAAATAAAGTAGTTCTTTATTACAATCTCCTGCATAAACATTATTGACTCACTCACTCTCGAGCGACTTCTGTTCTCAAAATTAGGAATTGTCATGCCAAGTACGACCTCATCAATTTGACCTACTTTGATCTCCCTATCTATGTTTAATGACCCATTGATTGAGAGTTCAACATGCATAGCCGAGCGCTTTGTTGTAGAAAATCTGAAGTTCGTAGCAAGTTGACTATTCAAGCATCTCCATCTTGCAAATAGATCATTATGACTCTCCTTTTCGCTATAGCCTCCAAACATTAGTTTAAACCATCTAAACTGTGATTTAGAAGGCTCCTTTGATCTTAACACTAAAGAGATACCACCTTGAATATTAATTTTTTTATATGGTTGAGACACGCTCAAGAGGGTTGGTATGAATACCCCTGTCTGGCTATTGCTCTCCTCTTTTGTGTATGTTCTCTCAAAGCCAAGAGTTCTATTAGTATCAAAGAAGGAATAAATATCGAGTGAGTATAAAGCAATTGGAATTGATTTATACCCTATACTTATTGAGGCAGCTGAGAGTTTAGAGATAGCTGATAGTCTTGTATCACTCTCCTCCACTCTTATTCTCCTTGACGATATAGACGCTCTTGAGAAAAATCCCTCATCAGGCTGTTGCATATAGTAAATCTCACTAATCCACCTATAGCCTCTATAGTATCTACTAAAAGAGCTCTCGGATATAGAGTATCTATGATCATATAGTCCCATACCCAAAAGATGATAAAGCTTCTCCTTACGATATTGCTCCTCAATACTAATTGTAAGATGTTGCTTTTGACTATCAAAACCTAGAGCCGCTCCCCAATATCCCATAGTTGATCTATAAGCCCATCCTAATCTGGTCATTATATCCGAAGTCGTATTCTTTGGTCTTGGATCTCTATCACGCCAATGAAGAGCCCCCTGATAGGCAAAGCTTACTGCTAAAGTTGAAGCCTTCACTTTTTGACCATAGCTTCCTCCAAGAGAATAAGTCTCATAACTGTAATCCCCTCCTACTGTATCTGCAATCAGATAAGGGTAGAAAACCTCACTATTTGCAATATTACTCCACATTGTATTTCGTTTCTTGCCTCTGTTATAGGCAGCGAAACCACTCCAGATAGTACCATTATCAGTTAGAGTTGAGCCTTCTGCATTAAAGCTAGTAACATTCGATCTCTTACCATCCCACACAGGTAAGAGATCTTTATGTTGAGATATATTATTAGAAATAGCCACCTCTCCAACTGTTCCCTCCTTAAAGATTGATGCCTCTGCTGGATTTTCCAACAATCTATTTTGAGCTAATGAGACAAGTGGGATTAATGTCATCATAAGAGAGATGCGTCTAATCTGCATAATCAATACCTTTAGTTATATTATTTCATTATGGGGTCAGGAGTGGCATTAGCCTCAAAATCGACTGAAGAGTTGTTCGTATCCTGAAGAATAATACGACCATTATCCTCCCCGGCCACTTTGCGTCTTATACAAACTCCAAGATTTGAACCATCACAATAAGTAAACCCTTTATCTAATCCAGCAGGAAGAGCCTTTATTGTTGGGCCTTCAGGTTGGCTTATCTCAACGGCATCAAAAACAGTCTTGATAGGAACACCCACTCTAAGCGTCTCACTACCAGAAGCCGTAAATGATCTAACAAAGTTCTTATTCATAAACTCCGTCATATCTTCACCAGGATGGAATAGAATGTAAGCCTTATAACCACGGGTGTGTAGTATCCACACAGTGGCGGAATAGCTAAAATGCTTAATTAGATTTGGAACCTCAGGCACGTCTGTATCTAAATTATGTTCATCGTACCACTCAAAGTCAGCTTTTGAAAGATCGACAGGCGAATTCTCGTTTACTACTTTGTGATTAATGCCATTACTAGCCAATATTATACTACTACCAGGAGCCACTGGATAATCACTTCCATTGCCTGGAACGCTATACAAAGTACCTACGGCAACAGTATTAGGCAATAGGTCACTCCATATATTATTATCCGATGTGTTAGTAAAATCACTTTCTGCCACAGTCAAGCCATCAGCATAAAGCAACTCATTACTATTGTTATAAATCTCGAAATACTGATCTTGCCAATAGCTTTTGTTGTTAGGTGTTCTAGAACCCGAGAAATATATCTCTCTAAACAACCAACCATCACCCCCAACAGAGTGCTCAAGAGTACATAAATAATTCATTTCACTGCCCGAGATAGCAAGCTCGCGACTAACTGCTTGAAAATTTAATGTATTTGCACTATTCACATCCTCACTCTTACCCTCAACACTCAAGCTATAAATACCCTGAGGGAGTTCAAGAGATAAGGTCCCATCAGCTTTAGTAAGCCCCTCGTATGATCTACTACTAGATAGATTAGTCCATACAACTTGGTAATTCTCCACTGACAAATCTCTGTGTTCTTCACCATGTTGAAGAGTGATTGTCAATAACGTGTTAGTTTGTGTTACACTACTATCCTCTTGACAAGAGAACATAAGTAGTATAAACGATACGATAGATAGTAGCTTTAGTTTAGTAATCATATTGTTTTAGAATTTATATTGTTATTCGGACCTCTGTCCCAAAGAATGGGATCTCCCACTTTCTGGCATTACTATCATAGTTTGTTCTGTACACGGGATTATAGTCCCAGATACGATTGACAAAGAAGGATAACTTAAGATGCTTACCAATCTCCTTACTAGCTTTTAGATTCATACTCATAGAAACAGGAGTTGATGTTCGTCTGAAATAGTTATCCGAGAAGTTCCTCACCAATAAACCCTTTATAGGATCTGCTGCATCATCCTCTGTATATGGCTTAATCACACCATCTTTTCCAATATAATGAGTAGGCATACCAGAGAAAGGTAAAGATCTACTAGAGGTAAACCATACACTTTGCAACATACAGCTAAAGAACATTCTATATCTTGGCAGGTGAGTATTGAACCATATATTTGTATTAAACTGCTCTCGCTCTCTTCCTTGGTTCCAGTTGTAGAATCCCACATATGGATAAGGGGCATTATTTAAACTAATATTAGGACGATATTCAACAGGCAAACCAGTGTCATAACTACTCCTATACCAAGCCCCATTAATCTCTATTGTTGTTCTTATAGGTTTGATTGTTGGAAGTATCAATCTATATTCCACTCCATTCTTCACAACCCTCTCTCCATTTAGAGGTCTACTATACGAACTAAGTAAAGTGTCTACTACTGATGTAAAATCATCAGTGGATGGTTTCCCAACAACAGGCTCCTTAAGCTCTCCATATTTTCTATAGATCTGACTGAAGTAAGTCGTTTTATATCCAAAGCCATTGTTTAATTCCTCTCTAAAAAGAGTAATAGAGAGAGTTGCTCCCGAGCTCTCCATTGAGACTCCAAACTCCTGCTTCCTATTGCGAGCAGGTTTAAGATTATAGTTTACCCTATCCTTGGTCTCACTATTCATTATGACAAGACGATTCGCTTCTGTCTGAGAATAGTAGTTGAGGGCCACTGCATCAAACCAAGCTTGTTGTGGAAAAAGAAGGTCTAACGTAGGGAATTTAGTCTGTTCCCCCCATCCAAGCCTAAATGAGAGGTTAACACCCTTACTAAAGAGATTCATCTGCGGTAGTTTCCACTCTAGATTTAAACGAGGGTCAAGGTATGCTTTACCTTGAATCAGATACTCCCTATCTAAGCCAGTCATAATTGTCATTCTAGCACCAGCTTGTAGAGAAAAGGTATGAAGGCCTAGTGGAAGAGTTGCCTTATCTTCAGCAAAGAGTGCAACAGTAGTCACACCAGGGATAGAGTTAAAGGCCCTATTTCTCTCTCCAGGCCAAGGAGGCAGAAGAGGGTCGAACAAAGCACCTTTTCCATTATTCTTCTCGTATCTAGCATTAAGACCAGCTGTCAATTTCTGCTCTAATCTACCTAGTTTCACATATCCATCTGCACTAATTGAGCCCCATAACTGAAGAGGTTTTCCCACAACAGAATATTGACTTAGATACTCATGAGGCAAGTATATCCCCTCGTGCTGGCCAGTAACCCCAGGCAAAGCGGTTGGAGTTGCTGTCTTTTGAGTTACGATCTTCTCTCTTTCTAACTTCTCATAGCTATTATCCGCAGTGAGGTTGAACTCTATACTCTTTAATATTGGCGCATTTATCCACCATCGACCATAAATAGAAGCTGTAACCTTACTATTATCAACCTTATAATACTCTATACTCTGTAGAAGATCTGGATCATTTTTTAGTTGGTCCATAACACTCGAAATAGACAATTTTGCATTGTAATTAAAACTCTGCTTCTCTCCCCTGATCTGATTAGAATATATCAACTGTCCTGTTAGCCTATTAAAACGATCAAGACTATTTCGAACGTCAGGCTTCGAATCTGCCCAATCCAAACCTACGTTGACACTTCCACCATTACCATTAAACTTAAACCCCTTACCAACATATATAATCTTATTAAGAGGGTCTATCTTTGTTCTTATTTGTAGTGGTGATGCCCCAGCTTTAGACTTAACAATTATCGCACCCGAAGTTAGATCCCCATACTTAGCTGAAGGAATACCATTAATTATCTCCACCTCATCTATATGATCACTCGATATTGTTCTTAGGTCAACACCCCCATTCATTGTAGACCTATCCGTCACAGTCTGATCACTCATCTGACTCTGAAGATTAGCATTGTTAGATATAGGTGCTCCATCAATTATAATTGAAGATCCTAAGGCTGTCGATGCATCACTGCCAGCTTGTCGCATAGTCATCTGCTGAACACTACTCAATCCCCCATCAGAGGATAAGTAACCCGGTAGAAGCTGAAGAAGATCTGAAAAGCCAGAAGGTTGAATATATTCAAGAGCACTCTTCTTTATCAAGTAACTACCACTGTGACTCTTAGGATCAGCCATCACATTTACCTCATTGAGTTTAAAAGATTCTCTCTCTAACCTAATTATCATATACTCGTGAGTAGAGAGATTAACTTTCTTGGGCATGTATCCCAAATAACGAATCTCCAATTCATGAGTACCATCAGGAATAGCCTCCAATCTAAAAGCACCATTCAAATCACTTATTGTGCCGCAATTGAGAGAATTAATCTGAAGTGTTGCTCCAACTATCTCCTCTCCATTATCTTTATCTACAACGCGCCCCACAATCCTATTATCATTCGCTGCACTCTCCATTGAGAATACTAGCTGAATAACTATCATTAATGTAAGGGTTGATATTAATCTCTTCATCATTGCAAATAAATACTTGTTATTTTTAATGCAAAATTATTTTGTTTCGTAATAAGAGGAAATAACCAATAATAGGGATATATTTGCCGCATATAACCAAAAATAGGTAACGGGAGAGATTTTTAACACACATTTCTTTAATCATAAAACAACAAATCACCGTATGAATCACCTTGTATACTCATCAGAGATGAAGATGTCGGATCTAATTCTCGACAATTGGAGACTAATACCTGTACTAAATAGATTCGGGATACACCTAGGGTTTGGGGAGAAACGAGTGAGTGATGTGTGTGCTGAAAACTCCATATCCACCTCTCTGTTCCTACTAATATGCAACGTATACACACACGAGGAGTACCACCCCGAAGGAGAAGAGCTCAGTAGTCTTGATATTGAGAAGTTAATCAATTACTTGCAAGCATCACACAAATACTATCTCTCAACTAGAGTTAAAGAGATAGAGAGGCAACTTATTCAGATGAGTAACTGCCGAAGTGAGAAAAATAACATCATACTCCAACGTTTCTTTGAGGACTACCGCCAAGAACTAACAAACCACTTTGAGTTTGAAGAGAGGGTCGTGTATCCATACATCAGAAAGATTGTTGAACACATTAATACTGAGAATCTAGACATAGATAAATTTGAAGAGAACCACTCAAACATTGAAGACAAATTAAGTGATCTAAAGAGCATAATCATAAAATATCTACCCGAGATATGCTCACACTCTCAGCGTTCAGAGCTTCTTATAAACATCTTTCTACTAGAGGAGGACCTTAACAGACACGATCTTATTGAGGATAAAATACTCATCCCATGGGTACAGAATCAGATGCCCTCAAAAGGAGGAAACCTATGAAGCAACGTATAGTAATAGTTGAAAATTCTGAAATCATTGCTGCGGGAATAATAAAGATCCTTGAAGCTAGCAATGATTTTACCGTAGTGGCACACTTAACAGACATTCATCAATTCGAACATAGACAGTCTAGCCTGCGCCCAAATATCGTAATAATCAACAATATGTTGGTCGATTACACTAGACGCCATTCCATTCTTGAGAGTTTAAAAGTGTCCAAAGTGGCAATTGAGAGCGCTTGCATTGAGCCAGAGACCGCACGACACTACGATGCAATCATCTCAATCTACGACTCTGCTTCTAGAATAGAGAACAAACTCCGCTTAATAATCTCAAACGAAAAGGTAGATAGTAGCAACAGCGGAGATAGCTCCGAACTATCCGACAGAGAGAAAGAGATACTAGTTTCTGTAGCAACTGGTATGATGAACAAAGAGATTGCTGATCAATATAATATATCCATCCATACAGTCATCTCACACAGAAAGAATATAACTAGAAAAACAGGAATAAAGTCTGTCTCTGGACTCACTGTCTACGCTATGCTAAACAACCTTATCGGTGCTGACGGCATCAAATAAATCTATTATTAACACCATATTTTGGCCTTCATCCCTATTAGTAGGGATGAAGGCCATTCTTTTTAACTCTTTCTAAGGATTGTAGACTCATCTATTTTGCCACACCTTTGCAGCAGATAAATTCGAGAGACGAAGGCTGACATACACCTATCCCTTATTTGTAGTAAACTAATTGTGTGTATAAAGACATTTATGTATGTCAGCCCAAGACTCGGATGTATAGTTAAAAACCATAATATCCTTGTGTTTAAAATCATAGAAATGAAGAAAAAAGTAGTTACACTAATGCTTGCTGCAAATGCTATCGCAATGATGGCTAATAGCAATTCAACTATCAAAGGCCGTATTATAGATCAAGATGGAAGGGCACTCCCTGGTGCTACAATAATAATAGAAGGAACATCTCAAGGTACTGTTTCGAGCAGAAACGGAGAGTTTAGCTTAGAGAGTAATATTGTAGATGGTGGAAATATAGTAGTGACGGTAGTCGGCTACGAAGCCGAAGTGGCACAAGTAACCACTGCTGGGGATATTATAGTCAAGATGAGGGAGAAAACACACTCTTTAGATCAAGTAGAGGTATTTGGAGAGAGAAACCGAACTCCTGAGAAGATGGATTTCATAACGCGTATGCCACTCCGTCCAAGCGAACAGTTACAAAGCATTTCTGTTGTTTCTCACAAGATGATAGAACAGCAAGGAAGTATATCTCTTGCAGATGTAACCAAAAATATTGTGGGTGTTAGCACTTTCGCTACATACGGTGGTGCTAGTGAGAGTTTAAGCACTCGTGGATTTAGAGGAATCCCAACCCTAAAGAATGGTATCAGAGTCCACTCTGACTTCCGCGGACAAGGTATACTTTCAGATATGCAAGGTGTGGAGAGTGTGCAAGTAATCAAAGGTTCAGCTGCCATAACTCAAGGAGTAGGCAATGACATAGGTAGTGCTGGAGGTGTAGTTAACATAGCCACAAAGACTCCCCGATTCGATAATGATGCAAACCTTGGTCTTAGATTCGGCAGTTGGGGACAGATACGTGGAGTATGGGACCTTCAGCGAGTGTTAACACGTGATGAGAAGTTGGCACTTAGATTCAACGGAGCAGTTGAAAGATCAGATAGCTACAGAGCGCACGTTGATAAGAATAGAATATACCTAAATCCATCCCTGGCGTGGAAGCCGACAAGAAACACCGACGTGATTGTTGAAATGGACTATCTTCATGACTCCCGAACGCCAGATCGAGGTACGGTCAATCTTGCAGCAGATAGCGTTAACGCTCTTTACGATATGCCACACAATAAGTTTCTTGGGTTTGAGACGGACAGGATATTGACAGATCAATTGAGTTATTCAGCTCGAATCAATCATAGACTTAATGATAACTATTCTCTTCGTTTTGTGTATGCTGGATCTACACTCAAAACAGACAATACAGGGGCAAGCAATAGCAAACTAAAGACAGCAGACAAAACAGGTGAATATAACCTACGTTCAAGATCACTCGGCCGCTCAACAAGAGAAGATAAGAACCAGCTATTTCAGATGGACTTCATCGGTCGAGATGTGAATACTGGACCGATCAAACACACCTTTCAAGTTGGACTGGACTTCAGACGAAATGAAGTGGCTTCTATGTCATACACATCTGTTGTTATCGACACTATAGACGTACTAAAGGAGATTGTCAACAAACTCCCTCAAGACATTTCACTAAAAGAAGGGAGCACAACCACTACATATTCAAACAGCTACGGAGTAATGGCACAAGAGGTGATGACACTCTCAAAGTGGGCAAAAGCAATAGTGGCTCTTAGATATAGCTTTGGCGAAAACTACGACAACAGTTCATCAGGAGCTACTAAAGGAGATGCACTAAACCCAATGGCTGGGATAATTCTTACTCCATATAAAGGCATACACCTATTTGGGTCATTCACCACGACCACTGACCTACGTTCTGCTGGCAATCTTATGGAGGATGGTTCTTCAGTTGGAGCTTCGACTATACGACAATTTGAGACTGGATTAAAGACAGAGTTCTTTAATAGCCGACTAAGAGTGAACCTTACCCTCTTCGATGTACTAAACTCAAACCTTGCTTACCAGATCTACGATGAGGCCATGCAAGCAACAGGTAGATACGGTAAAGCGGGTGACCTAAGCAGAAGAGGTGTCGAAATAGAAGTGATAGGTAGAGCGCACCGCACTCTACAAGTGGTAGCCGGTTACGCATTCCTCGACGCTAAATACAAAAACTCACTGGCTTTCATGGATGGTTCTGCTCCATCTAATGCCCCACGCCACACTGCCAATGGATGGATATACTATAATCCAGAATTTCTCAAAGGTGTATCTATTGGTCTTGGTGCATACTACGTAGGAGAGCGACCAGTGAATGACTTCTCGATGAAAGCTTCTCACGCAAATACAACCCCTGGTGTAAAGCCATTTGATATGAAAGCACATACAACACTGAATGCAACTGTTGGGTATAAATACAAGAGAGCTAGCATAAACCTAATTTTCAACAATATCACAAATGCTGAGGGATATAGCTCGTACTACAGAGGTGGATTCATAAATCCTATTGACCCATTCAACTTCTCAACAGCTCTAAGCTATAACTTTTAAACAAAGAGGGCGATGGTAAGTTAATATTATCAAACCCCAAAAACAAAAAAAATAACGCTATCTCCACCTTTGTGGGAAAGCGTTATTTTTTACAGAAGGGATTAAAGGCTTATCTATTTAATTATCAAACATTTGAGTAGCCACAAAAAACTCTGAGGGTTTTGGGTAAAAAGCCTTAGGCTTTTGGGTGAAAACTCTAAGGCTTTTTAGTATAAACTCTCAGAGTTTTGGGTAGGAAGCCTAAGAGAAATAGAAGCTAATCCTTAGCAGAAAAAATACAGCTCCAAAAGTGTAAAAAACATAGCCCTATTAGTTAAGACAGAGATTATAGGGATTTGAAATATTAAGGTATTAGAGTTAGTGTTTATTTAATTAGAGATCCCCCTCTATATAGTTATCAACAGTGTTGATAACTATATAGAGGGGGATCTCTTTGTTTATAAAACTATGCTAAAGTTCTATTTCTTTTGATAGACTCTAACGTAATCAACCTCCATAGATACAGGAAGATCCGTAGGCTCTATCTCACCAACCCAATTGCCACCTAAAGCTTGATTGAGAATAATATAGAAGTCTTGATCAAAAGGATACTGCTCTGGTCCACCATCTTTCTCTCTGTGGTAGGTGAAGCTCTTTGATCCGTTGATGAAGAAGTCAATCTTATCTTCGCTCCACTCAATGGCATAGATATTAAAATCTCCAACCTTGAATGATGCAGTTACGTGAGATGGAGAGTTAACCCAACCATCCGTAGCAACAGCTCTAGTGCGAGTGGTGTGAACAGTCTGATACACTTGAGACTCATGATTAAGATGTTCCATAATGTCTATCTCACCGCTGTGAGGCCATCCACCATACTTGTTGTGAGTAGGCATTAGCCAAAGAGCAGGCCAAGCACCTTGGGCATGCCCAAACTTAGCACTAATTTCAACACGACCATAGCGGAAATCAAATTTCCCTCTAGTGGTAACTGCACCCGTTTGAAAGGCCACAGTATCACTATCAACAGGCGTATTACGAGCAATAAGGTGAAGCGACCCCCCTTTTACGTATGCCATCTCAGGAAGATCCGTTGCATAACGACACCAAAAAGATGGTCTTCTTCCAGGGAAGCTCCACACCTCAGGGTTTGGCTTACCATCTTTCTCGAAGTTATCCTCAAAAATAACCTTCCACTCACTCTTCTTGACCTTTGCAGAAGCTTTGTTATCTGCTGGTGATGCTCCATAAGATCCGTTGGCAGCAACGGCAATGGAACCGGAAATTAGTATAGAAAATATCGCTTTTCTAATAACGGAACTCTTATTAATCATCTCAAATCTACTATTACTTTATTGGTTGAATAGTAAACTCCAATCTCTTTTTTGATGGGTTTACTTGATATTGAGGCAGTACACCTGGTCCACAAGTTGCAGTACCCACACCAGCTTGCTCAGAATCAAGGTGGATAGTTACTGTTGCTCTGTCCTCCAACTGATTTAGGTGTGTCGCATTCTCTAGGTTATCATCTTGATAAGGTAGGGAGCTGAATTGGAACTTACCTTTTGAGGTAACTACTACCCCTTGTCCCGCTTCGTTTGTAAATCTAGACCAACGAACATCAGTTCTATTTCCACAAGCTTGAGGATTTACATAAGGCACGAACATATCCTGAGCGGTTGTCTTCCAAATAGCAATCTTACCATACTGCTTTCTATCCTCATAGGTTTCATCTTCTCCACGACCAAGATATTCAACACCGTTGTATTGGGCAGGCATATCGAATGTGATACCAAATCGAGCCATACGCTTAACTAGTGCTGTATCTGGTTTAAGCTCAGCAACAACATTTAGCTTGCCAGTACGATCAATTTTGTATTCAATAGTACCAACAAATAGTTTCTGATCTTTTTGATTGATCATCTCGATGTTACTCAAAATTGAGATATCTGAACCTTTACGCTTAACATTAACCGATGTAGCACGTTGCTTAAGGTTGTTCATTCCTTGAGAAACCCATACTCTACCATTCTCTCTATCACGGTTGTCATTGTCAGTCAATGGTCTGTAAAGACTCATCAATAGAGGGTTAGATATTAACTCATTGCCATTAGCAGAGAAAGAGATAAGAGCACCACTTTCAGGAGATACCTCCATAGAGTATAATTTGTTCTCTACGCGATATGAGTTGATAGTGAAGTTACCACCGTTTTCAGAGTTGTGGCTTGGTGCAGTTACTCCAGATGCTTTGAATTCAAACTGGTTGTCCGCAATCACATAATCGAGATTGATGAATGGCTGCTCTGATCTGCGTCTCCACTCTAGGTTAAGATAATACTCACCTACACCTTTAAGCTGAGAAGCAGAAGGGATTTCTGGGGAGAATCTAACCGTTTGATGAGGAGCACAATCAATCACCTCAACCCCACTCTTAATAGTAGCCCCTTTGTCAGTAACAAAAGACCAAGTTAGTTCAAACTCATTAAGGTTTGTGAAGTCATACCAGTTTTTGATTTCAACTTGAGCTCTTTTGGAGTCGACAAGTGTGCTCTTAATATATTGGTATACCTTCTTAACCTCTTTGAGGTGTGGGTAAGGAACACGATCAGCATTTACAAGACCATTAGCACAGAAGTTACCGAAGCTAGGTATACCTTTTGGACCATAGTCACCACCGTATGACCAGAACCAACGACCATTCTCGTCAATCTCCTTGAAGCTTTGGTCAACCCAATCCCAAACGCATCCGCCTTGTGCCATAGGGTTTGCCTCGAATGTCTCCATGTAATCATTGAATCCACCACAGCTATTACCCATAGCATGAGAGTACTCACAAAGGATGAATGGGCGATAAGGAGCTGGATCTTGTGCAAGATATGCTTTGATCTCTCCGATACTACGGTACATACGACAGTAGATATCAGTGAAAGGTTCTTGCTGAGCACGCTCGTACTGTATTGGACGGTACTTCTCAACCTCTTTGAACCAAGTGTATACTCTCTCGAAGTTCACACCCATACCAGCTTCATTACCCATAGACCAAATCACGATAGATGGGTTGTTTTTAGCTCTGTGGTACATGCGTTGGTTACGAACAATGTGTTGTTGATACCATGATGTATCTTTTGCTAGAGTCTCTGGACCATAACCCATACCGTGCGACTCAACGTTTGCCTCATCAATCACGTATAGACCATAAATGTTACAAAGCTCATACCATCTTTTGTCATTAGGATAGTGAGAAGAGCGAACTGTATTAACATTGTGTTGTTTCATCAACTCAATGTCTCTGATCATTATCTCTTCAGAGACAGTGCGTCCAAGCTGAGTGTGTTCGTGACGGTTTACACCTTTAACGATGATTGGAACACCATTGATATGAAATCTACCGTCTTTAATCTCTGAGGTTCTGAATCCAACATGAGCACTAGTGATAGCTGTCTTGTTGTTGTTATCATATAACTCAACGATAAGGTCATATAGGTTTGGTTCTTCAGCACTCCAACGCTTCACATCCTTGATGCTTTTTGTAGAGAAAGCTACCTTACCTTCGGTTGCTGGTCTGCTCTCAGTGAAAACAACCTTTCCGTCGGCATCAATTAGCTTATAAGCAACACGGCTATCTTTTGATGCTTTACCTACAGTAACGTCAAGCTCGAAGATACCATCTTTGTAGTTCTCCTTCTCAAGAGTGGATACCACATTATAGTCGGCTATGTAACTCTTCGGTGTTGCGTAAAGATATACATCACGCTCTATGCCGCTTAATCTCCAGAAGTCTTGACACTCCATGTATGAACCAGCACTCCAGCGATAGCACTCTACGGCTAAAGTGTTCTCTCCAGCTTTTAGCTTATCAGTAATGTCCCACTCGGCTGGAGTCTTTGAGTCTTGGTTGTAACCAAGAAGCTCCCCGTTTAGCCATACATAGTAGAAAGAGATTGCACCTTCAAAACATAGAACAACACGTTTGTCTCCCCATGCTTGAGGTATAGTGAAGTTTCTACGGTAAGAACCTACTTCGTTATGCTCATGAGGAACAAGAGGAGGCGTTGGCTTCTTCATGTCGAACATAGGAGAAACGAACTCATACTCTTCGTTCACATAAATAGCAGTTCCATATCCTTGTCTCTCCCAGTTACCTGGCACTTGAATCTCTGCCCAGTTCTTCACAGAGAAGTTAGGCTTGTAGAAATCAACTGGTCTGTTGTCAGGATTCTTGGTCCAAGCAAACTTCCACTTTCCGTTAAGCGAAAGGTAGCTTGAAGAGCTCTTGTATTCAGCCTTCAATGCTTGCGCCTCTGAATCGTAAGGCAGCACATATGTGTGTGGTTCAATCTTGTTGAGCCCCAGAGTGTATTGCGACTGCCACTCAGGTAGCTGCGCCGTAGCGCAGATTGACCCAAGTAGAGCTATCATTGATAGTTTAATTCTGCTTTTGTAGTTCATAGTCTTATTAAGTGTTTTGTTTATTTAGTAAATAAGCACTTCGTCAAAGGCCATTCTTGCAGGTGATCCTTCGCGGTTGTTCCCATCTGGACAAATACCAGGCTTCTCAAGCTCGACACTCATATATCTAGCCTTAATTGGAGAGAAGTCCGAGAGGGTTATTTGGTTTTTGATGAATGAAAGAGGGAATCGTTCTGCTTCGCTATATTCAATCGTTTGAATCTCAGTAAAGCTCTCCCCATCTTCTGAAACAGATATCTTCACTGACTTAGGAAGGTTAGCACCCATTCCTGAGTTAATAACTCCGCTAAGTATAACCTTTGATATCTCTTTTGAAGCACCAAGGTCAATAGTGAATTTAGCGTCTTTATCATAGATATCCACGTGGTCACCATCAGAGAAACGCTCAGAACCAATGATACCATTAGTTAGAAGCTCAAGGTTTGGTTGGTTACCAGTGATCTTCGCTCCTGTTGCAAGAGAGTGAAGTGGAGTAAGTCTTAATGGCTCACCTTTTCTAACTCCGTCTTTGAAAGCAGCAGCAATAACGAATGAACCTTCTGCTATTTCAACCGGGGAATCGTAAAGTTGAGAGCTAGCCGTTGGCATAGTACCATCAAGTGTATAACGAATCTCTACATCTGGTCTGATACAAGAGAATGATGCATTCACTGTGCCATTGTTAGCCTTCACCTCGTGGAAAAGATTATACATAGACTTAGCCCATGTTATATCTAAATGGTCATAGATATTTGCCATTCTATCCATGCGAGGAAGGAAACCATCCCAATCTTTTGGTTGAGAGCTCCAAGCTCTATCTGCTAAGGCTGTCAAACGAGGGAACACCATATAGCTTAGCTCTTGTGGAGACTTAATGAATTCGCACCACATTGAAGCTTGTATACCTTTTACCTGAGATAGGTATTGTGGAGTAACACCGCTTACTTCTGGTTCGTAGTCATAGACATCCTTAAGGGTATTATTACCAAAGTATGTGAATGGCTCAAACCACTGAGGCCCTTGATAGCGGATAAGGTAAAGTACTGCAGCTGGTGTTAAGACAACATTGTGTCCTTTTTCAAGTGCCGGTAGTGCATGTTTGCCTTTACCTCTCCATGCAAATATAGTTGCTTTCTCTGGAATCTCACTTTCACAAAGCTCATCCCATCCCATAAGACTTCTATCTTTACTCATAAGATAGTTGTTCATACGGCGAATGAAGTAGCTCTGTAGCTCCTCTTCATTAGGAATTGAGTTGTCCTTCATTCTCTTTTGACAAAGAGGACACTTCTCCCAATTGTCTTTCCATGCTTCATCTCCACCAATATGAATATATTTTGATGGGAATAACTCACATACCTCATCAATTACATCTTCGAGGAAATCAAATACTTCATCCTTACCAGCACAGTATATTGCAGAGGCTCTCTTTCCACCAATACCAGGAAGTGTACCAAGGAAGTGATCAACTACAGGACAAGCAAGCTCTGGATAAGCACCAAGGGCTGAGTTAATGTGAGCAGGCATCTCAATCTCTGGGATAACCTCTATGTGGCGTTCTGCTGCATAGGCAACAATCTCCTTTACTTCCTCTTGTGTATAGTATCCTCCTGATGGCGTTGGTTCGCCTTGCATAGGATTCTTACGCATAGAGAATAGATCATGTCGATCTACTTTATATCCACCAACAGATGTTAGTCTAGGGTATTTCTTGATCTCTAATCTCCATCCATTATCATCAACTAAGTGCCAATGGAACTTATTGAGTTTGTGAATAGCCATATAATCAAGAAGCTTCAGTAGCTCATCCTTTGGCAAAAAGTAACGAGATACATCAAGCATAAATCCTCTGTATTCGTACTTTGGCGAATCTTTGATTGTAAGAGCTGGTATAGTACAATCAAGCTCTCTATTTGTTCTCGATGAGAAAATCTCTGTAGGTAAGAGCTGAAGAAGAGTTTGACTTGCATAATATAGTCCAGCATTCGTTGATGCTTCAACTAATATTTGGTTGTCATTGACCTCAAGAGTGTACGCTTCTGCTTGATTGCCCTCAACAAGGGTGAAGGTTATCGAGTTCTTTTTTTGCTGTTTTGTTGTCTCCTTTAACTCCAAGCCTGCAGCTTGATCTAATCTTGTAAGAAGAGGCTCTGCATCTTTAGAGGTAGCTCCTCCGTGGAATGAGATTGTAGTTTTGGCACTAATCTTGAATTCTCCCTCTCTCTCTACAAGAGTATCTGGTCTCGGCACAATTGAAACTTGTGCCGAGAGGATTGTAGAAATCATAAGGAGCATTAATATTAAGCTCTGTTTTTTCATACTTAAATGACTTATGGTTATGTCTGTTTAGTCTATAATAACTTGAAATCTGATAGAATCGTCATACTGAACCTGAAGCTCTTTAAGTCTATTTTTTAGCTTTTGAGTAATCTCAGCATACTCAGGATTCCCATATAGATTTGTCATCTCCTTAGGATCACTCTCTAGATCATATAGTTCCCACACGTGGATGTCATTGTAGAAGCGAATAAGCTTGTAACGATCTGTACGAACACCAAAGTGTCTGCGAACCATATGCTCAGCAGGGAACTCTTGGAAGTGGTAGTATAGAGCGTCTCTGAACTCACCCTCTTGCTCGTCTTTAAGCAATGCAAGCATAGATTGTCCTTGCATCTCTTCAGGAATGTCAGCTCCAGCTATATCTAGGAAAGTAGGAGCATAGTCTATATTCTGTACAAGTTGATTAATATCTCCTCTCTTTTTAAGTCTCTCTGGAAGTCTCATTACGAGTGGAGTACTGAAAGACTCTTCATACATGAATCGTTTATCAAACCATCCATGCTCACCCATATAGAATCCTTGATCTGAGGTGTAGACCACAAGAGTATTTTCAAGTAGCCCTTCGCTCTCAAGCCATTGCATCAATCTACCGATATTATCATCAACTGATTTAGCAGACTTTAGATAATCCTTGATGTATCTCTGATATTTCCAAGCAGTAAGCTCCTTACCTTTAAGATTTCTTTTCTTGAAATCTCTAACGATAGGTCCGTAGTGAGCTTCGAATGCAGCACGCTGTGTTGAGTCCATTCGTCCATAAGCTCCTTCGCCCTCTGATGGATTGTACCAAGAAACAAGTCGGCTATATTCTGTACCTGTGTAGACTTTGTTGTCATACAAAAGGTCCATATCATGGTCACTCGAGATTCTCATCTCAGCCTTAGCAGCAGCTACTCTTCCACTATAATCATCCTCAAAGTTGTCTGGGAATTCAAAAGTGCGATCTTCAGCATACTCTAGATCTTGTATATTTGGCATCCAGTTTCTGTGAGGAGCTTTATGATGTACAAATATTGCAAATGGGCGGTCTTTATCTCTATTTTCCATCCATGCAATACTCTTGTCAGTCACAAGATCAGTCACATAACCCGGAGTGCGTATTGTGTCGTTCTCAGTAATAAAATCTGGCTGGAAATACTCACCTTGTCCGTGTAGTATATCCCAATGATCAAACCCTGTTGGTCTGCTCTCTAAGTGCCATTTACCAATAATAGCTGTTTGGTATCCAACTTTTTGAAGCTCTTTAGGCATAGTGGTTTGTGAACCATCAAAGAGATCTTCATTATTTATCTTGCCATTCTTATGGCTGTGTTTGCCTGTTAACATGCAGGCACGGCTAGGACCAGATATTGAGTTTGCAACGAAGCTTTGAGTAAATCGAACCCCCTCAGCGGCTAGTCTATCAATATTTGGCGTAGTAGCAATTTGACTACCATAGCAGCTAATCATCTGCTGTGTATGGTCATCCGTCATAATATAAACTATATTCAACGGTTTTTCTTTCTTAGTTGAGGTTGAGCAGCTAGATAGTGCAATCGATGAGATTGCAGGTAGTAGTAGTGAGTAAGGAGAAACTTTCATACAAAAGAGGTTGGCTTTTAATGAATATAGAATAGTTTATCATCATAAACTCTCTTCACCTCCATGATTATAAAGGCATATAATCAAAATAGAGGTGAAGAGAGTTTTATTGATATTAGTAACCGAAGTTTTGGTCACTGCTTGAAATAGCAGAGTTTGTATTTATCTCTTCTTGAGGAATAGGCATTAGCATATTCTTCTTTACTTGGTCAACTGGGAATAGTCTATCCCAGAAGTTAGCATTAGCTAAAGCTGGAGAGTGTTCTTTGGTTATAATGTGATTGTTATGACGCTCAATAACGTACTCTTTAAAGAACTCTTCACCGCGGCGACGCACATCCATAGTCGTGAAGCACTCACCTACAAGTTCGAACTGACGCTCTCTGTAGATTAACAATCTCAATTCGTCTTGAGAAACTGATGCCTCTACATTGGCAGGATGAGTAGCTGCTGGAGTAACTGAGTTGCGAGCTCTTGAAAGAACTTGGTTAAGGTACTCTAGTGCTGTAGCCTGATTGCCCAACTCGTTCTCTACATCTGCCATCAAAAGTAGCAAGTCCGAGTAGCGATACAAGAACAAATGCTTGTTACTACGTTGTGCTTGAGCTTTTGAATCGTAAGTCTTTCTCAAGTAAGACCATCCTTCGTGGCTACCACCTGAACTCATAAAACGAGTCTTCGCTGTCTGAGTCATCAAGAGTGTATCTGGGTTAGTACAATCAATCGTTGGATCATTATAAGCAATGATTGAGTCAAGAACCTCTTCACGTCCACTCTTAATAATGAAATAAGGATAAGAGTATTGAGTTTTGTTGTTCTTATCAACCCAAGTAGACATAAATGACTCCGTTACACGAGGGTCAGTAGGGTGAGTACCTCTAAAGTAATCATAAAATGCTTTTGAGATTCTGTAACGTCCCCATGATATACCCTCTGTAGAGTTTTGTGGAGAGAAGATCCAACTTGTTCTGTTTCCCTGATCATCCTTAACTGAGATCTGAGACATATTAAGTTTAAAGATTGACTCTTTTGAATCTTGAACACCTTGTTCGAAGATAGCACTAGGCTTAGATTCCAATTGGAAAGCACCGATTGCTTGGTCTCCATACTCTTTTGCCATAGCCCAATATTGCGAAGATGGTGTATTTTCTTCACTACCCATCATCCAATAAAGCTTAGCAAGGAATGCATTTGCGGAAGACTTAGTAGGGATTGAACTATCCAATTCGCTATCATTAAGTCCCTCTGCTGCATCTTTCCAATCTTGAGCAACCTGAGCTAAAACCTCAGCCTTCGGTGTACGACCAACGTAGATATTCTCTGAAGTTGATGGTTCTGTTTTCAAAGGTACATCACCATATGTGAAAGCAAGATTATAGTAACTCAATGCTCTGATGAACTTAGCCTGAGCTCCTGCATACTGCTTGAACTCTTCAGAAAGAGGACTCTCCTCTAGGTTGTAAAGGAAAAGGTTACAGTTTGATATAATAGTGTAGAATCCTCTCCAAGACATTAATGGAAGCTGATTGTTAGTCATAACGCTCATTGAAGCCAACTCATCTTGAATAGAGTTGTTTGTTTGCCCCCAGAATAGACCTGAAGCACCTTCTTGTACTTCCCAATATGCCTGTCCGTAGGCGTCCCATCCAGTCAAGTAACCATAACATCCATTGAGAGCGAGCTGTGCGTCGCTCTCTCTTTGGAATAGGTTCTTGCCATACACTATATATTGAGGATCTTCAACCAACATATCGCTACAAGATGTTGAAAGGACCATCGAAAAAAGAAGTGATATATATATCTTTCTCATTGTTGCTTAAATTTACAGTAGGTAATAAATTAGAAGGTCAAGTTTACACCAAACACGAATTCACGTGGATTAGGGAAACTGTTTGAGTCTATACCAATACGAAGACCGTCATTAGGGAATGAAGATACTTCTGGGTCAAACCCTGTATAGTTAGTAATCAAGAACAAGTTCTTAGCCGAAACAAAAAGATTAGCTCTCTCTAACATTACTTGTTTAGTCCATTTTGATGGTAGTGTATAACCAACTGTTAGATCCGCACATCTCAAGAAGCTTCCATCCTCAACGAATCTATCCATAGAAACATTTGGAGCTGCAGATGTTACACTTGTGTATTTGTTTGAAGTGCCTTCACCTCTCCATGCATTCTCAAACACATCTTTGCGAATGTTGTTGTGGCTTCTACGAGCTGTTTGATCGTAATAAGCATTACTATTGAAGATCTCGTTTCCATAAACCCCGTTAAACGAAGCCGAAACACTAAGAGCTTTATAGTTGAATGCAATTTGGAATCCATAGTTGAATGCCGGCGTTGGATCACCTATGAAAGTCATATCCTGCTCATCAATGATGTTGTCACCATTCATATCAACAAACTTAACGTTTCCAGGCGTTGCTTCACCCTTCTTGTAAGTCATTCCTGCTACCTCTTCTGAGTTCTGGATGATACCATCAGTTTTGTAACCCCAGAAAGCACCAGGTACATGACCAACAGCAAAGATGTTAACCGCATTGAAGTAGTCACCAATTGAACGACCTAGATAAGCCTCAAGTGTATGGTTACCAAACTTACTTTGTTGAAGGCCTAAGCTTTTCACAACGCTTCTATTAACCCCGATGTTACCGTTAATAGTAAGGTTCATATCCTTTTTCTGAATGATCTGTCCAGAAAGAGTCAACTCAAGACCTTTGTTCTGAATCGAACCTTGGTTGATAGTATAAGTAGAGAAACCAGTTGACGGTGGCAATGGCATATCAATCAACAAGTCTCTTGTCGTTTTAAGATAAGCATCAAACGATCCCGAAAGTCTTTGCTTAAAGAATGCAAAGTCAAGACCAACGTTGTAAGCTTCAGTTGTCTCCCATTTAAGATTCTCGTTTGCAATACTTGAAGCACCCAGAGCGATCAATCTATCACCAGAAGGAGTTGAGTAATCAAGTACACGAGCATAACCAGAAAGAGTACCATATGGGTCAATCCCTTGGTTACCAGTAATACCCCAACCAGCACGAAGCTTCAATTGGTCTAGGAAGTCAACACCAGACATGAATGACTCCTCTTCAATGCGCCATGCAGTAGAAAGCGATGGGTAGTATCCCCACTGATTACCTTTTGCAAATTTAGACGATCCATCAGCACGGAAGCTGGCAGTAAGAAGGTAACGACCATCAAGGAAAGAGAAGTTTGTACGTCCTAGGTAAGAACCTAGTTGGTTGTCTCTTTGGATAGGTAGTGGGTGAGTCACACTATTTGCAAAAGAGATACCCTTTGTACGCAATGAGTGGTTCTCAAAGTCTTTACCTGTAACAAGTTTGTTTACGAAGTTATAATCCTCGTAGTTAGCTGCAACAACCCCAGAAAGGTTAAGGATTCTTCCGAATCTGTGTCTGAAGTTCAAAAGGTTTTCAACTGAGTAGTTATTTGAAGAGATAGTAGACATAGAAAGAACTCCATTGTCATTCATACCTCTAAATAGTTGAAGACCAAACCATCTATCACGCTGTTCCATACGGATGTTACCACCTGTACGAAGTTCGTATGAGAATATATTGTTAATCTTCCAATTCAATGTAGCAGAAGCTCTGAAAACCTGGTTGATTGTGATATCATCATAATCCTGAATCCAACTTAATGCAGTTGACATATCCTCAGGAAGTGTGTTAGCATCGATGATACGTTGGTGAGGAGCTGCATCAATTGCACTACGAAGGATTGAACCTGAAGCACCACCCTTAGTATCTCCACCAGACATCATATCATTCTGTTTGATAGATCCGTTAACAATCACATTAAGACGAAGTCTGTCATTAAGTTGAGAGTTAAGGTTCAAACGCATATCCCCTTGTGTTAGTCCTGTGTTGTTAACAAGACCTTCAATATCTTTGAAACCAGCAGAGAAATAGTAAGTCGTACGCTCACCACCACCGTTGATAGATACGTTGTAGTTATGAGAGAAAGCCTGTCTGAAAACCTGCTTCATCCAATCTTCGTTGTTAACCACATGGTAAGAATCTGCATCCTCAGGGTTGTATGCTGCACCAGAAGTTACAAAGCGAACCTCCGAACCAGAGAAGTAGTACTGAGGAGTTGTACCAGCATTTTGTTCGTTGCGATAAAGAGCATACTCTTCAACGTTCAATAACTCAGGTAGTCTTGTTGCATTGGCAATAGACCAAGTTGCATTAGCATTAACAACAGTTTTACCCTTTTTACCCTTTTTCGTTGTGATCAAGATAACACCATTCGCACCTCTAGCACCGTAGATAGCCGTAGCAGAAGCATCCTTAAGCACCTCTACACTCTCAATATCTTGAGGGTTCAAACTTGTCAATGGGTTCTGTGCTGCTTGGAAGTCACCTAGTGAGTTTCCTGCTCCCTCTGCTGTTGATGGCATTGGAATGTTGTCAATAATGTAAAGAGGTTGATTGTCACCACGAAGAGAGTTGGCTCCACGAATCTGAACAGATACTGCCCCACCTGGAGTCGAACCACTACTGCTGATGTTTACCCCTGCAATTTTACCTTGAATAAGGTTATCAACAGATGTGAATAACTGAGATTCCGACTCACTCGGCTTAAGCTGAGATACAGCACCAGTCAAGTCCTTACGTCTAACCTCACCATAACCAACTACGACAACCTCGTCAAGCTGTTTTGAATCCTCTTTCAAAACAACAACAAGGTTCTCTTGAGAACCAACAACTACTTCTTGAGTTGTATATCCCATAAATGAGAACTGAAGAACGCTTTTAGCGTCTGGTACATTGATAGAGAAGTTACCATCAATATCAGTTATCGTACCATTTGTTGTACCCTTAACCAATACGCTTACCCCTGGCATTTCCAGCTTAAGGTCATCAAACACTCGTCCTTTAACACTCTTAGACTGCGCTAACACAAGCGCCGTCGAGAGGCTAAAAAAGATAATGCAGCCCAAGAGGCGGCGCAAAAACTTGTATTCCATAGTTACACTAATTTAGGATTATTGAATTTGTAGTTTCTCACGGTAGAAGCTCCCTTGCTGATTAAGAACCAATAGGTATACCCCTGGTGTAATTCCATCTAGCATTATATTGTTATCAGATGATTCCACTTGTGCTCGTTTAACCTCTGCACCTAAAAGGTTATATATTACAACTTGAGCAACTCCATCATTTGGAAGATCAATCTGTATATAATCTCTTGCAGGAACAGGATAGATCTTAACCTTTCTGCTCTCACCCTTAGGTGGGTTGATAGATGTCTCAATATCCACATGAGTTATAAGTGTATCAACGTTTGCTGCTATAACCTCATCCATAGCACGAATCAAGCTATAGTCATTGCTTACATTCACGTCATTACCCATATCGAAGTACATCGACCCAGCGAAGTTATTCTCATTAATAAGATGCATCTTACGCTTAACAGTGTTTACACCATTGAAGAAGTAAGTCGATCCGCTGTGTTGTACCTGATCAATCTCTTTGCCAATGTTTGGATTAGCTGCAATTATATCCTTATAGCCAATAACTGCTTTTGAAGCATTTGTTGCAAGAACACCTATAGAGGTTAGAATCTTATCCTTTGGATAACCATGATTAACGAAGTCAGTATAAGCCTTCACATAGCGGTCATACTCAAAGATCTCTGGAGAAGGACCATATATCTGGAATGTGAAGTAGTCAACCATGTCGATATACTTCTTGTCCAATTTGTAAGATACAGCATGCAACGAAGACGTAAAGGTCTTTTCTGCTGGTATAATTTGGCGAAGACGCTCAACCAGATTACCATAGTGAGCCCACTCCGTAGCGTTGTAACACCACTCAAAGTCTAGGTCAAAACCATCCATATCCTGCATTAGGACCTCAACTTCACCGATGAAGCGATCCAAAGTCTCAGGATTAGCAATCATCCCTTTCCACTCCTCACCGTCAGCCGAAATAAATCCGTAACGGATCTTATATCCTCTATGACCCTCATATTGTGAGCGGATATACTTCTCCATCTCTCTCCACGACTGTGAATCAAGACCAACATTATCTGCATCATCGAACTTCCAATAACTACAAAGCATGATATCACTCCACTCTCCTGTTGGATAGCTATAGCCTGATGTTGCATCAACAGTCACATTTCCAGTAGTACGATCAGATCTCCAGATCATGACCTCATCCATCTTACCACTTAGGTTCTCCCCAATAACAGTAGGGGATGTACTCATAAGAGGCACCTCTGTTAGAGTTCCAGAAGATGGAGCTGTTGTTGCATAAACCTCAGAACCCGTATTGTATTGGAATCTTACTTTTCTGTTAAACCTAGATGAAGTAGGGTTAAGCTTTACAGCTACATGTTGCCACTCATTAAGCTTAAGTTGATTAGCAGAGATAAACTCGTAGCCATTAAGATTAACAATAAGCTCTTTCGTATCCTCCTTACCTAGGTATATAGATATTTGGCTATCGCCATCCTTCTTACTTACAAGCGACGCCCCTTCAACCCAATTGTCAAGGTGCAACCAACACTCGAAAGTAGCAGCAGCAGTAGCAGTAGTAGGGTTCTCATAGAAAGTCTCCACTCCAACCTGCATTCCTGCACCCTCACCATTGAAACTCACTACACCCTCTCTACCAGCATAACTAGCAAGGTATTGAGCATTCGTAGTTGACCCTTGGTTGTCAGCATAGTCCATATATACTTGACCTGTCTTCAACACCTTTGCTGAAAGAATAATCAAGTCATTAGTCATCAAATACATATCACGACTGATCTGTCCCCTGTCAATCATACGTGGGAAACTAGTATAACCCGAAACAATGCGGTATGCTAGATTAGGGTTATCATTCGTCTCAATGCGTTCTGCATTTACAAAATAGCCGTGGTTGTTACCTTTGTAATCAACAACGTTGTCACACTCATCCTGATCAAATCTCCAGTAAGAAGCTAGATCATCTCTCTGCTGCTGAAAACGAGACAGAGTATTGTTCCATGAAAGAGACTCTTGATCTAGAGCAGAGCTCCATACACGCAGCTCGTCAATACGACCATTAACACCCTCCCCTACTCTTGTAGCTGAGATTGAAGAGCTGTTATAAGCTACTCTTTCCTCAGAGAGAGTAGACTCAGATATCAAAGTCCCATCAATAAAGAACTTAACTAATTTAGACGATTCCCCTTCGTAAGACACTGTAAGGTGAAACCATTTGCCATTCTCATATGTTGAAATTGAAGAAGAGACCGAACCGCTCTTCTCTTCATTAGATAATTCAAGTAAAATACCCTCTTGGGCTGTCGCTCCTAATCGAAGCATTAGAGACTCATCAGCTTCTTGATGAGAAAAAAGAGTTGCACCCGCACTCCAACTCTCTAGGTTAACGAACATCTGTATCGTAAACGGCTTGAAATAATCCAATGCCTCGATGGCCTTCATCTCAACGTGGCCATCACCAGTAAGGTTAAGGGAATAGTTAACGCTTTGTGCATTTGCACCATATGACACTAATAATAGAGACGCTGCTGCGAGCGACTTTTTGATCCATTGGGCTCTGATCATGGTTTTTTCTATTGTATCAGTTTAGTTGATAGGCGTTGTTTAAGTTTAGTATTAAACAACGCCTATTATAATATTAATTAGAGAATCACTTTAACAGTTTTGCTTGCTACCTTTACCAAGTAAACACCCTTAGGCAATGATGTCTGATAGTAGTTAGCGCTCTCTTTAGCCTGCTCTACGATAGATCCTGCAATAGAGTAGATAGAGATAGCTTCGTTCTCATGTCCTTCAACTGTGATAGTTCCGTTTTGTGCAACAACTTTGATGTTGTCATTAAGTGCATTGTCAACTGAAGTTGGAGTATCGTTGATATTCGGAAGCTCTTCAATCGATGGTTTCCCTGTTGGATCTTGGATAAGTCTTAGGTCAGAGATATAAATAGCTAAGTTATCCATCTTTCCAGCTGGGAAGTCAAACTTAACACGAGGAGGAATACCTGCTGTCTCTGACAACATAAAGTCTGTCTCGAACAACCACCAGTTCTCATCGTTCAAATAGACAGCCTCTTGAAGCGGTGCTAATTGCGCACCTTGAAACCCCTGAACCATAACTTTCACTACATCATTAGTATTAAACTCTTGTCCTGCAACAGCCTTTATCTTAAAAGACAATCTAACATTTTTGTTTCTTGGGTAGTTCTGATTAGATGCATAGAAACATAGGTTCCACCATCCCTCTATCTTATCTTCTGCAGCAACACCTCTCTCCTCTTTCGAGAATTTACCTTTTATCATCAATACGTTTCCTAGCTCACCAGCATTAACGATAGACAATCCACTTGCTACAATAGGAGTCTTAGCTGGATAGAAAGCAGCTGCACCACCTTGCATTAGGTAACCAGTTGTTGTGCTAGCAGGAGCATAGCTGTTTGCTGGATTAGCGCCACTGAAGCCTTCATTGATAAGCTCTGGGCAAGCGCCTAGTTCCATCTCAGAGAATTTGAACTTTGAAGGAGTGATATCTACCTCTTGAGCCGAAATAGTTTGCGCACCAAACAATGTTGAAGCCACTAAGGCAAGCGTGTAAAGTTTTTTCTTCATACTTAGATTTTAGATAAGATTGTTAATGATTTTTTCATGAGCTTTTTGCTCGCCACAAATGTAGGTTTATGCCCTTTCAACAATGTTCAGTAATGTCCATAGTTTGTTCAATTTTGTCTATAATAGCCTATATCAGTAAGATAAACAAAGAAGTAGTCTCTCACACTTTTAAAGCTAGAATGTCAAAAAAGTGACAAAAAACTACTATCTTTGGGTGGTATTTATGACTAAACCTTATTATTTACGGGATGAGACTATACAAAATATTATTCTTAATCTTGATCATATCATATTCAACGATTAGGGCAAATTCGGACAAAAACTATATATATCAACAGGTTTCTCTTAAAGAGGGACTATCCCAATCTACAGTAAAATCTATCCTTCATGACTCTTTTGGCAACCTTTGGGTTGGCACTCAACACGGGCTAAACAGAATCAATGGATCACAGATTGAGCAATATTTCCACAGCCCCTCAGATTCGACATCACTCCCAGACAACCACATACTATTCATCAAGGAGGACAATGCAAACAACCTATGGATAGGTACAAACAACTCTATGGTGAGGTATAACCCAGAAAGCAACAACTTCTATAAACTACCCAACGAAAACCGCAATCTACTCTTTAGAAATGCTATTATCCTAGACGATAGAATAGTATTCCTTGCATCTGATAGGATAGTATCCATAGACAATAAAACAGGATCTATTGATACTAAATACTACTCAGGTGTGACTACGCGCATACCACAAGCTATGAGAGTTGAACACCTTGACGATACTACTATACTCATTGGGTCACGTTGGAGTGGAACATTTACGCTTGACACAAACACAGCAAGAATTGATTCTCTAAACCTTTTGAATTCACTCAATATAACAGCTCTTGCCATTGACTCACTAGATCGAATATGGATATCCTCATATGGAGAAGGACTTCATGCCTACTCCAAAGAAGGAAAACCACTCTACAGATTCAATAAGTCAAACTCCAAACTAGAGAGTGACATCATACTTGACCTAGAGATAATAGACAACAACTCACTATGGATAGGCACAGATGGAGGTGGTCTATCTAGGATAGATCTTGAAAAAACAGTTTTGTCTCCCGAGAAAATCAACAGTATAAACAGAGGTACACCTATCGCAAATGCCATAACAGATATATATCAAGACAGTGAAAAAAACATATGGATAGGCTCTGTAAGAGGTGGAATATATAACCTAAAGCAGAATTTTATTGAAAGCTTCTCATTCATATCCTCAAGTTCAGAATATGGATTGAGCGAGTCTACCGTCACATCCTTCACTGAAGGAAGCGACGGCATGATATGGATAGGAACAGATGGCAATGGAGTTAACTCCTTTGATCCATCAACAAAAAAGTTCAAACACTACCCCTCTACCTTTGGAAATAAAATAACATCCCTTATCCCATTCTCTGACGATGAGATACTTTTCAGTATCTTCCACGAGCCTATAAGACTTTTAAACAAGAAAAGTGGCACTACTCGACTGCTGCCTATGCCTAAAGATATTAGCCGAAGAATAGAGCGTGGATGGGTAAGTGTAAACCTTTATCCTATATCTGAGTCTGAATTTCTTATTCTCTCAGACAGTATATACCTATTCGAAAAAAGAAACAACCGACTAACTACTATAAAAGCCGAACACTCATCAGGACTTAGAGCGGCTGGTAGTTCAAATGGAATAACATACCTTTATAATGCGACAAACATCATAACCCTTGATCCTACATCTAAATCAGTAAAGAGCAACTATACACACGATATATCAACCCACGGTAATATTGCCACAGCCTGCTGTGACAACGAAGGATCAATTTGGGTAGGATCAGAGAAAAGCACTATAAAGATATCCCCATTAGGAGATATAATAGAGACTATAAAGAGTGACCTATTCACAATGCCTACCACACTCGTGCCCACTAGCGACAACAAGCTATGGATAGGTGCCTCAAACAAGCTATTCAAATACTCACTCACTGAGGACAAGTTCACCGTCTACGACAAGTCAGACGGTGTAGAACCAAACGAATACATATCCAAAGCTATACTTATCTCAAAACAAGGAACAATATACATAGGAGGTGTAACAGGATTTCAAAGACTATACAACCAAGAAGATACTACTATATCCCAAAGCCCAAATATCTTGTTGTCAAACATCACAGTTGATGGCCAAAAGCATAAACTAGAGGATGTCAATAAACCAATAAAACTATCCCCTTACAACAACTCCACGCAGATAAACATAAACATTAAAGACAACGCACCACTTAAAGAGAAGCACATACGATATCAACTAAAGGGACTACACAAAGAGTGGATAACCACATCAAATACTCAACTGTCCTTTTTCAATCTTAAGCCCGGAGAGTACAAGCTATACGTTCAGTCAATACTTTTTGGAGGTGGATGGAGCAAAGCCGAACATCTAGCAACCATCTCTGTATTGCCATTTTGGTGGCAGACATGGTGGTTCAGGGTATTATTATCACTGACAATACTTACATTCCTCTACCTGCTTCTATGGCTTAACAACAAAAGAGAGGCACGTAAGGTACAAGAGAAACTAGACCGCTACCAGAGCGAACTATCAGAGGAGAAGGTTAAGTTTCTCATTAACGTAAACCACGAATTACGCACACCTCTCACTCTAATATCTGCCCCAATTGCGCGACTACTCAAAGCTGAAGATTATGACAAGGATAAGATCCATGATACTCTTCTTAAGATATCAAAGCAAGTCAGACAGATGAGAAGCGTAATCGACATGGTTTTAGATGTCAGAAAAATAGAGCTAAACAAAGATGTAGTAAACAGAACTCATATCAGACTTAATGAATTCATACTCTCTACTCTCGATGAGTTCAGGATTGAATTTGAGTCAAAAGGAATAGAGCTTACCTACATCTGCAACAACTCAATTGACTCGCTAGAGATAGATAAAGACAAACTGCATAAAGTATTGACTAATATACTTATCAACTCACTAAAATTCTCCAAAAACAGAGGTATAGTTACAGTAACCTCCACATTAAACAGCGAGAAGCTTAGAGTAACCATAGAGGACCAAGGAATTGGGATAGATCTCGAGGATACAAACCACATATTTGAAGAGTTCCAACAAGCCAAGCACGACAAAGGAGGCAGTGGTATTGGTCTTTCATACTGCAAGACCCTGATTGAGATACAAGGAGGATCCATAGGGTGCTTCAACAACGAAGATCAAGGAGCTACATTCTGGTTTGAAATACCTATAAGCCAAGCATCAAACACAAATGAAAAGATAGAGGGTGAAGATAAGAGTACAAATTACGAAATCTCAACTCTATATCCAGAGGAGTATCCACCTATAGAGAGTGGTATTCTATCTAGATACTCTATACTAGTTGTTGAAGACCAACAAGAGCTTAGAGAGATGATAGTCATTGAGATGCAGAAACTATTCGCCACTGTATATAGTGCCGCAAATGGAGTTGAGGCTCTCAAGGTAACAAAAGATCAAATGCCTAACATCATAATCTCTGATGTTATGATGCCTCAAATGGATGGTCTTGAGCTATGTAAATGTGTAAAAAGCGACATGGAGATAAGCCACATCCCAATCATTCTACTAACGGCTAGAGCCGACAGCAAGAGCCTTGAGATGGGATATAAAATGGGTGCCGACGCTTATCTAGCCAAACCATTTGAGTTTGACTCTCTAATTTCGCTTCTATACAATACTCTGCGAAACAGAGAACTACTCAGAGAGAAATTCAAAGCTACTGGCTTCGCACTCCTTCCTGAAGAGGTAACGACAAGCAGTGCTGATGAAGAGTTCTTAAAACAACTCCTAGAGATAATACAACAAGAGATCTCAAATGTAGATCTTGACGTAATGCTGCTTGCAGATAAAATGGCAATGAGCAGATCTACTCTATACGCCAAAATGAAGTCAATCACAGGGACAGGAATAAAAGACTTCATTAATGAGCTTAGAATAAAACAAGCAATGCTGCTTCTAATAGAGAGTGATACTCCTATTGTGGAGATATCTGAAAGAGTAGGATTTAGTCAGCAGAGATACTTCAGCACTGTTTTCAAGCAACATACTCAGATGACACCAACTGAATATAGAAAGGCTAATCGGAGTAATTAGTCTATAAAATTGTCTTCAAGGGGAATTCGCTCTAACGAATTCCCCTTGACTTGTTTTAATAAACCATCATCAGATACTACATCATCTTCACTAAAAAAATAAGAAACTAACTACACTTAATCAGTGTGCAAACTCCCCAAATACCAAACCCAAGCACCCAAACTATCAATCTCACTATAAGCAAGATACAAAACACCAAAGAGGATCTCAAGAAATACGTACGTATTTGATATAAAGTACGTACGTATTTCGAACAAAGTATGTACGTATTATCTTCAAAATACGTACGTATACAGAGAGATATAAAGTGAGATAAATATAGTAGGACAGTTAGAGAATGAAAGTTGTAGTGCTTAGCAGAAGCAGTGGCAAACAAAACGCTAGCTCCCGCAATCTTCATGGGAAGAAGATTGCGGGAGCTAGCGTTAAATAAAAGATATTCACCTCAACACAATGTGATTATCTTATGTCGAAATATTCTTAGCGGTCCTCAAGATGTATTACTTCAAGATCCGAAATATTACCAGAATCTAGAGAGAAACGAACCAAGGTACGGACAGTATGAAACCCGTATTTACCCGCTGCGCCTGGGTTAATATGTAAAAGTGACAATCTTTTGTCGGTCATCACCTTCAATATATGGCTATGTCCAGAGATAAAAAGCTTGGGTGTGTCGCTGTATAGCTCACGACTAACTGCAGGAGCATACTTACCAGGATACCCCCCTATATGTGTCATGAACACCTTTACGCCCTCTAGCTCAAAACGCTGGTCCTTGGGAATCCTTAACCTCATTGAATGACTATCAATATTTCCCCATACAGCTCGAAGTGGTTTTATCTTCTCGAGCTTGGTTATTAACTCGTCTGACCCTATATCACCCGCATGCCATATCTCATCACACGACTCAAAGTAGGAGGCAAAACGATCATCCCAGTATCCGTGAGTATCTGAAAGCAGTCCAATACGCTTCATTACTTGAATTGATTAATAGTGGCTCTAATAGCCACAAGTCTTTCAAGAAGGCCTTCAATCTTGTCAAGTCTTAACATATTTGCACCGTCAGACATAGCTTTACTCGGCTCCGGATGTGTCTCCATAAATAATCCATCAACTCCAACAACAATACCAGCGCGAGCAATAGTCTCAATAAGCTCAGGCATACCCCCTGTTACACCAGAAGTTTGGTTTGGTTGCTGAAGAGAGTGAGTCACATCCAATACTACAGGAAATCCGAATCTTTGCATCGTAGGAATAGCTCGATAGTCAACTATTAGATCGTGATAGCCGAAAGTAGTACCACGGTCGGTGATCATAGCATTTGGATTGCCACAATCTACAATCTTTTGCACTGCAAACTGCATTGCTTCAGGCGATAGAAACTGACCCTTCTTGATATTTACCACCTTACCTGTCTTAGCTGCCGCTATCAATAGGTCTGTTTGTCTACAAAGGAATGCAGGAATCTGTAGTATATCTACATATTCGGCAGCCATTGCAGCCTCTTCTGCAGAGTGAATATCAGTAACTACAGGGATATCAAATGTTTCGCTAACCTTGCGAAGAACTTTGAGTGCCACCTCATCACCAATACCAGTAGAAGAGTCTATGCGTGAACGGTTTGCCTTTCTGTATGATCCTTTAAATATATATGGAATCTTAAGTCTATCACAAACGCTAAGACAATGCTCAGCAACCTGCATAGCCATCGCTTCACTCTCTATGACGCACGGTCCAGCCATAAGAAAGAAGTTGTCCGAATCCGTGTGTTTTAGCTTCGATATATTAGGTGTCATTGTTTGAAATTTATTGTGTTATTACTCTATAGTTAGTTTATTTAGCGAGCCACAACTCAGGATTCAACTTCGTTGTCTCTTTCCAAAGTTGGAAGTGAAGCACAGATTTGTTATTTTCGTCTGCATCGGAGTAGATTCGCCCTAGTACTTGACGAGTGGAGACTTTGTCTCCTGCTTTAACATATACTTGACTCAAATTGGAATAGACAGTCAGATAGTTACCATGTCTAATAATGATTGAGTTATTATATCCAGGCACGACAAATACTTTTGACACAACCCCCTCGAATGCAGCTCTTGCATCGGCTCCTGATTTGACAAGAATATCTATACCTTTATTCTCAGTGGTAACAAACTTATGCTCCTTATGTTGTTGCGTACCGAAACGTCCTATAATGGTATAACTCCCTTGCACAGGCATAGGAAGTCGTCCCCTATTCGATGCAAAATCTGAGGATAGCTTCTGCTCTGTCTGGTTCATGGCGTATCCACCGGTTGATTCTGCTTTATGTTGAGGCTTAGTTGATGTTCCCTTTTGTCCTTTTTTGGCTGCTTCTGCTTGGCGCTTACGTTCAGCTTCTGCTGCACGTCGAGCTTCTTCAGCCGCACGACGGGCTTCCTCTTCGATAACCTTTTGAATCTGTCGGTTTAGCTGATCCGCCTGTTGTCTTTGCTTCTTTATTTGAGCTTGAAGCTCCCCTTGCTTCTTTTTTAGTTCTTGAGCGGATTGTTTCTCCTTTTCTTCCTCTTTGGCAAGAGTCTTACGTTCTGTTTCGCGCTCTGTGAGAAGAGTCCCTTTGCTCTTCTTGGTTAGCTCAAGTTCCTCACGTTTGTTGTTGAGCGTGGCCTGCTTCTCTATAATCTCTTCTGATTGAATACGCCTCCAAAGAGCAAACTCTTTGTAGTAACGGAGTCTCCTATAGGATTGGCTTATTGATTCAGCAGATAGAAGAAAGGCTAATTGATCATAAACTGTATTACGCTTGCTCATGAACTGCATAGCCTTAGCGTAACTCTGCTTCTTCATAGATAACTCAAACTCTAGATCCTTTACCTGCCTATCTATTAGACGTATCTCCCTGTCAAGAGTTGATATCTCGTCATTGAGAGCTGATATATAGTTTCGTCGAACAACGATCTGCTGTCCGAGTGCCTTTATGCGATTGAGTGTGGAGGTAGCATCTTTCTTTGTCGTGTTGATCATGCTGCTTATTAGCTCAATCTGGGCTAGAGCGTCTTTTCGCTTTCGCTCTAATTCCTTTAATTGTTTCTGTACAATTTGTCCAGACAAAGGAAGTGCTATGATTATGTTTAGTATAATTAGGATTAGTGTTACACAACGTTTCATTTGAGCTTGGTAAGTGTAGTTATTAACTCTTGGAGTGTCATTCGCTGATAGCGAGCAGGAGGAGTTAGGTCTATAGCTTTAGATGAGCTAAGGTCTATTGATGAGAATTTCAGTTCTGAGTTTATCGATTCTCCTTTAATGTCGAACATAATCTTCATGATTGTTGGAAAATCGTAGTTGCCAATATTTCTAAACTCATTGTAATTGCATATAAAAATCTCACTCTCTGGCCCTGTCTGAGCAACAGTTGTTACCAATTTGCCCGATTGAGCTATGGTGAAAACAAAGTTTAGGAGATCACCAGATGTTGTGCGTGCTAATGTTTGCCCCTCAAATGATCCTATTTTATACTCTTTTGCATCTCTTTGATTCAAATGGCCTTTGTTTGGCAGAAAGAGTCTATTGCTTAGTATGGCTTGAAGAGTCTCGAAGTTTATCTCCTTAGGCAACATTCCTTCAACTTGCCCAAACTCCTCTGATAGGTATCTTTTGTTGACTCTATCAACTATTAAGACGGAGCTAGGGGTTATTCCTATGCGAAGCACTTCAATGCCAAGGAAAGGCTGAACAGAGATCTGTATAGCACTATCCTTTACCATTCGTATCTCGCCCTTTGCACTAAGCTTGTTTGTGCCTAGTGCTAATCTTATCTCAAGCTTTGAGCTTAGATTGTCGTATTGAACTTGATTATTAATCGCTAGTTCGATAGGATCCTTTTTCAGTGTAGATGATGTATCTAAAAGGCCCTTTTTACTTTTACAACCTACTAATGTAAATAGAGATATTAGTAGTAATATACCTGTTCTCCGTATCATAGTCTTATTTTATCTTTATGATTTAATCTATATATTTCCCCTGATCTATCTTCTTTAGTAGAGATTTGGATTGACTACCTAATTCAAGAGCACGTTTCCATTGCTCTATAGCACGTTCATTATCCCCATTCTTGTAGAGTATATCACCGTAGTGCTCAATTATTACATCGCTCGTATCACCCCCATTTCTAATGGCCATCTCTATGTAGACCTTAGCAAGAAAGTAGTTCTCTTGCTTAAAGTATATCCATGCGTATGTATCAAGGAATGTGCTATTCTCTGGCTCTAGTTTGACTGCTCTTCCACTCATCTTCTCGGCTTCACTGAGTCGTACATTGTCGAGCGAAAGGAAGTATGCATAGTTGTTTAGAGCGGATGCATTATCTGGATGTACTTCGATTGCTTTCTCGTAGTAACTGAAACACTGCTGCATATTATCTTGAAGATGATAAAGGTCGGCAATATGTGTATAACAAGCAGACAAGAACTTAGGCTCTCTATTCTCCATCTTTGTTAGCCCATCTACAAGTACATTGATAGCCTTGTCATAAATAGAGTCTACACCGAGAGCTATAGAGCGATAATAATAGAATTCGCCAACTTTTGGGTGATACTCCAATGCTCTCTCGCATAGTTTGTCTGAAGTAGCGAATTCTTGTGCTCTAAAAGACACGTCTATGGCTTGCAACCATAGCTCTTTACTCGTAGGCTCTAGACCAACAGCAATGTCTAGATTAGTTAAGGCTTTAGTAAATTGTCCCTCAGTAATAAGATATGATGCGTATAGCTTATATAGCTTTACGTTTTGAGGATTAGACTCTAAAAGTATACCAAAAAGAGTCTCTACCTCTTTCATACCTTCCCTTTTCAAATAGAGTGTCTTTAGATAGTCCTCGAGGATGTCTAATTTTGATTCTATCTCAAGAGTGTTGTTTCGCAGAGCTGATTCTATGGCCATATCGGCTGAATCCTTCTCTCCTATCTTGGTATAGTAATTTGCTAGTGATAGCTGCAATTGACCATTGTTTGGATCTATCTTTTTAGCAGCTTGATAGTAGTCGTAAGCAGAAATTAATTCACCTTTGCCCAGGCTTATATCTCCCATCAAAAGCCTATAGTGTATCTGATTAGGGAAATGAGCAATTAGCTTATCCATCTCCTCTTTGGCCTTATCTTCTTGATTAATCGATGAGTATAGTCTAGACTTCTGAAGCGAGATCACCTCCATTGGCCCTACTTTCTGCTCTAGACCATCTAGTGTCTCAATGGATTTTAGTATCTCACCCATATTGGCATAAACCTCCGATAGGGAGTAGTCGAGTTCAGGATTAAAAGAATGACCATCAATTAGTCTCTTATAGTATTGGGCAGCCTCTTGATTGAGATTCATCTGCTGCGAAAGGTTAGCCGAACTAAATAGGTACCAATAGTTTGTGGAGTCAATACTTACAGCCTTTTGCAATGAGTTTAGTGCTCTTAGGGGATCATTTAGGGTTAGGTAATAGTTCGATATAACAAATAGTGCAGCACTATTTAGCGAATCTACAGCTAGAGCCTTAGTGAGATAATCATAAGCAACATCATGCTGATCTATCGCCTTATACCGAATGCCCTCCATAAGATAATATTGAGAAAGCCTCTGCTGCTCGGATGACAAAAGAGGTTTTGTACTACTCTCACTTGAAGCCACCTTCAAACGGCTACTACAACTAGTAACAATGAACAGCAATGTTATAGCTGTTAATATCAACTTATTCATACGCAACATAACTTCTTATGATGAGGGGATTAGTGACTCCTATTTCTTGCCAGTGTGGCCGAAACCACCTGCACCTCTATCTGTTGTACTCAAAACCTCAACTGAGGTTAAATCTACCTTCTCATACGATGCAACAACCATTTGTGCAACGCGTTCTCCATCTTGGATAACAAACTCTTCACTAGAGAGATTCACAAGAAGTATACCTACTTCACCTCTGTAATCTGCATCAATTGTGCCTGGGGAGTTTAGGACTGTTATACCATGTTTAAAAGCTAGTCCGCTTCGTGGCCTAATCTGAACTTCATATCCAACAGGTATCTCTAGGAATAATCCTGTAGGAATAAGCACTCTTTCAAGAGGTTTGATTACGACGGCTTTATCCAAGTTGGCTCTTATATCTAGGCCAGCTGATGAATCTGTAGCATATGATGGTAGCATATGCTTTGATCTATTAATTACGTTTAGCTTCATTCTATGTTATTACTCTAATATAATCTATTTCAAATTCTTCTCAACACTCTCAAGTAATCCTTGGCAAGCATCCTCAAGTATCTCTATTACAAGATTAAACCCTTCAACTCCTCCATAGTATGGATCTGGCACATGGTTTACTCTCATGTCTACCGAATACTCTATCATACGGTGTACCTTATTCTGCTCTTCAAGAGTATAAGCCATATCCCTAAGCTTGTCATAGGTTCTATCGTCCATTGCTAGTATTATATCACTCTCTTGAAAATCTCGAGGTACTACCTGGCGCGACTTACCCTCTAAAGTGTATCCATGTCGCTTTGCAGTAATTCTCATACGAGAATCTGGAGCCTCACCTGCGTGTCCTCCATAAGTGCCTGCAGAGTCAACCTCTATTTTGTCACTCAAAGAAGCAAGCTCTATTTGATGCTTCATAATACCCTCCGCTGCAGGAGAACGGCAAATATTACCTAAACAAACAAACAATATTTTATATTTACTAGGTTGTGATGAATCGTTCATAGTCTATTAGTTTTTTATATGGTTATACCTAAAAGATGAGTCAGATAACTGTCCATTCAAAGCCAAACAGCTTATAGGCAATATAGATAACTGACAAAAATAGAAGAATAAATCGAATAAGCAAACACAAATAGAAGATATAGATCCTTTTAGCCGTATATAGAAGATATTAGATAAATAATCTCAAAATCAAGCATCTCTTTTTTGAGATTGCTTAAAAAACGGTTTACTTTGTAGTAACTATTCTTTTCGAATCACATAAAATTATAGATACAATGATTAAAAAAGCTTCAACACTATTAGCGGCTTGCTTTGTTGCATTCAATATGAGTGCACAAAACGATCAGAAAACTGAGGGCTATGAGTTCACTCCTGTAAAGGAGAACAAGATCACTTCGATTAAAAATCAAAATAGATCAAGTACTTGCTGGTCATTCTCTGGACAAGCATTCCTTGAATCTGAACTTATCCGTATGGGAAAGGGAGAGCATGATCTTTCTGATATGTTCGTCGTACACCATTCATGGCAAGACAAAGCAGAAAAGTACATTCGTATGCACGGAGAGATAAACTTCGGTGCGGGTGGTGCTTTTGATGACGTGTTCTACACTCTTAAACACTACGGAGCAGTACCTGAAGAGGTTATGCGCGGTCTTAACTACGGCGACACGATGCACGTACACAACGAGCTTGACGCTCTAGCAAAAGGTTATGTAGATGCTCTTCTAAAGATGAAGAAGCTTACTCCAGCTTGGAAAAAAGGATACGAGGCTCTTCTAGACACTTATCTTGGCGAGACACCTAAAAACTTCACATACAATGGCAAAGAGTACACTCCTATGAGCTACGCTAAGGAGCTTGGACTTAATGCCGATGATTATGTTTCTCTTACATCATTCACTCACCACCCTTTCTACAGCTCTTTCCCTATCGAGGTGCCGGACAACTGGCGCTGGGCGCATTCATACAACCTACCTCTTGATGAGCTGATGCAGATCCTTGAAGGAGCTGTAATGGATGGATACACTGCTGCTTGGGCTTCTGATGTTAGCGAAATAGGATTTACTCGCAATGGAATTGGTGTAATGCCTGACGTTACTGGCTCTGACCTTTCTGGCTCTGACCAAGCTAGATGGTTAGGTCTTAGCGCTAAAGATCGTGACTCTGAGACACAAAAGATGATCGAATCTCCTTGCAAAGAGATTTGGGCTACTCAAGAGATGCGTCAAAAAGCATTTGACAACTACGAGACTCAAGACGACCACGGCATGCAAATCTATGGTATTTCAAAAGACCAAACGGGTAAGAAGTACTATATGGTTAAGAACTCTTGGGGTACAAACAACAAGTACAAAGGCACATGGTACGTATCTGAGGCATTCGTAAGATACAAAACTTTGAGCATCGTTGTACACAAGAGCGCTATCCCTAAAAGCGTTCTAAAGAAGTTAGGCTTGAATTAAAAAAGATATATTGGAGAGCAAATAGTGAAAATTCACTATTTGCTCTCCAATATGCATTATACACACATCTATTAAACAAATAGTTTTCTTAATTTTGCAGAGTAATATGCTAAACGAAAAATCAACTTCTGGTATCAAACCAATCAAAACAGCTTTAGTTTCTGTGTTTCACAAAGATGGACTTGAAGAGATTCTACGGAATCTACACTCTAATGGTGTTGAGTTTATCTCCACTGGGGGCACAGAAGAGTTTATCAAATCACTAGGTATGCCATGCCAAAAAGTTGAAGATCTAACAGGTTACCCATCTATACTTGGTGGGCGTGTGAAAACATTACACCCAAAAGTGTTTGGTGGAATCCTGTGCCGTCGTGATCTAAACAACGATATGGAGCAGATTGACAGCTATGAAATACCTGAGATTGATTTGGTTATTGTTGATCTTTATCCTTTCGAACAAACCGTAGCTTCGGGTGCTGAAGAGTCTGCAATAATAGAGAAGATAGACATCGGTGGTATATCACTTATACGTGCTGCTGCTAAAAACTTCAAGGATGTTACTATTGTTGCTTCACAAGGTCAATATGCACCACTTCTTGAGATACTTCAAAGAGAAGGTGCACAAACGACAATAGATGAGCGTCGATGGTTCTCAAAAGAGGCATTTGCGGTATCTTCAGCATATGACTCAGCTATCTTCAACTATTTTGATGGAGATAACCACTCTTCATTCAGATGTGCAGCAACTAGTGCAAACTCTCTTCGATACGGAGAAAATCCTCATCAGAAAGGGGTCTTCTTTGGCAACCTAGATGAGCAATTCCTGAAGATACAAGGAAAGGAGATATCATATAATAACCTTCTTGATATTGATGCTGCTGTATCGCTTATTGCTGAGTTTAATGAACTAACATTCGCAATCTTGAAACACAACAACGCTTGCGGACTTGCTTCAAGAGAGACAATGGTGGAGGCATGGAAAGCCGCTCTGGCTGGTGACCCAATTTCTGCATTTGGTGGTATTTTGGTTACGAATGCTACTGTTGATCTAGAAAGTGCTTTGGAAATAAATAAGTTATTCTTTGAAGTTATCATTGCTCCAAACTACGACGATGAAGCCCTTGAGGTACTTAAGCAGAAGAAGAATAGGATAATACTCGTACAGAAGCAGACTAAAACGCCTAATGTGCAGTTTAGATCTCTTCTAAATGGAGTATTAATGCAGGATAAGGATCTTAAAACAGAAACCTCTGAAGACCTAACAATGGCTACAAACAGAGTGGCTACTTCTGAGGAAGTTGAAGACCTTCTTTTTGCAAATAAAATCGTTAAGCATAGCAAATCAAACGCTATTGTTATAGCAAAAAACAGACAGCTCATCTCTAGCGGAGTTGGACAAACATCACGAGTTGATGCTCTTTGCCACGCTATTGAGAAGGCTAAAACATTTGGTTTTGACCTAAATTGCTCTGTAATGGCTTCTGACGCATTCTTCCCTTTCCCTGATTGTGTGGAGATTGCTCACAAAGCAGGTATTACAGCTGTCATACAACCTGGTGGATCAATTAAAGATCAAGAGTCTGTAAACTACTGCAACGATAACAACGTGGCAATGGCAACAACAGGCTTCAGACATTTCAAACATTAACTCACGTTCTTAGGGTGCATAAACAACCTTCGAACGATTTACTTTAACTAAGGAACAAAAATGGGACTATTCTCTTTTACTCAAGAAATAGCAATTGACCTAGGAACAGCCAATACGATCATTATCCACAATGGGAAGATCGTACTTGACGAACCATCAGTCGTTGCTCTTGATCGTCGCACAGACAAACTTCTAGCCGTGGGTGAGAAGGCACGTCAAATGCACGGTAAAACCCACGAAAACATACGTACAATACGTCCACTTCGTGACGGTGTTATTGCAGACTTTTACGCTGCAGAGCAGATGATACGTGGTATGGTAAAGATGGCTCTACCTAAAAACAGATTGTTCACCCCATCGCTTCGAATGGTTGTTTGTATCCCTTCTGGCTCTACTGAAGTAGAGATCCGTGCTGTCCGTGACTCTTCGGAACATGCACACGGCAGAGAGGTGTATATGATATATGAACCAATGGCTGCAGCTATTGGTATAGGGCTTGACGTTGAAGCTCCTGAAGGACACATGGTGGTGGACATAGGTGGTGGATCTACTGAAATTGCGGTAATATCTCTTGGAGGTATTGTAACAAACCGATCTATCAGAATTGCAGGTGATGACCTTACTGCCGATATACAAGAGTATATGAGCCGCCAACACAACATCAAAGTTGGAGAATGGACTGCTGAGCAGATCAAAATCAATGTAGGATCGGCTCTAACTGAGCTAGAGAATCCACCAGAAGATTTTGTTGTTCACGGACCAAATAGGATGACAGCTCTACCGATTGAAGTGCCTGTTTCATACCAAGAAGTAGCTCACGCAATTGATAAGTCGATAGCGAAGATTGAAGCTGCTGTTCTTGCTGCTCTTGAGCAGACCCCTCCAGAGCTATATTCGGACATTGTTCGAAATGGTATATGGTTGGCAGGTGGTGGAGCAATGCTAAGAGGCCTAGACAAACGTCTAGCTGACAAGCTTAACATCAACTTCCACATTGCTGATGATCCTCTACATGCTGTAGCAAAAGGAACAGGTGTTGCGCTGAAAAACATTGATCGTTTTTCTTTCCTTATCCGATAAGCGACACACAACACCTATTGCACTGCAAGGAGCAATATATTAACTAAACAAACATGCACGTTCAGGCTAAGTATTAGCACCTGAACGTGTATGTTGTATATACATAGTAGCACCAAAATGAAGAATTTACTACTTTTCTTATCTAGAAATAGCTCTTGGTTTATTGCACTTCTGTACCTACTTATTAGCTTAACACTAGTAGTGCGCAATAACAATTACCAACACAGCGTTTGGCTAAACTCATCCAATAAGGTGATAGCCAACACACTTTCTATATCCGGAAAAGTAGCCTCATACTTCAGTCTTCAACAGGTAAATAGCTCTCTAGCTATGAGAAATGCTCAATTAGAAAGCGAAGCTCTCATGTTAAAGAGTAAGATACAAAAACTAGAGATCAATCACCAAGACACAAGTGTTACAACACTTACAGACAATCCTGAATATGAATTCATTCCAGCTCTTGTAATAAACAACTCGGTAGGTCATACTCAAAACTATATTACGCTCAACCGAGGCAGTGCCGAGGGTGTTAAAATTGATATGGGAGTAGTAGATGCAAACGGAGTAGTGGGTATTGTGGCTGGTGTTTCTGAACATTTCAGTGTGGTGATATCACTTCTGAACACAAAGCTAAGGTTCAGTTGTAAAATAAAAAATGACTCATACTTCGGTTCCCTAACTTGGGATGGTAATTCTCCGAACTATGCAATGCTCGAAGAGCTACCTCGCCATGTAGTGTTCAACAAAGGCGACACAGTGGTAACTAGTGGATATTCAACCATTTTCCCAGAGGGGATAATGGTAGGGAGAGTAGAGTCAGAAGAAGCAAATTCAAACAACAACTTCTACACCCTAAAGGTTGACCTATCAACAAACTTCTACCGTCTGCGAGAGGTTCGAATAATAAAGAACAACTTTGCAGATGAGCAAAAACAGATCGAAGAGGAGACAAGAAACAAATAACCCACTTTGAAGCATACAAAAATATATAATGCTTGAACTATGACAGTAAACTATCTAAAGTCAGCCATAGGATTTATCTTCTTCCTACTTCTACAGAGTCTCATACTTAACAACGTGAGCTTCTATGGATGGGGCACACCATTCCTATATATATATTTCTTATTAGCACTACCTAGCAATATATCTAGAAACGTACAACTAACCATAGGCTTTCTTATGGGTATTGGCATAGATATCTTTGCAAACACTTTAGGTGTTAATGCATTCGCATCGGTAGTAGCAATGACATTTCGCCCACATCTACTAAATCTCTTTAAAAGCAGAGATGATCAGGATAGCTTTATCCCATCATTCCAAAGCTACGGAACAGGAAATTTCATTAGATACAGTACTACAATGATCATAATGCACCATCTAGCACTATATGCTGTTCAGCTCTTTAGGCTCAATGATGCATCAATACTAGCAATGAAAACAGCGGCTAGTGCATTGGTATCAATAATTATAATACAACTACTCGAAAGTCTCAAAAGCACAAATAAGTGAACAATAAACATGAATTTGACAACCGCAGATATATTATTGCGGGAGCTACAATATTTGTTGTTATTCTATTCATAGCAAGACTTTTCTTTCTTCAAATCGTGGAGAAGGACTACAAGCTATATGCAGATAGTAACGCATTTCTGAAGAAAACAATATACCCATCTAGAGGGCTAATATACGATAGAAACAACAAGCTAATCGTGTTCAATCAGCCTGCATACGACGTGATGATAGTAATGAGAGAGGTCAAAAACCTTGACACTCTTGAGCTTTGCCGAGCACTAAACATTACTCACGAACAGTTCACTAAAAGGGTTGATCAGATAAAGAACCGCCGAATAAATCCAGGATACTCACCATACACCCCTCAAGTGTTCATGAATCAACTCTCAGCAGAGAGCTATGGCGCACTCCAAGAGAAGCTATATCGATTCAGAGGATTCTATATTCAAAGTCGAATAATTAGACAATATACTAATAATACAGCTCCACACCTACTAGGTAGCTTGGGCGAAGTAAATCAAAAAGACATTGAGAAGGATAGCTACTACACATCGGGAGACTACTCTGGAAGATCTGGTGTTGAGAAATCTTATGAACATATACTTCGTGGAGAAAAAGGTGTGGAAATACTTCTTCGCGATGCCCAAGGAAGAATAAAAGGGAAATACGAGAATGGCAAATTTGATAAAAATGCTATTTCGGGGAAAGACATAAACCTGTCTATCGATCTTGATCTTCAGATGTATGGAGAGCTACTTATGCAAAACAAACTAGGTAGTATAGTTGCTATCGAACCATCCACAGGGGAAATACTAGCCATGGTTTCAGCTCCATCATTCGACCCTTCATCACTCGTCGGACGACAAAGAGGAAACAATATGATAGAGCTACAAAAAGACCCTCTTCGCCCTCTCTTTGACCGTCCACTAATGGCAACATACCCTCCGGGGTCTACATTCAAGACAGCACAAGCTCTTACCTTCCTACAAGAGAAAGTCGTAACAACCTCCACCGCCTACCCATGCCACATGGGTTACCTATATGGTAATGGTAAGAGGTTGGGATGCCACCCACATGCATCCCCAATCAGCCTATCTCCATCAATACAGCATAGCTGCAACGCTTACTACTGCTTTGGACTTAAAGCTATGCTAGAGAATAGGAGCAAATTTCCATCAATGCAAGATGGAATGAACAAGTGGCGGGATTATATGGTATCTATGGGATTTGGATATAGATTAGGAATAGACCTCCCTAGTGAATCAAGGGGATTAATTCCAAATAGCAACTTCTATGACAAAATTTACGGCAGGAGAGGATGGAGAGCAAACACCATCATATCTATTTCTATAGGACAAGGTGAGGTTCTGTCAACTCCTCTGCAAATAGCAAACCTAGCAGCCACAATTGCCAACAGAGGATATTTCATCAAACCCCATGTTGTCAGAGAGATAAAAGATACACCTATTGACACCGCATACACCAACAAGCGCTACACAATGGTTGATGCATCAAACTACGACCCAATAATAAAAGGTATGTTCGATGCTGTAAATAGTGACTACGGTGGCACAGCACGAATAGGTCGGATAGATGGGCTAGACATATGTGGAAAAACAGGTACGGCTCAAAACCCACACGGCAAGGACCATTCAATATTTATGGCCTTCGCCCCGAAAGACAACCCTAAGATAGCTATTGCTGTTTATGTTGAAAATGCTGGGTTTGGAGCTACATACGCAGTACCAATAGCCACCCTTATGATAGAGAAATACTTAACAGACTCCATCAGCCCACAAAGATTGTGGCAAGAGGAGAGAATGAAACAAACATCAATACACCCTACACGTGGCATCACGACAAATTAACATATGGAAATCACTAGATTGGTGGACTCTTCTTCTCTACTTAATTCTAGTTTTCGCTGGTTGGGTATCAATTTACGCAGCTAGCTACAACTTTGATGATTCAACAATCTTCGACTTTGCAGGAAGATCAGGCAAACAGTTGATGTGGATAGGTATATCTCTTTCAGTGGGCTTCGCTATTATGATGCTAGATAGCTCTATCTTTGAGAAGTTTGCATACTTGATATACTTCAGTATGATATTACTCTTGATTGTTACTATTTTCATTGCTCCCGATGTAAAAGGCTCTAGGTCGTGGATTGTCATGGGGCCGATATCTATACAACCAGCTGAATTTGCCAAGTTTACTACAGCTCTAGCACTTGCTTCTCTAATGAGCAGCTATAACTTCAACATATTCAAGCCATCATGCTATCTGAAAATAGCTGCAATAATTGGATTCCCATTCTTATTAATACTAATTCAAAACGAAACAGGATCAGCCCTCGTACTATCTGCTATGGTCATAATGCTATATAGAGAAGGGATGACACCACTAATTATTGTATCAGGTTTTGCTACAATAATCTTATTTGTTGTTACAATGATCTTTGATAACACCCTGTTGGGCTCGACAGAAATGGGAGAGTTTCTTGTATACACTATTATTCAGATCATACAGATAGGAATACTCCTTTGGTACTGCAACAACAAAGAAGCTGCACTACACATATTTACCATAATGATATCCGCAATAGTTATACCATATGTAATAACACTTTTCGGGATTGAAATTAATCTAAAATGGTGGGCACTAGCTTCACTTATTATATCATCACTCTACACACTCTATCTATCTCTTCAAACCAGAAGAGCAAACTACCTTTTCATACTAATTCTTTCTGGATCACTTTTTCTGTTTAGCTCATCAGTTAGTTACGTCTTTGAAGAGGTACTACAACCACACCAACAAGGACGTATACTCGAACTACTAGGACTGAAGGATGACCCGAAAGGTACTGGATATAATGTAAGACAATCAAAAATAGCAATTGGATCAGGTGGCCTAACAGGAAAAGGATTTCTCAACGGCACACAAACAAAGCTAAAGTATGTACCTGAGCAGGATACTGACTTTATATTCTGTACTGTCGGAGAAGAGCATGGATTCATTGGATCATCTGCGGCAATCATACTATTTATGATACTCATCTTGAGAATTCTTTATAGATCAGAACAGCAAAAGAGTAGCTTCATCAGAATATATGGATACTGCGTCGCATCAATTATACTATTTCACCTCTGCATAAATGTAGGTATGGTGCTCGGGGTAGTGCCTGTAATAGGTATACCACTCCCCTTCTTCAGCTATGGGGGTTCTTCTCTTTTAGCCTTCTCTATTCTACTATTTATATATATGAGACTTGACTTAGTAAGATTAGAAAAGTTTTAAATAATAGAGTTGTTTACTCCGCTTTATTGTTTACTTTTGACATAAATAACAAAACTAATAAATTCCAAAACCAAATTAAGAATGACAATGAAAAGAAGAATCATTATGTCAATGGCTTTGGGGCTACTAACTCTTGCTCCAGTTACTGCGCAGCAGATGCCACAAATCCCACCTCTTCCACTTGACCCTCAAGTGAGATATGGTAAACTAGAGAATGGACTTACATACTACATCCGTAAAAATGCACAACCAGAGCAGCGTGCTGAGTTCTATATTGCACAAAAAGTAGGATCAATATTAGAAGACTCTACCCAACTTGGTCTTGCTCACTTCCTTGAGCACATGGCTTTCAACGGTTCAAAGAACTTCCCTGAAAACTCTATGATTAAATGGCTAGAGACTATAGGCGTGAAGTTTGGCGAAAACCTAAATGCTTACACTTCAATCGAAGAGACAGTATACAATATCTCAAACGTCCCTACAATACGCGAGTCTATCGTTGACTCTTGCCTTCTTATTCTTCACGACTGGGCTGGCGCTCTTACTCTTGAGGCTGACGATATAGACAAAGAGCGTGGCGTAATACAAGAAGAGTGGCGTACGCGTAACTCTGCTGGTAGCCGAATGCTTGAGGCACAACTTATCGATATATATCCAAATTCGAGATATGCTAATAGACTACCGATAGGTGATATTAACATCATCCGTACATTCCCATACGATGTACTTCGTGACTACTATCACCAATGGTACAGACCAGATCAACAAGGTATCCTTGTTGTAGGTGATATAGACGTTGACAAAGTTGAGTCTAAGATCAAAACAATGTTTGCTGACTTCAAAGTAGACGAAAATGCTCCCGAGAGAGTATACTATACTGTTGAAGACAACAATGAACCTCTTGTTTCTGTACAAACAGACAAAGAGGCTCAGTCAACAACTTTCCGTATTTGGATAAAGCAAGATGCTATTCCAAACGAACTTAAGCCAACTCAAGTAAGCCTTGTACAGAGCTATATAACTGAGATGATCACATCAATGTTCAACAACCGTCTATATGAGATCTCTCAAAAGCCAAATTCTCCATTCCTTGGAGCTGGTTCATCATATAGCAACTACTACGTATCTTCGACAAAAGATGCATTTATGGTTGGCGGAATGAGCAAAGAAGGTGAATCTCTTAGAGGATTCCGTTCTGTAATGGAAGAGATCGAAAGAGTTAAGCGCTTCGGCTTCACATATGGAGAATACGAAAGAGCTCAAAAAGACTTTATGTCAAAAATAGAGTCTGCTTACAACGAACGCGACAAACGCAAAAACGGTGAAGTTGTACAAGATCTAGTGGAGCATTTTGTAAACAATCTACCTGCAATGGGGGTAGAACTTGAGTACGAGTTCTTCAATAGTATAGCTCCTCAAATCACTATCGAGGCAATCAACCAGACCGCTGCTCAAATTCTTGACACTAAAAAGAATTTAGTATACACTCTTGAAGGGCCAGCAAAAGATGGTTTGACATACCCAAGTAAAGATGAAATTATTGCTATAGGCACCGAGGTGGCTCAAATGACTAATCTTGAAGCATACGTAGATAATGTAAGCAACGAACCTTTGATTGCTAAACTACCAAAAGCGGGTAAAGTAAAGAAAAGCGAAACAGACAAACTAGGCAATACTGTTTGGACTCTGTCGAACGGAATTAAGGTTATCCTTAAACCAACAGACTTCAAGCAAGATCAAATACTTATGACTGCTAGAAGTGAAGGTGGTTCATCACTATTCAGTGATGCTGATCAGCCAAACTTCATGATGATGGGCGACATCGTTTCTCTTGGTGGTCTTGGTAACTTCTCTAGAACAGATCTACAAAAAGCTCTTTCAGGAAAAATTGCTTCTGTTTCTCCAGCCGTAAGAACTCAAAGCGAAGTTATAACTGGTAGCTCAACGCCAAAAGATTTTGAGACACTAATGCAGCTTACTTACCTACAGTTTACAGCTCCTCGCAAAGATGCTGAAGCTTTCGAATCATTCCGCGAGCGTATGGCTGCTCAACTTAAGAACCAGGCTCTTAATCCAATGACAATTTTTGTTGATTCAATGCGCGCTACAACTTACAACAGACATCCACGCGCTAAGTCAATGAACCTTGAAATGCTAGAGAAAATAAACTATGATCGCGTACTTGAACTTTACAAAGAGCGATTCATGGACCCTAACAACTTTACATTCACATTCGTTGGTAACCTCAATCTTGATGAAATCAAACCACTAGTTGAGCAGTACATTGCTTCTCTTCCTAAAGTGAAACGTAATGAGAATGCTAAGGATATACAGCTATATCCAGTGAAGGGCAACGTAAAGAACTACTTCACTCAGCCAATGGAAGTTAGCAAAGCTACAGTATACTCAATCTTCTCTGGAGATGCTTCATACAATCTCCCTAACCTTTTGAAGATGACAATACTTAGCCAAGTTATGAACATTGTTTATAACGAGACTATTCGCGAGGCCGAAGGTGGAACCTACGGTGTAAGTGTTAATGGATCACTAGATAAACTTAAGCCGGGGAAAGAGGTCTTCTCTCTATCATTCTACTTCGACACAAACCCTGAACAACGAGATAAACTTCTTGGTATTGCTCACGATCAACTACGCAAAGTTTCAGTAGATGGACCTCGCGATCAAGACTTCCAGAAGGTTAAAGAGTTCTTGGCTAAGAAATACAATGAGAATCTTCGCGAAAACAACTATTGGTTGAATATTATCACAAACTACTACGAGTTTGGTTTCAACTCATCAACAGAATATGAAGCTGCACTTAATGCTATCACGACTCAAGATATCAAAGAGTTTGCAAAGATGCTTCTTGATCAAAACAACAACTCTGAGATCATCATGACATCAGAAGTAAAATAAATTTGATTTATCGTATTTGTAGATAGATACAAATATATAATCAATATCTATAGCAGAAGAGAGAGGTGTGAATCTTAAAAAGTTCACACCTCTCTCTTGCTATATACGAAAACTCCGTAAAACCAGATAAAGCCACAATAAAAGAAGTAGACAATCAAATATGGAATAAACCACAACTATAATCTCACTAACAACACAAAAGGGCCCTTATAAACAATAGTATAACGCCATCAACCAACAGCTAAACATCAACTTATACCAACACTCTAGGCAAAAGGTTATAGTTCCAATGGCTATTAGCTCTTTACATAAAAAATGATGGAGGTTAAGCTCATATATTAGCGCTTAACCTCCATCTTAAAATTGGATAAATTACCTACTTAATAAGCGGTTATTATCACCTATTTTACCATTACAATCAAATTGCTTTAATAATAGACTTGATTATGGGTTCTGGTCACCATCTGAGATGTTTTGGTTACCCTCAAGCTCAGCGTTAGGTAATTGAATGATACGTAATCTATTACCCCACTCAATTGGTCTATCACCACCTCCATCTAGAATGTTACCTAGTGGGTGATTAGTTCCCTCGTAAGTACGGTCAATAGTTTTCTTATGACGATTGTACTCGTATTGTACCATCCCCTCACCCCACATTTCCATTCTGTAGTGTGTGAAAATCTGATCAATCAGAGCGTCTCCACTTGCCCAAGTGTACGAGTGAGTCCCATTGATAGCACGAGCATTAGAGATAGCATCCAAAGTTGCTTTAGCTTGAGTCTCCTGTCCTAAACGAACTTCTGCTTCAGCCTTATAGTAGTACATCTCTGCTACACGAGTGTAGATATAATCAGCAGTAAAACCACCTTTATAGTCTATAAATTTAGCACCAAGGTAAGGAGCTTTACTTGCTGCATTTGCTCCAAATACAGGAGATCCAACTCTCGTACCTTGCTCAAACATTCCATCTGCATTGTAGAAACAACCCTTACGAGTGTCGTTAACATCAATTGCATCGTATAATGCTCGGTCAATACACTTGAACTGTCCTAGTGCTCCTGCATAACCAGCAGCAAAGTTATCCATCATCGAGAAGAACGAAGCGTAGAATGTTGAGTTCTCAGAAGTCATAACTTGACCCCATGTTGCCTCAGACATAGACACACGACAGAATCCTCCCTGATACTGAACTGGAGTCATCAAGCTTACACCTGAGATAACCTCACTAGCCATTGTATGAGCTGTTGAGTAATCCTCCATGTACATGGCAACTCGAGCCCTAATATGTTTGGCCACTCTTTGAGTAATTCGCCCCTTCTCTGAATCAACAAATCCATCAAGAAGAGGAATAGCTTGATTTAGGTCTGATACCATCTGATTGTAAACATCCTCTACAGTACCACGTGGAGCTCCGTCCATGTTAAACTCTGAGTAAAGAGGTACACCTGGTTTACCCTTAACCTCACTCCATGCTCCCGCTGTTTGGTATACATTAACCAAAAGGAAATAATGGTGAGCTCTTAGAGCTAAAGCCTCTCCAAGAAGAGCCTTTAGTGTTGGATCATTTGTGTCTGCTGGAATAGAGTTGATGATTGTATTTGCATCAGCTATATTAGCATAACAATATTTCCATTGACGGCGAGCTCTGCGGTAATTAGATGCTCTATTATCCATATTATAGTCAAAAACAAACCACTGAGCATTCATATAATGAATTACATCCGTGTTCATCATATCAACAGAAAGATCTAAAGAGCGCTGACCAAAGTCATCGTGTGATGACGCATCAAAAGCATACTCGGTCATTCTTGAGTAGATACCATATACAATAGCAGACGGTGAACGTTGAAGAACATCCGCAACCTGATCTTTATTAACTCTGCTAGTATCTACCGTATCCATAAAGTCGTCACACGAGGTTAATACCCCAGACATAAGTAACGATGAAAGCATTAAATATTTGAATCTCATAGTAACCTCATATTAAAGTGTTAGATTAATACCGAACGAGATCGAACGGATTGGAGAGTAGTTAAAGCCAGATGTTCCGTAGTCATACTGACGTGGATCTAATCCTTTACGAGCTGAGAATAGAGCTACGTTATCTGCAACTGCATATACTCTAAGGGAACTAATCTGCATCTTGTTAGCAAATGATTTAGGTATTGTATAACCCAATGAGATGTTACGTATATTGAAATACGAAGCTGATGCAAGGAAATAGTCTGACGCACCATTAGCCTGGTTATCACCTAGTTCAAGTAATGGAACTGATGTATTTGTATTCTCAGGAGTCCATGCTTTTAATAGGTCTTTATGCATAGAGCGACCAGCTTCTCTAACCTGCATTGTTGATTGGTATACAGAGTCAAATACCTTACCTCCAATTTGGTAACTAAATACTGTAGAAAGATCAAATCCTTTGTAGCTAGCAGAAAGGTTTACACCACCAAATAGATCCGCAAGTGCTGTACCTACTTTACGACGGTTTGTAGCTGTATACGCATCAGAGTTATTTGTTGTTACACCTGTAACATTACCATCTGCATCGTATAGATTCCATGTAGCTTTTCCATTCTCGTTAAGACCTGCGAATACTGGAAGATAGATATCATAAAGCGATCCACCTTCAATCATCTTAGTGTAACCAGAAGAGAAGATACCATTCTTTCTGTTTTCTTCTGGTAGAGTAAGAACTTTGTTTTTCACATGAGTCATATTAAGACCTACATTAAATGTCCAGTCTCTTGTACGAACCACATCTACGTCAAACTCAAATTCTACACCCATATTCTGCATTGCACCTAAGTTCTCTGGGTATGATGAGAAACCAGTAGATACAGGAAGTGGCTTCATAAACAACATATCTGTTGTCTTTTTGTAGAAGAATTCAGCACCAACATTTAGGCGATCAAAGAATCTAGCCTCAATACCAGCATTCACATTAAGTGATTTCTCCCAAGTGATGTCTGGATTACCGATGTATGTTTGGCTAAGTGAAACATCTCCGTTGTTGTTTGTTACAGCAAACTGATCAAGATAAGGCTTCATATTTTGAGAACCATCACTATAAAGAAGCCCATCATTACCTTGTGTTCCGACACTTGCCTTCAACGTCAAGTTATCAACCTTTTTAGCATAATCCATGAATCCCATTTGGCTAATTCTCCAAGAAGCCCCAACAGATCCAAAGTTACCCCAACGATTATCCTTAGCAAAACGTGAAGAAGCATCTCTACGGAAGCTACCACTTAGATAGTACTTGTTGTCCCACTCTAGGTTAACACGACCAAGAATACCAATAACGCTATATTCCTTAGTATATGAACTTAGCGCCTCATAAACCACTGCGTTGTCTAGGTCTGCACCATTAGATGTAGCCATGTTTGATTTTGTACCAGAGAAGTACTCATACTGACGATTGTATACCTCAGTACCAGCCATTGCATCAATACTCAACTTGTCCAATGATTTAGTATAGTTAAGGAAAGTTGATCCTGTTGTTGAAAGAGTCTTCTCATATCTTTTTTGAACACGACCATTGAAGTTCTTTGCATCACCATATAATGGGTTCTGTATTCTTGAATACATAGATGAAGTATTTGTCACATCACCTGCTACACGAAGCATAAGATCTTCATGAAGATTAATGTTCATGAAAGCTCCTCCTGTTATATTATCAAGAACTGTCTCATTAAGATCGTAGTTCAAAGCTCCTGCAGGATTGGCTGTCGCTGCATAAGGACGGCTATATCCTAGAGATGATTCATCACCATAGTCATAGCGTGGTTTCCCATCAGCATCATTAATAACAGCCCCTGTTGATGGGTCTCTTAAAAAGACTGGATAGATAGGAGCAATCATACGAGTCCACTGGAAAAAGTTCATGTAAGAAGAACCAGAAGTTAGTGGATAATCTTGTTTTGTTTGAGCATAAGCTAAGTTAGCACCAAACTTCAACCATTTTGCAACTTGTCTTTCATAACGCAATCTTCCTGATATACGTTGGAACGATGAACTTTTTGCATAAGAGTTGTCATCTAGGTAACCTAGACCTACATAATAAGAATGCTTCTCATCACCACCACCCATACTCAAGTTATACTCTTGACGAAGAGCGCTACTAAATAGTGCATCTTCCCATCTGTCTGTATAAAGAAGTTGAGCTGATGAATTCAATCTACCAGTAGTTGGGTCGATCAACTGATCCCACGACACATTATAGTTATTGTATCCACCTAGGATATTTCTAAGAGAGTTAGCACCAGTTCCATTCAACTGCGAAACAATACCTGAATGATCAAGACCTGCAGCAGCTAACTTGTTGTACTGACCTTTCCAAGTCTGCTCGTAGAAAGTACCTTGATTAGTGATCATGTCATAATCAGGCACCGCACGAGTGTTAACACCCCATTTAGCATCAACCTGAATACCTAGTGCAGAATTGTTCTTACGTTTTGTTGTAATTAGTATCACACCATTTGCTCCACGAGCTCCATAAAGAGAGTTTGCTGCAGCATCCTTAAGAACAGTCATACTCTCGATATCCGAAGAGTTGATAGCACTGATTGGTCCATCATAGAATGCTCCATCAACAACGTAAAGAGGTGCTTTACTTGCATTGATTGAACCAATACCACGAATACGAACTGTTGGGTTTTCACCTGGCTGACCCGTTGACGATACAAGCTGAACACCTGCAGTCTTACCTTCAAGTGCACTTGTTACACTCGAAGTTTGGATCTTTGCAATCTCATCCCCCTTAATACGAGATGCTGATCCCGTAAATGATGATTTCTTGGCAGTTCCGTAAGCCACAACCATTACTTCATCAATTGCTTTGGAGTCAGAAACCAGCCTAACAACCATTGTCGGTCTGATTTCAAGCTCTTGGGTTTGCATTCCCATAAAGGAAAAAACTAATGTTCTTGCACCAGCTGGCGTTGTTAACTGGAATTTTCCGTCATAATCCGTAACAGTTCCGGTAGTTGTTCCCTTAACAACTACAGAAGCACCAATAACTGGTTCCCCATCTTCTGCCGAGAATACCGTTCCCGATACTCTGGTCTGGGCTGAGAGACCCATGCCAATAAAAAGGCATAGCAATAAAAATGTCAATCTTCTCATAAAACAGATTTAGCGTTAAACATAAATAAAATACATTTATATATAGTCACGCTGCAAATATATGGATTATAATTTATAAACAAAACTTTTCTATAAAAATATACCACCTCTCATACCAACAAAGTAACAATATGAAATCAAAAAGAAAGTACAGAAGATAATTATGTAAGACAAAAACGAATTTAAACAATGTAATAACACAAAAACACAAACTGTATTTAGTAATAGTTACACAAACATACTATTAAACTATGCTATGCAACATAATAAACATTAACATTATTGGCCACACATAGTCTAAATAAAAGCTAATATAAAAATGACATGCAATCAAGATAACACACTGCTAATGCAAGCAAATAACTATCTATTACATTACCTTTGTATACTCATCAACCGATATGCACATGAATAAAGAATTAAGATCTCAATACATATCTATTTGGGAAAGCTGTTTTGGAGATGATGTTGAATTTATCGAGGAGTTTCTTAACTTTGCTCAAAAGAAGGGATATATCCACAAGAGTATTTATAATGGAAGAGTTGTAGGATTCTTACACCTAATCCCTGCTTCCTACAACACCTCTGAGGGAATATCATACAAGGGCTATTACCTATATTCGGTGGCCACTGATCCTAAAGAAAGAGGCAAAGGCATAAGTAGCACCCTCTTTGCCGAGTCTGTGAAAGATCTTGATTTTGATTTTATTATCACAGTTCCAGCCAGTGAATCATTGTTCTCATTCTATTATAAACAAGGATTTACTCACACCATCTACAGGGAAATAATTGAACTAGATAGAGAGCACGCAAGTAGTTGCCACAATTACATATATGACATAAAGGAGCTAACAGCTACAAGACTTGAGACTATAAGATCAAATAATGAAAATATGATATTATGGGATTGTGATCAGATGAGGTTTCTAGTCTCACAAGCAATACATAATAATGCAATACTATGGTCGTGGGGAGAAAACAAAGACTATTATCTATGGGCCCAACTAATTAACAATGAGATAATAATATTAGAAAGCTCAGAATTGTCATATGACAAACTCCCTATTAAACAGCTTCTGGATAAATTCCCATATGCCAATAAGGTGAAGATTATAACAAAAGTTGGCAGTGGTGGCAAACGCGAAAGATATGCCTCTATTTTATACAAAAAAAATATTGCCCCCCCGAAAGAGTTATTTATTAACTTAGCAATGGATATATAACAAAACAAACAATATTGAATAAAATGAACAATTTCAAATTCGCCCACAACAACATCAACGTTCTAGACCTATCTAAGAGCATATCTTTCTATAACGAAGCACTTGGGCTAGTAGAGAGCAGTAGAATAGAAGATGTTGAGGGAAACTTTATCATTGTATACCTTGGTGATGGTTCCTCATCTCACCTACTTGAACTAACTTGGCTTAGGGATTGGGAAAAACCATATGATCTAGGAGATAATGAGTTTCATATTGCATTTACCGCTGTAGACTATGAAGCAGCAAAGTCCCAACATCGTGAAATGGGATGTATATGCTATGAAAATAATGAGATGGGAATCTACTTTATTGAGGATCCTGATGGATATTGGGTTGAAATACTACCAGCGAATAGATAAATCATACACATTTAAACCGCCTCTATATAGATATGTTAGTCTATATAGAGGCGGTTTCGCATAAATCAATAGTACGATTTCAATGATAATTAAACAAATCCCCCCTCATTGTTATACCTATTCGCAAACTATTTGTATGCTCCCTATAGGGTGTCAATGCCTCACCATAACCATTATACCATTGTACAAACAAATATATATTATCCAACTTATTTAATCTATACGAGAAATCCAACTGTATATTATGAGATAAATCCACCCTAGCTCTCTTCTCGAACATTGCCGAAGTTATAATTCTCCTATTCTTTGAGCTCCAATCAAACCCATACTTAACATATCCTCTATAGTAAAACAATCCATTTGTATACTTACCCATAACTAAAGGAGCTGTACCTTTTATAAAGGTTTGAAGCTGATCATTAAAAAAATGAATAAAACAAAGAGTTAATACATTCATATCTCTTGAGCCTTCTTCATCAAGACCATTAGACTGATGCTCAAATTGAAGTGTTGTATAACCTATCAGTCTATTATTATAAATTATATGCTTTCCAAGAGCCAAGGTCGGATTGTAGTTCAATTCCCTAAACGGTGCACTTTTCCTATAAATATCCCAGTAGTTTATCTGGGTATAAGTCAAAAAAAGGTGAGTATCCCAAAGCAATTTACTTTTTGTAATTCGCTGTCTGAAAGACAATTGAAACTTTGCATCAGAAGTAGTTGGTGTGGGAGAATGGTCCAATTGTATTCCAGTTGCAATATAATTATCCTTATAAATTGAGAAGGAAGGGAGCTTATCAAGAATCTCTACTATAGAATCAGGGTTTGTTACAATAACCCCTTTTCTTAAATCTTTAATCATCTTTTCTACCATCTCCTTACGTTCAACTCTCCCTCTTTTATACTTATCAATCTCTTTATTGTAATCTTGTGAGAATACAAAACAATATACGAGAGTAAAAAAACACAAACATGCAACATATCTAGGGCTGATTTTCATAACATTACGATTAAATCAATTACAGAATGATATACAACACTCCCCCCTTTTTTGTTCATCAAATATAGCTAATGATACAGCTATTCAATTTTTAGTTTATCTTTGCCTCTATAGATAAATCTGAGGCAAAACTATATGCAAAAGCAACGTTTACAACAAACTCAAAAGCAAAAACTGACTCTTACACCTCAACAGGTTCAACAGATTCGAATGTTTGAGCTCACAACACTTGAGCTTGAGGAGAGAATTACTCAAGAGTTGGAAGAAAACCCCATACTTGAAGAAGGGAGCGACAGCACGCTTGAAGAGAATAATGAAAACTTTGACTCGCAAGAAGAAGGAGACAATACAGATATCTCTGAAGGCGATTATCGAAATGAGGAGGAGATACCTGATTCACAACAGGATATATATAGACGTCAGAATGGCGAAGAGAGTAGAGACAACTATAATTGGAGTGTGTCAGAAACCCTTCATGACTACCTACTAAGTCAAATCTCTTTAAAGGACATCTCTGAAACAGATCTTGCCATAGCCGAATACTTGATTGGAAACATTGATGATGATGGATATCTTAGAACTGAGCTTCAAACAATATCTGATGAACTCCTATTTAAATTAAATATAGACATTCCAATTTATAAATTGGCTGAAGTGTTAGATATTATTCAAGAACTTGAACCGGCTGGCATTGGCGCTAGGTCCCTTCACGAATGTATGACACTTCAATTAGAGAGACGAAGAGGTACAGAAATTAATCGGATTGCTTATAATATTATTACTAACTACTTTGAAGATTACGTTCAACGTAGATACGATAAAATAATCAACAAACTCTCTATAGACGAGTCTACTCTAAAGGTTGTGATGGAAGAGATCCAGACATTAACCCCAAAACCTGGATCACCATGGAGCTCTGATATATATCAAGAAAAAAGCACTAGTGTCACCCCTGACTTCATTATAGAAGAAGAGAATGGTATACTTACGCTTTCAATGAATCAAGAGAATCTTCCTGAATTGAGGGTTAGCAAGCACTATTCAAACCTTGTAGAAGATTACAATGCAAATAAGTCAAACCAAACAAATGATCGCAAGAATGAAATTCAATATCTTAATGAGAAGCTTAATTCAGCTAGGAACTTCATTGAGATGTTAAAAACAAGGAAAGCAACATTAATGAAAACTATGCAGAGCATTATGGATTTGCAAAAATCCTTCATACTTAGTGGAGAAGAGAAGGATTTAAGACCTATGACTCTTCAAAATGTAGCTGACCTTTGTGGTTTTGACATATCAACAATCTCTAGGGTTAGTAACAGTAAATATGTACAAACCAACTTTGGCCTATTCCCTCTTAAATACTTCTTCTCTGACTCAATGCAAAATGAAGATGGAGAAGAGATTTCTAACCGTGAGATCAAAGCTATTGTTAGGGAACTTATTGAAGCAGAAGACAAAAAAAGTCCATTGACAGATGACAAACTTTGTAATCTTTTACACTCAAAAGGATACATTATAGCTAGGCGTACCGTAGCTAAATATCGAGAACAGCTTGGTATATCAGTTGCACGGCAAAGAAAAGAGTTATAAATAACTTACACATAACAAACAACATGAATAATAAACTATCACATATACTCTCAACAATATTACACCCTCTTCTTATGCCAACATATGGGGTGTTTCTGTTTTTCTTCTATACATACCTATTTATCTTTCCAACAAATTACAAATACTTCCTTACAGGATTAGTATTCATAATGACTGGATTAATTCCTGCATTATGTATGCTAGCGATGTTTAAGATGGGAATGGTTAGCAATCATGAGATAAGCAATAGGGAGGAAAGAATGCCAGCCTACCTTTTTACAATATCAAGCTATATATTCTGCATATTTCTTCTATATAGATTCAAGGTACCTATATGGGTGACTACATTTGTAGTTGGAGGTACTCTTTCTATAGCCGTTAATATGATTATTACAAGATGGTGGAAAATATCGGCCCATTTAACAGGTATTGGAGCTGTTGTGGGTAGTATTTTCTCAATGTGCCACATACAACAGATCAACCCTATGTGGATGCTTATTACCTCAGTCATACTCACTGGTGCATTAGGAACAGCTAGAATATCACTCAAGCAGCATACACTTGGACAAGTCGTGTGTGGATTTATATGCGGTTTTTCTTGTGTATTTTGCTCAGTCTATTTTTCTTTGTAAAAAGATTGAATACTATATATTTCAACAAAACAATAATTAGTAACTATGACACCTAAAGTTAGCATTATCATGGGAAGCACTTCTGACCTTCCGGTTATGGAGGCTGCCGCCAAGTTATTGAACGATTTTGAGATCCCTTTTGAGATTAATGCCCTATCGGCACACCGCACACCTGAAGAGGTTGAGCTATTTGCAAAAGGAGCTCGAGAAAAAGGAGTTGAAGTTATTATTGCTGCAGCAGGCATGGCAGCACACCTCCCAGGAGTTATTGCATCTATGACCACACTTCCTGTAATTGGCGTTCCAATTAAGGCTTCTCTTGATGGTATGGATGCTCTTCTTGCTATTGTACAAATGCCTCCTGGTATTCCTGTTGCAACTGTTGGGATTAATGGTTCACTAAATGCAGCAATCCTTGCGGTTCAAATAATGGCTACTGCAGACAAAAAACTGCAAGACAAACTAATTGAATACAAAGAGGGATTAAAGAAAAAGATTGTTCAAGCAAACGAAGAGCTTAAAAAAGTTGAGTATAAATACAAGACCAACTAATTATGACAATCAACCAACTTCAAGATAGTATCATAGAGGAGTTCTCTATGTTTGATGATTGGATGGATAAGTATCAACTTCTTGTTGATCTAGGAAATGACCAATCTCCACTAGATGAAATTTACAAAAAAGAGGACAATCTAATCCAAGGTTGCCAGAGTAGAGTATGGCTTCATGCCGATTTTAAGGATGGCAAAATAATCTTTAAGGCTGAGAGTGATGCTGTGATAGTAAAAGGTATTATCACACTTCTGATAAACGTACTTTCAAACCATACTCCTGATGAGATTCTTGAATCAGATCTCTATTTCATTGATCAAATTGGCCTAAAAGAGCACTTATCTCCAACTAGATCAAATGGATTGCTCTCTATGATTAAGAAGATGAAGATGTACGCTATTGCATTCAAAGCTTCACAGACAGTGTAAAAGTAATGCTGTATAGCAACAGTATAATTGTATAAATACCCTTCCTAAAGAGTCTTTAATTTGACCTTTGGTAAGGGTATTTTTTAATTGTACTAACTATATGTTTTCAATATATTATCATTTTGAAAAACAGGTATATTAAGAATAGATACTCAGCTCTCCGATAAAAACAATATTCTCTATCTACACAACTAATAATCAATATCCTATTATTGAACATTATTGTCTAGTAAAAGATTTTTAGAAGATCAATAAAAGGTCTGAATCCTGCAACAAGATTCAGACCTTTTGGTATACTTTGCGGTGCTCATATCTAGATATTTTCACCATGAGCGAAAAGTACAAATCTACCGCACAACAGCTATATTGTCAGTTATTAAGAAGAAATTAACTCCGAGAGATTAACCTCGTAGTGATGGCAATAATAACTATGAGAATAAGAGTGCACTCTCCGAAGCTAATAATAGGGAGTAAGTTCAAAACTTCTATATATATTAACGATTTATTCTAGGAAGAGATTACAATACATAAAAGAATTAATAACTACCTATTCCTTGTGATAAGCTATTCTAACATCAAAAATGCCCCTCCAAAAAAAACCATAATAGCCTAATTATTAACCCCATAAAAAGCAAGCCATTATATTGAACTTCAATAATAGATAATAGATAGGTTAAGAGAACTCCATTAAAAATGCCTCAGGGTTTAGAGTAAAATCTCTGCGAGGTAACACCCTAAACCCTCAGAGTTTTCACCCTTATCTCACTGCAAAATCACGTAATGTCACAGCTTTTTTCGAATTAGTCTGAGGTTTTTTGTACGTTAGTAAGTGCCTAAACATGCATTAGTCTAATGGTAGCCTTTAGTTCGGTAGTATTGTGAAGCATCAAATGGCTTTTAATAGCTAACTGCGGTGAGAAAGAGTTAACTAGTCATATGATTTAACAAATCACTATTAACGAAACAGCAAAATCATCACACAGAGTCTTAGTTTTGATGATTTCTATTGCAATATTGCAACACTATCTTATAATCAAAGGTTTAAGGGTTGCAATAGGGTGTGGCAATAGGTGGCAATAGGATCCTATTGCCACCACATATCATTTAGCTTAAAAATTCTTTGCTATTTATAAGCTTTGACTAATTGCAATGTGGTTAAAAGGCTTATAGAAGCATATAATGTAAAAATCAGGACCTAAAGATGTTAATTACAAGTGGTGTAGATAGAAAAACACGAATATTTTAGCCTCAGAGTTCCAAATTAATCGTCATCATCCCAATTTTACAAAACGGCAGTATATTAAACAATAGACATTTGCTTTGATCTATTATACCACATTACGTTGCTAATCTTCTGTTAATTGTGGTAAAAACTATTAGACACCTCTAATTACTGCAATAATTATGTAGTAAATATCAGTTAAACTGCAATAAGAGATAAAAGATTGGACAACAAGATGATAAACAACACTTCTAAAATCTGATTTTACCAATAAACAAATAGTAAGCGAATGTTTGCCATAATATCAAACATTCGCTTACTATTTATTTATTCATCTTTATCTTCAGATACTTCATTCTTCGCACCCTTTACTAGACGTACAAATACGAATATGAAAGAACAAAATATTATAACTCCTATAATGGCATATACAAGAATAAAAGGTTTACTTGTAAGCATAGGTCGTGCAACAGTAAAGCTGTAACTACACAAGGTGTGTTGCAGCGGTTTGCCATCATACCAAAGCATTGACTCAAAGGTGTAATTTCCTGCTGGAATATTGTTAAATTCAAAATCCCGACCCGTAGTTGATTTAGTAAATTCATTAGCTAAACCAACCAATCTATAGTATATCTGATAATTCTTACTTGCCGATACACCAGGAGACGACACATTGAAAACGATCTTATCCTGTTTTTGTTTTATAATAGGTTGCTTAATTGGGTTTAGTGGCAATCTATTTTCACCATCGACATCGTCAAATGTTGTAACTCTATTTACTATCAACAGTGGATCTCTAGGCCTGAGTAGAGCTTTTCTTGCTTGATATACCGCAAATCGACCATCAAGGCCAACTATATAATCATCGCTTCCTATAGGGTATATACTCTTTTGCTCTCGTAGCAGATCCTCATTAAAAATTGAGTAGTCGAATTCATCAATCTCCTGCAGTATACCATCATATAGATGGAATAAACCAGCTATATCATCTCTAATAAACCAATATCTTAAGGGAGAGACCTCAACAATCTTTATAGAACTCTTAAAAAGACCAAGCTGATTATTCAACGCATCATACTTTATCACTCGTCCAGCTTCGTCGGTTGTATATATTGCTTCACTATCACAAAACACAACCCTATTATTAAAATTGTATACCCCAATACGAGAAGGACCATCACCACTAAGAGAGGTATAGTAATGGGTGTTTTTCACCTTAGATAATGTCTTATCCAATTCTATTCTATAGAGTCCTTTGTGGAAGTGAGCTGCCCAAATAATACCATTCTCATCTACAGCTATTGTTGAAACAGGTTGAATAAAGCCATCTACTATATTAGAGAACTTCCATTTCCCATTACCCGATTTGCGGTAAATAATAAGATCAGAATATGATCCTTGAAGAAGAATATCCTCTCCTTCAATTGTAGCTTTAACCATACAAGTACCACCCGAGGTTTGTGACACTGGCAGTAATCTGGTACCTACAATTTCTGATGTTAAACCTGTGCCAGAAACGAATATTTGATCATCAAAGGCTGATATATCCCATACTTGACTTATTTCTCCCTTTAAAGGAGTTATCCTTAAATCTAGACTATCCGACATATATACTTCGAAAACGCCCTGATTTGTACCTAGGTATAGATGCCCTTTTAATGATTCAACTGAGTATACAGACCCAAAATTAATACTGCTAACCTCAAAAAGAGACAATGGGCTACTTCTATGAAGTCTCGCAATACCCTTATCTAGTGCTAACCACATATCACCAGAAGCTCCTTCTTTAATATTCAATACAGTATTGTTTCTCAAACCATTCTGAGCATAAAGAGTCCAGTGATAACGGCCATTCATATCAAGCATCATAACACCAGCTCTGTGTGTTCCTACAGCAATTAGTGAGTCGTGAGTCAAATAAGCCCTATTTGCTTGAGGCCACTTTTCACCTAACACATCAACTCTTTTCAGCACTTCTCCAGTTTGAGTCCACAATCCGTGGTTTTGTGTAACCCAAACAATATTGCCATGAGATCCTTTAAACCCATTAATTACTTTTGATGGCAACTTTGCACAATCACTGTTAGTAAATATTCCATTTGAATCCATCTTAGACAAGCCTTCATACTCGACATCAGCATATATAGAGCCTTCTAATTCAAAGAAAAAGTGAAACTGCTGCCCCTTGTTTACAGGAATAACTTCATTATTCTCGTAAACAAAATATGAAGCAAAAGATTGAAAATATATGGTTCCATCAACCTTAATTATATTCCATATCTCATCATTATTCATCTTGAATGATGATCTACTAATTTTATCTGATAAAGAAGTATAGCTAAAGCCTCCATATCCATCAGGAGAGTAGTAACCAAACTCCTCAAACCCTCCAGCATAAATTCTGGATGTAGATTTTTCAAAATAAAGAGATCGAATAGTACCAGAACTACTAACAAATGGGTATAAATGCCATTTATCTCCATTATATTGAAGCAATCCCTCTCCATTCCCAAAATACATATTGCCTATAGAGTCTTGAGTTACTGCCCAGTTCTGCGCTCCAGCTCCATACTCTACACTAGAGAAGTTTGTCACCAAAGGCGACATACGATAAGCTGCTGATATATTACTGATATTTAGCAGTAAAAAAAGCACCAAAACTCCCACTGTCTGGAAAAAAAATCTTTGTTTCATCTCTATAATAGATTTAGCGATAAACTATATCCTTTATTATATCTAAGCCTAATTGATCATTAATTCTTGATATTAGATTAGATCTCGACATCTGTAATTCATGCCTAAGCACAGCAGAAGTTAGATGAACATATAACACACCATTTCTTACATATATCTCGCGTGTACAACGGTCAACACTAGTGCCTAATATATCCCTCCATGTCTGAATGGCTCTTGTTTCATTTAATCTAACATCTATATTTGATTCCTTTAGGAACTCACCAATCACGGCCCCTATAGATTGGAAATTTCGTCGTTTCATTCTACTATTGATTTAGAATAATTTCTCCTTGATTAACCTCATAAAGCGAGTAATCTGACCCAACTTTTTGGATAATCTCATTTAGGTACTCCCTGTTTGTGTCAGTAATAAATATTTGACCAAACTCTTCACCAGCAACCAATTTTATGATTTGCTCCATTCTTGTACTGTCGAGCTTATCAAAGATATCATCAAGAAGCAATAGAGGCTTGTCCTGAATATGTCTCTTTAGGTAATCAAATTGGGCAAATTTGAGTGCTATCAGGAAAGTTTTGCTCTGCCCCTGAGAACCAATCTTTCTTATCGGGTAATCACCCAATTGCATTAATAGGTCATCCTTATGTATGCCCTTGGTTGTATATCCTAATATTCTATCACGCTGACGAGATTGAATCAGTTTATTTCTAAAATCACCCTCTGATAGATGTGAGGTATAGTTTAATTCAACCAATTCAGATCCCCTTGAGATGTTCTTATAGTATGTCTGAAAAACAGGAATAAACTCCTCTATAAACAACATACGTTCTCTATATATCGACTCAGCTAATTCTGCCATTTGATCTTCCCAAATATCGAAAAGGTCCTCTTCTGGCATATGCTCTGATTTTAGAAGCACATTTCGTTGCTGCAAAGACTTGTTATAACGAATTAACAAATCTAGATATGATTTGTTTTGCTGAGATATAACCAAATCAAGGAATTTTCGTCTCTCTTCACTTCCTCCATGTATCAACTCGGCATCCTCAGGAGATATCATAACTAAAGGAATCATCCCAATATGTTCAGAAAACTTATCGTACTCCTTCTTATTTCTTTTGAAGTGCTTTTTCTGTTTTCTTTTCAATCCGCAATATATCTCTTCACTATCACCTTTAATGATGTATTCCCCTTGAATTACAAAGAAGTCTGAATTATGCGATATGTTTTGTGAATCAGGTAAGTTTGAAAAGCTCTTGCAAAAGGATAAGTAGTATATTGAATCTAATAGATTAGTCTTGCCCATTCCATTATTACCCAAAAAACAATTTATCTTTGGAGAGAAGTTTAAATCAGCTTGAAATATATTCTTATAATTGAGTATATGTAACTTACGTAATATCATTATCACATTTGGTTTACTTAGAAAAGTGAGTAAAATTAAGCAATTGATTCGAATATAAAGAGCTATCTATGCTATTTTATGTAATGATAAAATAACTACCTTTGTTTATCTTAACCTATATCAAACTAGATAATTATGGATAATAAGAATTTTGAAAAACGCCTAGCGGAGCGCTTCCCCATAAAGAAATCTCTCTTAGAATCTCTAATAAAAGAGACTCAATCATTCATTGGCAAGCGATTAGCTGATTCCGATTCTATTAACATACAAGGATTTGGTTCTTTTGAAATAACAAAACAGATTGAACATATAATAACACAACCAGAGAGTGGGAAGAGGCTACTTATGCCACCACATTTAACCATAAACTTCAATCCTTCTAGATCACTACTTAATAAGTTAAAACTCAGGAAAAATGAACAATAAATACACCACATCGGATATTGCAGATCATCTAAGCAAGACCTGTAATCTCCCTATCCCAATGAGTGACAATTTCTTTCAGGAGTATTTAGAGATCATTACAGAGGGATTATTAGAGGATGGATATGTGGATATTGATGGGTTAGGAACTTTTAGAGTCGTAGAGGTTGAGAAGCAGCAGATAGCTAATCTTGAGAATGGCACTGTTCAGGAGATCCCTAAACACAAGAAAGTGATATTTGTAGCTCAAGAGGAGATAGCTGCAGCTGTCAACGAACCATTTGGAATGTTTGAGCCTTTAATCCTTGAAGACGAAAAGATTAAAATTGAACCTATAGAAGAAGCTGCACAACTCTACTTCGAGGAGAGGGAGCCTGATAACGTTCCTCTTCCAATAGATATTGAATTGTCTGATGAACCAATAAAAGGCTCACTGCTTCAACCTGAACTAGGTGATTCCGAAGAGAATTTGGATAAATTTGCGAATGATTTCATTAGCCATCTAAAAGCTTCTAAAGATGAAATGATTGCTCAAGAGACTTTTAAACAAGAAGATGGTAAAACTATGGATGTAGAGCAGAAACCGCAAGAGGTTAAAGCAACCATTGAAGATCTCCCAGATGATCAAATTCAAGAAGAAACTATTGAAACACCTACTGAGGAGATAGATAAAACAGAGGATATAGAAAAGCATACTGATACAGTTGACAACAATGAGCAGAGCCTCAATATTGAGGGTATAGTTGTTAGTGAAACACCGCCCACCAAATCGGCTAATGACAGAGAGGTCAAATCAAATGATATGATAGTAGCCTTAATAATAATGACTCTTGTATTTGTCACAACTCTAGCTCTGATGTGGTTCAGCGGAATGCTAGATAACCTAATATCCAAAGATGATGCTCCTCAAGAAATAGTTACTAACGTTGATGAGCAATACTCTGAGATTTCTTTATCTACAACACTATCAAACAGTGAGACAACAAAGAGTGACAGTGTATATGAAACTTATGCTCAAGTAAATCAAAGTACTATCGCCGCAGAACCTTTAAAGAACACCAATACAATTGTAAAAACTGAGACTACGCCTATTTATGAAACAATCTCAAAAGGCGTTATGCTTACCTCATTGGCAAAGAAACATTATGGAAATAAGTTCTTTTGGTGCTATATATATGAAGAAAATAGATCAAAAATAAAAAACCCTAATCTTATTCCTCTAGGGACTAAACTTACTATAGCCCCTCGGGAGAAGTATGGAATAGATCCTACTAACAGAGAATCTGTAGAAAAAGCAAAAGCTCTTTGTAATAAATTGAGCAAATAAAAAAAGGAGTGCATCACAAAATGCACTCCTTTTTTTATTTGCTCAAAGCTGTTCTTATATATTCTCAATACAATGACATATAGCTAGAAACTGCACTATTAAAGGCTATATTCTATCAATACATTGTTGTTATGGTAAGACTATACAGTACAATTTGTATGTTACTCCTCATCATATGCACCCTCGGGCAGACGAACGATAATAGTAGTTGCTCCTAAGGTTGCGAAAGTAGACTCCTTTCTTAGGACTACTCTCTGATTCTTGCCTATTATCTCATGTTCAAGAAAAGTTCCTACAATGCTAGGGAAATCTCGTATTGTATATACAATCTTTCCACTTTTATCCTCTTTAAGATTAACAACAGTGTGCTGTCTATCCATACTAGGATCTGATGTAATAACTGCTATCTGAACCTCTGTACCCTTTGAGCGACGACCAATAATATTGTCCCCCATTTGAAGAGCAAATTCTTGTCTGAATCCAAATTGATTCTCCAAGACCACCACACTTCCTAAAGAGAAATCCTTATTATCCTCAATAATCTTCTTGGTTATTCTAATACCAAACTTACGCCCACAATCAGGACAGTGAAATCTCAAGGCTTGACCCTCTGTATAACGTGTTTCGTCAAAGCTGATGAAGTTATCACAGCGCGGACATACTATTTTCTTCATATAATAGTTAAGTTGTAATTTCTATATTGGGCTACAAAGATAGCTCTTTTTTATGCTATCCAATGAAAGCTACTACACTTTACGAGAATAGATTATAACCTTTTGATCATCTGCCATAGTCGTTGCAAAGATATATAGCTCTCCTCCATCGCTAATCTTAGAACGTTTTCTTAAATCCTCGACACTCATTGGGAAATTCCTTGTGGCTATATTTGCTTGTGGAGAAACTTTACAAGCCCCTTGCAACCATCTTTTAGAGAAAAAATCCATAGAATCAATCCTAAATCGTCTGCCTGGAAAATTATCAATCAATACATCTGAAGTGTACAGATGGCTATGCTTATGCAATTTCTTCAATCTAAATCGAGTAACAATAGTTTTAAATGCACCAGCTTTCAATAGAGATACATTGGGCTCATATAAGTACTGCTCTGGTTTTGTAACGTAGATATTCTGTGATGACCTCTCCTCTTCACGAGTGAAAACGAAGCTCTCCTCCCCACTATTAGAGAAGTTAATACAGTAAATTGGAGGATCTATAACCTCACCTCCATTGCGTTGCTCTACTACTACTAACACCTCCTTACACTCGTTTTTAACAGATACGACGTGTATCTCTATGACATCAGGTAACAGCTCAACCACCCTATTTATATCTGCCATTGGAGAGAGCTTGACTATTAATCGTTTTGCCTTATTTAGCAAACTATAGTAGAGTGCTGACACATCAGGCTCACAATCAGTAAGCTCAAATATACGCTTATTACAATCTGATCTTCGAGCTGGGTCTACGTATATAAAATCCAGTTGAGGCAATGACTCAAAAAGTTTCGTTGAATCGCCCTCTATTACTTCAATCTGTGTTAGACCCAACTCCTTAAAGTTATGCCTAGCGACATCACAATAGAGTGGATAACGCTCGAAATAGTAGAACTTCTCACATCCCTTAGATAGAAATGATGAGTCTATACCTAAGCCCCCCGTCAAATCGCAACCTTTATTAGCGGCCATTACCAACCTCTGCTTATAACGTGCAGCTACCTCAGAGGAACACTGCTCTGAAGCCAACTTTGATGGAAATAGAACCCTTGAATTATTTGACCATGATGGAAGTTTATCCTTCACTTGACGCCTAACAATGATCTGCTCTACACAGAATGGAACATCTATTGAAGGGTATTTCTTTGCGTTAAGTATTAATCTAGATGGATCTTCACTTTTGTGATCCTCTATGAATTGAAATATATCTTTGGTAAACTCCATTATTTATTGCATTATAAAGATATAGCAAAGGTAACAAAAAAAATAGGACCGATTTCACTAGGTGAAATCGGTCCTATTATGTGACTCTTTTATACTATGGTAAAAGAAAGTAATTAGTCTAACTTATGTACCACTAAACCTGATCTTAACTTAGGTTCGAACCAAGTTGTCTTTGGTGGCATAATATTACCTGTATCAGCAATATCCATTAACTGTTTCATTGATACCGGATAGAGTGCTAATGCAGCAGCCATTTCGCCAGAATCAACACGCTTCTTGAGTTCACCAAGACCTCTAATTCCACCCACGAAATCAACTCTTTTAGAGCTTCTAAGATCATCTATACCTAGTATATCGTGAAGAATAAGATTAGATGATACTGTTACGTCTAAAACTCCAATAGGATCATTAGTGTATCTACCCTCTTTGGCTGTCAATGAGTACCATTTCCCATCAACATAAAGTGAGAAGTTATGTAAACAGCAAGGCTTGTAAATCTCATCACCTTTACATTCAACTATAAAGTCGTCTTGCAACTTAGCCAAGAATTGATTTACTGATAATCCATTAAGATCAGTAACTACTCTATTGTAGTCAATGATTCTCAGTTGATCATCTGGGAAACATACTGCCAAGAAGAAGTTGTACTCCTCGTCACCTGTATGATTTGGATTATTTCGTCCTTTTTCAGCACCTACCAATGCTGCTGCTGCTGTACGATGATGCCCATCAGCAATATAGAGATAAGGCATTTGGGCAAATAGTTCAGTGACTCTACTATTTACAGCCTCATCTTTGATGACCCAGAAGTGGTGTCCAATACCATCTACTGAGGTAAAGTTATATTCAGGAGTTGCCTTTACTGTATCCTTTATTATTTTGTCTATTTCCAACTGCTTTGGGAATGCAAAAAATACAGGTTCCATATTTGCATTATTCACACGAACATGCTTCATACGATCCTCCTCTTTGTCTCTTCTTGTCAGCTCATGTTTGCGAATAGCCCCGCTCATATAGTCTTCCACATGAGCACATACGCAAAGGCCATACTGTGTACGCCCATCCATAGTTTGGGCATAAACATAGTAATACTCTTTATCATCCTGAACTAGAAAACCTTTTTCTTGGAAAAGCTTAAAATTCTCTAGAGCCTTCTCGTATACAGGCTCTGCATGCTCATCATAACCAATCGGGAAATCTATTTCTGGTTTTATGATATGATAAAGAGATTTATCATTACCAACAGCCTCTCTACGAGCCTCTTCTGAACTCAACACATCATACGGACGTGAAGCTACTTGTTCTACCATAGATTGCGGGGGACGCAACCCTTTGAAAGGTTTAATTCTTGCCATGTCTTTAAATACTGGTTATTAGATTATTATAAGATTATCTCTTATGTATTATTTTTCCACTTAATGCACGTTTGCCTTGGGTAAAGCGATAGATATAGGCTCCTTGCGAAACAACAACACCTTTATCACTCTTTCCATCCCATATTACTGGCCTTATTGATCCTGACCTAAATTCTATTAGCCTAACCCGTTGTCCTACTAAGTCAAATATCTCAATCACACCCACCTCTCCTGTGTCAAAAAAGGTAAAAGTAGTCTGATTAAGAAATGAATCATAGTTTACCTGAATACTCTTTATATTGCTATACTCAGCCCTTTTCTTTTGAGCTTCGATTGGAGCTGTATAGCTATTGAAAAGGAGACTACAGATAGCAACTACGAATAGCCAAGCTAAGTAGTTCATAAATCCCTATTTTGTCGCAATGTAAACAATATTTTCTATATCAATACAAAAACGGGGTAAAAAAGATCCCTTTTACCCCGTTTTAATATATTTTAGTGATATTATTCTACTGTTACCGACTTAGCCAAGTTTCTAGGTTGATCTACATCCATCCCCCTAGTCACTGCAATATGATAAGATAGCAACTGAAGTGGAATAACAGAAAGCAGAGGATCAAGCATCTCCAATGTAGAGGGAACCTCTATTGAGTAATCTGCTAAATCTCTAACTACTTGATCTCCTTCTGTCACTATAGCAATAACCCGTCCTTGTCTTGCCTTAATCTCTTGTATATTACTAACCACTTTCTCATAAAGAGCATTCTTGGTTGCAATAACAACAACTGGCATCTCTGAGTCAATAAGCGCAATTGGACCATGTTTCATCTCCGCTGCTGGATACCCCTCTGCATGGATGTATGATATCTCTTTAAGCTTTAATGCACCCTCAAGAGCTACCGGATAGTTTGCACTGCGGCCTAAGTAGATAAAATTACGCGCATAAGTAAATATTGTTGAGAAACTTCTTATCTCATTATCCTTTTTAAGTATAGCCTCTATCTTTGATGGTATGCGTTTTAGCTCTGATATTGTAGATTCTACTACTTCTTGCTCTATTACCCCTAAAGACTTAGCTATTGTAAGAGCTAACATGACCAACACAGTCACTTGACCTGTAAAAGCTTTCGTTGATGCTACACCAATCTCAGGGCCTACGTGTATATATGATCCTGAATGAGTATTTCGAGCAATTGATGAACCAACAGCATTGCATATTCCATAAATAAAGGCTCCCTTATCTCTTGCCAACTCAATAGCAGCAAGCGTGTCTGCTGTTTCTCCTGATTGAGATAACGCTATTACTATATCATCTGGATATATAACAGGATTTCTATATCTAAACTCCGAAGCATATTCCACCTCAACCGGAATTCTACAGTAACTCTCAATTAAGTGTTCTCCAATAAGAGCTGCATGCCATGATGTACCACAAGCAACAAATATGATTCGACGAGCATTTCTAAACTTCTCAATATTATCAAGAACCCCAGATAATATGACATCATTACTCTCCACATTGACCCGGCCTTTCATACAGTCTAAGATGGTCCTAGGCTGCTCAAAGATCTCTTTAAGCATAAAATGAGGATAATTACCCCTCTCTAGTTGGCTAATACTAAGTTCTAGTCTTGTCACTTGTGGTGTTTTATCCACACTCTTAAAGTCTGTTATTCTTAGTTTCTTACCAAGCTCTAATATAGCAATCTCATCATCGTTTACATAAACTACATCATTTGTATACTCTACTATTGGTGTAGCATCCGATGCCAAAAAGAATTCATTATCCCCAATACCTATAACCAATGGGCTACTCTTTCTTGCTGCTATGAGTTTATTTGGATTACTCTTATCAAGGATAGCAATAGCATATGCACCCACAACTTGGCTCAAAGACAACTGTACAGCTCTTTCCAAAGAACACTGATTTGACTCCATAACGTAGTCTATCAAATGAACCAACACCTCTGTGTCTGTACTGCTTAGAAACCTATATCCCTCTAGCTGCAACTTGCTTTTAAGCACCGCATAGTTCTCTATTATACCATTATGAATAAGTGCTAGATTACCCGCCATAGAAGAATGAGGATGAGCATTTACGTTATTTGGCTCGCCGTGAGTAGCCCAACGAGTATGAGCAATACCAATTCCTCCTGATATATCTTGACCCGAAGCAGTCTGCTCCAGATTCTTAACTTTACCCTTAGCCTTATATACGTTCAGCTCCCCTTGAGCATTTATCATAGCCACACCAGCACTATCATATCCACGATATTCCAAACGCTGAAGACCCTTAATCAATATTGGGTATGCCTCACGATACCCTAAATAAGCAACGATTCCACACATATTATTATCTGGTTATTTTTGTTGTACAACTATTCTATTTATAAATATCATCGAGTCAATGGACGAAGGCGATTTATCGCTAATTCTCCTAGCTTAGATTTAGCCTCAATATGCTCCAACACATCTGTCACAAAGTCATTCTTCTCAAACTCACCCCTTACAGATTCAAAATCGAGCCTACTATCTTCTTCATCACCATCAATACCGAAACCAGTACGCTGAACCAATGTAAACTCCTTCTTCGCATCTGCATAAAGTTCCTTATCAAGTCCAACTACGCTATCCCTCCAACACTCTATTAAAGAAATAACATCAGCTGCAGTAATCTGATCCATCGATTTGTCAACTCTTTTGGCTATCTCTTGAGAGGCCCAACTCCATTCATAACAATAGTAATTAGAGTGAATAGAGGAAAATTCAGTATGAATAGCATCGAGGGATAAATCTTCTGCCTCTATACGATCTAGAAGATTATCTACAATGCTCTTTGGAGCAATAAGTCCAGCAATATCCACCCAATCACCACAGCCCACTTCACTATCAGGACGTAGTACAGATCTCATTTGATCATCAGAAAAGAATGTTTCATCTCCTAATCGGCTAAGAATAGAGTTTCCTAAGAACTTTATAATACCCATTGAGTATAACTTTAATCCCTTACGCAAGGATGAAGCCTTTATACTTGTATTCTGAAAGCTATAATAATCATTACCACAACCAGAGGTCTCTAGTAACTGTTTAAGAATCTCTTCTCCTCTTACCATCTTTTGAATGGTATAAGGACTAAGAAGGTTAAAATTGATCATATCTAGCTTTACACTACCCTTACGTTTATCTCTCTTTGGCCACTTCTTAGCATCCCTTACAGTACCTACACTACGTAGATTTGCCGCTGGAACAAGATAAGATTTACTCTCCTTCTCAATTAGATATGAGAAGGGCATTTCGGAGGTATCTGAATGCTGATAATGCCTACCCATAACAACAGAAAACGCTCCTATTTTAGCCGGCCATAAGATATATGAATCACTTGATGTTTTAGACCCCCTCTCCACCACACCTTGATGAATTGGACCAAGCTTATACATATGATTACTCTGATTAGAGCCGCTACCAGCATTCAGGAAAGAGAAATAGCCTGCTATAAGTAGCGTCGACTTATGGTGAGTAACTGTGTAAGGACCTGCAAAAATTGAACATGCTTCACCATGCATCCCCATACAGTTGGCAAAAAACAGAGAATTTTCTGCTGAGTATTGTTTCCCAATCTGACACCCCTGACCTATATAACACTTCTCTACGATTGCCCCATCTGTTATTGATGAAGAGTCACATAAGATAAAGTGATGAGCTATAACTCCCTGGCCAATAATAGATGGTGCACTCTTTTCACTCACAATTGTAGCTTCACTAATTGAAGTAGCTCCTATAACTCTTGCCCAAGCTCCAATTCGAACATTTACTATCTCACCACAATCAATAATAACAGCCCCACAGGCAATATACCCTCTGTTAGAAGTTAGCTCAACCACCCTTTCATCTATCATTCTATTTAGTTGAGCGATAGCCTTTGGCCGATGGCGATATAAAACCAATATATAAGCTAAATGCGAAGATAGTCCTTCAAAGATGCGCACTTCGCGCCCTCCAGTTTCGTTCAACACAGAAACACCGCATCCATTTCCGAATGAAGAAATACCATCTACGACCACGGTGCGAGTGTTTACAATTTGCACATCAGAATCTATATCATAATTTGCAATACCTTGTGCTATATTTTGTATCAAAACATCATTACCTATGGTGCAGTTATGAATACGAGCATTAAAAATACCACTATGCTGCTCAATTCCTCCAATCTGAGGGATCAACGTATTAAAACTACCCAAAACGACATCACCCGAAAAGAGTACATTAATGAGCCTTTCAATACCAAACTCTCCTTCTGGGACTCTAATACGCGACCAATCGGGACAACTACAACCTTGATGTTTGAGTTGCTCGATTTCAGTTTCTCTCAAAATTCTTTTATTCATAAATATCTATTTTACCTAATACCTAACTCTAAAAGCTCAAATCGCCATCTTGACATTACAAATGTAGGGTTTTTTTGCGATTATAGATAGCAATATGGTTTACAAAAGTGAATTATATATATATTTACTTAGAAGACGAGTGATGGTAAATATTTTTTACATAGGAGAGGCATTTAATCCAAACTAAAGAACTATCTTTATAATATAGATGTTATATGCAGTTGTAGTGTCTCTATAACTATAGATAAACAACTATTAATCGATAACCAAATAAATATCAAATTATGAAAAAGGCAATTTTTGCAATTTTATTGGCTGGAACATTCATGGTAGGAACAACAGCCATTGCTCAAGAGAAGAAACAAGAACCAGCAAAAAAAGAGTGTTGCTCTAAAAAAGGTGGAGAAAGCAAAGGATGCTGTTCAGACAAGAAAGCAGCAGGAGATAAAGGTTGCAGCTCTAAAAAAGGTGGAGAAAGCAAAGGATGTTGTTCAGACAAGAAAGTGGTTAAGAAATAATAGATAGCTAAATATCTATATTAAATAAAAGAGAATAGCCACCTACTTCATACATTTATGAGGTAGGTGGCTATTCTCTTTTATTAATCTATCCTTATTGCTTCAATCTGATAACAATATTAGAACTGTTGGGTGTAATCTCTAGGGTTTGCTCTTCAAAAGAGATCATAGAGGCTTTCAACTGAGAACTAGTATTATTAGATAGTACAACTGAGAAGTTTCCATCAAGATCTGTATAAACTTTTTTACCAGCAACAGTGATTGTTGCACCTGCTAAGGATTGAGCATCTGCATCAAGCACACAACCCTTAACAACGAAAGAGCTAGTCACATTTGGAATAACTGCGGCTGATTCAGCTTTTGCTTCAGCCGACTTAGAAGTCTCTGCTGCGAAAGATACAAGCGAAAACATTGAAGCGATCAAGAAAAAAATAGCCTTTTTCATATTGGTAAGTTATTTTGTTACACTATTAGTTTAATACCTTTGGAGAGTTTATCTCTCTTAGACACTGCAAAGTAACGGTAAACTTATTACAACATGAATACAAGGTTTTTACATCTTGGTGACATTTGTGTTACAAATAATCAATAACTCTTCTCTGAGATAAGTTTACCTTTCTCGTCCCACATCAACCAAGTTCCAGACTTTTTCCCTTTTGTATAGTGAGTCTCATAACGCATTACACCATTATCATCCCAAACTCTCCAGGTACCATGCTTCAAATTATCGACATATTGAGCCTCTGCAACTAGCATTCCTGACTCATTATATGTTCGCCATGTACCATGAAAAAGCCCATTGCGATAGGCACGAACCTCATGAGGCTTACCATTCTCATGGTAAACAACATATGAACCTTGTGGCTTACCATCCTTTATACTCATCTCAAGACGAAGCGTGCTATCAGGGAAAAACTCCCTAAGCTCACCACTATAAAGAGATGATTGGGTTCCATCAGTATAGTATAAACCATCAATTAACGTAACCTTCTTATTCTGTGCTGTAGAAGCAAAGACTGAGGCTAAGATAGCCCCTATGAATATGATCTTCTTTATCATAAGCTTATATTGTATTAAAGATTTTAGAAAGATCTATACAAGGAAAAGAGGAGCTCTTCCGTACGCCTACGGGATGAACTCCTCCTCGCGGAAATAATAGCAAAACTACTAATTTACTCCTTTTGTCCAACCCAAAGTCCAGTTATTTGACGTTGAGATTGCACCTTTATATTCTGCTTTAGTAAAATAGCTATCTACTGCACTCATATCCTTACCTCCACTAATAGTACCTACAATACCATCGAAAGTAATAGTCTGAGCTTCTGCATTACCAGTTTTTGAAACTAGATTAACTTCAGAGTTTGAGTGAACGAATGAAGTTGATACATGAGTATGCTCAACTACAGATGTCCCATCTAGGAAACTATTCTCTGTACCTTCTGTCTCTGTAGTTACTGCTCTATCTTTTCCTACAACTAATGCATTATACATCTTAACGTGAGTTCCTGCACGAAGACGCACTCCACGATTAGCTGATGTCAAGTTATTACCTATAAGTGTAAGATTGGCAATTGTTGGGTATGAGATTGGTGTAGATAAGTTGTTAGATCCATTATTATCTGCTTCAATCAAACAGTCACCCTCACTTGCAACTTGTTGAGCCACCCAGAACTGACCACGACCATTCCATCCTTCTGTCCAGTCGAATGAGTCATCTCCAGAGCCTGTAGATACGAAATATTTTGCATCAACTGATCCACCGAACCACTCAAAACCATCATCAGCACCCATATAAGCTTGTAGGTACTCACAAGTTGTTCCACTACCTACTCCGTAGAACGTAAAACCATTAGATTCTTTCTCCTCAGAGAATGCAAAACCAGTATACTCCAAACGAACATACTTCAATGTACCTGAATTATCATTTATATCAGAACCACCATATGTAGCATCTCCAATCTCTGATTTACCTGTTCCTCCTTCAAGGTTGATAGGTGCACGTCCGCAGATGTGAATACCACCCCATGCACCTGGCTCCTTAAGTTCTGAAGTCATCACGATAGGCTCATTAGCCGTACCCTGAGCATCAATCATACCACCTTGTTCTACGAGTATGTAATCAACATCTCCATCATCTTCAGATATAATAGTTACACCTTTGTTGATCTTCAATAATCCACCGTTCTTTACCGTGAACCCACCGCTAAGGATATAAGTCTCGCCCGACTTCAACTCGAGGCGATCAGTTAACTCACCACGAAGAAGATATTCATCTTCGTTGCCACCATTGCCATTGTTGTCATCACTCGAGCAACCTACTGCAATAATACCAAGCATCATTGGAAGGAAATACTTAGCACTCACTCGAAAGAAATTCTTTTTCATCGTCTTACGATTTTTGTTTTTTGTTTTATGAAAAATATAAAGATTGACTTAATGCCTATTTAACTTCATTAGAAGTTATAACTGAATCCTACCTCAACCTTAGTTCCACGCTCGAATTTCTCTACAATCTCTGTTGATCCTGTATCAGAAACCTCTTGTGAATACTTCTGTTCTTGGTTAATTATATTCTTAGCTTGTAACTTTATCGAAGCTTTTGAGTTGATGTTATACGTCCCCACAAAATCTAAAGTATTGAAAGCTTTCTCAACAACATTACCTACACCATTAATACCTACAGTGTGAATACGTGGTCCTCTAAGGTTGTATATTAAAGAAAGAGATAATGATCTGTCATTCTTGAATTTTGGAGCCCACATGATATCCGCATTAATCAAATATGGAGATGCTCCTTGAAGTTGACGTTTCTTGTCCGTATATACCCCATCCTTTGGAAGCTCCATACGTGTATATATATAAGAAGCATTAACTCCAAACTTCAAATCATTAACAAGATTCTTACGCAACTCAACTTCCAAACCAGCTACCTGACCTCCATCAACATTCCTAAAGGTTTGTATTGCAGAACCTGCATACTCCTGAACTCTTTCAATTGGATTATCAAGGTACTTATAGTAAGCCGAAAGAGATATCAATTCACCTGCTGATGGATAGTACTCATAACGCATATCTACATTGTAGTTATAACCATTTTCCAAATCAGCGTAACCACGAACAGCAGACCCTCCGTACGACTCTTTGTATTCAAATGGAGCCATTTCAATAAACGATGGCCTTGTTACAGTACGTGAAGCACTGAACCTTAGATTCTGAGTATCCTTAAGGTCATACTTTAGATTAAGAGCAGGAAATAGATCATTTGATATAAGCTCTGCTTTAAGCTCCTTTCCAGCATCATTCCAATAGCGCACTGTCTGATTTGCATATTCATATCTCAATCCTCCAGAAAGAAGAAGCTTTGGCAAAAGATAGTATTCTGCCTCAACAAAACCTGCCATCACTTTATTATCTGCAAAGTAAGAGTTACGTGGTAGACTAACCTTTCTTACTGAGTATGAACCATTAGCTAAGTTAGAATCGTTAATAAAGTCCGGATTGTAAACATCACTAATAACAGGGTCAAACCCTTTGAAGTTATAATAGAAGTTAGCTGAATAGAAATCACGCGATTTCTGACGATAAGCCGCACCAAATTTCAATCTATTTGCAGCTTTTTCAGCACCTCCAATTAGATAATTAAAATCAACACGACCAACAAGCTCGTCCTCGGAAAGCTCACCAAAATATCTAGAGGTCTCCTGCTGATTTAGTTTAAACAACTCTAATCCATTATCTGTCTTTAAATACATAACCTGCCTACGATCTGGCTCATCGGAAGATGTAAAACCATACGAGGCCTTCCAAGTCATATCTAGTTTGTCATTTAGTGTGTGTGCTCCTATCAATTGATTATTTATCAAATTGTATATTCTGTATACACTATTACTAGCGACAAGCTCTACACCCTCAGCATCAAAACCTTCTCTGTCTGAATAAGTATCCTCTGTACTATTTACATATAGAAGATTGTATGCAAGCCTATGACGATTACCAATTGAATAGTTAACCTGAGCTAGACCTGAAAGGGTTGTCTCATACATCCACTTATCTGAAGTAAACTCATCGAGCTTCATACCCTGAGCATTCAAGGTTGAATTATAAGCATCTTCATAAAATGTATATCCGTTAGAGTAATTAGCACTCAATGAAACATTCAAAGGATTGCCCGCTATATCAAAACTTTTTCCTCCTGAGATTGACAATCCTAATTCAGGCATAGCCTGCTGATTTGACACGTTAAATGTCGTATTAAATGGATTCTTCTTCAATCTATTGAAATCACTCGTTTTCATATCCTTAATAGACTGAGTCAATTTCATCCCAGATGAATAACCCAAATATGGCACTCCTGTCTTATCTGAACTGTAGAAGTCATTGAACATCGTTCCAACCACACCCCCTGTCGAGACAGAGATAGATAGATAGTCCTTACCTACATTCTCTTTTGTTTCAATATCTATATGAGCTCCTGCATAGTCACCGAAGCTACTTGGTTGGTAAACCTTAGAGACTGTAATATTTTTAACCACCGATGATGGGAAAAGAGTTAAAGGAATAAGTTTATTATCAGGGTTTGGCGAAGCTATAGTAAGGCCATTCATAGTCGTAGAGCTATATCTATCACCAAGACCACGCACAAAAACTTGATTACCACTAGCCACTGAGATACCAGTAATCTTCTTCACTCCATCTTCAACATTAGATATACCCTTTACAGACATCTCTCTCGCACCCATACTCTCAACCGCTACAGTCGACAGTTTTCTCTCCAATAAAAGAGCATTCTCACTCTCCATATTTCGGCGACCAGTAACCACAACTTCTGATAGTTGTAAATTAGCCTTTCCCAAAGATACATCTACCTTTGTAACCTGACCAGCTTTAACCTCTACATCTTTAACTTGCTCCGAAGCGTAAGATATATAAGAGAAACGAAGTGTATACTTCCCTGGTGCTAACTGCTCCAACTTGTAGTTACCGTCAAAATCAGTAACAACACCAATAGTCGTTCCCTCAATCTGAACTGCTGCTCCAGGCAGAGTTTCATTATACTCTCTATCAATAACCACACCCTCAATCCAACCACTTTGTGCTGTCAGGGTTAATGAAAACAGTGTTGCGAGCACTGATAGAATTGATTTTCTTAAAAGAAGTTTCATCTTTAATCGTTAGGTTGCTTATTTATTTCCGACACAAAAGTAGAAGCATGATGTTTCATTAAGGTGTCACCCTTATTTCGCTTAGATTAAAAAGGTGTGTCAATATGATTACACTAAATATTACAAAGCCATTACAGTATTATTACAAAACGAAAACAACAAGCTAACACCCGCTATTTCAGGGCATAATTAACACTATCAACCCAAAGATATTGCCTACTATTATAGGAATTGTACAGATCAAATTTACTACTTTTGCAGCGCAAAGAGTAATATCAATTCAACCATTAATCACTATGTCTACCAACAACAGAAAGATCTATTTCATCTACCTTTTTACACTACTCTTATCCTTTAGTCTACAAGCTCAAAAGAAAAGCAACCCTCTAAGCCTACTCACCGACTCTATTTATATAGTAGCGGAGGATGAGGAAATGTTAAATAGACTAAGAAATATGCCAAACATTGATGTTGGTCGTGGTGTATCTTTCCAACCAAAAGACAAATGGTTTCAGATGACTATGCGTTTTAGAATGCAAAACATGGTTGGATTGACTCTAAATGATGATTTCGGTCTAGAAAAAACAGATGCTCAAGTAAAACGCCTTCGACTTCGTTTCGACGGATATGTATACACTCCAAAACTAACATATACTATACAGTTAGGATTCACTGCATATGACGCTGCACTACTTCCGAACGAAAACATGAACGTTGTACGTGATGCTATGGTATATTATGCACCAAACTCATCATGGAACTTTGGTTTTGGGCAAACAAAGATCAGAGCCAATCGTGCTAGGGTTAACTCTTCAAGTGCATTACAATTTGTTGATCGCTCAATCGTAAACTCAGAATTTAATATTGATCGTGACTTTGGATTCTTTGGAGAATTTAATAGAAAACTATTCTCTGATTTCAACCTAGTGGCCAAAGGATCTATTACTTCAGGCGACGGTCGAAACATACAAAGTGCGGCTAAAAGTGGATACGCTTACACCGGCCGCCTTGAATTCTTCCCTCTAGGCCGTTTCAAGCTCATGGGTGATGTGTTTGAGGGTGATTATGAAAGAGAAGACAAGCCTAAGTTCATGATAGCAGCAGCCGCTAGTTATAATGACCGTGCTGTAAGACTTAAAGGGCAAACTGGCAGCTACATTATTGACGATCAAACAAGATGCATGAACTCATACTTTGTAGATCTAATATTCAAATATAACGGATTTGCATTCTACACTGATTGGATGGCTCGCAAAAGCAATGATCTAATAATATACGATTCTGATGGAAATGCTGCACAAAATATCTTTGGAGGGCAAGGGATAAATGTACAAACCAGCTACATTTTCCCTTCAAAATGGGAGATAGCCCTTAGAAATTCAACCATCATACCCGAAAAAGAGATCCGATCTATGGTTAAATATGAGAATTGGAACCAATCTACACTTGGTATAACTAGATATTTGATTGGGCACAATCTGAAGATACAAGCAGATGCTTCATTCAACCATAGAAAAGGACAAGCCAAGGAGATGTACAATCCATATGAATTCCGTTTCCAGGTTGAACTAGGATTCTAATTATTGTAATTATGATAGTGTGAAACAAGAGGTAGTAAGTGATTGTAGATTAATCACGTACTACCTCTTGTTTTTTATAACAATGTATTAAACTACTACTTTCAAAACTAATATCTAAAAGCATATACATTTTCGCCCTAAAGTGTACATTTTCTTGGTCAAGAAGAGTTATCTAGAAAGAAATAAATAGGCTGCCATTTTTCAAAAAAGCAAAGGATAATAAATTAATATCAAGCAGCATAGGTGTAAAGCCGCAAACTTATGTGGTTGTTAAATGAGGCAGCTATTGCAATGTATTAAAGAAATAACGACTACCTCTACCTTGTAATATAATCTATTACCAAATCAAATTTGCCATTGTCATACCAATTCAACAAAACAGCAATATTTGACAATCCCATAAGGTTAGGAAATAATCTAGAACATAGTTACATAATTATTGAACACCTTACCAATTAGTAAGATCGAGGTTACTCCAATGTTTATGGAGCAACCTCGATCTTACTAAATAAAAAACATTATTATAAGAACAAGTAACAAATATAGCTTATAGATAAAGATATTAATCTACTAAAAAATTTGAGTATACTTATGACAATAAGGCGTTTTGCCATTATGCTCATAATATCGCTGATGATATTCCTCTGCTCTATAGAATGGTGCTGCAGGTCTCAACTGGGTTGCTACTTCGTATCCCATAAGAGTTAATTCTAGAATTAACTTCTTGGCTATATCATACTCTTCGTCTGATTGGTAAAATATTACAGAGAGATACTGAGGGCCTATATCTGGCCCCTGTCCATCTATTTGAGTAAAGTCATGAGTCTCGAAGAAAAACTTTAGTAAATCCTCATAAGTTAATTTTGAGGGATCGTATACCACCTTGCAACACTCGACATGCCCAGTTTTCTTTGTGCACACATCTCTATAGGTCGGGTTTTTAACCGTACCGCCCATAAATCCAACAGACGTAGATACTACGCCATTCAACCTAGAAAAATAGTATTCGGTACCCCAAAAGCATCCTGAAGCAACATATGCAACTGCACTCTCTTCATCAGGAATAATAACAGGCATAGGCAACTCAGCTTGCGGTATGAAGTTCATAGAAATGGAATTCACACAGTGACGAACCATCTTTGGCGTTAGTCCTTCGTTGAAAAATATGTGTCCTAAATGACCATTACAGTTAGCACATATTATCTCTGTTCGCCTACCATCCTTATCTGGGACTCTCTTTACTGCACCTTTTATCTCATCATCAAAGCTAGGCCATCCACAGGATGACTCAAACTTGTGCTCCGATTTATAAAGTGGGGAATTACACTGTTTACAAACATATAGACCAATCTCCTTATTGTTTGTATATTTCCCAATAAAGGCCCTCTCTGTTCCCTTATTTATTATCACTTCTCTCTCTGCATTTGTTAGTGTATTGTACTCCATAACTCTATTTTTCTGTGCTACAAGTAATATATATAACAAGGCAAGACATATCAATAATATTATTCCTCGATATTTGTTTTGCATAGTATGATTGTAATAAAGTAACGTTCGTAAGGTTTAACACTCTTATATAATAAAATGTTCGCTTACTTTTGAGGAATTAAAGAGCTAAATATTATAAATTGTCCAGCAATTCTTTGATCTAATATTCTATCTTTGTATAAATTATCCCGAGTTGTACATAGACCTACGATTAGCCGATGAGTGTTATTGACATTATAAATAGCTGCGAGAAGAGCGCTTTCTCTTTTGAGGTACTACCTCCACTGAAGGGCAATAGCATAGATAAAGTATTTAGTACAATTGATACTTTGCGCGAATTTGAGCCCAAATACATCAATATAACAACGCACAGAAGCGACATAGTCTACAAGACCACCGAGAGTGGATTATTTAGACAAGTGATGGAACGCAAGAGGCCAGGAACAGTTGCTATTGCAGCAGCTATTCAGAGCAGATATAAAATACCTGCTGTACCTCACATAATATGTAGTGGGTTCTCCAAAAGTGAGATTGAGTATTCGTTGATTGATCTAAACTTCCTAGGTATATGTGATCTTCTTCTTCTTAGGGGTGATAAATCTAAGAGTGAGCCAATATCTGGCATAAACATAGATGGTCACAACTATGCTTTGGACCTGCAAGATCAGGTAAACAAATACAACCAAGGTTTCTTCTTGGATGGATCCCCTATGGATAGATTGCCAAACTCTTTTTCTTACGGTGTTGCAGGTTATCCTGAGAAGCATGAGGAGGCTCCTAATTTAGAGTCCGACATGCATTGGCTAAAAGCGAAGGTTGATTCTGGTGCTGATTATATAGTAACTCAGATGTTCTTTGACAATAACAAGTTCTTTGAGTTTGTTCGTCGATGCAGAGAAGCTGGTATTACTGTACCAATTATTCCTGGATTAAAGCCTTTGACTACCATTAATCAATTAAGTGTTCTTCCACGTATATTTCATGTAGATATTCCTGAGATCTTTGCCTCAGAACTAAGAAAATGTAAGAGTGAAAGTGCTACCAAGGAGTGTGGGGTTGAATGGGGAATACATCAATCCAAAGAGCTGATTGCTGCTGGTGTACCTAGCATACACTTTTACACACTAAATGCGACACAAAGTGTGAAGCATATAGCTCAAAAGGTTTATTAATTAAAAGATCATTACTATAATGTTTTTTCATCAGATTATTGGTCAAGAGGAGATAAAAGATCGTCTACTGCGATCAGTGAAGCTAGATCAAATACCTCATGCTCAACTCCTTTGCGGAGGAGAAGGTGTCGGCAAATTTGCTCTTGCTTTAGCCTACTCTAGATATATACACTGCACCAATCGTGGTGTTGAAGATGCTTGTGGCGTCTGTCCCTCTTGCAGAAAATATGATGAATTAGTACACCCCGACCTGCACTTCGTATTTCCTATATACAAGAGTGCAAAGCTCAAGAAAGAGATTTGCGACGACTATCTAAAGGAATTTCGTGAGTTCATCTTTAAAAGTGGATATCTTAGTTACTCCTCTTGGATGAGTTTTATCGAGAGTGATAATGCGCAAGGGCTTATATATTCAAATGAATCTGCAGAGATAATGCGCAAGATCAATCTTAAAAGCTATGAGGCTGAATATAAGATAATGATTATATGGTTGCCTGAAAGGCTCCATGAGAGTTGTGCAAACAAGATACTGAAATTGCTTGAAGAACCCCCAGAGAAGACTCTCTTCTTGCTTGTTAGCGATCAACCAGATAGAGTCCTACTAACTATTCAATCTCGCTCACAAAGAATAAATATAAGGAATATTGAGTTGGATAAGCTCAAAGAAGCACTAATGACTCGATATATGCTATCCTCAGAAGACGCCTCTTCTATAGCTCACTACTCTAGCGGCAACTACCTAAAAGCACTAGAGTGCTTAAGTACGAGTGAAGATAGCAAACTATTCTATGAGCACTTTATCACAATGATGCGTATGGCTTATGCAATAGCTAATATGGGGGGGGCATCAAATCCATCTCTAAAATTTGATTCGTTGGTCAAGCTTAAAGATATATCCGAAATGGTAGCATCTCTTGGAAGAGAGCGGCAGAAGCGTTTTCTTGGTTATTCTCAACAGTTTCTTAGAGAGAACTATATTGCAAACTTGCAGACACCAGAATTAAACTACATGAATCAAGCTGAGGCTACTTTTGCCTCACGATTTGCTCCTTTTCTTCATGAAAGAAATATTGAAGAGTTTATGAAAGAGTTTGAATCAGCTGAACTGCACATAGAGTCTAACGTTAATCCCAAGATGGTATTCTTTGATTTGGCTCTTAAAATGATTGTTCTATTCAAAAAGTAAGAACTTTATTATTATCATCACTATATATATATCAAATGAGTTTTAAATACATTAAGAAGGGCGGCTGCTGCATGAACAAAGGTGGCTGTACCAAGAAACAAGATAATAAGCTTAACACTTATGATTGGCTTTGTGATTTGCCAAGTGGAGTTAATCAATGTGACTTCGTAGAAGTTCAATTTAAAAACACTCGCAAAGGGTATTATTTAAACAACAGCAATGTGGCTGTGGAGAAAGGTGACCTTGTTGCTGTTGAGGCAACCCCTGGCCATGATATTGGTGTTATCTCTCTAACTGGTGAGTTAGTATTGCTTCAAATGAAAAAGAGCAATGTTCGCATCGATGGTGAGATGAAGAAACTATACAGAAAGGCTCGCCCTGTTGATATAGAGAAGTATGAAGAGGCTAAATCGAGAGAACATGACACTATGTTACGTGCTCGCAGAATAGCTGAAGACCTTTGCCTAGACATGAAGATTGGGGATGTGGAGTACCAAGGAGATTGTGGAAAAGCGATATTCTACTATATTGCCGAAGGTAGAGTCGACTTTCGTCAATTGATAAAAGTACTCGCTGAGGCCTTTAGGGTTAGAATTGAGATGAAGCAGATTGGTGCTCGTCAAGAAGCTGGACGCATTGGTGGTATTGGTCCGTGTGGTCGAGAACTATGTTGTGCTAGCTGGATGGGTAACTTTGCATCTGTAACTACAAGTGCTGCTAGACACCAAGATATATCTCTTAACCCTCAGAAATTGGCGGGACAATGTGCTAAGCTCAAATGCTGTATAAACTATGAGGTTGACACATATGTAGAGGTTCAAAAACAGATGCCTTCCAGAGAGATTCCTCTAGAGACTAAGGACTCAACATACTACCACTTCAAGAGCGATATTCTAAGACGAGAGATTAGTTATTCGACTAGCCCTCAGTTTCCTGCTAACTTGGTTACTATCCCTGCAAAACGTGTATTCGAGATCATTGCATTGAACAAGAGAGGTATACGCGTGGATCAGTTACAAGATGGTGTCGAAAGTGAAGATAACCGCAGAGAGTTTCAAGATGGTGTAGGTGACGACTCATTGACTAGATTCGACAAAAACAAGAAGCGCCGTCCTAATGGAAATAGAGGTGAACGCACGGAGCGTCCTCAGCCAAAGGGGGAGAAAAAGCTTATTGTAAAGGATAAGAGTGTTGCCGTTGAGGCCACCGATAGCACAGTTCCAGCGAAAGACAAAAGGCCTGAAAGAAGACCTGAAAGAAGACCTGAAAGAAAGAGTGAGGTAGGTGAATCTCCTCGTCGCAAGAAATTCAAACCTCGTGGAGGAAATGAGAATGAGGCTACAAGTCAACAGCGTGAAGGTAGAGGAAATGGGAACGAAGCTGATGAAAACAGAAATAGATCTTCAAGACCTTTCAAAGGAAAGCAGGAGTCAAAACCTAAAAGTAATGACAATAAGCAGGAGGTGTAAATTAGTCCTATTTTCTCTTCTAACTTTGGCTGCACTCTATGGTTGCACTAACAATGTGAGACTTCATGAATTCAAGCATTTTTCCAACTCTATTTGGGCTTACGATGATACTCTAAACTTTAAGTTGGATTCTATATCAAAAGGTACATTATGTGAAGTATCCCTAGAACTTAGAGTTGGAAGAGGTTATCCTTATCGTCACCTTTGGGTAGAAATTGAACAATTATTGTCCGACTCTACAATCTCTAAGGGTAATATTTGCTTAAATATTTATGATAGCGATGGCCGTTTCTTAGCTGATGGTTTTGGTGATTTATATCAAATTGGAGCTATAGTATTACCCAAATTGGAGCTACCGGATTCTACAGCTTACACTTTTAAGGTAAGACACATAATGAGTGATCTTTACTTGCCTGACATAAAGGATGTAGGCATAAGAGTTGAGAGTATAGAAAATAGATAAACATAAAAAGAGAGCATAACCTAGTTTTTGGGTTATGCTCTCTTTTTATGTTTATCTACCACTTTGGATTATCAACTGCTTAATTGTATTATTAAAACTATTGTCTGATATCAACTCCTCTATGGTAATATGCATCCTGTATCTCCAATAGTGTTTCGGATTAGAAGGCACATTTATCCTCTCCTCCTTGGGGTCATCCCTTCTTATCTTACCGTCTATGGCTAACCAATCTTGTAATGGTAGGATAACCAACATTGATGGTGAAGCAAGATGATTTTTCACTATCTGTTTAGCAATCCATGGCTCACAATAAACTGGGGCTTTATTATTGCGCCACAATATATCACGGAAATATCGCTCTGTTTTGCTGTAATCCTCTTCCCACCACTCACGAATAGTTGACATATCATGTGTTGATGTAGTGCAAACAGAAAGATATGGATAGTGATTAGTTAATCCGAAATCCATAGTCGAATCTTTAGGCATGCTCTGTATTTCTAAACTTAGTACCTGAAGATCACTAATGACTCGTGGTACGGAGTCTGGTATCATGCCAAGATCCTCTACACAAACAAGCATATTAGTGGCAGATATAAGTATAGGAAGCTTCTTCATCGCTTGATCTTTCCAAAACTCATTATGTCGCTCATAAAAGAAATGAGTATACAAATTGTTAAACACTTCTTTCTGCCACGAATCTAATAGCTGGTATGCACGTGTGGAGTGAGCTGAAATCCTAGGATGGTATTTATCCACATCTTTTGGATCACGAACGAATAAAACATCGTTACATAGAGACATTAATCCTGATCTAATAGCATCATACTTACTGCTTGCTCCTTTCTGTTCGAAGATCGCTTGTATCTTCCTTTGCGTATCATTGCTCTCTTTGAGAGTAAAGTGATTATCATAGGTTCTAGATAGATATAGACTCTTCACCTCATCACTAAATTGCCCAAAAAGATTATCTATATACCACTCATCTATGTAGGGCCTTAAATATCTATTTTCATCAAACCAGAAATTGCTATCTTCTAGTTCTTTACGAGTAAATGGCAGGGCTGGATTAAAGTAGCCAAGTAGCCCTTGTACAGAATGCTTGGGTATCTCCCAAATACGAAAGAAACCAAGAAGATGATCAATACGATAAGCATCAAAATAATCTGACATCTTCTGAAATCTCCTGCGCCACCATAATAGATTGTCCTTTGACATCTCATCCCAATTATAGGTTGGGAACCCCCAGTTTTGTCCATCAACAGAAAAAGCATCAGGTGGAGCTCCTGCTTGAGTGTTCATATTGAAAAGGTGAGGTTCGCACCAAGCTTCAACACTATTTGGAGATATGCCTATTGGTATATCCCCTTTAAGGATAACCCCTTTTGTATGTGCATAATGCCTAACCCTCAATAGTTGAAGGTGCAGATTATACTGTATGTAGAAGTGTAAAGCTACCTCTTGGAAATTCTCATGTGAAGGAGATGAAAGCAGGTCTATTCTGGATTGTTGATATACAGAATCTTCTTCCCACTGTCTAAAATCTGGAGTTTTATACCTCTCTCTAAGAGATGAGAATACAGCATATGGAACTAGCCATTCTCTATTTGTATCAAAGAACTCCTTAAAATTATCGCTCTCTAATATTGATTTACCCTCTTGGTTAAATAATTTTCTTAAGTAATCCCATTTTAGCTCTGTTGCACCTTCGTAGTCAACTTGTGATAGTTGATTTAACTCACTACCTCTATTAAATAATTCAACAGAAAGATACCTATCATTTAGTTGCGGTAGTTGTGTAAGATCAATATATGCTGGATGTAGTGCGTATATAGAGTTGGCATTATATGGATATGAGTCGACCCACGTATGGGTCATTGTTGTATCATTGATAGGAAGAAGCTGGATTACTCGCTGCCCTGTTTGAGCACTCCAATCGACAAACTTATAAAGATCACCAAAATCACCTATACCAAAACTACTTTTGCTTCTTAGTGAGAATAGAGGTATAGCAGTACCTGAATATTTGTAGGATGGCTTAGTATCTCTATATTCTTCTAGGTTGATAACAGATATAGCGTTATCTAATGGAGCTCGGAAGAAGAATACCCTATTATCCCCTTCCTCCCAATGAAATATCTCATTTCTCTCGCTATCAATGAAAGCTAACTTATATTCTGCTCCCTGCTTACATTTTCTAAAGTCTAATCTTAGAGTAAAACTGGGATAATTACTATCATCAAAGCACAAATCTTGTTTGGTTTGCCAATTACCAAAATAGTCACCCTCTCCAATGAGAATAAGATTATGATTAGGAGAAATAGTTGGTGCATCAACTTTAAGAATAATTTCTCCTGCTGACTCTAATCTGATTCTAGGGCTATCTACTCTTGAAAGAAAGCTTTCTGTAAATGCAGAAGTGTAAAGTGGCGCATTGGTTGGTATATCCTGCCATCTATCATAGATATCATACTCCTCATAGTTATCAACAGTGTTAATAACGTATCGATGTTGAGTTCGTCTTACTTCTCTATCTTCGATCTTTACCAAATAAATATAGTGTACAGCCGGACTATTAGGTAAATTGTGTATTGATAAATTCCAATCGCCGTCATAGCCATAACACATTGGATATTCATTGATTATATCAAAGCTGTCACTACCAATATGGAGAAGAGCTAAGTATAGCTCTTCTCCATATTGGGTCTTATAGTTTATATGAAAATGTAATCTCATCTCTCTAATTCTAGTATTAAAACAGCCCTTGATTGAAGCTTTAAATTATTACTAATATCTATAATTTCACCAGAAATGATATCCTTAGCTCTGGTGTAGCCATCTAAAGCCTCTGCATATCTATTAATATCCATCTCTACCTCTTCACTCTTCCCATTTAGGATCACAAATACACTCTTCTCATTGTAAGTTCTTGTATATGCATAGATAGAGTTAGTCGGCATGAAGTGTTTCAAAGTGCCATTTATTACTGATGTGTTACCCTTTCTCCAGTTTAATATATTAGTCAAGAATGAGTGAGCTTGATTTTGAAGTTCACTTCTTCCCTCCCTATTGAATGCATTTATTTTATCTTCAGACCAACCTCCTGGAAAATCAAGACGTATATCTCCATCTGACCTACTCTTTGTCCCATTCATAAGTATCTCTGTACCATAGTATATCTGGGGGATTCCTCTAGTGGTAAGAAGGAAGGTTAACGCTTGCTTATATATATCAATACTCTCTGGCATCTCTGTCAAGAAACGATCTGTGTCGTGATTATCCAAGAAAGTAAGCACATAGTTAGGATCTTGATAGAGATAATCAAGTGAAAGTTGATCATAAACAGCATTCAACCCGCTCCAAGGGCTAGTCTCCTCGTTAAATGATTTATTAAGAACACTCATTAACGGGAAATCCATAACTGTCTTAAGGTTACTATTCCTTGGTGATGACAATTTTGAGTTAGCTTGCCAAAAAGCTGTAGATGCAGTATTTCCGTACCAACACTCTCCTACAATATTAAAATTAGGATATTCGTCCATAACCTCTTTACACCATTGGGCCATCATATCAAAATCTGCATAGGGATGCGTATCCATCCTTATACCATCAATATTTGAATACTCTATCCACCATATACTATTTTGAATAAGATACCTTGCAACATGTGGATTCTTTTGATTCAAATCAGGCATAGATTCAACAAACCACCCATCCTCAGTAATACCCTTGTCATAGTCCGATGTATATGGATCATAATGAGATGATAGTCTAAAGGAGGTTTGTACAAACTTATCTTGATTATTAAACCAATTATGTGCTGGAGGATTCTTACGCCATTGATGTTCACTACCGCAGTGGTTAAAAATCATATCCATCACCAACTTCATACCCTTGGCATGAGTCTTATCTATTAACTCTAGATACTCTTTATTTGAGCCAAAGCGAGGATCAACTCTATAGTAGTCAGTGGTTGCATACCCATGATAATCTCCCGATGGCTGATCATTCTCTAATACTGGATTAAGCCAAATAGCAGTTACACCAAGGTCGTTAATATAATCTAGATTGTTTATTATACCCCTTAAATCACCCCCGTGACGACCATTGGGGTTATTTCTGTCAACCTTAACATCAAAATTTAGTTTAAGATTGTCATTCGAGGTGTCACCATTAGCAAAACGATCTGGCATTATTAGATACAACACATCTTGTGGACCAAATCCTAATCTATCCTCTGGCAATATAGTCCTATCCTTGAGTTCATAATTAACGACTTTGCTCTTTGATCCTTTCTTTAGATTTATCTTGAACTCTCCAGGTTTAGCATCACTGAGGTCTAAATATAGTATAGCATAATCCTTATTCTCTAAAGAGACTTTACTATTAATCTTAACACCCTCCCCTTCAATCTTTATTTCACTAACTCCTACATCCTCACCAGTTATCATTATCTGGAGTTCACTATTCTTCATTCCAGCCCACCAATTTGGTGGATCAACCCTCTCTACATTAAGTGAGAATAATGGGATTGTTGTTGTAAGTGAGATCAGTGTTGCTAATATTTTTTTCATGTCTTCTATTTTTTATATTTTACAAATTCATCTTTATCTTCTACGAACACAAGTGATACGGCTGCAATAAACAAACAAACACCAGCAGCTACAATAGCATAAATAGTCTGTGAATTATAAAGATACTTAACCATTGAACCACCAATTATACCATTAATAATCTGAGGTATGGTAATAAAGAAATTAAATATACCCATGTAAATGCCCATCTTCTTTGCTGGTATGGATCCTGCAAGTATGGCATATGGCATAGCCAAGATACTACCCCAAGCAAAACCAACTCCTAACATAGAGAAGATAAGATATTGAGAGTCCTTTATGAAATAAATTGAGATTAACCCTGCCGATCCCATGATCAGAGAGAGTGCATGAGTTGACCGCCTACCTATTTTTAGAGCTATAGCAGGAAGGAGTAGTGCATAAACTGCTGATACTGCATTATAAATACCAAACAATACACCAACCCAATTAGCCGCATCTTGATAGGAACTTGATGAGCTATCTCCTAGATCAACTCCGTAAATATGAGTCGCAATTGCTGGAGTGGAATAAACCCACATAGAAAATAGGGCAAACCAAGAGAAAAATTGCACAACACCCAATTGAATCATACTCTTAGGCATATTCCTAAAGTCGTGTAGTATTGATATTAATCCCAACCGTTTTTCGTTATCTTCTATTACATCACTTTCTACCTCAAACTCTCCCGGTGGATACTCTTTGGTCTTAAATATTGTCCACAAAATGGCTGCAAGAAAAAACATTGCACCTATATAAAACGAAAACACCACATTATCTGGCACTTTACCTTGATCTGACAATTTGGATATACCTATCCATTCTGCTAGAATATATGGCATCCATGAACCAATGACAGCACCTATACCAATCAAAAATGTCTGAATAGAAAACCCCAATGTTCGTTGTTCGGAGGGGAGTAAGTCAGCAACTAAAGCTCTAAAGGGCTCCATTGCAACATTAATTGATGCATCCATTATCATCAACATACCTGCTCCGATGAACATCGGGGAAATAGCGGTTGCCATATAGCCAGCATTTGGCATTAATGCCAAGGCTATACAAGCCAAAATAGTTCCAGCTAAAAAGAATGGTCTACGACGACCTAACCTTGTCCAACTCCTATCACTATAATGGCCAACTATGGGTTGAACAATCATTCCGGTTAGTGGTGCTGCAATCCAAAACCAAGAGAGATGCTCTACATCAGCACCGAAAGTTTGAAGTATACGACTAGCATTTGCATTCTGCAAAGCAAATCCAAATTGAATTCCTAAAAATCCGAAACTCATATTCCAGATCTGCCAAAATGATAATTTTGGTTTTTGTTTCATGGTAATTAATCTGTTTAATTATGACTGTATGAAATTAACAATAAACCAATATTATCAACTATTAGTTTCTGACGAATTGAAGAATTTATAGGACTAATTTAAATGTAAAAAGAACAACTTTTAGAATAGCTTATGAGCCAAAGATCTTCCCTTCTCTTGGATGGCTGCATCTTCTGGCCCCTCAGGGTTAATTATTATGTGATGAGCCACACCTTGAATGTCTTTATCAACAGACTTATATGATAAAACACCCTCTGATATGAAAGATTTTGGGTTCCTTGCGTCGGTCACTCTTACATAAACCATCAACATACTATGGCCGGACTCTATTAATACTGATTCAAAACGCAGTAAGTCTCCTTCGAATACTGGTTTGTGAAGTTCATAACCATGAACCTTCTGACAGTATATAAGGTGTGGATCAACAATTAAGGATAAGTTTATAATTGCTGAGTCTAGAAACCACTCTGAGAAGTGTGTCATGATAAGTGTTCCATGCATGTTTAGATCTTGTTTTCTAACCAAGTGGAAAGCATTGTAGCGATGTAGTGCCATAATTTTTTGGTATTACGATTATATTATTATTTGAGATATATCAAAAAAGAAAGCGGTGCCTAGTTTCCTAAACACCGCCACTAAACAAAACACTAATTAACTATCTAACCGAATCAACTGGCCGTCTAAGGAGTTTTTGGATCAAATCAAAATAACACTCCTTAAAATCACGACGGTCATCCTTTATCATATATAGCATATGAATTATCTGCTTGTATTACTATAACGATTGTATGAGCTAAAAAGTTGTGCGGCAGAACTTTTTTTACTCAAAAATAAACTTAAAAGCCTAGTTTATCCAGAGATTTACATAGCCTACTAGTCCGCTATAAAGAACAATCATAGTTATTATATTGTTTATTCATTGGTACTAATTCATTAATATAAGAATATAGCATGAGTAGGATTGAATTGAGGAAAAGATGGGGAATACAAGAGTATATTCGCTTGATTACTTCTTTATTACTTATCATATATATGATTATCTCTAGAGATTATTACTTGATACTATTCCCTATGATTTTTCTTCTCCAAGCTATTTTCATTATCCCTGCTTTGAAATGTAAATCTAAAGATGGGAATGAATGTTGTGGAGAATATCCTAAAAAGGATGATATAGACAGTGTAAAAGAGAGTGTTGAGTATGAAGAAGTAAAATAAAAGAGAGCTGCTAACCTTATAAATAAGGTATTGCAGCTCTCTTTTATTTGATGTATAAGTCAATTCTTATTCTTTAAAAGATCTCTTATCTCACTAAGAAGTTTCTCCTCATTGGTTGGTTCTGGTGATGGTGCAGGCTCTTCAACTTTCTCTTTCTTCAACTTCATGATCATCTTAAGCATTAAGAAAATAGCGAATGCTATTATTACAAAGTCTAGTGTCGTTTGAAGAAATTTTCCATACAAGATTGCACTCTCGGGTGTAGTGACTACACCTGCTGGATCAACTATAGCATCCTTTATTACATACTTTAGGTTAGTGAAATTTACACCTCCCATAAATATACCAATAATAGGCATAATAATATCAGCGACAACTGAGGATACGATCTTACCAAAAGCTCCTCCAATAATTATACCAATTGCCATATCAACAACATTCCCTTTTATGGCAAACTCTTTAAACTCTTGAATAAATTTTGACATAGTTCTAGTAATTTAGGTTATTTCCTACAATAACATCTAAAGAGACATTAAAGTTTACTCATTATAGCATATACAAGCTAACTGCCATTACTACCATCCCTAGAAGTACTCCCGAGATTGATAGGTGATGCTCTCCATATTTCTCTGCACTTGGTAATAGTTCGTCAAGAGAGATAAAAACCATAATACCTGCAATACCTGCTAGAATTATATTATTTATTGTAGGAGTCCAGAATGGCATTAATATCAACCATCCAACTAGAGCTCCAACGGGTTCTGCCATACCTGAAAGCAGAGATAGTCTAAAAGCCTTCTTCCTATCTCCCGTTGCATGATATATTGGTATAGATACAGCAATACCTTCTGGAATATTATGAATAGCAATCGCAACCACAATAGGTATTGCTATCTCAAGATTATCCATTGCAGCTACAAAAGTTGCTAACCCTTCAGGAAAGTTGTGTATTGCTATTGAGAGTGCAATCATTGTCCCCATTCGTTTTAGCTTATATTTATTCTGCATCTCCTCCACCTTATGTGTCTCATGGGGATTCTCTTCTTTCGGTATCATAAAGTCTATTATCATTATGAGGGCTATTCCTCCAAAGAAAGAGAATAGCATGTAGAGAAATCCTGGCTTCTCACCAAACATTTCGCTGAAACCCATTCTTGATTCTGGCAATAACTCAACAAATGAAACAAACATCATTACTCCTGCGGAAAATCCTAATGCTGCTGATAAAAACTTCGTATTCGTATGCTTTGTGAAAAATGCTAAGACACTTCCAATACCAGTAGCTAAACCTGCAATCATTGTAAGGCCAAAAGCAAGCAGCAACTTACTAATCTCGACTGACTCAAATGACATATTAATATTATTATATAGTTCAATAGTGTAACAAATATACAATTGCAAATGTTTAGAAATATACTATCAAGAGAATATATAATGCAAAATAATCACAATAATTAGAGTAAATATTTTCAAAATGTCTATATTTGTACTGGATTACAGCCAATTTGAAAGACTTTCTCTATTGCAAACAATCAAAACGATATCTAGCAATGAAATTCACTAAGATGCACGGGGCGGGAAATGATTACATTTACATAAATGGGTTGTGTGAAAACATCAATAACCCTGAAATGCTGTCCCGTAGAATAAGTAATAGGAACTTTGGTATTGGCTCTGATGGCCTTGTATTAATTCTACCATCGGAGATTGCGGATATTAAAATGAGAATGTTTAATGCTGATGGTTCAGAGGCTGAAATGTGTGGCAACGCCTCTAGATGCGTTGCTAAATATGTATATGAAGAAGGTATAGTTAAGAAAGATATTATTACCCTTGAGACAAAAGCAGGAATTAAAACTCTTCACCTAAACTTCGAGAATAATAAAATATCTTCTGTTACAGTAGATATGGGCCAACCATGCTTTGCCCCAGAAAAGATACCTACAACTATTCTTGCAAATCCTATTATAAACCACCCTATAACTATCGATGGAGTTGAGTATAGGGCCACGGTCCTATCAATGGGAAATCCTCATGCTGTTATTTTCATCAACTCTTTTAATGAGATTGAGCTACACAAAGTAGGTAGAGAGATTGAGCTGCATGAATATTTCCCCAAAGCTACAAATGTTGAATTTGTTGAGACTATTTCCCGTGACACACTCAGAATGCGTGTCTGGGAAAGAGGTTCTGGTGAAACATTAGCATGTGGCACTGGGGCATGTGCAACCCTTGTGGCTGCTGTACTTAACGGGATATGTGATAGAAAGGCAACACTAAAGCTAATTGGTGGCGATCTTGAAATAGAGTGGAGAGAATCGAATAATCACGTATTTATGACTGGAGGTGCTACTAGAGTTTTCGATGGCACTTTAATAGATCCTGAAGATCAAAAAGTATAAATTATAGAGGAGTAAAGAAAGATGTGCAATGAATGAATTGCACTTTTTCTTTACTCCTTTGTCGTTGTATATTACTAATAATAAACTTGTACTAAATGCCAATGATAAATAACGAATTTCTAAAACTTCAAAAGAGCTACTTATTCTCAGAGATAGCTCGAAAGGTTGCTAATTACTCTTCTTCAAATCCTAATGCTAAAATTATTAGATTAGGTATTGGAGATGTAACTCGCCCATTACCTAAATCTGTAATAAATGCGCTTCACAAGGCTGTTGATGAAATGGCATATAGCGAAACTTTTAGAGGATATGGCCCCGAGCAAGGATACGAGTTTCTTAGAGAGACCATAGCTCATAATGATTTCGAAAGAGTTGGGGTAAATATCAGTCCTGACGAGATATTTATCAGTGATGGTGCTAAGAGTGACTTAGGAAACTTTGGGGATATCTTATCACAATCTAACACAATTGCAGTTACAGACCCTGTATATCCTGTATATGTAGACTCAAATGTGATGGGAGGAAGAGCTGGCAATATAAATGGTAACGGAGAGTGGGACAATATAGTATATCTTAAATGCAACAAAGAAAATAACTTCATACCGGAGCTCCCTTCAAAGGTTGTAGATATGATATACCTTTGCTATCCGAACAACCCAACTGGCACTGTACTAACAAAAAAAGAGCTAAAAAAATGGGTAGATTATGCTCTTGAAAATGGGTCTATTATCCTTTTCGATGCTGCATATGAGTCATTTATTCAACAAGATGATATACCTAAGTCTATATATGAGATTGAGGGTGCTAGATCTTGTGCTGTCGAATTTCGAAGTTTCTCTAAAACAGCTGGATTTACTGGTCTTAGATGCGGATATACTGTCGTTCCTAAAGATATTAAATACAAGACCCACAAAGAGGAGATTGTATCATTGAATTCGCTTTGGAATAGAAGACAATCAACAAAATTCAATGGCACTCCTTACATCGTACAAAGAGCTGCTGAAGCAATATATTCAGATCAGGGAAAAGAGGAGATAAAAGAGACTATAAACTATTACATGGAGAATGCTCGTATCATTAGAGAAGGGCTAAGCAAAGCGGGATACGAAGTTTATGGTGGAATCAATGCTCCATACATATGGCTTAAAACACCTAAAGGTGTTAGCTCATGGGAGTTCTTCGATTATCTATTAACAAAAAAAGAGATAGTCGGAACCCCTGGTGTAGGTTTTGGTCCATCTGGTGAAGGATACTTTAGACTAACTGCATTCGGCACAAGAGAGAACACCCTTGAAGCAATAAAAAGAATAACAGATATAATATAATTCCCAATAAACATACTTATATCATTTCGAAAATGTCACACTTAAGATTTAAAGTTGTAGAAGAAGCTTTCAAACGCAAAGCTATTGAAGTGGCAGCTCCTGCCGATCGACCAAGTGAATACTACGGCATGTACGTATTCAACAAAGAAAAAATGAGAAAGTATCTTTCAAAAAGCACATTCGATGCCTTAGTTGCTACTATTGATGGTATCTCTCCTCTTAAAAGAGAGATTGCTGACAGCATAGCTTCGGGCATGAAACAGTGGGCTATGGAGATGGGGGCTACCCACTATACTCACTGGTTCCAACCTCTAACGGGTGGTACGGCTGAAAAACATGATGCTTTTGTTGAGCACGATGGAAGAGGTGGTATGATCGAAGAGTTCACTGGCAAACTGCTTATCCAACAAGAGCCAGATGCTTCTAGCTTCCCAAATGGTGGTATAAGAAATACATTCGAAGCAAGAGGATATAGTGCATGGGACCCATCTTCGCCTGCATTCATTGTTGGACATACTCTTTGTATACCAACTATCTTTATCTCATACACTGGTGAAGCCCTTGACTTTAAAACTCCACTTCTAAAAGCGATTCACCAAGTAGACAAAGCTGCGAGTGATGTTTGTAGATATTTTGACCCTAATGTTAAGAAGGTTACTTCATTTCTTGGTTGGGAACAAGAATATTTCTTGGTTGACGAATCGCTATGGTCTGCACGTCCTGATTTGATGCTTACAGGAAGAACACTAATGGGGCATGAAAGTGCAAAAAACCAACAACTTGAAGATCACTACTTTGGAGCTATACCTACTCGAGTTACTGCATTCATGACTGATCTAGAATATGAATGCTACAAGTTAGGGATCCCTTGTAAAACTCGTCATAATGAAGTTGCTCCTAATCAATTTGAATTAGCACCTATTTTTGAGGAGACGAATCTGGCTAACGACCACAATCTACTCTTGATGTCTATTATGCGCAAGGTTGCTCGTAGGCACAACTTTAGAGTTCTACTTCACGAAAAACCTTTCAAGGGAGTTAATGGATCTGGTAAGCACAACAACTGGTCATTAGGTACTGACACTGGAGTGAATCTTCTATCACCTGGAAAGAGTAGCCATGAAAACCTTCAGTTCATAACATTCTTAGTAAATATTATGATGGCTGTTCATAAACGTAATGGACTACTCAAAGCTTGCATATCATCTGCTACGAATGCACACAGACTTGGGGCAAATGAAGCTCCTCCGGCTATTGTATCTGTATTCTTAGGACGTCAACTCACTGAGATTCTAGACAAACTAGAGATGAGCAACTCTGATGAAGCTATTCAAGTTGATGAAAAACAGGGATTGAAACTGAGTGTTACTCAAATCCCCGAGCTACTTCTTGACAATACAGATAGAAACCGTACTTCTCCATTTGCATTCACTGGTAATAGATTTGAATTCCGTGCGGTTGGTTCTTCGGATAACTGTGCTGGCGCTATGATAGTTTTAAATACTGCCGTAGCTCACCAACTTAAAGAATTCAAGAAGAACGTTGATTCTCTAACAGAGTCTGGTGTAAAATTAGAGAAAGCTATATTTAGTGTTCTTAGAGACTATATCAAACAATGCAAACCAATCCGTTTCGATGGTAATGGATATAGCGATGAGTGGTGTGTAGAAGCAGAATCTCGCGGACTAGATTGTGAAAGAAGCGTTCCAATTATTTTTGACAACTTCCTTCGTGAAGATAACATCAAAATGTTCGAAGAGCTTGGCGTACTTAATCACATCGAACTTCACGCTAGAAACGAAGTTTATTGGGAGACATACACCAAAAAGATACAGATTGAAGCTCGCGTTCTTGGCGATATCGCAATGAATCACATCATACCTGTTGCATCTAGATATCAGGGACTTCTTCTTGATAATGTATATAAAGTAAAACAGCTATTTGATGCTGAAAAGATGAATATCATTGCGAAGCAAGATCTTGAGATTATTGAGAAGATTGCTTACCACTCTTCAAATATAAGCTGTATGGTGACGAAAATGGTTGATGCTAGAAAAGTAGCAAATAAGATAGAAGACGAAAGGACTAAAGCCATATCCTACCACGACACGGTGGCTCCCCTATTAGAATCTATTAGATACCATATAGATAAGCTTGAACTTATCGTTGACGATGAAATGTGGACTCTGCCAAAGTATAGAGAACTTCTATTTATCCGATAAATCAATATTAAAGACAATTCAAATACAATAGAGGGTATGCCTATTTTAGGCATACCCTCTATTGCGTTTGAATACTAGAGATTGACATACAAAAATTTTAAACTCTCTAGCATAATAATCTTTTATACCATATATTGATAATTCAAATTCACTGTGCAGAAATTGAAGGAGATAACTCTGAATCTACTAGTATAAAACAGATCATCTATAAATTGATAAAGACATAGTTACAGAACCCAAAATCAACTCTCCAAGAATACGTACGTATTTTAATCATAATACGTACGTATTTAAAGAAAAATACGTACGTGTTTAGTGAAAAGTACGTACGTGTTTTTGGAGTTATTCACTATGATAATACTAGTATAGTTCAACCAAATCACAAGTATGTTTCTGATAAATTGATAATAGCACAAAGAGGATTTTCCTTCGTGGTATATCCTCTTTGTGCTATTATTATATTCATCCTAAATATTGCATAGGTAATATAGGCATTGCCCCCTTCTGCGTGCAGACAAAAGCGGAGGTCTGAACAGCCAGAGAGTGTGCCTCGATTACTGATTTACCTTTAAGTATACTCGAAATAAAGGCAGCAGTGAAGCTATCACCAGCACCAACAGTATCCGCAACTTCTACCTTAGGTGTTGGTTGGAAGGATACGTTTCCTGGTGTAAAGACATAACTTCCATTAATCCCACAAGTAAGTATAAGCATCTTAAGATTATATTTCCCAAGTAGTATCCAACACTTATCTTGAAGATCAATTCCCGGATAGCCAAACATTCGACTAACTATAACAAGCTCTTCATCATTAATCTTCAATATATTACAACGTTCCATGGAGTTACATAGTATCTCCTTATTGTAGAAACCTTGTCGTAAGTTAACATCGAAAACAACAAGAGTATCATCGTTTTGAGGCATTGCATCAAGAAAACGATTGATGGTATTACGAGAAACTACATTGCGCTGCGCAAGTGATCCAAAGCATACAGCTTTTGTTCTTGCTGCTATAGTATTGAGCCTCTCTGTATAAGGGATATTATCCCATGCTACGTTCTCCTTTATCTCATATTGTGGAACTCCAGCTTGGTCTATCTCGACCTGTACCGTGCCCGTTGGGTATGGTACTGTCTCTATGAGGTGGGTTAGACCCTTGGATGTAAAGTTATCTATTATCTCATGTCCAAGTGCATCATCTCCAACTGCACTAACAACACAGCTTGATAGTCCAAATTGCGAAACATGATAGGCAAAATTGGCAGGTGCACCACCTATTTTCTTCCCTTCAGGAAGAACATCCCATAGGGCTTCGCCCATTCCAACGATTAGATCATTCATTATTAATTGGTATGATATATTAAAAACTTATGATATTACTCTGATTTTAGTTGTATAGTATACAAGATATAGAACCCCCAAGGTCATTACGGCAACTGCTCCAACTTGACCAACTGCATCAGCAGCATATCCCATAGCTAAAGGGAAAACAGTGCCACCAAAAAGACCCATTATCATTAAACCTGATATCTCGTTTCTCTCCTTGGGAGAATACATAAGAGCCTGCGAAAAGATGACTGAAAAGATGTTGGAGTTACCAAATCCTATAAGAGCAATCCCTGCATAAAGTGGAAATAATGTGTCGAATATGAACAAGAAACCCATCCCAACAAACATCATTATGACGCTAATAGCAAAGAATAATCTCGGGGAGATTGTACGAAGAATAAATGCTCCAAAAAGACAACCTGCAGTACGAAAAATGAAATATATACCCGTAGCAAATCCTGCTTCCTCAAGAGGTAGTCCAAGGCGTTCCATTATTATCTTTGGGGCTGTTGTATTAGTGCCTACATCTATACCAACATGACACATTATTCCTACAAAACACAACAATATAAAAGGACGAGTAAGAAGCTTGAGGCACTCTACAAGATTTGAACCTTTGTCTGGACGATCCTCATCGATGGGTGTTGCCGCTAGAAGTGATATCGATAAGAAGCAAATCAATGCATAGATTATGAACAATGCTCGCCATCCAAGTCCAAATGTTGGGAATGAAGTCATTGCTCCCCATGCTGCAAGTATTGGAGCAAGAAAAGAGGCTATGGCCTTAACAAATTGACCAAAAGTAAGAGTAGAGGCTAGTTTGTCTCCACTTATTAAATTTGTCACTAAGGGGTTTAGAGAGGTCTGCATTATGGCATTGCCTATACCAAGTAAAGAGAATGATAATAGCATCAATGTATAACTACTACCAAAAGCAGGTATAAAAAGAGATACCGCAGTAACAACCAAGCTTATTAAAACAGTTTTCTTACGACCAATCTTATTCATCAACATGCCAGTAGGGACTGAGAATATCAGAAACCAAAAGAATACTAGCGAGGGGAAGAGATTGGCTTGACTGTTAGTAAGGCCAAGATCTTTCTGTACATAATTTGAGGCTGTACCAACAAGATCTACAAATCCCATGACAAAAAAGCATAGTATTACAGGAATTAGCTGCAGGACGAATGATTTGCGACTCGTCACCAGTGGTTGTATAGCTTTCATTATATTAATATGGATTTTACTGATTTACTTTGATAGAATAGATCTTTAAATCATTCAATTTGGCATTTCCTCCTACAGTTGAAATTGACAGAGTAGAATATGGTTTATTTGGAAACACAAGGTTAGTCATAACAAAACGACCATCCTTCTCAAATAGTTCGATGCTTGATCTGTCTATGAAGATTCTAAGAGATATCCTTCCGTTATTCTCATAAGTAGGAGTAACTGTCACTGCAGGGAAAGATTCGCTAAAATCGACAATACCACTTTGGGTTCTATCAAATGATAGGGTTCTTGATTGACTGTTATATGTCATCAGGACTTTGTCTGCTTCATTATTTGACAATTCAATAATAAACTCTTTTGATTTCTTAGCGTCAGCTTCAAGTACGATCTCGCATACTCCGTCATTGGTTATTGGAAGAGTATATGATTGCTTATTATCTACTATTGTAGTTTTATTTGCACTTTGCACAAGTTCACCTCTAAGTGATAGAAGTTCTGGAGAAGGTGCGCTTGATGCATATATCTCACCATCAGGGGCAGTGAAAAGAGCAATCTCGCGTGGTAAAGTATTTGCACTTCTAAACTGAAGAGTAGGTACTTCTGCTGCATATTCCCAATTGCTCATCCAACCAATAACTGTACGTCGATTTGAAGGCGCGTTGTCCCAACTCACAGTTGCGTAGTGATCTTTTCCATAATCAAGCCACTTGGTTGGCACATTACCATTCTTATCTAGATCAACTTTGAAGGTTTTGCCATCATATTCTCCGATGAAATATTGTGTTCCACTACCTCCAAAAGGTCCTCCTGGATTAATATTACATATAAGCACCCATTTGGTTTTATTGCTTCCTTTGACTGGTAGTTCAAACAAATCTGGACATTCCCATACTCCATCTTGTGCACCTAATCCCTTACCAAAACTGCTCAGAAGATCCCAGTTCTTCATATCTGCTGATGAGAAAATAAGCATTTCATGATCAAGCGCATGGGCAAGTATAAGATTCCACTCTTTAGTCTTTTCATTCCAAAACACTTTTGGGTCTCTAGCTTCTGTCTCAAGAGTAATAATTGGATTACCTGAATAGATATCAAAGGTTTTTCCATTGTCTTGACTAGATGCTATACTCTGCATTTGACTTGTCGATGCTGAAGTGTAGAGTGCAATCACTGCGTCTTTACCAAATCCTGAGGTATTCTCTTTATCAATAGTACAACTCCCACTAAATATTGAACCTAGAGCGTCTGGTCTGATAGCAATGGGTTGATGTTCCCAATTTACAAGATCTGAGGAGAGAGAGTGACCCCATGTCATGTTTTGCCATTTTGAACCATATGGGTTATACTGATAGTATAGATGCCATTTACCATCTTTATAGAACATTCCATTCGGGTCATTCATCCAACCATAAAGTGGTGTATGGTGAAAAGCTGGACGGAATTTTTCTCTATTGGTGATATCAAATGTATTGGATAGTTCAATCCCACTCCAACATGACATATCCTTTACTGAGGATGCTCTTTGGGGTGAGATAATCTCTAGAACGACTTTATGCCCCTTGTATGGAGTCAGATCATAAGGTACAGAATAGTCTATATTTGACTTTGATAGTTTAACATAGATGGTCTCAACAAATTTCCCATCTACAAGAACATTTATCTTTGAGTCTTCTTCGCTCTCTTGTACTGGAATAACTAAGTATTTACCCTCACCTATCACTCTGACAAGTGTATTATTAACTCCTAGATAATTCACATCCACACCTTCTGCTGCATAACCACTCAATGGAGCAATTAAACTGGCTCCAAACAACATCATTGCAGATAAGCGTACTGATAATTTTTTCATATTGCTGATATTAAGTTTTTCGTCTCACGAATTAGTATTAAGAATTATTGACTCTAGCTATCTTATACTAGTTCAATCATTTATTACTACAAAACTACTATAAATGCCTATTGCTAAGTTGTCAAAATACGTGCATTAGCTATCAAAAATGTTGAATTGCCCTATTTTTAATACCTTATGCACTCTTTTTATAGGATAATATCTAACTTTGTATAGCATCAAGCCATAAAGACAAATGATCAAGATTATTATTTACAGCCTTATATCGGTAATCATTACCCTTCTATTAGGATGTACGGAAACTAAGATGTATAAGATAGGTATCTCTCAATGTAGTCAAGACGATTGGCGAACAAAAATGAACGATGAGATATATCGTGAGATTATGTTTCACGAGGATGCTTCGGTAGAGATCCGCTCAGCATTAGACAGCAATGAAAAACAAATTGAGGATATAAAGTATTTTGCTGAAAATAACTTCGACCTTATTATTGTATCTCCTAACGAAGCGGCGGCTCTTACTCCTATTATTGAGAAGGTATACAAAAGTGGATTACCTGTAATTATTTTCGACAGAAATATTACCAGTGACTCTTATACCGTGAGAATGGGTGTTAATAATGAAGGATTGGGAAGGTCTGCTGCACAATATGCTCTACATATTCTGGGTAGTGATGCTAGAGCTATTGAAATATATGGATTAAGAGGCTCTACCCCAGCTGAAGATCGTCATAATGGATTCTCAAAAGAATTTTTGAAGGGGGGAGGGAATCTCATTGCAAGTGTTGAGGGGAATTGGAACAAAGAGAATGCGGTAAGATTGACAGACTCACTTCTTAACATTCACTCTGAAATAGATCTAATCTATGCACACAATGACCGCATGGCTATAGGAGCTTCGGAAGTAGCAAAGAGATTGGGCCGTAATATTAAAATCATCGGGATAGATGCTGCACCAAACATTGGAATTAAAGCAGTAGCTGATAGTGTTATTGATGCTACATTTCTATATCCTACAGAAGGGCATCGCTTAATTCAGACAGCTCTTGCCATTTTAAAGAATAAGCCTTTTGAGAGAGAAATTGAACTACCGCTTTCATCGGCAGTGGATTTGACGAATGCAGATATCCTTCTCTTGCAAAATGAAATGCTTAAAGAGGAAACTAGAAAAATGATTCTGCTGAAAGGTCAAATAGATGACTATTGGGCTCAACACTCGGCTCAGACCTCGCTTTTCTATGCAAGTATTGTCATAATTACTCTACTCTTTGGGGTAGCTTTTCTTTTGCTTCGAGCATATTGGCAGAACAGTAGGCATCAGAAAATGTTATTGCATCAAAACAATCTTCTTGAAAAGGAGAGAGATAAGCAGAAATCTCTGAATAAACAACTTAAAGAGGCCACACACTCTAAACTTATGTTTTTCACGGATGTATCTCATGATCTGCTTACACCTCTAACTTTAATATCTGAACCAGTCGCACAGCTCACGAATGCTAACAATCTTACAGAGCAACAGCATACACTCATAAAAATAGCTGATAAAAATGTGAAGATTCTTAGTCGACTTATTAAACAAATACTTGACTTCCGTAAATATGAGAGTGGAAGGCTTAATCTAAAACTTACGGAGATAGATTTCAATTTGGCGATAAACGATTGGATGGAATCATTCTATGCTCTTGCTCTTAAAAGAGATATAAAATTACTGTTGTATCCACCCAAAGACGAATCAATATTATTAGCAATTGACTTTGAAAAGATAGAGAGAGTTTTCTTTAATTTGATCTCAAACTCATTCAAATATACTCCGAACAATGGTACGATAAGCGTCTATTATGATAGTGATGGTGAGAACCTAACATTGAAAATAGCAGACACCGGTGAGGGTATAAGCGAAAGTGATCTAGAGAATATATTTGACAGATTCTATCAAGCTAATAATATCAATCCAAATGGCTCTGGGATAGGCTTGTCTTTGACAAAGGCTTTTGTTGAACTTCATGGAGGTTCAATCTCTGCAGATAGTATAATAAAAAAGGGAACTACGTTTAAGGTTATTTTACCGATTAAGCACATTTCGGACAAAGCCTTGAACCCAGATAAGAAGATTTATTCTAAAGATGTTCAAACTGAACTTAATGCAATAGATTCTAATATAACTTTCGGGACTGAAAAGCCTTTGGTTCTTGTAATTGACGACAATAGAGACATCCAGAAGCTTGTTACTGAATTACTAAATACTGAATATAATATCATTACGGCTGCAAATGGAAAAGATGGAATTAAAATGGCTGTTAAATATGTCCCTGATTTGATAATTTGTGATGTGATGATGCCAATCATGGATGGATTGGAGTTATGCAAACGTACTAAAACTGAAATATCAACCTCTCATATTCCTGTACTTATGCTTACGGCTTGTTCTATGGATAAAGATAGAGCTAAAGGATACGATAGCGGTGCTGACGGATATTTAGGTAAGCCATTTGATAGTATTGTTTTGAAATCAAGATGCGCTAGCCTTATTGACAACCGCAAACGAATCAAATCTATATGGCAAAACTCTATGATAGTTACTCCTTCGAGTGAAAAAGAAAATTCTCAAGAGAAGTCACTTCCATCTTGTGATATTGATAGTGATTTTTATAATCAGTTTCTCAATATTTTGAATGATAACATGAGTGATGCTGATCTAAATGTTGATAAAATTGCTTCGCAAATGGGGCTTGAACGATCTCAACTATATCGCAAAATTAAGGCTTTGACAAACTACTCACCAGTGGAACTAATTAGACATCTAAGGCTAAAGCATGCACGAGACCTACTATTATCTTCTGATAGTACTGTAAGTGAAATAGCTTATGAAACGGGATTCTCCACACCAGCATATTTCACTAAATGCTACCGTGATGCCTACGGCGAAACTCCTACTATAACAAGGAATAAGCTTAGTAAGTAATTATTGCTATTGGCGCACCTCCAACAATATTCGTTAGAGGTGCGCTTTTTTATTATGCAGACTATCAAAAATTGTGCTTTTACTATTAAAAATTAAGCTTAGTATTAAAAATGATAGTAGATACAACAATCGTTATATGATGAATTAGTGGTTATAGGATATTTTTGCAATAGAAAATAAATACAAATAACCAGAAATCATGAAAAGATCATTTCTCAGTACAATCATGCTATTCATACTGATCATAGCCGCTCAAGCTAAGGAGATCAATGTGAATGGAAAGGTGTTCTCAAAGCCAGACAAAGAACCTTTAATTGGGGCTTCTGTGCTTTGTGAAACAACAAAAAAAGGAACAATAACGGATATTGATGGTAATTTTGAAATCTCGGTACCTGAAGGGGCGACTTTGAGGGTATCGTATATAGGATTCAATACAGCATCAATTAAAGCACAACCTATACTGGACGTTTATCTTGAAAATAATTCAGAGGTCATAGAGGAAGTGGTCGTTGTGGGATATTCATCTGAAAAAAAATCTGATTTAACTGGATCTGTTTCCGTTGTTAAAATGAAAGACATCTCAGATATGCCTACTGGAAATGTTATTCAATCTCTTCAAGGGCGTGTAGCTGGTATGACTATAACTACAGATGGTACACCAGGGGGGCTTAGCACAGGAACTTCTATTCGCGGTGCTTCCTCTTTTCGTGGTAGTGCAAATGGTCCTCTGTATGTAATAGATGGAGTAATGACCCGTGAAAACCCTGGTACAATAATAAATAGCAACGATGTTGAATCTATTCAAGTACTAAAGGATGCTGCTTCTGCTTCAATATATGGTGCTCAAGCTGCAAATGGAGTAATTATCATTACAACCAAACGAGCTAAATCTGGAGAAGCAAATGTCACATTCGATGCTACATTATCTTTACAGACATATAATAGTGGTCTTGATCTACTTGATGCTTACGAATGGGGTGATGTATATTGGTCTGCTTATAAATATGCGCATAATGGTGCTACTCCTTCTTCTTCAATATATGGTAATGGAGAGAAAGCTCAATTACAAACATACAAAAATCTTAATGGTGTAGATGTTAATCCTCAAACAACGGATTGGGAAAAAGAGATTCACCGTACAGCATTGATGCAAACATATAGCGTAGGTTTATCCAAGGGAGTTGAAAATGGATCATCTTCTCTTTCGCTTAGTCTACTTGACCATGAAGGTATAGTAAAGGGTTCTGATTTCAAAAGAATAAACTCTCGATTCAGCTCTGACTACGGATTTATAAATAATAGGCTCAAAGCTGGTGGAAATGTTGCAGTGAATTGGTGGAAAGCTCACTATATGCCTGACGGGGCAGAAGAAAATGCAATAAAACAGCATCCAGCAAAAGCTATCTATGACTCTGAAGGTAATTATGTTGAACAAATTAATGATGTATTAGGAGACACTCCAAATATTGTTCGTTTGATAGAAAACAACAAAAATAACAATCATGAGTATTGGCGAATGTTTGGTAATGTTTACCTGCAAGTTGAACCGATTAAAAACCTAATCTTGAGAACTAATTATGGGGTTAACTTCTACAATGAAACAAATAAAACATTTGAGCCAAAATCACTTCGTGACGACATGAACAAGCTGACTCAATCAACGGCTAAAAATGTAGATTGGGTTTGGACAAATACAGCTCAATACAATATCTCTTTTGGTAAAAACTCTATTATGGGAATTGCTGGTATTGAATCAAAAAGAAATCATAATGAGAACTTCTTTGGATTTGGAACAGGGCTTGAGTTAGAAGACCCAGACTACCTTTATCTTGGCAACGTAACATCAAACAAAAATGTTGGAGCGGGTGCTTCAGTATATTCTATGTTTTCGGGTTTTGGAAAAATAAATTACTCATGGGATAATAAATATCTAGTTTCTGTAACAGTTCGCCGAGATGCTTCTTCTAGACTATCAAAAGAGCATAATTACGATTGGTTTCCTTCAATTTCAGCGGGATGGAGAATTTCTCAAGAGAAATTCATGGAAAGTAGTAGCTCTTGGCTTAGTGATCTGAAAATTCGTGGATCATGGGGTGTAAACGGTAATGACCTTATTGACAATGAGGCTTTCTATGCAAAATATCTAATGAGTTTGGACAGAGGTTCATACAATATTAATGGTGATGGGAGTACTCTTGCTCCTGGAGCATTCCGAATTAGGATTACGAATCCTGATCTAAGATGGGAGAAAACATATCAAACAAATTTTGGTATAGATGCAGGTTTGCTAAATAACCGTCTAACTGTTTCATTGGACTACTTCAATAAAGAGACCAAAGATATGTTAGTTGAAAAACCTTACATTGCAACCATTGGCGAGGGTGGATATTGCTGGTACAACGGAGGAGAGATGATTAATAAGGGCTTTGAAGGCCAGATAAATTGGAGAACAAATGTGAATAAAGATTTTAGCTATGACATAGGTTTTAATTTCACTATTCAAAAGAACAAAGTTACAGATTTATTAGACGATATTTATTATTCTTACGGAGGTGGATATAATGGGCATTCTCTTGTAGGACAATCATTGGGTTCTTGGATGGGTTTCAAAACTGATGGTGTATTTCGTACACAAGCAGAAGTGGATGAATATATTGAAAAATATGATGTTGAATTTGGGAAACCAGCTGTCGGTCGTATAAAATATGTTGATGCAGACGGCAATGGTAAAATTAATTACAATGACCGTACATGGCTAGGATGTGACCTACCTAAAGCTCAACTAGGTCTTACTCTAGGGGCAAATTGGAAAGGTTTTGATATGAGTATGTTCTTCTCTTCAATTATAAGGGATGCTTTCAACAATTCAAAATTTTACACTGACCTATTCCAGGGTTGGAATGGTAATCACGGAACTCGTCTTCTGGATGCTTCTGAAGCTTACGATAGGTTTTTAACAACAGGAGTCTATGATTGTGATACACCTGCACCGACAACGGACAACTCAAATAATGAGAATGAACTATCTGAATTCCATATTGAAGATGGATCGTTCTTGAGATTGAAAACATTGACGTTAGGCTATTCGTTACCGAATTCAACTAAAAGCAAATTGAAAATGAATAAGGCTCGAATATATTTCCAAGCTCAGAATATATTTACAATAACAAAATATTCTGGTGCTGATCCAGAAGCTTTGGGATATCCTTATGCAATGCCTCGTCAATATATTCTAGGAATACAATTAGGTTTCTAACTATTACAATCTTAAATCACTAAAAATGAAAGTCAATAAATTAGCTTTAGCAATAATTACTTTTGTGTCACTTACGGCATGCAGCGATAGCTTTCTTGAAAATAAGCCTCAAGGGAGTATATCAGACGGAATAATGAATTCTTCTGAAGCAATAGACCTACTGGTGAATTCTGCATATGCAGTTCTTTCTGGTATGACTAATGAACAAGAGGATCCATGTATGAGACCAACAACTAATTGGAGCTATGGTGAGGTTCGCTCCGATAATGCTTACAAAGGTGGTGGCGGAGAAGGTGACATCTGGGAGTTTCATGCAATGGAAACATTCCAAGTACAATCTAACAATTGGAATCTTGACGGTAAATGGTTTAATCTATTTAGCCAGATATCAAGATGTAACGCTGCTCTTCGTGTACTAAATACTGCAGACCCTGAAATTGTAACAGTAAGGGATTTACGAATAGCTGAGATGATGGTGCTGCGCGCTCATTTCTATTTTGAACTTGTTTGCTTTTTCAATAAAGTCCCATATATAAATGAAAATATTCCTGAAAGCGAACATATAAATATTCGAAATGATGTATTTAGTCGTGATGAACACTTGAGCCGAATCTCAAAGGAACTTTTGGATGCTGCAGAAGTTCTTCCAAATAAACAGGATGAGATAGGACGTGTTAACCGTAGAGTAGCATTAGCATATGCTGCTAAAGTTAAACTATTTCAAGCATATGAACAGGATCCCCAAAATAACAAAGTTATAAATGTAAATAAAGAGCTTTTGAAAGAAGTAGTTGAATTAATTGACCAGATTGACGGCTATGACCTACTAGCGGATTTTCAGGGACTCGACCTTATTGCGAACGAAAATGGACCTGAGTCTGTTTTCTCAATTCAATATTCAATGAATGATGGTTCTGACAGTGCTGGAAGAATAAATTGGAGTAACCTTCTTAACTCTCCAGGTGGAAATAGTCCTTACCATGGTGATGGATTCTTCTTGCCTTCACAAGATCTTATTAATGCATACCAGACTGATGTGAATGGATTACCGTTGTTTGACTACCAATCAAAACCAGACTATGCGACTGTAACATTCATAAATGAAGAGCAGCAGACTCTAAACAATACTTCTCCATATGTCGACCCTCGACTCGACTTCGTTGTAGGGCGTCCGACCATCAGATACAAGACATATAAACAGAGTGCATGCCAATCTTGGGTTAGAGATAGAGGGACATACGGGCATAACTGTGTAAAAAGATTCTGGGTTTCTCCTGAATCACCAGATATGTATCCAGGTTGGCCATGGGGTGCATCTCATCTAAACTGGCAGATAATTCGTTATGCTGATCTAATTCTTTACAAAGCAGAAGCACTTATAGAGATTAATGAAGGAGGACTTGATGAAGCACGAAATCTAATTAACCGTATTAGAGAACGTGCAATGAAAAGCCCTTATGTTAAGGATTTCATTGATCAAACAAAAGATGCAGCAAACTACAAAATAGATCTTTATCCTTCAACAGGATGGGATCAAGAATATGCTCGTAAAGCTCTTCGTACTGAAATGAGACTTGAAAAAGCTCTTGAAGGAAATAGATATTTTGATCTAGTAAGATGGGGAATAGCTGAGGAAGTGATGACAAATTACTTTAATGCAGAAAAAGAGAGTCGTATTTACTATCAGAATGCTACATTTAAAACCGGTGAAGAGTATTTCCCTATACCCGTAGCTCAATATAATTTCTCTGGTGGAAAATATACGCAGAACCCTGGTTATCCAGCCTTCTAATAAGATATAAGAATAGAAATAAGAATAGAAGTTAGAAAATAGATTTGAGTTAATGGTTCTATGGTAGATTAATAGAATGAAACTATAGTTCCTATAAAGAAGAGGGTACTTATCAATTATGATAAGTACCCTCTTCTTTATAAATGCTATCAGTAGTTTTGATTGAACCTTAATGAAAGTATAGTGAAAATATTGAGTAAATGATTGATATCAATAAAAATAGAATCAATATATGAGGTACATAGCGTCAAAATGTAAAGGAAACAATAATGGTGTAATCAGCAAATATAAAAGCGACAATTTTTGGCAAAGTATAACCGACAATATAGCTAAGATTTATATTTGCTCAAATATTGTTTTTCTATTCTCAAAACGATAGCTAGTCCCTGATAGTTTTATTACTTCACATTTA
>JBOFUP010000009.1:0-38786 GCA_051652645.1 Bacteroidales bacterium
GCTTGTACTACTATTGTTTTATATATAAAAATGTCTTAATGATCGATTGTCTAGCAACTCAAACAACTCCCAGTCGATCTGACCGTTGTTGCTCGATTGCGGATACAAAAGTAGTAGATTTAGTAATACCATCCAAATAAAAACGAAGAACAATCTAGAATAAAAAATCACGTTTACACATAAGTACACTACAGTATAAAGAGTTAAGTCAACTGTTAAAAAAACAAGTTATTAAATTAAACCATTAACACCCCCTATTGTCATATGTAAAATACAAATAACAATTACAGTATATAAAAGGAGTAATAGCTGACTATATATAATATAAATAACAAGAAATAAAAGAGAGACAGTACCATAAAGTGGAAATTGTTTCTATTTTTGCGAAACAATCTGTCGTTATGGTAAAATCAAAAATAAAAAATCATATGAATATTAAGAAGCTTATCCCGTTAATTGTGCTTTTCATAGGAATAATTACTACGAACTGCACAAATAACGACAGTACGACAACCGACTATACTATTTCTGATGCACAAATTAAGAGCTTCAAGTTAGTCAATAATGATTCTATACTTTCTGATCTAGATGAAGTAAAGTTTTCAATTAATCAACAGAGTGGTAATATCTATAATCAAGACTCTCTACCATTTGGTACTATATTAAAAGAGAAATTGTTAACAGAAATAACATTTAATGGTGCACACGAAGCAAAAGTCATAACTATTGACAACGACACGTCTATATATACAACTAGTGACTCTATTGACTTCAATAGCCCTATTAAGATGATAGTAACCGCCCATGATAAGAAAACAACCAAAGAATATACTATAAGAGTAAATATACACCAAGTAGATCCAGACTCAATGGTTTGGCAAAATAATACGAATGAAATACAGCCAACATACAAAGACCTAAGATCTGTACTTGTAGACAATAATATATACTGTATTGCTAAAAACGATAAAGGTATAAACAGCATTTTTAAAATTCCAGCAAACATTGACTCTCAGTGGGAAGATCTAGGAGAAACAAACATTCCTGGAATAATAAGTCAACTAAACTATTATAATGGCAACTATTACGCCATAAGCGTAAATGAAGGATTGTTTAAGTCAAACAACGGAGTAGATTGGGAGTTATTAAATCCTGATGTTGAAAGTATATTAGGGACTATAAATAAAGAGTTCGTTTATGTGACTAATAACAATGAGGAGAGATCTGTAGTAACTACAAAAGATTTTGCAACATACAAGAGTAAAAAGATCAATAGTGAATTTCCAAGTTATGGATTCGCAACCGCTCAATATACAAATGGGGTTGAACGACTAATAATACTAGGTGGTAAAAAATTAAATAGCGAGACTACAAATGCTGTATACCACATATACATTGACAAAGATGAAATAAATATTAGTGGTGACATACATTCAAAAAATGGAAGCTGGAAAGCTAGGGAAGGGTTAATTGCAAAATATTATGATCAGACACTATATTTATTCTCTGGAAATAATGGTAATAACTATTACGATGATATATATACATCGATTAATGGCGGTATAAACTGGAAGCTATCAACCTCAAAATCTATCATACCAGATTCATACGGTAAAAGGTCATATGCGAATATACATTTAGATGACAACAATGCTCTTTGGCTTGTTGGAGGGAAGAATAACACAACTTCATATAATGATATTTGGAAAGTCCAAATAAACAAGCTAAAGTAAAATCGTACTTATGAAGCTTTGGATTACTATACTAATGATATTAGTTTCAACATTGTCTAATGCTCAAGAGTATCTTTTTGAGATAGGGCCAACATTAGGAGGGTCTTCCTATATTGGGGAAATAGCAAAACATCCATTCTCAAAATTTAACAGCAATTACGGAATGATAATTCGCTATAATCACAATCTAAGAAACGCTTTAAAACTATCCGTGGAAAAAAGCAATATTCACAGTAGTGGTTATATTGATAGCTATTATACGAATTACAAGTATAGTTTTAAAAAATCACTCATTGATCTAGGGATACAGTACGAGTATAACTTTTTTAGCTACAGCAATATTTTCGAACATATGGAGAGTAGTAGATTCTCTCCATATATTACCTTAGGAGCCGGTGTAATCTTATTGGGAAAAGGATCTAGTAATATACATCTAAACATTCCTATAGGTGTAGGCCTGAAGTACAAAGTAAACAATAGGATAAATATAGGGACTGAATTCACAATGCGATGGACTTCAACAGATAAGCTAGATGGGATATCAAATCCAACTAAGGGAACTAAAACATGGTATAAAAATAATGATTGGTACTCTATCTGTAAATTGTATTTATCATTTGATTTCGGAAGAAGAAAATGTGATTGCCCAAGGATAAGTAAATAAAAAGAAAAAATAAATATGAACGACATATCTAAAAATATTAATCCCAATAATATCCCAAAACACATTGCAATAATTATGGATGGTAATGGGAGATGGGCTAAAAAACAATCAAAGCCTAGAGTGTATGGTCACCAAAAAGGCGTAAGTACAGTTAAAGAAATAACTGAAGAAGCTGCAAGACTTGGAGTAAAATATTTAACCTTGTACACTTTTTCAACAGAAAACTGGAACAGACCAACAGAAGAAGTTGATGCTCTAATGGATATACTTGTATCTGCCATTGAAAACGAGACACCTGAACTAATGAGCAAAGGTGTAAGAATAATGGCAATTGGAGATACTAGTAGATTATCAGAAAAATCAAGAGAGACATTAAGAAAATGCATAGAAACAACCTCAAACAATACAACAATAACAGTTGTTCTTGCTATAAGCTATTCAGCTAGGTGGGAAATCATTAATGCAGTAAAGAATGTAGTAGAGTCTTCTTCCCATGAGTATCCTCTTGAAATAACCGAGAGTCTTTTCGAACAACATCTTACAACTCACGGGATTCCTGATCCAGAGCTATTAATTAGAACAGGAGGAGAGCAGCGTATTAGCAATTTTCTCTTATGGCAAATTGCATACTCTGAACTATATTTTACAGATGAATTTTGGCCAGAATTCTCAAAAGAAAGTCTACATAAAGCAATCGTAGATTATCAAGAGAGAGAACGAAGATTTGGCAAAACAAGTGAGCAACTTTAACAAACACAAATAAATACGATCTACATATGAGCAAATATTTGCTGTTAATTGTGAGTATAGTAGCATTAAACTTTTTCAATGCTAATGCTCAAGATGAGAATATTCAAGAGAATCCCACAATTAATTACTCCGCTACACCTAAGAAATATGAAATAGGTGGTATTACAGTTTCTGGTGTTAAGAACTACGAAGACTATGTATTAATTGGATTTAGTGGCCTAACTACTGGTCAGACAATAACTGTTCCTGGTAGTGAAATTACAGAAGCTGTAAATAGGTTTTGGCGTCATGGTTTATTCTCTGATGTTTCAATAACAGCAACTAAGATTGAGGGTTCAAAAATATATCTAAATATTGAACTTAAGCAGAGACCTCGTATTTCTGATATAAATTATATTGGTCTAAAAAAGACAGAGAAAGAAGATCTTGAAGCAAAACTAGGACTAGTAAAAGGAAATCAAATAACACCGAACCTTATAGATAGAGCCAAGGTTCTAATAAAGAAGCACTTTGATGAAAAAGGATTCAACAATGCTGAAATAAACATTATTCAAAAAGACGACATTTCAAAAGAGAACCAAGTCTTTCTTGATATTACTGTAGATAAAAAGGAAAAAGTTAAAGTAAATCGTATTTATATAGAGGGTACGAATGCTCTATCCTCAAATAAGATACAACGTGTTATGAAAAAGACTAACGAGAAGAGCAAACTCGTTAATATTTTCAGAACAAAGAAATATATACCTGAGAACTTTGAAGCAGACAAAGAGCTCATTCTTGAGAAGTACAATGAACTAGGATATCGTGATGCTGTTATAACATCTGATAGTATTGTCAAATATGACAATAAAACTGTAGACGTATATCTTAAAATAGATGAAGGTAATCAATACCATGTTCGCTCAATCAAATGGATTGGAAATACTCTATACCCATCTGAAATGCTCTCAATGTATTTAAAACTAAATGCAGGTGATGTATACAACCAGAAACTGATTACAGAGCGAACACAAACAGACGAAGATGCAATATCCAATCTATATATGGACCAAGGATATCTATTTTTCAATGTAGATCCTATCGAAGTAAATATTGAGAATGACTCAATTGATCTGGAGATGCGTATATCAGAAGGTAAACAAGCTACGATAAACAAAGTAAGTATAAATGGTAATGATAGGCTGTACGAACATGTAATTAGACGAGAACTAAGAACCAAGCCTGGTCAACTATTTAGCAAATCTGATCTACAGCGTTCAATGCGTGAGATTGCACAGACCGGTCACTTTAACCCTGAAAATATGAATCCAGATATTCAACCAGATCCAGAGAATGGAACGGTGGATATTGGATACAACTTGGAGTCAAAAGCAAATGACCAAATAGAGTTTTCAGCAGGATGGGGTCAAACTGGTATTATTGGTAGGCTTAGTTTGAAATTCACAAACTTCTCGATCAAAAACCTACTAAACCCTAAAACATATAAGGGTATAATACCACAAGGTGATGGTCAGACATTAACACTAAGTGCCCAAACTAATGCTAGATACTACCAATCATACAGTGTATCATTTATGGATCCTTGGTTTGGAGGGAAGAGACCTAATTCACTATCCGTATCTGCATACTATAGCCGTCAGAGCGATATGAGTAGTAACTATATGAGTAACTACAATCCTTACAACTATGGTTATGGATATGGAAGTGGCTATGATTATGGTTATGGTAACAGCTATTACGATCCTACATATGGATACGACCCAGATCAGAACATACAAATGCTTGGAGTATCAGTAGGGTTCGGAAAACGCTTAACTTGGCCTGATGACTACTTCGGATTAACTGCTGAACTATCATATCAAAGATATATGATGAAAGATTGGCAATATTTCTTGATACAAAACGGTCAGAGTAACAACTTGAGTTTAAACATTACACTATCACGTAATTCAACAGACAATCCTGTTTTTACTCGTAATGGTTCACAGTTTACACTTTCATTAGGTATAACACCACCCTATTCACTTCTAGGAGAGAGCAAGAAGCTCGATTACGAAAACATCCCAAACAATGATGCTAGAAAATTTAGATGGATCGAGTATCATAAGTGGAAGTTTAAAGGAAGAACATTTACACCTCTTACCAAGGATGAGAAACTTATTCTTGCGACTAGAGTAGAATATGGATTCCTTGGTTCATTCAACAAGAACAAGAAATCTCCATTTGAAACCTTCTATATGGGTGGTGATGGAATGTCTGGATACAGTAGTACATATCTAACAGAAACGGTAGCACTCCGTGGTTATGAGAATGGTTCTATCACTGGAAATGGTGATGCTTATGCATACTCTAGATTAGGAGTAGAGCTTAGATACCCTTTGATGTTACAACCATCTTCTACAATCTATGCACTTACTTTCCTAGAAGCGGGTAACGCATGGATAGATACCAAAGACTTCAATCCTTTCGATTTAAAGCGTTCTGCAGGTGTTGGAGTAAGGATACTATTACCGATGATTGGTATGCTAGGTATTGACTGGGCATATGGATTTGATAAAGTTAATGGATCAAGACAATATGGTGGAAGCAACTTCCACTTTGTAATTGGACAAGAGTTCTAACAAACGGTAAAACAATAGAGATATGAAAAAGCTATTAATTTCGTTCTGTTTACTTTTAGTTGCTGTATCTCCAACTTTCAGTCAAAAGTTTGCACTTATTGACATGGAGTATATACTAAAAAACTTGCCTAACTATGAGATGGCAAACGAGCAATTAAATCAGATATCAAAGAGGTATCAGACAGAAGTAGAGACACAATTCTCAGAAGCTAAGGAGATGTACAAGAAGTATCAATCTGACCTAGTATTCCTTTCAGAAGAGATGAAAGTCAAACGCGAAGAGGAGATTGTAGCTAAGGAAAGGTCAGCGATGGAACTTCAGAAGAAATATTTTGGAGCTGATGGTGAGCTATTCAATAAGAGAGAAAGTATAATTAGACCTATACAGGATGATATTTATACAGCGGTTAAAGCTATATCAGAGGAGAAAGGATACTCAATGATTATAGATAGAGCATCTTCTCAAAATATAATATATGCTACTCCTCGAATAGACATAAGTAATGAAGTTCTTGCCAAATTAGGAATATCAAAATAATTACTTATTTTTGCGCTAAACTTGAGAAGTAATAACTAATTAATTCAGAAATAACTATGCTTAAGAAACTGGCTTTTGCCATTATGTTCTGCGCTCTTTCTTTTGGAGCATCAGCACAAGGTGATCTAAAATTTGGACACATCAACACAGAGGAGCTCTTCAATGTAATGCCTGAGAAGATTGAAGCAGAGAAGAAACTAGATGGAATTTCAAAAAACTATGAGAGTGAACTTGTAAAGATGCAAGAAGAGTTCAAGAAAAAATACACTGAATTCATGGCAGCTGCAGACACTCTTCCTGAAGGAATTAAAGTACGCAGAATGCAAGAAGTTCAAGAGCTTGAGCAGCGTATTCAGAACTTCCAGCAGATTGCAATGCAAGATCTACAGAAACAACAGCAAGATCTACTTGCTCCAATTATGGACAAGATCAGAAAAGCTATCCAAGCAGTTGGTCAAGATAACGGATTCGTATATATCTTCGACCTAACTTCACAAACCATTCTTTTCCATTCAGACAAGAGCGTTGACGCAATGCCTTTGGTTAAGACTAAACTAGGTTTGAGATAAAATATAGTCAAATAGAGAATGAAAAAGGGTGGTGCAAATCATCCTTTTTCTTTTTATATAGCAGTACAATGAAGAAACTACCTCATAAACCAGGACCTATTGGGATCTTTGATTCAGGATATGGAGGATTAACGATTCTAGAACATATACGTAAACAGCTACCTGAGTACGACTATATATACTTGGGAGACAATGCTCGCGCACCATATGGTAACCGATCATTTGAAGTAGTTTATCAATTTACCCTACAAGCAGTAGAGAAACTCTTTGAGATGGGTTGCCATCTAGTCATTCTTGCATGTAACACTGCATCAGCAAAAGCACTAAGATCCATCCAACAAAAAGATTTGGAGCATATTGATCCCCAAAGGAGAGTGCTTGGGATAATAAGACCCACTGTTGAGGCTATCACTCAAAGGACACAAACACGTCATGTTGGTGTTCTTGGCACTTCCGGTACAATACAATCAAAGACTTACGATATTGAAATATCAAAACTCTATCCAGACATTAACATAGTTGGTCAAGCTTGTCCTTTATGGGTTCCATTGATTGAGAATAATGAACACACCAACGACGGAGCAACATTTTTCATAAAGAAATACATTGGCGAAATAATAAATAAGGACCCACTAATTGATGCTATAATCTTAGGCTGTACACACTATCCACTTATGAAGAAGCAGATAGAGACTTATCTTCCCAACAACATTGAATTAATTCCTCAGGGAGAATATGTAGCTTCAAGTCTTGTTGAGTATCTAGCCAGACATCCAGAGATGGAGAGTAAATGTACGAAAGAAGGCAGTTGCAGATACTATACCACAGAGTCACCAGAGAAGTTTTCTGAAGCAGTCAAACTATTCCTAAACCAAGAGGTAGAGGTCGAACATATCATACTTCAATAATAATGAAAAAATATGTAATCATTGTTGCCGGAGGCAAAGGGCTTAGAATGGGCAGCGAATTACCGAAGCAGTTTATTCCTATCAACGGCTTACCAGTCCTTATGCATACGATAGATAAATTCAAAGACTCTATTGAAGATATAGAGATAATATTAGTAATACCTCAATCGCATGAAGATTATTGGAGAGAGCTAACCATAAAACACAAGTTCAACACAAAACACAAAATAGTGTATGGAGGCGAAACAAGATTTCATTCGGTTAAGAACGGACTATCCGCATGTGAAAAGAATAACTCAATAGTAGCAGTACATGATGGAGTACGTCCACTTGTAACCAAAGAAGTCATTATAGAGCTATTTAAAAAGGCGCAAGAGGTTGAAGCTGTTATTCCAATCATACCTGTACACGAAACAGTTAGGCACCTTTTGTCAGATGGTGCTAGCATTACTGTTCCAAGAGAAGATTATGCACTAGTACAAACACCACAACTATTCAGGAGTGAACTCATAAAAGAAGCATATCTTCAGCCATTCGATCCACATTTCACAGATGATGCTTCAGTTGTTGAATCTATTGGAGGCAAGGTTACTCTGATTCAAGGAAACAGAGAAAATATAAAACTCACCACCCCACTTGATCTTAAACTAGCAAGCATACTTATATCAGAGTACAGTATCCAAGCATAAAGAACTATGGAACTATCAGAGAGAGACATTACATATCTTCCAGGAGTTGGACCAAAGAGAGCCGAGATCCTCAAAAAAGAGCTGAATATACATTCCGCCGAAGAGCTCTTATGTTACTTCCCATATAGATATATTGACCGCAGCCGAATATTCAAAATACGTGAGATTGACGGCAACATGCCATTCATTCAACTTAAAGGTAATATTGTAAGCTTCGACACTATTGGAGAAGGAGCTGCTCGCCGTCTTGTTGCAAGATTCACCGATGGTACTGGGTATATAGAACTTGTTTGGTTCAAGGCCATCAAATACATGCTAAACCTTTATAAGGTAAATACAGAGTACATTGTTTTTGGCAAACCTACACAATTTGGAAGTAGATTTAGTATCGCACATCCAGAGATTGATTCATCAAAAGATCAGGCCGAACTAGGGGCAGGTTTGAGTGGATTCTACAATACATCCGAGAAGATGAAGAACAATACACTAAACTCTAAAGCAATACAAAAGATTATTCACGGAATTATCTCGAGCTCTGCAGACACAATAAGAGAGACACTTACTCCTGAACTAATAAATAGGACCAAAGTCATATCACGCAAGGATGCATTAGTTAATATACATCAGCCACAAACAACTGAAATGATAAGACAAGCCGAATATAGACTAAAGTTTGAAGAACTCTTCTATCTCCAACTTAACATACAACGATATGCCCAGCAGAGGAAACAGCAACAAGGAGGACTCATATTCCATACAATTGGTCAACATTTCAACAGCTTCTACAACCAAAACCTCCCATTTGAACTCACAGGTGCACAAAAAAGAGTACTTAAAGAGATACGTAATGATCTAAGATCTGGAAGGCAAATGAACAGGCTCCTCCAAGGAGATGTCGGTAGTGGCAAAACGCTCGTAGGACTGATGGCAATGCTCATGGCTCTTGACAATGGCTTTCAAGCCTGCATGATGGCACCAACAGAGATACTTGCCACCCAACACTATGAAGGAATATCTAAATTCCTTCAAGGACTTCCTATCACATGTGAACTTCTAACAGGCTCAACTCGCAAGAAAAATAGAGAACACATACACGAGAAGCTACAAAACGGAGAACTACATATACTTATAGGAACACATGCACTAATAGAAGATACTGTTCAATTCAAAAACCTTGGCATTGCAATCATTGACGAACAACACAGGTTTGGCGTTGAACAGCGCTCAAAGTTATGGCGAAAAAACCATACTCCTCCACACATATTAGTCATGACAGCAACACCCATACCACGTACACTTGCCATGACAGTATATGGCGACCTTGACGTGTCTGTTATTGACGAACTACCTCCAGGGCGTAAACCCATACAGACCATACACCAATATGACAACCGCCGAACATCTCTTTATGAATCAATGCGCAAACAACTAAACGAAGGCAGACAAGTATATATTGTCTACCCACTCATACAAGAGAGCGAGAAGATGGATCTCAAGAACGTAGAAGAAGGTTTTGATCACATTCAACAACTCTTCCCTGAATACAGAGTATGTATGGTACACGGCAAGATGAAGCCAGCAGTGAAGGATGAAGCGATGCAACGCTTCATAAAGAATGAAGCACAGATTATGGTTGCAACAACAGTTATAGAAGTTGGCGTCAACGTTCCAAATGCCACTGTAATGGTTATCGAGAATGCTGAGAGATTTGGGCTCTCACAGCTTCACCAGCTAAGAGGGCGAGTTGGTCGAGGAGGAGACCAATCATATTGCATACTAGTAACTGGATTTAAACTATCTGATGACACTCGAAAAAGAATGGAGATAATGGTCGCAACAACCGACGGATTTGAAATATCTGAAGCAGACCTTAAGCTTCGAGGGCCAGGCGATCTAGAAGGAACTCAGCAATCAGGTGTAGCCTTCGACCTCAAGATTGCCAATCTAGCGAAAGACGGACAAATAGTTCAACTAGCCCGCGATCTCGCTCTTGAAGTACTAGAATCAGACCCCACACTCACCCAAAACAACAATGACATACTTCGTCGCCAATTGAATAAGCTATTCAACAAGAAGCTCAATTGGGGGCTTATATCCTAAAAACAGAAAGGGCAACCACACTTATGTGGTTGCCCTTTCTGAATATATAATTCTTATACGTTAAAACGGAAGTGCATGATATCACCATCTTGAGCTACATACTCCTTACCCTCAACACTCATCTTTCCAGCCTCTTTACAAGCAGATTCTGAGCCATAAGTACAATAGTCCTCAAACTTAATAACCTCAGCACGAATAAAGCCCTTCTCAAAATCAGTGTGGATCACACCCGCACATTGAGGAGCCTTACTTCCACGAACGAAAGTCCATGCACGAACCTCTTGAACACCAGCAGTGAAATATGTTTGAAGATCAAGCAAATGATAAGCCGAACGAATCAAACGACCAACACCCGACTCCTCTAGCCCGATCTCATTAAGAAACATCTGACGCTCCTCATAAGTCTCAAACTCAGCAATCTCAGACTCTATCTTCACTGCAAGAACCAATACCTCTGCATCCTCATCCTTAACAGCCTCCTTCACCATGTCAACATATTTGTTGCCATTAACAGCAGACTCCTCATCTACGTTACAAACGTAAAGAACAGGCTTTGATGTAAGCAAGAATAACTCACGAGCATATTTATTCTCATCCTTTGATTCGAACTGCACCGTACGTGCTGACTTACCCTGCAAAAGAGCATCTCTAAACTGAACCAACACCTCGTAAGCCAATTTTGCAGCCTTATCACCACCCGTTTGAGCCATCTTTGCAACCTTAGAGATACGACTCTCAACAGTCTCAAGATCCTTTAATTGAAGCTCAGCATCGATGATCTCCTTATCACGTACAGGGTCCACAGAACCATCCACGTGAGTCACATTCTCATCATCAAAACAACGCAGAACGTGTATAATAGCATCCGTTTCACGAATATTTGCCAAGAACTTATTACCAAGACCTTCACCCTTAGAAGCACCCTTTACCAAACCAGCAATATCTACAATCTCTACAGTTGTAGGAACGATACGATTAGGTTTAATAAACTCTGCCAACTTATTTAGACGCTCGTCAGGTACTGTTATAACACCCACGTTAGGCTCTATTGTACAAAATGGGAAGTTTGCTGCCTGAGCCTTAGCGTTAGACAAGCAATTGAAAAGCGTTGATTTACCAACGTTAGGTAAACCAACAATACCGCACTGTAATGCCATTGATATTTCGTTATTTAATTTAGTTCATATTTAAGCGGCACAAAGGTAGTAATTTTCAAATGAAAATTACTACCCATCACTTAATCTACAAACAGTTATGCCTTATTGAGTGTAAAGAAAAACGTAGTTCCCTTATCCTCTTGTGATTCAAACCACAACTTACCACCATGGTTATTAACAAACTCCTTACAAAGAAGCAAACCAAGTCCAGACCCCTTCTCTTGGCTAGTACCAAAAGTTGTGAAGTGAGTAGAATCATTAAGTAATTCCGATTGCTTATCAGCTGGTATACCTTTACCTTGATCCGAGACAGAAACAGTTACCATCCCACTATCATCAGATACATTCAGCTCTATATTACCACCAGGGAAGCTAAACTTAATAGCATTTGATATTATATTTCTCAATATAGTTTTCAGCATCTCCTCATCACCTATCACTGTCAAGTTAGGATCAATGAAACCTAGATTCAATAAAACCCCTTTGCCCAAAGCGAGAGGAGTCAACATATCAACAACTGTTTCAACAAGCTGTGATAACATAATAGACTCCGGATGATAAGCAATACGCCCCGTTTGAGAACGAGTCCAGCTCAACAAATTATCCAGCAAATCATATACCTCATCGGCCGATTTACCCAACATATTAACAAGAGGTAATAGCCCCTCCCTTTCATCACCCATTGGCAATGAACTATTAATAGCTTCACTCAACATCTTTATCCCAGCAATAGGAGATCGAAGATCATGAGAAATTATTGAATACAACTTATTTCGGGCATAAATAAGGCGTTCCAACTCCAAGTTCTGACGTTGAATAGTACGCTTTGCTTCAAGCAATTTTAGATGATAGTTTATACGCGTAAGCAACTCCTCACGCCTGAACGGCTTACCTATGTAATCACTTGCTCCTAGCGAAAAGCCCTTTACTAGATTCTCTGTATCATTTAGCGCAGTCAAAAACATGACTGGTATATCAGCAGTCTCTGGATTCTCCTTTAGTTTTGTGATGGTTTCATATCCATTCATTACAGGCATCATCACATCCAACAGTATTAGATCCGGACGAAACGTTGCCACCTTCTCCAAAGCTTCGAGCCCATTGCATGCAGTATGAAGCTGAAATCCGCTCTTCCTCAAAATGGTCAACAGCAAAAGCACATTAGTCTCTGTGTCATCGACAATTAAAATCTTGAAATCCTCCGTTTGAATCATCATGGAAAATATATTATTTAGGCTTTATCTCTAAAACAAAATTACTCCATTTTTTCTATATTTCATCCAAAAACAGATGCTAATCAGACAAATTAGACAGCTATTTGAGTCCAAAGAGTAGCCTTTTCTTGTCCATTGAAATACTATTTATACCTTTGCCACCTCTCTATTAACCCTAAACAATTATTATCTTAGCCGCAATTAACAGATAAGCTATGAGCAAAAAGAGTATACTTCTAATAATAGATATGCAAAACGACTTCACTCTTCCTGAGGGTAAACTTGCTGTACCCAATGCTATGGAAGACGTTAAGAGGCTTGCTACATTTATCAAAAGAAAAACAAAACAAATAGACCATATTATACTAACTCAAGATAGCCATCAACCATACAGTATCGCAAACCCTTCTTTCTGGCTTGACAGAAGTGACAAACACCCTGCCCCTTTCACCCAAATCACACCCAAAGATATTAGAGAAGGGAGATTTCGTGCTGCAAAAAAGGAGATGCAACAATGGGTTACAGAATATATAGATCAACTAACTCAACAAGGAGAGTACACACACGTGATATGGCCAGAACACTGCATAGCAGGAACACAAGGCGAATCAATTGTAGAACCACTAATGGAGCAAATACAAGAGTGGAGCAAAGAAGGTAGAAACTACTCCGTGATACGAAAAGGAGAATCACCACTCGTAGAACACTTCGGTGCCATACGTGCAAACATAGAGATAGAAGATGACAAAAGAACACAAACAAACCAATACCTTATAAACAGATTAACAGAAGCTGATATTATATATATAGCTGGCGAGGCTAAGAGCCATTGCGTAGCAAACACTATAAAACAGATACTCCCCTTCGAACAAATTACTAAGAAGCTCATTATACTAGAAGATTGTATGAGCGACGTAAGCGGATTCGAAGGCTTTGGTAATAATGTATTCAAAGCCGCACAAGAAGCGGGAGCTTTAGTTACACTTTCAACCGAAATACAATGATCATAAGAGCATTTACGGATAACGACCTCTACAAATACACAACGATGAACGCCATACAGCAGCTATTCCCTACTGCCAACGTTCAGTACAAATTCATAAATAGAGCAAACACTATCTTCCCTGATGGTTTTGCCGAACAACTGCGTAAAGAGGTCAACTCTATGGCAGATCTATTCCTAACACAAGAAGAGGAGAGCTTCATTCGTAAGCGCTGCTACTTCTTCACCCCACTTTTCATTGACCTACTAAAAGGATACAGATACAATCCCGATGAAGTAAAAATAGAGCAAGTAGATGGTAAACTAGATGTAACTATTGAAGGACTATGGTACAGAACTGTCCTTTGGGAAGTTCCTCTTATGTCAATCATCTCCGAGCTATACTACAAGATGAGTGGACTAAAGCCAGACAACCTTTGGCAACAACGAACTATAGACAAGGCTAACTACCTAGTCGACATAGATGCTAGATTCAGTGATTTCGGTACTCGACGTCGTTTCTCTTTCGACATACACGATTCCGTTCTTGGACTACTTAAAGAGCACGCCGGTAAGCATATGATAGGTACTTCAAACGTATACCTTGGTATGAAGCATGACACTCTAATCATAGGTACTCACCCACACGAGTGGTTCATGTATCACGGCGCACACTACGGCTACCGTATGGCAAACAGAATGGCTCTCGAAAACTGGACTAAGGTCTACAATGGAGCATTAGGTATAGCACTTTGCGACACCTTCACTTCGGACAACTTCTTTAGATTCTTCGACAGAATGTATGCCAAACTATTTGATGGTCTTCGATGGGACTCAGGTGACCCTATTGAGTTTACACAAAAAGCTCTTGACAGGTACAAAGAGCTTGGGATAGATGCTCGTACGAAAACCATAATATACTCAGACGCATTAAACGTTGAGAGAGTACAGAAGATAAAGGCATTTACCCAAGGAAAGATCATGGATGCATACGGGATTGGCACAAACCTAACCAACGACGTTGGAGTGACTCCACTTAATATGGTGATTAAGCTCATGACAGTACAACCCGAATATTTCGACAAACCAGTGCCTGTAGTCAAACTATCAGACTCCAAAGGCAAATACTCTGGAGATACTGAAGAGATTGACCTCTGCCTTCGTACAATCAGATAAAACATACGAATAGCCATTAGCTTAATATGGATTAAAACCATAGAAGCTAATGGCTATTTTTTTTATATGTCTGTCTCATTTCGTACTACCATATTACACCCTACCCCATCACCTTGTATACAACTACAAATAAGCAACTTGCATAAACCCTTTGAGCATCTTCTGAAATACGTACGTATTTACACCAAAACACGTACGTATTTATCTCAAAGTACGTACGTATTTCATTTAAAGTACGTACGTATTTTGGCAGTTACTCCCTAGAATTTATATAGTTGAATAGAGCCTAGGAGATAAAAAATTATATCTTTGCCTATATTAACCTATATATCAACCATATGGCAATTTACTACAAGTACCGTGTAATTCAAGACAATCTCAATCAAAAGGAGAACAAAAAGAGTGGTGTATACCCAAGAGCAGTGGCAATGCGAACTGTGGATAAAGAGGGTCTTATCAAGCACCTCACACATAATCTCTACAACAGCGAACCCGAAGCCTCAAAAGCTGTTGATGCTGTTTTCTCAGCAATAACAGAGTTAATGATGGATGGAGCCTTCGTAAAGATTGATGGATGGGGATCATTTCAGCCCACTCTTAGCTATTCTCCTCAAGTAGACGGAAATGAACGCACACTAGGGAGTTCGCTAATTGTAAAGGATATCAACTTCAAAAGCTCTAAGGAGTTCATCGAGAAAGTTAACAGAGCTAATATCCGCAAGGCTGATCCGCAGATGCTCACTAAGCTTGGACTTAAGCCATCGGATAAGGAGTAGTCTCATTACCCCTAAACCAAAAGAGTATCTATATAAAATGAGCCACTCCACACATTCGTTGTGGAGTGGCTCATTTTATATAGACAGAAGTCTGTTAATCTCTATATTTACAACAAGCAGGTAGCTTACTGTATGCTGAGTCATCACCCTTGTGTAACTGAGTATCGTATCCCGCCTTAGAGATTGCTTTGCTCAACTCATCGATAGATCCATTCTTTGGATTAATCTTCACGGATAGAGTCTGTGATTTACTATTCCATTTGGCAGCAGATACACCTTTCTGCTGATTTGCCACCCTTTCAATAGTGATTTTACAGTGTGAACAGCTCCCTTTTACTTTAAGTTCAGTCACTGGTGTGGCAGCAATTGAAATAATTGCCACTATAAGGATAAATATATTTCTCATAATTGTAGTTTTTAATTCGTTGATCATTAATAGTTATAAACTCATCTTGTCATATTCCATCTTACTCCGCCATAGATAGATCTACCATGCACTGGACCATATACAATAGTTGCATCAAACTTATCGCCATAAGGGTTAGCAGCATCTATAATAGGGTTATCTTGTGTGAAGTTAAATAGATTCTCCACTCCTATATATATAGACCAATTCTTAAAGAACTTTGATACTTGAACGTTTGAGATGGTGAAGCTATCAAATCTGTCGTTCCATAGTGGAGCATCAAGGTCGGGCGTGGGCATTCTGCCCGATCCATTGATCTGAAGAGTATAGTCAAACTGCCACTTTGTTATAGGATTTGGCGTTTGATACGAGGCAGTTACTAGCCCTTTGTGTCTGCTTTGAAGAGCTTTCTCCTTTAAAACACCGTTGTATGTAACCTTTGTATCATTCAATCTATATGCGGCTCTAAGGTCAAATCCATTGAAAATAGGATAGCCCACCTCGAGCTGAATGCTGTTTGCAAATGATTTACCATCGAGATTATAGAAGCTAATAGCATTGGCTGCACTCTCGTTGTCAATGATCACTTGATTTATAAAATCAGTTCTGTAATAATCCAGTGCTACAGAAAGTTCTTTTCCGAAAAGAGGCATGTGAGCTGTAGCACTTATACCGCTGTTCCATGCCTCCTCCATATTTAGATTTTCAGCTATAGATATATTCTTTACTCTTGAAGAAGCAAGAAGATTGCTATTCTCTGCCCATATATTAACAGATCTATACCCCTTGCCTGCAGTAGCTCTAATCTGCAACCACTCCGTTGCATCCCATTTAACATTCGCTCTTGGAGTGAAAAATAGACCATATTCATTGTGATGATCCAGGCGTATCCCAGCCATTAGTGTCAGATTACGTGTTGGCTTATAAGTATATTGTGCGTATGCACCTGGTGTAAACTCGTTTCTATTTGGTGATAAAATAGACGATACTGATGGTATAATTGTGTTTTGCGACAAGAAATCACCAACAAAAGAGATGCCCGAACTTATATTATGCTTCACACCAAAAGAGCTTTCGTACATAAGGCTAGCATATATACTGCTCTGACGAGCATCATATCTATTGATACCATAGTTACTCTTGAAGTCATGTATATTACCAGATAGTATTAAGGCTATACTTTGTTGCTTGTCAGCATCAAGTATAAGACCATTTTTAGAGAATATCTCACCCCTATGCGTACGCATATTGATTGTATATGGAGTATCCATACTTTTCTGATCACTCATAGAGTGATCCTCTGCTTGACCAGAATTTCTAGTCTCATAGATATACTTTAAGGCTGTTTCGGAGTGGTAATTATTTTTTTTGAAGAGCCATCGGTTTAGTATGTTTGCTTGTTCTAATCGTGGACGATCTAGAAATTTGTCATTATTGGCATCGTGATTGAATTTATCATTTGAGTAGTGTGCCATGACTCCAGTTGAGAGATACTCGTTTATCTTTATATTTCCGTCGACGTTGCCCTCCATTCTACCATTGTCCATCCCGAATAGATTGATGGTTAATGGATCAGATTTGTCGGGTTTCTTGTACTCAACATTTATTTGACCTGTGATAGATTCATATCCGTTCTTTACGGAAGCAGCACCTTTAGATATCTGAATTGATTCCATCCAAGGACCAGGTATCCAATCCATTCCATAAAGTGATCCTATACCACGAAGGTTAGGAACATTCTCTGTAAGCATCTGAACGTAATGATTAGATAATCCGAGTAGTTTAATGGTTTTTGCTCCAGTGGCTGCATCGCTATAGTTTACATCTACTGAGGCATTTGTCTCAAAAGCCTCAGAGAGATTGCAGCAAGCAGCTCTTTGAAATTCAGCTACACCCATCTTCTGAACATTTAGAAGTTCTACTCTTGAATTAAGTGTTCCCATTCCTTGACCACGAACAACAACTTCGCCCAAGCTAGCATTGTTTTTCATCTCTATGGTAATCTCCTCATTGGTTGAATTCACCACTAAAGTATCACTATCATATCCAACGTAGCTTATTGCTAATCTATTCTCTTTTGAGGACTTTTCGATGGAGAATCGTCCATCAATATCAGTGGTTCCACCAATGGAGCTACCTACCCATACGAGGTTGGCCCCCATGAGAGGCTCACCAAGTTGGTCTATTACTACTCCTTTTACTCTGTTTTGTGCATATATAAGGCTGCTTACCCCTAAGGCTAGGGATATAAAAATACTCTTTTTCATATTACAAATGATTAAATAATTGTGTACAATGGTATGGACAAAGCCGTATTAACTAGCATTGTCTATTCTCCTAATGAGAGTTTTACAATTATAAAATCAAATGATAAGGACTGCATTCATGGCCAATATGTCGCGGCCTGATGCAATCCGAGAGGATATGGGTTTTGGATAAATGGGCTTTATGTCGATTGACAATAGCATAGAAATAAGTGACATCACTGGCACTTTGATAAGATCCACAGATAGTTTTGAGCTTACTGTGGTCTGAATAGACCTCTTGGTCTCTTCTTGAGAGTCTGAATCGCTGTCACAGAAACAGTCATCTAAAGAGAGTGTGTTTATGCCCAAAGAGTTAGTTGAACAACAAGCCATAGGTTTGCCCTTTGCTTGTTCTGAATTGAATAGTGAAGCTACATCACAATGGTTGCAAGCCAAATGTTTGAACACGCCATAAGATCCCGACAGCATAATAAGTGCTGTTAGGATTAATGATAGAGTGTATTTGACAATCTGCTTAATCATCTTGTGTGTATCTTTTATTCCCCTTAGTTGGAGCAATTACAGTTTACAAATATAACTACATTACGAAGCAATTGTTCTTAACTCTACGTTAAAATAAAAGATCTAGGTTTAAATGTTGTTTGAGTAAGTAATTAAACTATTTTTGCGATAGAACGTAGAATAAATTATATGCATTACCAACAACACACTTTAAGCAACGGACTTCGAATTATTCATCTACCTACAGACTCAGCAGTTTCCTACTGTGGATATGCCATAAATGGAGGTACACGAGATGAGTATAGCGATGAGTTTGGGATGGCCCACTTTGTGGAGCATCTACTTTTTAAGGGTACGCTAAAGCGTAGACCACACCACATTATAAATAGAATGGAGAGTGTGGGAGGTGAACTCAATGCATACACAAGCAAGGAGGAGACACTAGTCTATGCTATTTTCCCGGGTAATGAGCTTGAGAGAGCTGTTGATCTGTTGAGTGATCTTGTATTCAACTCAACATTTCCAGAGGCAGAGATAGAGAAAGAGAGAGAAGTTATTATTGATGAGATAAACTCCTATAGAGATTCACCTTCAGAACTGATATTTGATGAGTTTGAGAATCTACTCTTTCCAGGTGACGCACTTGGTCATAATATATTAGGGGATGAGAAATCCTTAGAGGGATTTGACTCTGAAAAGTGTCACTCTTTTGTCAATAGGCTTTACAGACCAAATAATATGGTCTTCTTCTCAATGGGTAGTACTCCCTTTGTGAAGCTTGTAAAACTATTGGAAAAACATCTCAGTGGAATTGAATCGGGGGGGGAATCAGCCTCACCAATTAGAACGGTTTCACAACCAATAGTTCTGGACCACGAACCAATCTATATGAAAATGGAAACAAATCAAGCACACGTTATGATTGGAGCTCGCACTTTGTCTATGTTTGACGAACGTAGATCTGCTCTTTTTGTTATGAATAATATTTTGGGTGGACCAGGTATGAATAGCCGATTAAATGTTTCACTAAGGGAGAAGAGCGGATTGGTATATACTGTAGAGTCAAATCTAACACCTTACACAGATACCGGTGTGTTTGGTATATACTTCGGTACAGATCCAAAGAAGTACAAAAAAGGGATGGGACTAGTAGAGCGTGAGCTAGAATGGTTCAGAAGTAAACCTATGAGCAAAAACCAACTAACAGCAGCAAAAAAACAGCTGTATGGACAATTAGTTGTTGCAAATGAGAATAAGGAGAATTTAGCTCTAGGTATGGGCAAAACTTACCTTCGATTTGGTCGTTACGATAGTTTCGAGGAGGTAAATCAGCGCATTGCAAGAGTGAGCGAAGATGACATATGGCAATTGGCCAATGATCTATTTTCACCAGATAAATTACTGACTTTAATAATCAAATAGAACTAAATAGATAGGCAAACAATCAAAAAGCTATTAGCCTTAATACCAAAAACTAAAACCCACAAGAGTATGCTCGTAAAATCTTATGCAGCAGCACTTCACGGAGTGGATGCTTCGATAGTCACGATAGAGGTAAACTGTTCTCAAGGATTAAAGTTCTTCCTTGTTGGACTACCTGATAACGCAGTTAAGGAGAGTCACGAGAGGATTGTCTCAGCTCTTCAGGTGAGCGGATATAAGTTTCCGCGAAGACAGATTATCATCAATATGGCACCGGCTGATCTACGAAAAGAGGGTTCAGCCTATGACTTACCTCTTGCTATGGGCATTATGGCTGCTGCGGAGATGATAGCTGTTGATAAGTTAGGTGAGTATCTCTTGATGGGTGAGTTATCTCTTGATGGAACACTGCACGCCATAAAGGGAGTTTTGCCTATAGCCATCAAAGCTAGGGAGGCTGGTTTCAAGGGTATAATCTTACCAAAAGAGAATTCTTGTGAAGCGGCAGTTGTAAACAATCTCCCTGTTTATGGTGTTGATAATATCCAAGAGGTAATAGATTTTCTCAATGGGAGTGTGGAACTTCAAGAGACAGTAGTCAATACTAGAGAGGAGTTTTATGCTCAACAAAGTGAATTCGAATTTGATTTCTCTGAGGTTAAAGGACAAGAAAGTGTTAAGCGTGCACTAGAAGTTGCTGCAGCTGGTGGGCATAATCTAATAATGATAGGCTCTCCTGGGGCTGGAAAGTCCATGATGGCAAAGCGAATACCATCCATCCTCCCACCTCTCTCTTTGCGTGAAGCTCTTGAGACGACAAAAATCCATAGCGTAGCTGGCAAGATTGGACGAGAAAAAGGGTTGATGGCAAATAGACCATTCAGAGCTCCCCACCATACTATATCTTCAGCAGCACTTGTAGGGGGCGGCAGCTTTCCTCAACCAGGTGAGATATCCTTGGCCCACAATGGTGTACTCTTTCTGGATGAGCTTCCGGAGTTCAGTCGTGTGGTATTGGAAGTTATGAGACAGCCATTGGAGGAGAGAAAGATCTGCATTTCGAGAGCAAAATTTTCAGTTGAGTATCCTTCAAGTATGATGTTGATAGCATCAATGAATCCATGCCCTTGTGGTTATTATAATCACCCCGAACGCTCTTGTGTGTGTATACCTGGTGCAGTGCAAAAGTATATGAATAAGATCTCTGGACCTCTTTTGGACCGTATAGATATCCAAGTGGAGATTACTCCCGTTCCATTTGAGAAGATATCGGATGCAAGACCTGCTGAATCTAGTATAACAATAAGGGAGAGAGTAATACGTGCACGTAAGATACAAGAAGATAGGTTCGGAAATCAAGGAGAGATCTATTGCAATGCACAGATGAATACAAAGCTTCTTCAACTATATGCTAAACCCTGCGAAGAGGGTTTCAGGCGTTTGAAGAGTGCTATGGAGAGGTTGAATCTATCTGCGAGGGCGTATGATAGAATATTGAAAGTATCACGTACTATAGCTGATCTTGAGGGTGAGGAGTTTATAAAGCCTGATCATATAAGTGAAGCAATAAACTATAGGAATCTTGATCGTGAGAGTTGGGGGTCATAAGATCGTTGATCTCCAATTGTAATACACAATAAATAATCATCAAAATCCATTTTGAAAGCTGTGAAAAGGAGTATTATTGATCTGTTTGAGGCGTCTGTGGAGAAGTATGCTGATCGCCCTTTTTTGTTAGAAAAGCGCAATGGTGACTACGTTGAGAGTAGTTACAAGGAGTGTTACAACGAAACGATCCGCTTTGGTGCTGGTTTAGTAGCATTAGGTGTTAATCCTAGGGATAATATATCAATGCTGAGTGAGGGGCGAAATAGTTGGATCATTGGAGAACTAGCAATCTTCTACGCTGGTGCAGTGAACGTTCCTCTCTCTATAAAACTAGAGGAGAGCAGTGACCTTAAGTTCAGAATTGAACATTCTGAGTCTAAATGGGTGATGGTATCTAAGGGTCAACTATCAAAGATAAGATCTATAAAGAGTGAGCTAAGTTTCGTTGAGCGAGTTATTGTTTTTGATGAAATAGATCAACTTGAGGATAGAGAGATTCTTTTAAGTGACATATTAAAGATGGGAGATGCCCTTTTGAAGAGTGATAAAGACTCCTTCATGAAGATAGGCAGAGCTATTCAAAATAATGACTTAGCAACTATAACATATACCTCAGGAACGACAGCTGACCCTAAAGGGGTTATGCTCACTCATCGTAATTATACAGCAAATGTCGAACAATCATTGAGCTTGACAAGTGTTTCTTCTGATTGGCGTACTCTGATTATTCTACCATTGGACCACTGCTTTGCTCATGTGGTTGGCTTCTTCACGTTTATGAGCTGTGGTGCATCTGTTGCGACAGTGCAAAGTGGAAGAACTCCAATGGAGACTCTTAAAAATATACCTATAAACATCAAAGAGGTAAAACCACATCTTTTACTAAGTGTCCCTGCTCTGGCTAAAAATTTCAAGAAGAGTATTGAAGCTGGAATAAAAAGCAAGGGAGCAATAGCCGAGCTACTTTTTAAGTTTGCAATCCTTGTCTCTACGGTATATAATGCAAATGGTGAGGATAAAGGTAAAGGATGGAGAGTTATATTCAAACCGCTAGTCAATCTATTTGACGCATTATTGTACAAGAAAGTGAGGGAGAATTTTGGTGGTAATCTTCAATTCTTTGTAGGAGGTGGTGCGCTTCTAGACAAAGAGCTCCAATCGTTCTTCTACTCAATTGGCATACCTATGTATCAGGGGTATGGACTATCTGAAGCGACACCTGTTATTTCATCAAATACGCCTTCTTGTCATAAATTCGGATCGTCAGGTAAATTAGTAAAACCTATTGAACTTAAGATCGTTGATGGAAGTGGTGATGAACTACCTATAGGAAGTAAGGGTGAAATAGTAATAAAAGGCGAGAACGTGATGGCAGGTTATTGGAAAAATAGTGAATCTACTGCTACAACGATTATTGATGGATGGCTACATACTGGTGATATGGGCTATATGTCTAGTGATGGATATTTATATGTTATGGGTAGGTATAAGAGTCTTCTCATAGGAGGTGACGGAGAAAAGTATAGCCCCGAAGGTATTGAAGAGGCTTTAGTTTCTCACTCTCTATACATAGATCAGATAATGCTTTACAATAATCAGAACCTATATACTTCTGCGTTGATTGTTGCAAACACAGATCAAATGAAACGCTATGCAAAGAAGCACCATCTTGAATGGGGAAGTAAAAAGTGTAGTGAGGCATTAATCAGTATTATACAAAGAGATATATCTAAATTTAAAGGTAAAGGGCATCTAGCAAAAATGTTTCCTGAACGTTGGATACCAATCACGTTCATCATTCTTCCTGAGCCTTTCTCTGAAAAGAATCTTATGCTAAATAGTACAATGAAGATGGTAAGAAGCCGAGTTGAAGAGGCTTATGGTAGTGACATTGGTTATTTATATACCCTAGAGGGAAAGAATCCTAACAATGAATTGAATCACAAACGACTTAGTCGTTAATCTATTAGGTTATTAGTTATGAGAGAAGGTAAATTAAGATTTGAAACACTGCAGGTTCACGCAGGGTATGAGACAAGTGATAAGAGTACAAACTCTAGAGCAGTTCCTATATACCAAACAACGGCATATACATTTGATAGTGCTGAACATGGTGCAAACCTTTTTGCTCTAAAGGAGTTTGGAAATATCTACACAAGATTGATGAACCCTACAACAGATATTCTGGAAAAGAGAATGGCTGCTCTAGAGGGAGGGGTTGCAGCTCTAGCTGTTGCTTCGGGTCATTCGGCACAGCTCATAGCTATGAACAACATCTTGGAGGCTGGTGATAATTTCGTTAGTTCACCGTTTCTTTACGGTGGTACTTACAACCAATTTAAGGTTGCTTTCAAGAGAATGGGTATAGAGGCTCGCTTCGCCAAGAGTGATACTGCAAATGATATTGAGATGCTCATTGATGATAAAACTAAGGCTATATACATAGAGAATATAGCAAACCCTCACTTTAGTATACCTGATTTTGAGGCGGTGGCTTCCGTAGCAAAAAAATATGATATACCTCTTGTGGTGGATAATACATTTGGGTGTGGTGGATATCTATGTAGACCTCTTGAGTTTGGTGCTAATATTGTTGTTGAGTCGGCTACAAAATGGATTGGTGGCCATGGCACCTCTATGGGGGGAATTATTGTCGATGGAGGTAACTTTAATTGGGGTAATGGAAAATATCCGCAGTTTTCTGAACCATCAGAGGGTTATCACGGTCTAAACTTTTGGGATAGCTTTGGAAGTATTGCATTTATTATTCGTGCAAGGGTTGAGGGTTTAAGAGACCTAGGACCTTGTATCTCACCATTTAATTCGCATCAACTTCTTATTGGACTTGAGACTCTTTCGCTTAGAGTAGACAGAATATGTGAGAATGCAATGAAAATAGCTACATGGTTGGATTCACATCCTGCAATAGAATCAGTAAACTATCCAGGACTTAAATCCCAACCTTATCATGAGCTTGCTAAGAAATATCTAAGCAATGGTTATGGACCTGTTCTTTCATTCTGTGTAAAAGGTGGTTCAAAAGAGGCTGCTAAGGTTATTGATAGAGTAAAACTAATTAGCCATCTGGCAAATGTTGGCGATACACGAACATTGATTATTCAGCCATCAGTTACTACCCACCAACAACTTTCGGCAGAGGCACAGCTTGCTGCTGGTGTTAAACCTAATCTTATTAGACTCTCTGTGGGTATAGAGCATGTAGACGATATAATATATGATCTTGAGCAAGCTCTGTCTGAACAAAAATAAACCATGGGTAATATTTATTATATTTCAATCCAAACATTGATTATAAAAACATGCTGCATAGCAGCTACCAAATACACACTAATACTCCATTGAATAAAAAAATGTGTTATTTGTTTGCTTTTTCTTGTTTCATATTGATATTTGTTTAACTTTGCAATCAGAGGTAAATATTTTACTTTATTAAATCATTAATTATTAAAGTAAAATACCTCTTGTAAATTTGTACTCTAATCCGTAATACACAATAGAAGTTTGGGAGGAAGGGAGCGTGAGCTTCATATTCCTCCCTTTATTTATACCCAAAATGGTGGAATACAAAAGCCCACTAGAGATATCTCTAGTGGGCTTTTGTATTCATTACTTACCTCCGGTTACAATCTTCTTTATCTCATGAAGCTTATTTAGTGCTTCTATAGGAGTTAGATTATTTATATCTAAGTGTTTTATCTCACTACTCACTTGACTAAGTACAGGATCGTCTAATTGAAAAAAGCTCATTTGATATCCAGCTTCCCTACTATTTTTGGACTCCTTCTTGCTACTATTAGAGGATTGAGCAATATCATTCTTGCGATTATCACTCTCTAACTGAAGAAGTATCTCATCGGCTCTACTAATAATAGATTGAGGCATCCCTGCCATCTTGGCAACATGAATACCAAAACTATGTTCGCTCCCCCCCTTTACAAGCTTACGTAAAAAGATTATTTTATTATCTATCTCCTTAACGGAGACATTATAGTTCTTTATTCGTGCAAAACTTCTCTCCATCTCATTTAGTTCATGATAGTGAGTTGCAAATAGTGTTTTAGCTCTTGATTTTGGGTGCTCGTGGATATACTCTACAATAGACCAAGCAATAGATATTCCATCATATGTACTAGTTCCCCTACCAAGTTCGTCAAAAAGAATAAGACTTCTATCAGATATGTTGTTAAGAATATTTGAAGCTTCATTCATCTCAACCATAAATGTAGACTCACCTACTGATATATTATCAGAAGCACCTACCCTAGTAAATATCTTATCAACTAGACCTATCTTAGCCGATTCAGCAGGAACAAAGCAACCGATCTGTGCCATCAATGTGATTAGAGCAGTTTGTCTTAGTAGAGCTGATTTACCAGCCATGTTTGGACCAGTTATCATAATAACTTGACAGTTATCATTGTTTAGATTTACATCATTTGCAATGTAACTCTCCCCTATTGGCAACTGCTTTTCAATTACTGGGTGTCTGCCCTGCTTAATGTCAATCTCAAAAGTATCATTAACCTCAGGTCTTAGATAACTATTTTCCTTTGATACTTTGGCAAAAGAAAGTAAGCAATCTAATCTTGCAATTAGGGTTGCATTATTCTTTATTGCTCCTATATATTCAACTAACTCTAGTACAAGATCATTATATATTCGTGTTTCAAGAGAAACGATTTTCTCTTCTGCACCCAATATCTTCTCCTCATACTCTTTTAGCTCTTGAGTAATATACCTTTCAGCATTAACTAGAGTCTGTTTGCGTATCCAACCTTGTGGTACTTTGTCTTTGTGTGTATTTCTAACTTCTATGAAATAACCAAATACATTATTGTAAGCAATCTTTAGACTTGAAATACCTGTAGCTTCAGACTCTCTTTGTTGTATCTGAATAAGGTAATCCTTACCAGAGTAAGCAATTTTTCTGAGATCATCTAGATTAGTATCAACACCACTGTTGATAACACCACCTCTATTTATCTGAGCAGAAGGATCTGATTGAATTATTGCCGCAATTTTATCTCTAATAATAGAACATGGATTTAGTTGCTCGCCTATGCTAACAAGGCTCTTATCTGATGATGCTAAACACTCATTCTTTATTGGTTCAATAGCGGCAAGAGCAACTCTTAATTGAACTACCTCTCGAGGAGAAACTCTACCAACTGCCACTTTAGAAATTATCCTCTCTAGATCGCCAACAAGTGTAATCTCTTGTTCGAGTGTATCTCTAAGATCACTATCCCTAAAGAAATATTCGACAACATTTAGCCTATCTGTTATAGGTTGGAGATCTTTTAGTGGGAATACAATCCATCTCTTTAACATCCTAGCCCCCATAGGACTAATTGTTCTATCTAGAATTGACAATAGGCTGCGTCCACCTTCGTTTATTGTATCAATAAGCTCAAGACTTCTAACAGTAAACTTATCTAGTCGTACGTATCTCTCCTCTTCAATTCGCGAAAGAGAGGTTATGTGTCCAATTTGAAGATGCTGTGTTATGTCCATATAATGGAGAATTGCACCAGAGGCAATAATACCATTAATAAGTTCACTCACTCCAAATCCCTTTAGATTCTTTGTATCAAACTGCTTTATTAACCTATCATTGGCAGCCTCATTAGTATATATCCAATCATCTAATTCGAATGTGAAATATCTTGAACCAAATAGTTCTTCAAATTGTCGTCTTTTGCTTCGCTCTAAGAGTACCTCTTTGGGTGCAAAGTTATTTAGGAGTTTGTCAACATAATCCGTAGTACCCTCAGCCGTAAGAAACTCTCCAGTAGATATATCCAAGAAGGCTACACCACACCTATTATTCTTTGACAGATGAACAGATGCTAAAAAGTTATTCTCTTTATGGTTTAGTATGTTGTCATTTATAGATACTCCAGGAGTAACCAACTCTGTTATACCTCTTCTAACTAGTTTCTTAGTTTGTTTAGGATCTTCGAGCTGTTCACATATAGCAACCCTCTTACCAGCTCTAACTAATTTAGGCAAGTAAGTATCTAAAGCATGATGAGGGAAACCCGCCAATTCGACATATGAAGCTGATCCATTAGCTCTACGAGTGAGTGTGATACCTAATATTTCAGAGGTATCAATTGCATCTTGAGAGAATGTTTCATAGAAGTCACCAACACGAAAAAGCAATATAGCATCAGGATGCTTAGCTTTTAGTTCGTAATATTGCTTCATTAATGGAGTCTCAACAACTGTCTTTGCCACGAATAGAATCTGTTTATATTGTTTATATGAGTATCAAAGTATATCTGCAAAGATAGTGATTTGTTTGTGGCTCACCCTGATTTATCACAAAGCAATACGAAGTAAAATAGATATATCTTGAAGGTGTCTTCCTTGAACCCTCTCTAAACCACTACCTATCTCTAAGCGATCATTATAAATAGTAATTCCATATTTACCCTGTATATATACTTTGTTATTTATACTATACCTGAACTGCATTGCCCCTCTAGTTCCTTTACCAAATAAAGATGGTGTGTAGAATGAGTATAGCATACTCTTTTCATTTGAACTCATTCTCAAGAGAGAGGAGTTGCTATTGAAATAAAATAAGGAAATAGCCATATTAAATATTCCTTTAGACGGTTTGATATCATAGGTAGTTCCAACACTGTATCCTCTATTATACTGGTTATTGAATGCATACTCTAAACCTAGACGTAATCTATTCTCTTCGTTTGGGAACAAATAACTATCAAAACGAAAACGATCTCTCTTACCAAATATCAATTGTTCTTGACCCTCCTCTTCACTAGTCGAATTAACCTCCTTCTCCGAATGTTTATAGTTTAGTCTAAATTGAAGCTTTTTTGATGGAAGGAACTCTATTCTATTTTGATACTCCCAACCAGAAGATGGAGCATCTGCATTGCTCTTTAGCCAAGGAAACCTAAAGAAGTCAATGTATCCATTGATTCGCCATCTACTGATAGACTCAATATTATAAGATAAATAATACCCCTCTTCATTTTGAACTCTTCCACCACTATTTATAGCCTTAGAAGAATTAGCATGATAATCTACACTATAGTACCTCTGTATGAGAGATAATGTAACACCTCTGATGGCTTGAAATACGAATCTATTTATTGTAGCATACCCTCCACTCTTCGATACAGCCGATTCTCCCTTGAATAGAATATTATTATTACTATAACTATAATCAAATGAAACATTTAAATTTCTATCTCCCGCAAATAAAAATCTATTAGCATCTGACTGTTTAGGCAATAATGGCATTGAGTATTTCTCAACTAAAAGAGTAGAGCCCAGCCTAATATCACCCCAATATATTGAGTAATTTGCACCAAAATTAGTATTTGTGATATTCCTCTTCCTTTCCCATTCTTTTAAGGTGCGATGTTTACCACTATGATTAATCGAAGTTATAGTTGAATCTGAAATAATACCATCTAACCTTCTTTCGGAGTAAAATAGCGTTAGATCACTATTATGGGTACCAAAGCTCATTGCTAATCCTCTAAAAAAAGGTGAAGACTCACTTGATATTGATCCTCTTAGTGGTGTCTGAGCTCTATTTGAAATTGTCATATTACTATTCTTTCCAAAAGAGAAATTATGGTTAAGGACTAAACCTTCAGCAAATGAAAGTTTGAAGTCTCCAACTACTATTCTTTTTAATACTCCAATATCCTTTAGTAGTAAGTAGGCCGAATAATAATCAAACCCCTTACTAAATGTTTCTCCAGCTCCTTTATTCGATCTTAAACCAACCTCAATCCTATCAATGCTTTTAAATTCAAATCTAAAATTAACCATGAAAGGGTCCCCTAAGTATCTTTTATTTGTTGAAATAAGAGAATCAGTTCTATCTCTATACCCATCTTTAAGTTCTAGTGGTACAGTACTTTGAAGATAAAATTTACTCTTTCCGTACTTCAAATAATCTCTTAATCTATATTCACTATTATCCTTAGGTAAAGGAGCTAAAAATATAAAAGGTAATAACTGTTCAATAGTAACCATGTCCAGATCTTCTACTAGCTGAAGCTCATAAATTGAGACCATTGGTCCACTTGTATAGAGATAGTAAAGAATATTTTCTATTTGCATATCACTCAAAAATGGAAGAGTTTCTAATTCTTTTTTGGTAGTTGTATTGATGTTAAACCTATTCTCTGTCAACTCTGATAGCTGCTCTGTCAATAATACTAATTCACTCTCCCCTACTTCACCCACATAATTCTCTACAATCTCCACTTGTGAATAGAGAGATTGAAAAAATATAACTAGTAATGCAAGTAAAAGCCTCTTCATAATTAAAAGAGATAAGTGAGTGACAAGCTAGGCTGCAATCCAAGTGAAAGGTGATAAAGAACCGCTACATCAACACTTATTTGCGACCAGCTGTAACCTGTACCAAAAGTAGGCCTAAATGGTGTACCTATAAAACCCAGGCGAATAGGTAGTTCTTCAATAAGAAAATACTCAGCAGCAATTTTATAAATCATAGCTCTATCTTCTACCTTCTCTATTTCTATAAAAGCTTTAAAAGAGCTATTAGGCGAATACGATCCTCCCAATCTAAATAACCATGGGGGATTATACGACTCAATACCATGAATAAGAGTACCAACAAAATTATCAGCTGCTAATGCTACACCAAATATTTCATTGATCTTATATATTAACCCAAGTCCTGCATGAATATAACCATCACTATCATACTCTAATGATTGGTTCATAAGAGTATAATTTATTCTCACACCTAGTTTTAAATTCTCAAATAGCTTCTTCGATAGATTCAATGAAAAGGATGTTTCGTTGAAATACTCATTACCAAAACGAGAAGAGAGTAGTGCTAAATCTACAAATTTGTTAACTATAAGAGTATTAAATGAATATGTAGAAAGATCTGGCATGAAAAAATTGTTCTGGTAATTGAGTTGGGCAAAGCTGTAACCATAAGAGGATAGGGAAGCTGGATTGCCAATCTCTGAACAAGAGACAGTAGAAGAGGCAAGAGAAGAAGATCTCGCATTTGTATGTTCTATAGCCATGAGAGTTAGGGGGTAATTATGGCATATAAGAACCAAAATGAATAGTAGTTGTTTTAGAAATAAACGCATACTCGTGACTCTTTTATGTTGTTTATGGAAATAGATTAGCTATATCAATTATATTTGCGGAATGGAGAATCGACTATACTATTATATATTAATTTTGACTATTATGCTGAGCTATAGTGGACTATTTGCTCAATATAATACTTCACCCACAACTCAAAGAGCAATTATTGTTGGTGGTGACACAATACCAATAGTAACGCTTAGAGACGTATGGGTGTTCCCTCCTAGTAAATTCAAAAATAAAAAGGAGGAAGAGAATTATTGGCGTATGGTTAGAGATGTAAAACGAACAATGCCATATGCAAAACTTATCTACGCCACACTAATAGAGACGTATGAGTTTATTGAAACATTACCAAATGACAAAGCTCGGCAAGCTCATATAAAAAGGATGGAAAAGGAGTTGTTTGAAACTTATAAACCCATTTTAAAGAAGTTAACACTCAGACAGGGTAAATTGTTGATTAAATTAGTTGATAGAGAGTGTAATCAATCTTCTTTTGAATTGATAAAAGCTTTTTTAGGTGGATTTAGAGCAACTTTTTGGAATACTTTCGCTTCTATTTTTGGCGCAAGTTTAAAGCAAGAATGGGACCCAAATGGTAAAGACAAGGGATTGGAAAGAATTTGTATATTGGTCGAAAATGGATATATCTAAAAAATAATTCGAGCTACTATTATAACATATGCATTTAAACGCGGCGTTAAGGCTCTTAATTGTGCTAGACACACAACCAGTCCTACCAATAGGTTTAAATCGACTACGCTTTACTCTAGCGGCCTTAAAGAGCCAACATACAACTCTACTGTATTATAGTTATTCGTTAAGGTGATGATTGTCCTTATCACTTATCATTGAAATTAGACTTATAGAAGAAAGAGCAGTTTGATATCTGATTTGGATATCAAACTGCTCTTTCTTCTATCTTTTAGTAAAAAAGTCCCATATTACTATTCCTGCAGTTATCGAAACATTCAAAGAGTGTTTTGTTCCATATTGAGGAAGTTCTAAACAACCATTTGATGCGTCTATAACTTCCTGCTGTACACCTTTAACTTCATTACCAAAAACAACAGCATATTTCTTAGTAGGATCAGGAGTAAACTCATTCAACATTACGCTACCATGACATTGCTCAATAGATAGGATTATATATCCATCTTTTTTGAGTTCTGTAATTGCTTCTAAAGTTTCCTTTGCATAAATCCAATTAACAGTTTCCTCAGCACCTAAAGCTGTTTTATGTATCTCTACATTTGGTGGAGTTGCAGTTATACCACAAAGAACAATCTTTTCAATCAAATAAGCATCTGAAGTTCTAAATATTGAACCTACATTGTTTAGGCTTCTTACATTATCTAAAACGATTACTAAAGGCATTTTCTCTTCCCCTTTAAATTCATCAGGGGTAATCCTATTCATCTCAGTTATCTTCAACTTTTTCATTTCTGATTATAGCTCTATTTATTCGTACTTTGCAAAGTTAATAATCAACACCTATCTATTATCATATTATATCTTTTCAATTTAAATAATAGATATAATAATAATGATAGCGTGTTGATAGTTATCAAAGCTTTTCTCTATGTTAATTGCTTTTCTCGTTCTTAACAATGCACCAAAGTTTATCAATATGTTACTAACGTTGCAATCTATCCTAAACCATTGATAATAAGAATAAATTCCTCTATGGTTTGTTTCTGTTGATACAGAATTAACTAGATAACTTTTTTAATCAACAGCCTTATTTTTGTGATGATAAACTGTACAAAGAGAGTATGAAAGAAAACAATAACTTTTATAGGAGCTTTCAGAATTAGTTTTATACACACTAGCTTTTACTTTTGCAAGTAAAAGTTATTACGTTCTTTCAATCGATACTAACGATGTTTTAAACAAATTGTCAATAACACAATAAAGAGCTTAATCGACTAATAACTAAATGTTTATGTTGGCGAGATACGTTTAGTTCTTAATTATAGACACTTTGATCATATAAACACATGTGATTTTACTACTTATCCACTTATTCTTTATAATATATCGTGCCTGATTAATCTATAAACTAATAGTACATATTAACAAGATATCAATATGAGATTTCATTTTCAACAATTTATTCTCTATGTGTAAAACCTTTTCTTTGTAATCTTTATTCGTGTACGATTCCTATAATCTAGTAACTGTTATGAACACTTTATTGTATTCAAATTCAGTAATATAACAAGTATTCAACGGCTTGTGTTGATAATGTGGATTATAAATACAAAGTTATCAATAGGCTATGTTTATATCGTTGTAATATCAATGTTATTATACTTATTTACATCATGTGCATTGTTCATATGTATTTAGTCAATAATTTATCTAGCATTGTCTGTTTAATATGTACTTTTAAATCTTATCCAGGCAGAAACTAATCATAACGATATTCATTACAACTCATCCTTTTATTGATCACTTTGTATGTTTAAAACCGAGGTATAATATGCTATTATATATTCATTCCGTCTTTATTTTCTCTTTACTTTTCGTTATTACCTATTTTGAATAAAAATATTACTGTCCGGTAAAAGCACAAATGAAACTTCCCGAATAGTCATTAAAAAAACTATTCGGGATTTATATATAAAAGCAAATACTATTAATAGAATAAAATAATTTCAGGGGATGCTTACACTCCTTTTCAGTAAACTTAATCCAAGGTTGTTTTAGAGTGATCTTATATATCTGTTGTACCATTTCAACTCTCTACTTGACCACAGTTAGCCTAAGATTTCCAAAGTGATGTTATAGAATAGATTAAAGTAACTGTTTGTTGACAATATATTACTGTTTTGTAAAATTGATATGTCATTGGCTAATTTGGAACTCTGAGGCTAAAAAATTCGTCTTTCTCTATCTTCACCTCTTGTAATTAACTATTTAAGAGTCTTGATTTTACATTATCAGCTTCTCTAAGCCTTTTAACCAATATACATTTGCTTAAACCTAATAGATAGTACAGAGTTTTTAAGCTAAATGATATAGGTTGCAATAGAATTCTATTGCAACCTATTGCAACCACCTATTGCCACCATTAATAATCTGATAATCAACTATTGTTGCAATATGGCAATAGAAAACAGCAAAACTAAGACCCTGTGTAATGATTTTGCTATTTCGTTAATAGTGATTTGTTAAATCAAATGATTAGTTAACTCTTTCTCATTTCAGTTAGCTACTAAAAGCCATTAGATGCCTTTGCCGCTACCTAAATAGGGCTTAACTTAAGGCTAATGGGCGCTAGTAAACAAAACCCTCAGCCTAAATTGATAAAAGCTGTAACATAGCATGATTTTTGCAGTGAGATAAGGGTAAAATCTCTGAGAGTTTAGGGTGTTTTCTCACAGAGGGTTAACTCTAAATCCTCGGAGAAACCAAAAGGTATGAACACTATTGTAGAATTAAGGCCTTTTCTTGATCATTAAAAAATAACTCACAGGACTGAAATGGAATAAACTATTAATTGATAATAATAGATTTGTGGATACAACTATACTGAACTTTACTCCTAAACTCTCTACATTTTTTAAAGAGTACTATGTAAACTATCAATTACAATAACTCATACTTTAAAGGCATGAGCTATTTGTTATCCATTTGATACAATATGTCTGGGAACAACTACTAACTATTTAGTTTTTTAAGTTTGGGAATTATACTCTCATAACAAAAATAGGCGGACAAATTTGTCCGCCTATTTTTGTTTCTACTAAGCAAGTTCACCAATAAGAGTAGCTGAAGAGCTCTCTAAAATTCTAACCATTACATAGTCACCTATTTTATGACTTCCTCGAGGGAAAACGACAACTATGTTTTGTTCTGTTCGTCCATAGAATTGATCTCTTGATCTCTTAGATACACCTTCAACTAAAACTTCGAAAACTTTACCTACTGTTTTAAGATTATTATCATGAGATATACCTCTTTGAAGAGCAATTATCTCATTTAATCTTCTAACCTTAGTCTCTTCAGGTACATTATCCTCAAGATGTTTTGAGGCATAAGTGCCAGGTCTTTCAGAATATTTAAACATAAAAGCAAGATCATATTTGACTTCTGCCATTAGAGATAGAGTCTCCTTGTGATCCTCTTCAGTTTCTGAGTGGAACCCGCAAAACACATCACTAGTAATAGAGCACTCAGGAAGAATACGCTTAATCGCTGCTATTCTATCCATGTAAAACTCTCTATCGTATTTGCGATTCATTAGTTTTAATATCCTACTACTACCTGATTGTACAGGAAGATGTATATGGTTGCATATATTTTTATATTTTGCCATCACCTCTAAAGTTTCATCTGTCATATCTTTAGGGTGAGATGTTGAGTAGCGAATTCGCATTTCAGGAGCATATTCAGCAACCATTGCAAGTAGCGCTGAGAAATCAACTACTTCGCCACTCTCAGATTCGTATTTGAAAGAGTTTACATTCTGTCCCAACAATGTAACTTCTTTGAAGTTCTTTCTTCTTAAGTCTTCTAGTTCATTTAAAATACTTCTAGGGTCACGGCTTCTTTCACGTCCTCTAGTGTATGGAACAATACAGTATGAGCAAAAATTATTACACCCTCTCATAATTGAAATAAAACCAGAGATTCTATTACCACCTATTCTCGAAGGGATAATTTCACGGTAGGTTTCGTCGGTTGAGAGCTTGACATTAATAGCCTTTTCCCCCTTCTCAACAGCACCAACAAGGTTTGGTAGGTCAAGATAGGCATCGGGTCCTACAACAAGGTCAACCGAGTGTTCGGTAATTAGTTCCTCTTTTGCTCTCTCAGCCATGCACCCGAGAACACCAATAACTAGATTCTTGTTGTTCTTTTTCTTTAAAGATTGAAAGTAATTTAGTCTTCCTACAACTTTTTGTTCAGCATTATCCCTTATAGAGCATGTGTTTACGAAAATTGCATCAGCCTTGGTTATATCCTCTGTAAGTTCATAACCGTCCATTTCCATAATAGAAGCTACAACTTCACTATCGGCAACGTTCATTTGGCAGCCATAGGTCTCCATAAATAATCTCTTAACAGGATGCTCAGTTGCAGATTTAAAGTCTGTTTCTTTTGTCATAATTATATACGTGGTTTTAAATAATGTTAAATACACTCACTTAGAGTATTGTAAATTTTGCAGAATAAACATTTACTTATATTATTGCAATGCAAACGAAAATTTATTTTATAGTTAAGGTTTAGGTTAGTGGTTAGGAGGAGCCGAGAGGTTGTTCCTAACTTTTTTTTTACCTTGTATGAATAAATGATAAGAAAATGTTGTATGTTTGTGGTGCACACCACTTAAGTTGTGCAAAAATACTAAAGTTCTATGGATATAGGTGACTACTTATATTTAATTATCTTTTTGGGGGCAGCACTATTTAGTTATGTGTCTAAAGCTATGGATACAAAGAGTAGAGCTCAAGAAGATGTTCCTGCTGAAAAATCTAAAAAAAGCCCAAATCACAAAGTTGTTATTCCACAAAAGATGGACTCAGAGGTTGTAGTTTCAAAATCAAGAAATACAATAGAAGAGTCAAGTGCGACTATTGATATTACTAGTCTTAGTAAAAGGCATATAGCAGGAATAACGCCAGAATCTTATGCCGTGTCGTCTATCCCTGAACCAGCTATTGAATTATTAGATTCTAAAGATGGTGATGATTGTGAAATTACGTTTGATTTTTCAGGTATTGATGATGTGAAGCGTGGGATAATTTATTCAGAAATCTTAAATCGAAAGTATTAATATTCTCTATTTTTTTTAGTAAAGGATATAGAGTGAAGAGACATTATTACAAAACAAATTAACGTATTTAATTTAATTAGTATGGCTTTAAAGTTTATTACAGCCGACGAAGCAGCACAGTATATCAAGGATGGTATGACTGTGGCTTTCTCTGGCTTTACTGCTGCTGGTAGCCCAAAAGCTATGGGTCCAGCAATTGCAAAAGTAGCCGAAGCGGAGCATGCTGCAGGACGTCCTTTTAAAATCAACATGATTACCGGAGCATCAACTGGGGATTCACTTGACGGAAATCTAGGTAGAGCAAATTGTGTTAATCTTCGTACTCCATACCAGTCAAACGCAGCTATGCGTAATCGAATAAATGCAGGAGAAGTAAATTACATTGATTGTCATTTATCGCATTTATCACAAGATCTTCGTTATGGGTTCCTTCCAAAAATTAATATTGGAGTTGTAGAAGTATCAGATATTACAGAGGATGGTGAATTAGTTATGACCTCTTCTGTTGGTATAACTCCTACTTTTTGTGAAACGGCTGATTATTTAATTATAGAGTGGAATACAACCCATCCTAAGGAGTTACGCGGTTTTCATGATATATATACTCCACTTGATCCACCATTAAGAAGAGAGATTCCTATATATAAGCCTACTGATCGTATTGGTAAACCATACATAAAAGTAGACACTAGTAAGATTTTAGGTGTCATTAAGACGCATCTTTATGATGAAGTTGGAGGATTTGCTGAGTTAGATGAGACAACTATGAAGATTGGTCAGAATGTAGCAGACTTCCTTGCGGCAGAGCTTAAGTCAGGCAGAATGCCACATGGTATGCTACCAATTCAATCAGGAGTTGGAAATATAGCAAATGCTGCTCTTGCTTGTCTTGGCACACACGATGGTATACCTCCATTCCAGATGTATACAGAGGTTATCCAAGATTCTGTTATTGATTTAATGAAAATGGGTAAGTGTACATTCGCATCTACTTGTGCATTCACACTTTCAAAACCAGCACAAGATTACGTATATGAGAATCTTGAGTTCTTCCGCGATAAGCTTGTAATGAGACCAGGAGAGATAACGAACCATCCAGAGGTTGTTCGTCGTTTAGGTCTTATAACTATGAATACAGCACTAGAGGCTGATATTTATGGAAATGTAAACTCTACTCACGTTGTTGGTACTAAGATGATGAATGGTATTGGCGGGTCTGCAGATTTTACTCGTAATGGTTATCTTTCAATTTTCACTACACCGTCAATTGCAAAAGATGGAAAGATATCAGCAATAGTACCAATGGTATCTCATGTTGATCATAGTGAACATTCTGTTAAGGTTATTATAACTGAATGGGGTGTTGCTGATTTAAGAGGTAAATCACCACAGCAGAGAGCAGAATTGATAATTGAGAATTGTGTACATCCAGACTATCGTCCTAAACTACGCAAATATCTAGAAATATCAGCTCAAGCGCACACGAAACACAATATTTCTGCAGCTCTTTCGTTCCACGAGGAGTTTATCAAGTCAGGAGATATGTCAAAAGTTGACTTCTCAAAGTACGAATAAAGAAATAGTACGAAAAAAAGTTTACTCATATTTTGCAGATTTAAAAATAAGTTCTACTTTTGTCGTCGGGTAAGTCCTATACGGTCAGCTCCCTTCGAATCCCCCAGGGTTTGATCACAGCAAGGGTAGTTGGTTGTAGCGGCGCGATATAGTAAGCTTGCCCGCTTGCCTCTTTAGCTCAGTTGGCCA
>JBOFUP010000010.1:0-37721 GCA_051652645.1 Bacteroidales bacterium
AACTATTTCTACGGATTATTTCCTGTTCGCTTAGTTCTAAGATGTTCATATTATTCATAAAAATATAGTCCTACTTTATCCGGCAAAAATAATAAGATTTATTGATATTATCCTCTTATATGTTGCAAAAGTGGCACTATAGAAGAGGTTTCACACCACTATGCAACATAAACATTAAATATATTAACCTCTATTGTGGAGGGATAGTAATCGCATTGCCATCTCTTTCAGCCCTATAGTGAGGTGACATTATCTCAACTCCTGCTTTATTGAATGCATCTTGAATATTACCATGCAGAATAGAATAAGTCCTTGCCATCTTCTGTGCATCATTTGTATATGCACAAAGCTGATATGAGACATAAAAATCATCTAGGCTAGTCTGTAAAACATAAGGCTTCGGATCCTTTATGATCAAAGGGGTAAGCAATGCCGCTTCAACCAAAAGATCTTGAACCTGCCTCCATGGTGCATCGTAGCCTATGGTTACAGTTGTAGATAGTATTAATCCCTCATGAAGAGTCTCACTACTATAATTAACCACATTACTAGATATAAGAGTCGAATTCGGTACAGTTACTACTTCATTCTTAGGAGTACGCAAGCGAGTGACAACAGGAGTCTTCTCTACGACATCCCCTAGAAGATCCCCTACTTTAATCCTATCTCCCAATTTAAATGGGCGCATATAGGTAATTACCATCCCTGCTACAATGTTAGATACCACCGAAGATGACCCAAGGGAGAATACAATACCAATAAACACTGAGGCACCCTTGAATATCTCACTATCGGAGCCTGGAAGATACGGAAATATCATAACCATCATGAAGGCATAGAGCAAGAAACGAATAATATTAAAGGTAGCCCTAGACCAATCAGAATAGAAACCGCCAACCTCAAGCTTACCCGCCTCTATTTCCCCCATAATATAACCGAAGAAACGAACCACATACCTAGTTACAATATATATAACTAAGATAGTCAACATATCAGGGATATAGTCTATAAAACCATTTACTATCTTAGAAACTGGGGTCAATATCCACAAGAATAACATCTCAGCCCAATGCTCTGTAGCTGGAAATATACTGAATAGTATTGGTAATGTAATATATAGCTGTAGCAAGTTTACCCCATATCTCAAAGCCTTGCTAAAAAACAAGACAACCTCTATCTCCTTACGAGAGTCTAGAAGCTGATAATCTTTTATCTTAAAGCCCTTAAACCATACCCCCTCTTTCTCTTGTATACGCTTATCGACATAGGTCTTAAAGAGTCTATTTACGCCCCAAATAAGTAGTATTTGTATAATTATCACAAATATAGCCAAGCCAACCTGTTTAACCCTATTGATTATGGAAGTCTCTGACTGATACTGAGAAATAGCATCCAACAACCTTTCTCTATAAATAGCTGCCAGCTCCATCTTATCCTTCTCCATCCATATAGCATCGCTTTCAGTAACATTAAGTAGGATAGTAGCTCCGTGCATTATCATCACACCACCCTCACTAGGGATCAACACCACAGAGTCTCGTTTGGAATTAAACCTCTTAGCCAAATATAATATTTTATCACTACTCCCTTTTGCCCTCTCTTCAGGACTAAACTGAGCGATGTTAGTGTATATCCTACAGATAGTGTCATTTACTAACACCACAGGCACACCCTCTACCCCTTTCTTCCTCTCTGCAATAGATCTTACTAATTCTGCCCTCTTAATAGAATCTGCAGCCCTAAGTTTGGTCAACTCAGCCTCAAGACGAGCCCTCTCGAACCTATTAATACCCTCGGATGCTTGCAACTGCTTAAGAAGAATATCCTCTCTGAGTGAATCTTGCACACGCCTACGTGCGACCTCGTTCATCAACGAGACCGTCTCCTTCATCAATATCGACTGACTAAGTGAATCTGGACCTGAAATTGAGTCACTCTGTGAGTAACCAACCAATGAGTAGATCCAAACAAAGAATAACAACAATGCTTTTTTATTCATAGATATACAAATCTCTTTTTTATAGAAACAAATCAATTGGTTTAAAGTTTATAACCTCTTAGCAACCTTTGAAAGAGGAAAACACAAAGAGCTAACATATAAAGTATCACAAGAGATACAACTATATATTAGCTCCGTATTCATTCGCTTTACTTATTTACTCTAATAACACCCTTTACTAGCTCAATAATATCCTCTATTCTAGCTGCAACGGTTGTAGAGGCTGGATTTATCAGATCACTAAGATCAGTGCTTCGCGAACGGTGTTGAACAGGATAAACTAGAATAAAGTTTGAATCCTTAAAATAATTCTTTAAGTAAAAAGGAATACTACCCATACTCTCATCATAGGATGGATTTTGCGGCTTACTCAAAGCAAATATCAATCCATCATCTTTTCGTATATCCTTAGAGATAATAAGCATATCGCTATATCGTGTAAAGGCATTAATCGTTAATTTTACAGGCAAGGCTTCATTCAAAGCCTCAATAACTTGACTAGTTGTCCTATTTGCATAGACCACTGCCTCTGCGCCAGTCGCCCTAAGCATACTCCAAACTCCTACAAACCAAAGCCTAAAACCAAACTCCTGCTCAGCATCTGGTGGAATCACGATGATATGTCTTTTAATAGTATGTATCGGCTGATGCAATCCGTATATATAAATTGTAATATTACTTCTGCTCACAATTGTATCTATCGAACGACTCAATTCCGCGTCATCGGGATATCTATCTCGATCTACTCCGACAACAAGATCCGTAAACTCATGTTCACTAATAAGGTTAAGAATACCGTTGCTATAATCGGTATCATATCTGAGATGAGTATTAATCAACCTATCTGCCGATGAGGCATACTGAACAGAATTTTCGAATATCTTCTTAGCTATTTCCTTTGAAGATGAAATAGCTCCATTAGTATCTACAATATTGGCAACTGAAACATTACCACCATTATTGCTTGAAGTCAAATAAGCCAAAGCGATAAGCTCCTCTGCATTTTGAGGATTTCGTACTGGCACAAGAATATTAGGTAGTTCACTTTCATCTCTAGTGTCAATATCTACACTCTCCACAAATGCAATCTTCTGAGCCCCTCTCTGCGCAGCAAATGAAGCTATCGTACAAGTAATAAAGATCATAACTATGGTACCATTAAGTATACTATCATCCAAAAGTCTTATTGGAGAGCCGTCAGCCTCCGTACCAAGAATAACATTATACCCAACCATTACAGCAGCAAGTGTAGCGGCAGCCTGTGCATTACTCAACCCAAATATCACAGACCTTTCACTAGCTGTATATCCCAAGATCTTTTGAGTAGAATATGCAGCTAAATACTTTGCCAAGGTGGCAACAACAGTCATAACAAAAGCCGTATAAACAGTATCCCACCCCGATATCAAAACCCTATAATCAATCAACATACCAACTCCAATGAGAAAGAACGGTATAAATATCGCATTGCCAACAAATCCTATTCGGTTCATTAAAGGCGAAGAGTGTGGAATCAATCTATTAAGAGATAAACCAGAGAGAAAAGCACCAATAATAGCTTCTATTCCTGCTAATTCAGCTAATGAGGCTCCTAAGAACACCATCACCAAGACAAATATATATTGAGACAAACCATCAGAGACCCTCTTAAAGAAAAGACGAGCAATTATTGGAAATAGCAGCATAACTATGGCCCCAAAAGCCATTACTGAAAGAGTCAATTTAACCCAAAATATAGTACCTACCTCACCCTTTGTCATTCCAACAATAACTGCCAACACTAATAGAGCTAATGTGTCTGTTAACATAGTACCCCCAATAGTTATTGTTACAGCCCTATTACGCTTTATCCCCAACTTAGCTATAATAGGATAAGCAATAAGAGTATGCGAAGCAAACATACTTGCAAGCAACACAGATGTAAGAATTGAGAGATTTAGTACATACATCCCTACAACTATACCTAAAACCATAGGAATAGAGAAAGTCAACATACCAAAAAGAATACTCTTTCGGCTGTTCTTAATGAATTCATTAAAATCAATCTCCAGTCCAGCTAAGAACATTATATAGAGTAACCCTGCTGTACCAGACAAAATGATGCTACTATCTCTTAGTACCAAGTTCAACCCATTAGGCCCTATAACAGCTCCTGCAATTATTAGCCCAAGTATATGTGGAATTTTTATCCTATTCAAAAGAAGAGGAGCAAAAAGGATAATCACAAGTATTATTAGAAACTTCAACACTGGATTTGATATAGGCAGCGTAAGATCTGAGATCAACAGTAACATAAGGTCCATATCTATATTATTATGATTATACAATCGTGGTAATGGTTAGTTGAATCTAACCTAAAATAAACCAATCTTAAATTATGAAAACAAAGGTATATATTTACTTCACAACCTAACACACAAACTACATATTTCTACATTAAAAGAGATAACTAGATTAGATTGAAACTAATTTAATAAGAAATATATAGATCACAAACAAATGAAACCAAATAAGCCAACTCTATTTAGATGAACTATAATGATAACACTGCTCCCTATAACCAAATTATGTTAGGTCTACTTAATAAAAGAGATATCACTATTTACCATATTAAGGATTAACACCTTGAATCTTAATATTTAATTGTGTAGAATCAATATTATACCTACTTTTGTGGTTTTTTATATCAACATCTGCTTGGCTTAGCTTATCACTACAATCTCAGATGAAGATTGTAATGATTTACTACTACTTGGCATTGGGTTAATTGAAGAGAGTCTATTTCTATTTATCAAATAATATCCAATATGGGAAAAGAGTCGTATGATGAAGGTGCAATCTATGATGCACGATTGTTGGGAAGGTCCAAAGTTATGCTGTTAGGCCTGCAGCACATGTTTGCAATGTTCGGAGCCACTGTTTTGGTTCCAGCAATCACGGGGCTATCTGTCTCCGCTACTTTACTCTTTGCTGGATTGGGCACACTGCTCTTCCATGTCTTAACACGTTACAAAGTACCTGCATTTCTAGGATCTTCATTTGCTTTTCTAGGAGGATATAGTACGGTAGTAACTCTTGGTAAAGAGTATGGATTATCACAACAAGAGGCTCTACCCTATGGCTGCCTAGCAATATTTGTAGCCAGCCTAGTGTACTTTTTGGTTGCCTTTCTAATAAAGAGCTATGGAACAAGCAAAGTAATGCAATTCTTTCCTCCTATCGTTACCGGACCAATAATAATGAGCATAGGTCTAACCCTCTCGGGGACAGCCATTGCTAGTTGTGAATCAAATTGGCACATAGCCCTTGTGGCAATTGTAATGGTAATAGTATGTAACATTTGGGGTAAAGGGATGATAAAGATCATCCCAATTCTGCTGGGGGTTATATCCTCATATTTAGCAGCAACACTCCTTGGCGAGGTTGACTTCTCTTCTGTGATGTCTGCCCCATGGATAGGCCTTCCTGTTAGAGAACAAGACACCGTTCTGCCAATTCTTAGAGACCCTAATTGGTCTCTTATCGTCGCTTCAGTTCTTACAATTGTACCCATAACATTGGCGACAATCGTCGAACACATTGGCGACATGTGTGCTATCTCCTCCACAGTTGGCAAAAACTACCTACTGAATCCTGGACTACACCGCACTCTTATGGGAGATGGAGTAGCAACAGCACTAGCCTCACTCTTTGGCGCTCCAGCCAACACAACATACGGCGAGAATACAGGAGTACTCAACCTCACTAGAGTATTCGATCCATTCGTTATTCGTCTTGCCGCCATCTTTGCAATAATATTTTCTTTTAGTCCAAAATTTGCTGCCTTGGTAAGTGCAATGCCTGCTGCCACAATGGGTGGAGTATCATTGGTTCTATATGGTATGATATCTGCCGTAGGTGTACGTAATGTGGTAGAGAATCAAGTGGACTTCTCTAAACCGCGCAATGTAATCGTAGCTGCTCTAATATTAGTCTTAGCAATCGGTGTACAATATGGCACTGAGAGCTCTTCTATAAACATAGGTTTCACTTCACTCTCTGGCCTAGCAATAGCTGCACTTGTTGGAATAACTCTGAATGCCATACTCCCTGGAAAGGATTATGAATTTGGAAAGAATGAAAGAGGTGATCAATCAGCCAATCTTGAACTTTAATAGTTAGTAAATCTGATAATATTATTTCAAAAAACGACTTATTTATGAAGAGAGCACTATTGTTACTTTTTGGCTTGATGACGCTAAGCCTAGCATCCGCACAAAACATTCAGTTACATCATGACTTTGGTAGAATGATGTATGATGATCTTTCGAAAGAAAAGGGTGACAGAGCACCACTTACTGCAACTATCGAGATGTTCAAACCAGATAGATGGGGAAGCACATTCTTTTTTGTGGACTTAGACTTCAATGAGAAGGTTACAGGTGGCTATTTTGAGATTGCTAGAGAATTTAACTTCTGGAAAGAGTCTAAACTTAATTGGCTTTCAATGCACTTGGAGTACAACGGAGGTATGAATGCGGCCGTTAGCTCATACAACAATGCTTGGTTGGCTGGTCCTACATACTCAGGACACAATGCAGACTTCTCAAAGACTTGGTCTGTTAGTTTAATGTACAAATATATACCAGGTACGATAGGACTAAATGAGAAGAAAGACGAACATAACTTCCAGATAACAGGTGTATGGAACATACACTTTGCCAAAGGTTGGATGACATTCAATGGGTTTCTTGATTTCTGGAGAGAAAGTCGACCATGGCTTAATACAGAGTATATATTCCTTTGTGAACCACAATTGTGGGTCAACATGAACCAGATCAAAGGCCTTAAGGATGTAAACCTTAGCTTTGGTAGTGAGCTTGAGATATCGAACAACTTTGCAGGTAAAGGAGCATACTTCATCCCTACGCTAGCTGCAAAATGGACTTTCTGATTATAAATTCCTAAATCATACAACTGCATTATGTTACAAAAACTATTTGGATTTGATCCATCCAAACATTCACTCAAGACGGAGATACTAGCTGGAATAACCACCTTCCTTACTATGTCCTACATCTTGGCGGTAAATCCAAATTTATTTGCACTTTGTGGCATGCCTGAAGGAGCTGTTTTCACAGCAACAGCCTTAGCAGCAATAGTGGGAACACTGATTATCTCCACATTAGCAAAACTACCATTTGGACTAGCTCCAGGCATGGGTCTAACTGCATTTTTTGTATTTACAGTTTGCCTTAGCATGGGATATAGTTGGCAGTTTGCATTGACAGCCATACTTATTGAGGGCTTTATCTTTGTATTACTAACCATCACGAACCTTCGAGAAGCAATTCTTCACGCCATACCTGTCACACTTAAGCATGCAATAGGTGCTGGTATTGGTCTATTTATTGCTTTCATTGGATTGAAAAATGCTGGTTTGGTTGTTAGCAATGAGTCAACACTTGTAACACTTGGAGATATCACATCAGGAACAGGTCTATTGGCTGTTATTGGATTAGCTATAACCTCAGTGCTAGTAACAAAAAATGTACGAGGATCTCTTCTTATAGGTATCCTCCTGACCACAGCCATTGGTATACCTATGGGGCTAACTCAATATAATGGTCTAGTCTCAGCTCCACAATCCATAGAGCCTATCTTCATGCAGTTTGAGTGGGATCAGATATTCTCACTTAATATGGTTGTAATTGTATTTACCTTCCTCTTTGTGGATATGTTCGACACGATTGGTACGATAGTTGGTGTAGCAACCAAAGCCAATATGATGAAGCCAGATGGTAAAATCCCAGGCATAAAGCAAGCCTTCATGGCAGATGCAATAGCAACAATAGCTGGAGCATGCTTTGGGACATCAACAACAACTGTCTACGTAGAGAGCGCTGCAGGTGTAGCACAAGGTGGAAGAACTGGATTAACAGCATTGACAATAGCAGCATGCTTCGCTATCTCTCTATTCTTCTCACCTCTATTCACTGCCATTCCAGCATCTGCAACGGCACCTGTACTAATCATTGTAGGCCTATTCATGATGTCCCCAATCAAGATGATAGACTTTGACCGATTCTCTGAATCTATTCCAGCCTTCATCTGCGTGGTTATGATGCCTCTTTCATTCTCCATCTCTAATGGTATATTGTTGGGTATGATAAGCTATGTAGTTATCAACGTCCTTTGTGGCAAATTCAAGAAGATAAATATAACGATGTATATCCTTGCGACATTATTTATTCTAAAGTATATCTTTATTTAATATCGCTCCGATATATTTAGTACAAAAAAAGATGAATCACAATCACTACTGTTCTAATTGAATGGTGATTGTGATTCATCTTTTTATATTTCTAGAATAGGATCATTAAAAAAACGCTGAGGGTTTAGGGTAAAAACGCTTAGAGGTAACACCCTAAATCCTCAGAGTTTTGCCCCTTATCTCACTGCAAAAATTATATGATATAAAAGCTTTTTATCGAATTAGGCTTTAGGTTTTGACTCATTACTCTAGGGCTAACCACCCATTAGCCTTAGAGTAACTTCTGAGATAGTAATTCTCTTTGTGCATTAAATAATAATTTCCTCAGATTTTTTAAATTCACATAGTAATTGGCTAATCCTAAGTAGATATAAATATAGCGCGAGAGATTGAAACCTTAATATATTATAGGTTTAAATCTCTCGCGCTATATATCTTTATTGACTAAAATGATATCACTGTCCTACCCCATAACATACGTAGTGGCATTGGATAATACTGTGTACTCTCGTAATAGGCGTTGAATATATTATCCATTCTTAAGGAGAGGTTCAACTTTATGCCTCGTGGCAGATTAAAGTTGTAACCAATCTCTGCATTGTGAGTCATATATGAATTAGTTTGGTATGACTCATCCGAACTCGTAAACCTCTTGTCGGTAAAAGAGATTAGGTATGAGAACCAACCTCTATCTTTATAATCTAAGCGATAATTTAGATTCCACTTATGTCGAGGAATGTAAGGTAGCTGTCGTCCCTGTGTCTTTTCACTACGATTACTATTATTTGTAGAAAGAGCTAAAGCGTAGTTGCCACTCAACTGATGATTCGTGTCACCCCATTTTGTATTTATCTTAGAGTTTATCTCCAGACCACGAGAACGTACTTTATCAAAGTTCACAGGTTCCCAAATAGCTCCACTCCCTTTAGGTATCCACATTATCCAGTTGCTAATATCCATATGATAATATGTAGCCTCAAGAAGAAGAGAAGTATTGCCCCAAGATGGATTAGATATCAAGCCAATATCAGAAGAAAAACCCTCTTCAGCTTTGAGGTCAGGATTTCCTCCTGGGTTCCAATATAGATCATTCAATGTTGGAATACGATAATTATATCCATTGGAAGCCTTAAGAGTTAAATAATCAGGTACCACACGATAACGTGCCGAAAGATTATATATCGCAGAAAGATCTTTGTCAGTCAAAAAGCCTGTTGTTTGTGCATCAATATGCAAATATTTAGTAGCCTTGAAGGTTGCAAATAGCTTTAGAGATGTTGTATTACGACTTTTACTACCCCCTTCATAGTTGTCAGAAGTCACTTGATCGTAACGATATGTAAAAAGTGCTTGTATGGGAACTCTACGGAATCTATTATAGTTATATGTGGCCTTGGTTACTATACTATTAGTAAGACTTTCGCTATACTCATTTCCATAATCTCCCATTACCTTTTCATAATCTCTGTTCTCGCGTAGATAAGCGGTTGTAAAATTAAGAGTGTGCACAGATCGAATTAAATCGTAGCTTAGCAGGCTTCTAATGTTTGATGTGCGCGTCTGTTCACTTGCAGTTACGTCCACAATTGTAGACTGAGGAAGGGATCTATCATCAAACTGCCACCAAGCAATAGCCTTCAGTTTATCACCTTTAGATGTCGTATAGTATAACTCCTGCATAGCACCTGCTTGCTTGTAGTCAGCCTCTTTTCGACGCTCGTAAAATGGATCTTTGCTGTAGACTTTGTTTAAGTATCTGTAATTATTCTCTGAATCTTGGTAATATCCACGAGTAGTTAAGTTCACTCTTCCCAACTTACCTCTTATTGTGGCAGCACCTGTATATGTTTCATTAGAGGCAACCTCGGTAAGAATTGTAGCTGAGAGTGGTTTATCGCTTGTATACTCATTTGAGAAGTTTACACTACCTCCAAGTGCTCCACTACCATCTTCTTGTGCAGCAGTACCATGAGTAATTGAAGCTTGGTCGACGAAATAAATTGGAACTTGGGAGAAATCAAAACTACCTATCTGTGCAGAATTAATAGATATTCCATTCCAAAGCACCTGAGTGTGTGATGAGGATGTACCCCTAAAAGAAGCAGTAGCAAGTGCACCTTGCCCCATACTCTTAATATATAAAGATGAATTTTCAGTAAGTAACTCTGAAAGAGATTTGGTTAGATTACGCTCAATACTTCTTGTCTCGATCTCCGTAATACGAGCACCAATAGCCTCTTCTTTCTTCTTTTTATTAGCCGTAACGCTGATCTCATCTATCTTATGTGTCTTATCTGTTATACCTTGCCCAGAGATGGATAGAGATATAATTATTAGTGCAGCTATTGCTATGTATCGCATAGTCTAGTATATGTAAAAAAGCTTGTGGCGAGGATTTATTCCTCGCCACACTGAGCTTTATAGTATATTGTTACTTGAAGTAGATAAAGTGAGGGAATATACCCGCTTCAAAGAGTTGTAATTGTTCTCCTGTTTTTGGGTCATACTCGTAGATATCTCCTCTAGAAAGTTCGCCATACATCACTTCATTTAGGAATACAGTATTCTCTTTTGATACTCCCATGTAATAAACAGTCTTTTTGTTGTCTCTGTCTATATTGATTATCGGCTCTGTAGGTTTAACTGGATTATCTACATCTACAGTATATATCTTACGCGTTGAATTAAAGTAAATTGTTGATAGGTCAGGTGAGATATCAATACAACCAATAACTCTGTTTATATTAAGTGATGTAATTTCTATCTCATGTACTGTTTGTTCGGTTTGAGGATCTATACATATAAGATAACGTCTCTCATTATAGTTGCTATCCATGAACCATGTCAAGGCCCAAACGCGATTGTACTTATCAACAGGTAGTTTTGAGAACTCTACCACCTGCACTAAACGACCTTCGCCACTAGGTAATAGTTCATTTTTATAACGAAGACGACGGAATCCATCGGCCGTTATATTACCAACATCAAATATCCAAAAGTTGTCACCTCCGACGAATAGTTTATTATTCACAAGTGTACTTTGGAATGATTTATATCCTAGCTTGAAGCTATTTCTAACAACATTTCTACTTGCCCCATGGTTAATGTCCATAATGACAACCTCACCTGCAGACTTCTGATTAGTAACAAATATTGAATCTCCTCCAAGGTGAGTGACGTACATTGGAATCATGTTATTTAATCCTATTGACATAGTTTCAACTGACTTGTACGTATCTACTTCGAACACTTCAATCTTCTTTGAGTTGTTTAAAGGCACGTAATAATAATCGCCAATGCGCGTCATAGACTGGGCTACATCTCCCATTGGTCTATCATTTATACGCCTAAACACATCTTGTTCAACATTTCCCCATGAACTAAGGGTTGTAAGTGATGAAGTACCATACCCAAATTGTCCTTCATTGACAACAATGGCGCGTAGTCGTTCTGCATTTGGATCATCAGTATCCTCTTCTGTTGGTGGAAGTACTGGTTCTTTAACATCAAGATCATCACCACATCCCGCAAAGAATAGGGATGCTGAAAGGAGAGAAGCAAAAAGGATTGTTTTTCTTGTCATAAGTAAAGCATTAATTGTTTAAAAATTAATGCTCCGACGTGGGAATGGTGTACAGAAAAGTGTATAGTTTTCCTTATACCAAGCTTTCACCCGAAGCATTGAGTAAGTAATAGAGAATATTGGCAGGTCTTCTGGCTACCTCAATCATACGCCTTCCCATCCGTAAAACAGACAGTGGCTTAGTAGTTGTATGATCTCTTTTTGAGGATTACAGCTGCGGGTACAGCTCCGAAATCTAATCGGATTCCCTTTTAAACACACTCTAGGGCCTAGAGTGCATTACCAAATTCGTGACAAAGGTAGAAAAGATTTTAAATTTTCACTAATCAATCATGAACGGATTTAAATATTTATTCGCTTGTATTACATAAGAGAGAGAGAGAGAGTAGCAGCTCAAACTAGCTACTACTCTCTCTCTCAACATTATAGTATGTAATCTATAGATAGATTATTCTGCACTCTCCTCTGGTGCACTACCCCATGAGGCAGAAGCCAGACGTTTGTAAGTATTGTATCTCCATTTTGCATTCTCCTCTGCAGCTGCAAATAATTCAGCAGCCTCTTTAGGGAACTGTTTAGCCAATGAAGCATAACGTACTTCACCCTTAAGGAAGTCTTGGAATAATTCCCACTTAGGCTCTTTTGAATCGAACTGGAATGGGTTTTTGCCCTCAGCTTCCAAAGCTGGGTTATATCTCCATAGGTGCCAGTAGCCACACTCAAGAGCTTTTCCACCCTCTGCTTGTGATTTACCCATACCTGCACGAAGACCGTGAGCAATACATGGAGAGTATGCGATAACCAATGATGGTCCATCGTATGCTTCAGCTTCACGAATAGCTTTCAATGTCTGTGCGTGGTCACCACCCATATCAATCTGAGCTACATAAACATAACCATAAGTAGATGCGATAAGACCAAGGTCCTTCTTACGAATCTTCTTACCTGAAGCAGCAAACTTAGCTACCGCACCAACTGGAGTTGATTTAGATGATTGACCACCAGTATTTGAGTAAACCTCAGTATCAACAACAAGAACATTAACGTTCTTACCTGATGCTAATACGTGATCTAAACCACCGAATCCGATGTCATAAGCCCAACCATCACCACCGATGATCCATTGAGATTTCTTGATGATATATTGAGTCAAACCAGCAAGCTCTTTACAGATATCGCAATCGCAACCCTTAACAAGAGGTGTGATCTTAGCTTCTAGTTCTATTGTCTTATCTGCGTTCTCGCGGTTTTCGATCCACTCTGCAAAGAGAGCTTTCATCTCATCACTACAGCAGTCACAAGCAATACCCTCTTTCATAAGACGCTCGATACGATCACGCATATTCTCAACAGCGATAGACATACCAAGACCAAACTCAGCGTTGTCTTCGAAAAGAGAGTTAGCCCATGCAGGACCATGACCTTTAGAGTTCTTAGTGTATGGAGTTGACGGTGCTGAACCAGAGTAGATAGAAGTACAACCAGTTGCATTAGCAATCATTTGACGATCGCCAAATAGCTGAGAGATCAACTTCACATATGGAGTCTCACCACAACCAGCACAAGCACCCGAGAACTCGAATAGTGGAGTTGCAAACTGAGAGTTCTTAACGTTAGCTTTCACATCAACAAGATGTTGCTTAGATGCTACTTTTGTAATACAGTAGTCCCAATTCTCTTGGTTTGGCATCTGCTCTTGGATAGGAACCATCTCAAGTGCTTTACCGTTCTTGTTGCCTGGGCATACATCTGGACAGTTACCACAACCCATACAGTCAAGTACGTCAACCTGGATACGGAACTCCATACCAGCAAACTGCTTACCAACAGCTTTGATCGTGTTTAGGCTCTCTGGTGCATTTGCCTGCTCTGCTTCGTCAAGAACGAATGGACGGATTGCAGCGTGAGGACAAACGTAAGCACACTTGTTACACTGAATACAGTTTTCTGCTTTCCATACTGGAACAAATGCAGCTACACCACGCTTATCGTATGCCGCTGTTCCTTGCTCCCAAGTACCATCTTCGCGACCTTTGAATGCCGAAACAGGAAGATCATCACCAATCTGAGCATTGATAGGGCGAACAACATTCTTAACAAACTCAGGAGCAGCTGAGTGCTCAAGTTCGAATGTTGAGTCAATAGAACTCCACTCTGAAGGGATCTCAACTTTGATAACCTCACCACCACGATCCACGGCTGCGTAGTTCATATTGACGATATTCTCACCTTTGATGCCATATGACTTAACAATAGCCTTTTTCATCTGCTCAACAGCAAGCTCGAAAGGAATAACTCCTGTGATCTTGAAGAATGCAGACTGAAGGATAGTATTTGTACGGTTGCCTAGACCAATTTCTGCTGCAATAGCTGTAGCATTGATAATGTATAGGCTAATATTGTTCTTCGCAAGGTATGACTTGATGAATTCAGGAAGATTCCTCTTTGTATCCTCTACACTCCAAGGAGAGTTCAACAACAATGTACCGTTCTTTTTCAAACCACGAGTCACATCATAAAGACGAAGATACGCAGGTACGTGGCAAGCCACAAAGTCAGGTGTGTTTACTAAGTAAGTAGAGCGAATAGGTTTGTCACCAAAACGAAGGTGAGAACATGTGAATCCTCCAGACTTCTTAGAGTCGTAAGCGAAGTATGCTTGGCTATATTTGTCGGTGTTATCACCGATGATTTTAATCGAGTTTTTGTTAGCTCCAACAGTTCCGTCTGCACCTAATCCGTAGAACTTAGCTTCGAAAGTACCATCACCCAAAACAATCTCATCTTTCTTTGGTAGAGATGTGAAAGTCACATCATCAACTATACCAATAGTAAATTGATTTTTTGGTTCTGGCAACTCAAGGTTTTCATATACACCTACAATCTGAGCTGGTGTTGTATCCTTAGATGAAAGACCATAACGACCACCAACAACAACTGGTGCGTTTGGCTTGCCATAGAATACATCTTTAACATCTAAATAAAGAGGTTCTCCTGTTGCTCCAGGCTCTTTCGTACGATCAAGAACAGCAACACGCTTAACACTCTTAGGCATTGCCGCCAAGAAATGTTTAGCCGAGAATGGGCGATAAAGGTGAACAGCCAAAAGACCTACTTTCTTGCCCTGAAGAGCTAGATAGTCGATAGCCTCGCGGATAGCCTCCGTTACAGAACCCATAGCGATGATTACATTCTCTGCATCTTCAGCTCCGTAGTAGTCAAATAGACCATACTTACGGCCTGTGATAGCTGAGATTTTATCCATATACTTCTCTACCATTGCTGGTACAGCATCGTAGAATGGATTACAAGCCTCACGTGCTTGGAAGTATACATCAGGGTTTTGTGCCATACCTCGAGCTACTGCATTCTCAGGGTTGATTGCACGAGCTCTAAACTCTGCTAATGCATTGCGGTCCAATAGTGGCTCAAGATCCTCTTGATTTACTACCTCTATCTTTTGTATTTCGTGAGAAGTACGGAATCCATCAAAGAAGTGAACAAAAGGAACACGCCCTTCGATAGCTGCAAGGTGAGCAACACCTGCGAGATCCATCACCTCCTGAACAGAACCAGTAGCCAACATTGCATAACCAGTCTGACGACAAGCCATAACATCTTGATGGTCACCAAAGATAGACAATGCATGAGAAGCCAAAGCACGAGCAGATACGTGTATCACACTAGGTAATAGCTCACCAGCCATCTTGTACATGTTTGGGATCATCAACAGCAAACCTTGCGAAGCAGTGTAGGTTGTTGTTAGTGCTCCAGCTTGCAGAGAACCGTGAACTGCACCTGCAGCACCAGCTTCTGATTGCATCTCTTCAACACGTACAGTCTCTCCGAAAATGTTTTTTCTTCCTGCTGCAGCCCACTCATCAACATACTCTGCCATCGTAGAAGATGGTGTAATCGGGTAGATAGCTGCCACTTCACTGAACATATACGAGATATGTGCAGCGGCTTGGTTACCATCACAGGTTAAAAATTTCTTTTGCTTAGTCATAGAGTTTTTTTAAATTAGTGGGGAATGACCCCTCATTTAGTGTTTATTTATAAGTCTCTTTATTAATATAGGAATCCAAATAACCACAATGGTATTATGTTATCGGATCCTACTTCTATAGTATCTTGTGCGTAGTACCACTCTGGGTTTATCCTTCCTTTTATTTGTTCTCCATCAATCCTAAAGTTGAGTTTTCCATTTACTAAAAAATGGGCATTCTTAGCACCTACGTTCAGCTTATTATCCTTGTATAGAACATTGTAGAAGAATGTTTCTCGCTGCAACTGCTCATCTACTTGATTCATCTGAAGCGGATACATGATATTAGTATTATGTAGATAAACTTGAGCAGGCTTCTTTGGATACTCCTCACCCAAGGGATATAACATATTTATCAACCGAGCATCTTGAAGATACTTTATATAGTTCATCACCGTTGCACGTGAGGTGTTTATCTCATTACTCAGTTGGCTTATGTTAAGGGTTGTCGTACCACTATTAGCCAAAAGATAAAGAAGCTTTCTGATGCGATGATAGTATGAAACCTCAATCTGCTTCAAGAAGAATATATCCCCCTCTATCATCATATTCAGTGTCTTAAGAAGATTCTCCGAAAAATTTCTCTGCTCAAGAAAGAATGGATAGAATCCATGATGTAGATAATCCTGAAGATATGCTAGTGGCTTAACCCTAGAGGTTATATCCTTAGCAATAGAGACATGATCCTCTAATATTTCATCCAACGTATAGGCAGGAAAACTCTCGCCAGACATAAGATTTAAGAACTCACGAAAAGAGAATCCACGCAAAAAGTATGGATCAACAATACCTGAGAGGAGTGGATTCTCCTCCTTTATACGCATTGCTGATGGACCTGCAAAGATCACCTGCAATCCTGGTATCGAGTCATAGCAATAGCGAAGAGCTTTTGACCAATCAGGATATTTAAATATCTGATCTATCAACAAAACCTTTCCACCTTTACGGTAAAACTCCTCTGCAAAATCTTCTAATGTACGACAAGTAAAGTAAAAATGGTTCATATTTACATATAAACAAGATTTGTCGTTTCCGTAGTACTCTTTGGCGTATTGCAATAAAAACGTAGTTTTCCCTACCCCACGAGTACCCTTAACACCAATTAGACGGCTACTCCAATCTATCTCGGTCATAAGGTCTCGTTTGACAGGTGATTCTATGCGATCTACCAAATATCTATGTGTTCTAATAAATGAATCCACGTATATCGTTGTTTGAAATATCGTCGCAAATGTATACAAATTTACTATTTTTGCAAAGTTGAGATTGCATTTTTGCAATGAATAATCAAAAATAATATACTAATCTAATAATTATCTTCTAATTAAGGTATCGAATAGAAATCAAAAGAGATACCTTTGTAGTCAATATTAAGAGAAATAACTATGAATATTAGAGAACTTGACCGCTCGCAAGCACCAGCCATGCAGATGTTAGAGAATATATCATTTAAGGCAGCTGAGCCAACTATACTGCCTAACGGCATCGAACTATACCTTATTGAACAAGGAGAGAAAGAGGTGAGTCGAATAGATTTCCTTTTCTCTAGTGGGAAGTGGGATCAACTATCTCCACTAACAGCCACTTTCGCTAATATGTTACTCAAAGAGGGAACAAATACCTACTCTTCATCAGAGATAGCCGAGAAACTCGACTACTTTGGCGCCTGGATACAACCATCCGTTACTCAACATAATAGCTACCTAACTGTTTACTCATTAAACAAGCACTTCTCATCTGTAATTCCGATTATAGAATCTATGCTAAAAGAGCCTCTTTTTCCAGAAAATGAGTTTAACATCTTTAGAAATAGACAAAAGGAGCAATATATGGTAGAGCTGCAGAAGGTTCAAATATTAGCTCTTCATGCCTCTCTAGGCCAAATATACGGTGAGAGTCACCCATATGGTGCACATGCTAATATAGATACGTTTAACAATCTTAACCTTGATCTTGTTCGCGACTATTACAGAAGATGCTACAGAGCAGCTAACTGTAAGATCATCGTTACAGGACGTCCAACCCAAAATATAGTTGAAGAAATATCTTCTAGATTTGGCTCTTCGATATGGCAACATCAGTCTGAGGGATTCGCCCCTAAAGAGGCGTTGATTAACCCCTCGAACGATAGATCAATCTTCATTGACAAAAGTGACTCCCAACAAGCAGCTATCAGAATAGCCTCTACCGCAGTAAATAGAAACCACGAAGATTACAATGGCTTCCGCGTTTTAAACACAATCTTCGGAGGATATTTTGGAAGTAGGCTTATGGAAAATATCCGCGAAGAGAAAGGATATACATACGGTATTGGATCGGCTGTATCTGCGAATAGATATGGTGCTCACTTTGTGATAAATACTCAAACTGGCAACGAGTATGTGAATGCAGTCATACAAGAGACCTTCAACGAGATGCAAAAACTAAGGGATGAAAAAGTTAGCGAGCAGGAGCTAAACACCGTTAAGTGCTACCTTATGGGCGAAATGGCACGAATGTTTGATGGACCTTTTGCTACGGCTGATGCACAAGTGTCCCTTATGGCAAACAACCTCGACTCGGACTACTATCAAAGACAAATAGATACGATTCGCGCTATAACCTCTGATGATATTCAGGAGCTGGCAAATAGATATCTCAAAGAGGAATTATTCTACATTGCTGCTGCTGGAAAAAGATAATTCATCTCATTGAGTTCACAAACTGTATTATTTATTTAAATCATCAAAGAATATACGAGTCAATATTTAAGGCAATCACAAGTATATATGAACCCCTTTATATTGATTCAAAGTAATAAACATAAAAGGCTTTCTTCGCGAATATGCGAAGAAAGCCTTTTATGTTTATCTCAAAATTATTAACCAAGAGAGATTCTTTACTTGATCAATGATTTTATAACTTTTACGACACGCTCTAGGTCCTGTTCATTCAACATTGGGTGAGAAGGCAGACAAAGTCCATTTTCAAATAACTCCTCTGCTACACCAGACCCATAATAAGGAGCCGATTCAAACACAGGCTGCATATGCATTGGCTTCCACAAAGGACGGCTCTCAATGTTTTCTTCATTTAATGCGACCCTTATATCCTCACGAGTAATACCCCCACTCTGCTTAGGATCTACAAGTATACTTGTCAACCAATAGTTTGAGAAATATTCTGCAGATGGCTCAGTTTGGAATGTGATACCCTTCACATCCTTAAGAGCCTCTCTATACCACATGTTTATTGCACGACGGCGTTCTACATGCTCCTCAAGCACCATCATCTGACCACGACCAATACCTGCACAGATATTACTCATTCTATAGTTATATCCGATTCTTGTATGCTGATAATGAGGTGCATTATCCCTTGCTTGCGTAGCCAAGAACATTGTCTCAGCCTTGCATTCTGAAGAGCGTGAAACAAGAGCTCCACCCCCGGAGGTAGTAATAATTTTATTACCATTGAAAGAAAGGACACCAAATCTACCAAAAGCACCACAAGCAACTCCCTTATAGAAAGAGCCAAGAGCCTCAGCTGCATCCTCTACAACGGCTATCTCATAACGTGAAGCAACCTCCATAATCTTGTCCATCTTGGCTGGCATACCATAAAGGTGAACAGGGATTATAGCCTTTGGTTTCTTACCAGTAACAGCAATACGATCCTTAATAGCCTCTTCTAATGCCTCAGGCGACATATTCCATGTATCTCTTTCCGAGTCTACATAAACAGGAGTTGCTCCTTGGTATACAATTGGATTTGCAGATGCTGCAAAGGTAAATGATTGGCAAATTACCTCATCTCCTGCTTTAACGCCTAATTGAATTAAAGCCAAATGAAGAGCAGCCGTACCAGCACTTAAAGCCGTCACATGCAAAGACCCTTTTTCAGCTTCAACATTTATGGAATTTCTAGAAAGAAATTTCTCTAGATCCAACTCAAACCCATCAACATTTGGACCTAAAGGAACCACCCAATTTGTATCAAATGCTTCTTGAATAAACTGCTGCTCTGATCCACCCATATGTGCTAATGAGAGCCAAATTCTACTATTCATCTAATATATTTTATTTTACGATAAGTAATTATAGTCCTAATAACTCGGGCGCAAAGATAGATAAATTATCAAATTACAAAAGATATTTAGATATGAGAATATAAGTAATTTCCTAGTTGAAAAAAATATCTACAAAAAATATGGCTTATTGGTTGTATTATTAATATTATATTCTAAATTTGGCACCTATAGAATAAATAAAACTAACCTAGAAACATTAATATATATGAATAAACAAGAGGAACTTTATCTCTACGACAATGAAGAGTCATTGAGATTCATTCGCAACTACCTTCCTAAGGAGATATCTGTGAAATACTCTGATGATGATATCTATTATGTTATAGATCTTCTATATAAATATAAGGGAATATGCATTCAAGAAGAGGACTACAATGAGCAGATTAACCTTGAGCTAGACGAGAAACAGTTAACAGAATTTGTTATTGCAAACTCAGAAGAGAATAAAAAAGTTAACTTTGTAGACTCAGAGATAATACATATCATTCGCGGAGAGCTAATGTATGACCAATCAATTGGTCTTACTTGTGATTAGTGCAAATCTGCGAATAATAAAATAACTAACTTCAAACCATTTAACAACAAACAAGATGAGCCAACCAGACGCTAATGAGTACGACGTGGATGTAGCTGTACAATTTATTCAGAACCACCTTCCACAAGAGCTTAAAGAGAAATTCTCTGATAATGACATCTACTACATCATCGACACGATCGAAGAGTTTATGGATGATGAAAAGAATTGGAAAGAGGAGGATGAAGAGGCTTTCGAAGAGAATCTTGTTAACTTTGTAATTAAAGAGACAAAGAAAGACGGCATCGGAAACTTTACAACTGAAGAGATACTCTTCGTGATTCAAGCGGAACTTGACTATAGCGAAACTTTAGGTGAGTTCTAAGTAGCAAAAGAGATTAGAGGCGACAAAAATTGATCCTTTGGGAGAAATATTTGTCGCTTTTTTTTGTTTACTTTTGAAGCCATAAACTATATATAGATGAAAACACTACAAGAACTACTTATTAACAGAAGATCTACTAGAGAGTTTCTCGACGAACCTCTTTCACCAGAACAAGTCCATGAGATTCTTCAATCAGCTCTCTTATCTCCTGCCTCAAAAAACACAAACGAGTGGTCTTTTGTGGTTGTTGAGGATAAGAAAACACTGGATATGCTCTCTAGATGCAAGCAACATGGCTCTAAAATGATTTCTAAGGCAGCTCTTGCTATAGTGGTTTGTGCAGACCCTCGCCTTAACGATGTATGGATAGAGGATGCATCCATTGCATCAATATTAATACAACTTCAAGCCGAGGATCTAGGGCTAGGTAGTTGTTGGGTGCAATTAAGAAATAGACTCAATGAATCGGGATTCCCGGCCGAAGACTATGTAAGAGATTTATTAAATATACCAACTCCCCACCAAATACTATCTATTATTGCAATAGGTAAGAAAGCTAAGGAAAGAGCGCCTCACAATATTGATGACCTTGAGTGGGAAAAAGTACACCTTGGAACATGGAGAGAAGAGATATGATAAGAACAGTACTTATAGGAGCCGGAAACCTTGCTACTCACCTAGCAAAGGCGATAGAGAATATTGATGAAATATCTATAGTGCAAGTATATAGCCGCACACGAGAGTCTGCTGAATCTCTTGCCAAAAGCATTAACACAAAGTGGACGACCTCTCTAGAGGAGATTGATAGCAGTGTAGATTTAGTGATTTTCTCTGTCAAAGATGACGCACTAGAAACTATTATTAAGAAAATTAATACTGGTAATGCTATTTGTGTACACACAGCTGGAAGTATCCCCATTGAGATCTTCAATGGTATATGCCAAAACTATGGAGTACTCTACCCTCTTCAGACCTTTACAAAGAGTAAGGGTATAGACTTTTCAAAAATACCAATCTTCGTTGAAGGTTCATCTGATGAAATAGAAAATAGAATAGAATATATCGCAAGCAAACTAAGTGATAAGGTTCGCATAGCATCCTCTGAACAACGTAAATATTTACATCTAGCGGCTGTTTTTGCATGCAACTTCACCAACCACCTATATGCACAAGCTGCTAGTATACTAGATCAGCATGGTCTAATTTTCGAAGATCTTATTCCTTTAATTGAAGAGAGTGTTGAGAAGATTCAATTAATAGATCCTCGAAATGCTCAAACGGGACCTGCTGCACGCGGCGATATAGGAGTGATGCAGATGCAAAAAGAGATGCTAACAAATGAGACTCAACGAGAGATTTATTCTCTTATGAGTGAAAGTATACAACGACAAAAAGAGAAATAATGAGCAACATAAACTACGACCTTCGAAAGATTAAAGCACTTTTATTTGATGTTGACGGTGTATTATCATCAGACAATGTCCCTCTGCACCCCAATGGAGAACCTATGAGGATGGTGAATATAAAAGATGGATATGCATTGCAACTTGCTGCTAAAAGCGGATATACGGTTGGAATAATTACTGGAGGACGAACTGAAGCTGTAAGAGTTAGATTCGAAGGCCTTGGACTTCAATATGTATATATGGGAGCATCAAACAAAACAGAACAACTAAAAGAGTTCATGGATCTTAGCGGATTCGCACCCGAAGAGATACTATATATGGGTGACGACATCCCAGACTATAACGTCATGAGTATAGTTGGACTCCCTTGTTGCCCATCAGATGCTGTACCCGAGATCAAATCTATCGCTAAATATATCTCTCACTATAAAGGTGGGAGTGGATGTGGAAGAGATGTGATTGAACAAGTAATGAAGGCACAAGGTAAATGGATGACTGACGAAGCCTTTGGCTGGTAATATCAAACAATACTTTAAAGACTGCACTATTGATGATAAACAAAAAAATACTCCTTGCCTCAAACTCCCCTCGTCGTCGTGAAATGCTCTGCGATCTAGGGATTAATTTTGAGGTTGTAACACTTCCTGACATCGACGAATCATATCCAGAGTATCTAGTTGGTGAAGATATACCATCATATATATCTCAACAAAAAGCTCTTGCCTATAAAGACAAACTGTCAGAGGAAGCCATATTAATAACTGCTGACACAGTGGTACTTCTAGATAATATTGTGTTTGGCAAACCCATCGATAGAGAGGATGCTCATCGTATGCTGCGAGCTCTTTCTGGCAAAACTCATCAAGTAATAACAGCTGTCACACTATGTGATGCATCTAAGACTAACACTTTCGCCTCGACAACAGAAGTTACTTTTGCCGAGATAAGTGATAGTGAGATTAATTACTACATTGAAAACTTCAAACCCTTCGACAAAGCTGGTGCCTACGGAATACAAGAGTGGATAGGGCTAGTAGCAGTAAAAGGTATCACAGGATCATTTCACAACGTTGTAGGGCTACCTATACAACGTCTTTATGAAGAACTAAAAAAGTTTTAATATAACTGGACAAGAAAATACTATTCCCGAACAGCTTTCCTCTTAGCGGTTCGGGATTTTTTTTAGCCTTATACCTAAGCGATGAATACCTCATTTTCGCTCTGAGTATGATCTGTAAACGTAAAAACATATCATTACAATCCAAACAACAACGATAAAAGATATAACACTTAGAAAGCAACATAATGGTAATATGGCAATAGAAGATAATAATTTCGACTAATATATCCCTCTGGGCGAATCTAGCAAAAAGAAAAAGGTATTACTTGGCGAACTACAATCGGATTGCAAGCTGCAGACGATTTATATCCTTAGGAGTGTTTGATACTAATGGCACTTGCTCATATCGAACGAGATACCACCAACAACGAATTAAAAATCACATTAGTAAAGATACTTTTGTCCTTAATTCTTGGTATTTAAGAAATGTATTGATCAGAGCCAATAACACGGCTATACTATCGGGAATCTCTGCCACAACTGAGCATCTAAAGTTATTCTTCAGAAATTTAATGATGGATGAATCAAACTACTTAAAAGATACAAATATCCACCTGAAGACGAAGAAGATGCACTGAACACAATAATGGTTCAATGCAATATGTGGAGCGAAAATATTTAGACTCTGCCACCATTAAATCAAACAACAAAATAGGTTATTCCGTCAATGACGAAATAACCTATTTTGGTATATACTATCCTATATTCTCTAGATAATCAAGCATACTATGAAATATATCATGTGCTTTCAATCTTTCCTTTAGAATCAGTTCAAAATCATAAAGTGGTGCTCCCTCGCGATGTACACCTACTCTAAACTTAGCTTTTGAATGAGCTGCGAGCAGAAGAGCTCTATAGGAGTAACTACTATTTAAATCTATAAAAACATCACACTCTAGAGTCTCTACCTCATCTATCAGAGCCTTTGAAGGGGTTCCCCAAAATGAAAATTCATTAGCAGACACAACTCTTACACTCTTTGGTAGCGGCTCTGGTTTCGCACTCTTATGGACTATACACCAAGCCACAACCTCTATCTTACGTTTAGAAAGTCTATCTATGATAGGTAGTATAAAGGCATACTCACCGTAAGGGAATAGCAGATGTATCCTTCTCACTGAGTTCAATGGAGTAAACACCCCCTTACGAGGTTGTTCTATCATACGTTTCAACTCTCGTCTTACGGCCCAATACTTCATAATTTATTCCATTAATAGTTTAATAAACTCCTCTTCACTAACAATCTCAACTCCTAGTTTTTTAGCCTTCTCAAGCTTGGCTGGACCCATATTTTCTCCAGCTAGAACCATGGAGCTCTTTGATGATATAGAAGAGGTATTAACTCCACCATGCTGCTCTATAATTGTTTTGTACTCATTACGAGAATGATGTGTGAACGTACCACTAATCACTATACTCTTGCCACTCAACTTATTGCTAAGAGAAATCATTGAACTCTCTGACTCCTTTATCTCCATACAAACACCAAATCCTCTAAGCCTATTAATAAGTTCTACGTTGGTGCTATTATCAAAGTATTGGATTAAGCTATCTGCTATCCTTTCACCTATCTCATCAACAGTTACTAACTGCTCTTTGGTTGCACTCATCAAAGAGTCAATGTTCTTAAAAGCTTGAGCTAGCTTCTTAGCCACTGTTTCGCCAACAAATCTAATCCCTAAAGCAAATAATACTCTTTCAAAGCTTACCTCTTTGGATTTAGAGATACTAGCAATAAGATTCTTTGCTGATTTCTCCCCCCAGCGAGGCATTCGACTCAATTGTAATGCATCTAGAGTATAAAGATCTGAAACATCTTTTATGAATCCATTCTCAAAGAGCAGATCCACAGTTGCAGCACCACCTCCAATGTTCATGGCTCTTCGTGCACAATAGTGCTCCATTTTACCCTTTATTTGAGGAGGACAAGCACTCTGATTTGGACAGTAGTAGGCAGCTTCTCCCTCATAGCGGACTAATTGCGTTTCACACTCTGGACACCTTTGTATGAAATTAACTTTAACTCCCGACTCTGAACGACTATTAATATCCACACCTATGATCTTAGGGATTATCTCCCCTCCTTTCTCCACATAAACCATATCTCCGATATGCAGATCGAGAGATTCAATAACATCTGCATTATGAAGAGATGCTCTCTTAACCACTGTTCCAGATAACTGAACAGCATCCAAATTAGCAACTGGTGTAACGGCGCCAGTTCTTCCTACTTGGAAAGTAACACTATTCAATCGGGTAAGGGCTTGTTCAGCTTGAAACTTATATGCAATAGCCCAACGAGGAGATTTAGCTGTGAGCCCTAACATCTCTTGCTGATCGATAGAATCCACCTTTATAACAACACCATCAGTAGCCACAGGGAGTGACTTACGTGCCTCATCCCAATAATCTAGAAAGTCATAAATATCACTAAGAGAATTGCACTTACGCATGGAATCAGAGACCTTAAATCCCCACGACCTAGCTCTTTCTAAGTTCTCAAAGTGTGAATCTGTTGGAAGATCCTCCCCAAGCATGTAATAGGTATAGGCATCCAACCTACGTTTAGCTACAACAGCAGGATTAAGCTGCTTGAGTGTCCCAGAAGCGGCATTACGAGGATTGGCAAAAAGAGGCTCATCATATTGCTCTCTCTCACGGTTTATATCATCGAAAACACTCCAAGGCATTAGAATCTCTCCACGCATTTCAAAACTCTCGGGATATCCCTGCCCCATCAATCGAAGTGGAACGCTCTTTATTGTCCTCACATTAGAGGTAACATCATCACCCTTCTCTCCATCACCTCTGGTAACAGCACGCACCAGCTGACCGTTTACATAGTGTAGCGAGATAGATGTTCCATCATATTTGAGTTCACAAACAGTAGAGAAATCTCCTCCAAGGCTCCTAGCTATACGATTGTAAAACTCCGCGACCTCCTCCTTGCTATAGCTATTCGAGAGCGACAACATAGGATAGTTATGAGCCACTTGCTCAAATGAGCTTATAATATCGCTTCCAACTCTCTGCGTTGGAGAGTTAGGATCAGCATATTCAGGATACTCCTTTTCAAGCTGCTCCAACCTTTTTAGCATATCATCGAACTCACGATCGGTGATCTCTGGTTTATTAAGTATGTAATAGTTATTATTATGACGATTCAACTCATCTCGTAGTTGATCAATTTCCTCTTTTATAGTTGTTGAAAACAGATCCATTTCAATATATTTAACCGTATTATTTCAACGTTGTTGTTTAAACTAATTACTCCTTTTCACTCTTTATTACGCCCACCACACGCGAAAGAGAGAATAGCTCTTCCTTAGATAATTTGTATGGCTCATAAACAATATTGGTCGAAACACACAATATCTGTGTTTGATCTCCATCTACAGATTCTATCCTTTTAAGAACAACACCCTGTGATGAATCAATAACATACACCTTTCCATACTTGAGTTCATCTACATGTCTAAGCAACCTACAAGCAACAACATCACCAGACTCATACTCAGGTTTCATACTGTCACCCTTCACATCAATAGTAAAGTCATAAGACCCAAACTGAGATATACTCTCCATGAAATCACAATCCTCACTGCCCACTCCAGAGCTATAACCAGCTAATGCACCAGCTTGAGCTTGAAATGGAATATGTGGTAATCTATCCTTTGAACGATGACGGGAAGAAGAAGGTTCACTCCTATGACTCCCCTCACCAAAAAACAAGCCAACAGGAACACCTAAAACTTCGGCTATTCTTTCTAAACTCTGTATCCTTGTAGAGTTACACCTAATAATCCTCTTAAGACCACTCTCACTCATCCCTACCTCTTGACAAAAGAGACGAAAAGAGATATTTCTCTCCTTTAGTATCTCACTTATTAACTTCAAATTTGGCATATACTCTACTTTAACATCTTTTATTCAATATACAAAGTAACAAAAAAAGGGGGATATTACCCAACAATTAATAGCCTTTACCACTCTCTTAGCTTATGTTTTACACAATTAGACAAGTTATTCTTCTCATCTCAAAGTTGAACAGCCCATTTACAGTTGGTAAAATTATTCTTTGGATAATTTCTAAATACGAGATTAAATAATAATTTTGCACCGTAATCACTCAAAATTATATTTACTACTTATGTCACAATCATTAGATTTTGTTCCAGGACTATGGAGCGAAAATATTAACTTAAAGGATTTCGTAGAAAAAAATATCACTCCATACACTGGAGACGCTTCATTCCTTTGCGGACCAACAGAGAGAACAAACAAAATTTGGGCTACTTGTAAGGCTGCACTTCTTGAAGAGCGTGCTAACAATGGAGTACGTGAGATAGACAACAAAGTTGTTTCTTCTATTACTTCACACAAAGCTGGTTATATAGATCAAGAAAACGAATTAATCGTTGGTCTTCAAACAGACAAGCTTCTAAAACGTGCGATGAAACCACTTGGTGGTATCAAAGTTGTTGAGAAAGCTTGTTCTGAGCATGGTCTTGAAGTTGACCCTACTGTTCTTGACATATTCTACAACTACCGCAAAACGCACAATGATGGCGTTTTTGATGCATACACTGACGAGATCAGAACTTACAGATCTCTAGGTTTCTTGACTGGTCTACCTGACAACTATGCTCGTGGACGTATCATCGGTGACTACCGTCGTCTTGCTCTTTACGGTACTGCTCGTTTGATTGCTGCTAAAAAAGCAGACCTTCAAAACATCGGTGGGCCAATGACTGAGCACACAATCAGACTTCGCGAGGAGGTTGCTGAACAGATTAGAGCACTTAAAGCTATCGAGGTGATGGGATCATACTATGGTCTTGACCTATCTCGTCCTGCTACTTCTGCTCAAGAGGCTGTACAATGGGTATATATGGCTTACCTTTCTGCTGTTAAAGAGCAAGATGGTGCAGCTATGTCATTGGGTAACGTATCTTCATTCCTTGACATCTACATTGAGTACGATTTGAAAAAAGGAAACATCGATGAGTCATTTGCTCAAGAGCTTATTGACCAATTCGTTGTAAAACTACGTATGGTTAGACACCTTCGTATGGCTAGCTACGAGGAGATCTTTGCTGGAGACCCAACATGGGTAACTGAATCTATTGGTGGTCGCTTCAACGACGGTCGTCCAAAAGTTACAAAAACTTCATTCCGTTTCCTTCAGACACTATATAACCTAGGGCCATCACCTGAGCCTAACATGACTGTACTTTGGTCTCCTGAACTTCCAGAAGGATTCAAAGAGTTCTGTGCTCAAGTATCAATCGACACTTCATCAATCCAGTATGAGAATGATGACGTGATGCGCGCTACAAGATGTTCTGACGATTACGGTATCGCTTGTTGTGTTTCTTACCAAGAGATTGGAAAACAGATCCAATTCTTCGGTGCTAGAACAAACTTAGCAAAAGCTATGCTTTTGGCTCTAAACGAAGGACGTTGCGAATTCACAGGAAAAGTAGTTGTTAAAGGAGTACCAGCTCTTACAAACAAAGAACAACTTGACTTTGAAGAAGTAATGACTAACTTCAGATATGTAATGAAAGAGGTTGCTAGAGTTTACAACGACTCGATGAACATCATTCACTACATGCACGATAAGTACTACTACGAGAAAGCACAGATGGCATTTATCGATACAAACCCTAGCATCAACCTAGCATATGGTGCTGCTGGTCTTTCTATCGTTGCTGACTCTCTTTCTGCTATCAAATATGCAAAAGTTAAACCAGTTCGCAACGAAGAGGGTCTAACAGTAGACTTCCAAATCGAAGGTGAATTCCCTTGCTACGGAAATAACGACGACCGTGTAGACTCATTGGCTGTTAGCATAACAAAAGAGTTTAACTCAATCCTTGCAGCTCTTCCTACATACAAGAATGCAGAGCCTACTCTTTCTATCCTTACTATCACATCAAACGTAATGTACGGTAAGAAAACAGGTACTACACCTGACGGTAGAAAAAAAGGTGTTGCATTTGCTCCAGGTGCTAACCCAATGCACGGTAGAGATGTAAAAGGAGCTATTGCTTCTCTTACTTCTGTTGCTAAGATTGACTACGAAACTGCACAAGATGGTGTTTCTAACACATTCTCTATTGTTCCTAGCTCACTAGGTCACAATGATGAAGAGCGTCGCGAAAACCTAATTGGTATGATGGATGGTTACTTCTCAAAAGGGGCACACCACTTGAACGTTAATGTTCTTAACCGCGAGCTTCTTCGTGATGCTATGGAGAATCCAGAGAACTACCCACAACTTACAATCCGTGTTTCTGGTTACGCAGTTAACTTCGTACGCCTAACACGCGACCAACAGCTTGAGGTTATCTCTCGCAGCTTCTTCGAGAAGATGTAATTATGGCAATATTAAACATACACTCACTAGAGTCTATGGGTACACATGACGGGCCGGGTCTTCGGCTCGTCATATTTACCCAAGGATGTCGCTTCAATTGTCTTTACTGTGCAAACCCTGATACTATACCCCTTAAAGGTGGTACTCCCACAGACACAGATGAACTAGTAGCAGAAGCAGTGAGCCAAAAGCCATTCTTTGGCAAGCGTGGTGGCGTTACCGTAAGCGGTGGCGAACCTACACTTCAAGCCGAAGCTCTAATTGATCTTTTCATAAAGTTAAAGGCGAACGGAATAAATACCTGCCTTGACACAAATGGAAACAACCTAAATGATCAAGTAAAGGAGCTACTTAAAGTTACTGACCTCGTACTCTTAGATATCAAGCACATTGATTCTAAGCAGCACACCCACATAACGGGGCAAGGCAACGACGCAGTTCTTAAGTTTGCTGACTATCTAACAGAGCAAGGCATTAGAGTATGGATGAGATACGTGCTCGTTCCTGGTCTTAGTGACCAAGAAGAGAGTCTTATCGCCCTAGGTGAAAGATTCAAAAATGCTAATAACATTGAACGTATTGATATCCTACCATACCACACGCTTGGAAAACACAAGTACGAACATCTCGGACGTACTTACCAACTTAAAGACACTCCTACCAATACGCCTGAGCAACTCAAGCGTGCAGAAGAGTTATTAAAACCATACTTTAAGGAAGTACGTGTTAACTAATTTGTGGTAAAAAATATGATATATGAGAGGGATGCAAAGCAATTTATGCTTTACATCCCTCTCTTTTGTGATGAATTAACTCTGATATATCTATATATTTGAGTACAATAGGATAACTTTGCTGAACTTATGAAATATTCAGATCGCACAGCAGCCTCACTGTCAAACTTAAACATTGAGGTTCTAAAACCAATGCAGAAGCTTGTTCTGGAACAGTATAATGAGAATGACAATATAGTACTTCTCTCCCCTACTGGCTCTGGTAAAACACTGGCTTTTCTTCTTCCTATGCTTGAGACTATCAATATAGACTCAAAAGGAATACAAACATTGATACTAGCCCCATCAAGGGAGTTAGCACAACAGATAGAGAGAGTTTTCAGACAAATGTCTACTGGTTATAAAGTAGTTTGTTGCTACGGAGGACACTCAATCAAAATAGAGAAAGATCAACTTATTGAACAGCCGGCTCTCCTTATCGGTACTCCTGGTAGGATACTCGACCACCTTGAGAATGGACGCATTGACCCATTAACAATACATACCCTGATTCTTGATGAATTTGACAAATCATTAGAGATGGGTTTCACTGAGGAGATGTCTTCAATTATTGCCAGACTAGGAGCAATAAAGAAAAGAGTACTTACTTCAGCCACTGATGCAGAAATACCAGAGTATACAGGCGTAACTAATCCAAAGAAGATTGACTTCCTTAAAGAGACAACTAATATTGTTTCAGGACTATCACTATATCAAGTCAAATCATTTGATGCAGACAAATTAGAAACCCTTTATAGGCTTCTATGCGAGACTGGAGAAGGACGAAAATTAGTTTTCTGTAACTACCGCGAAAGTGTTGAGCGTGTAAGCGAATATCTTATTGAGCAAGGTGTTTCAAACTCTATCTTCCATGGAGGGATGGAACAACCAGAAAGAGAGAGATCTCTTGTAAAATTCAGGAATGGTAGTGCAAACGTATTTGTTTCTACTGACCTTGCTGCTCGTGGACTAGATATTCCAGAGGTTAAGCATGTGATACACTACCACCTTCCCAATAGCGAAGATGCATTCATTCACCGAAATGGACGTACTGCAAGAATGGACAACCTAGGTGAGGCGTTCCTTATTCTTGGACCTGATGAACACCTTCCTGAATACGTAGATGACAAGACAGCCCACTATCGACTCTCAGAGAATACTCCTGAGATGACCCCTTCTGAATTTGTAACCCTATACATTGGTAAAGGCAAGAGAGATAAAATAAGCAAAGGGGATGTTGTTGGCTTCCTTTGTCAACAAGGTAATATTGAGAAATCAGATATTGGTCCAATTGAAGTGCGTGAACTCTATACGTACGTTGCAGTTAAAAGGATCTTAATAAAAGACCTTCTTAGAAGAATTCAAGGAGAGAAGATCAAGAAGATGAAAACAAAATACGCTATATCAACGTAAATATAGCTATAGCATAATACATAACAATAAGAGGATGTTTCTTTATCAGAAACATCCTCTTATTGTTATACACCATTTACAATACCAAGAGATACATAATATAGTCAATTTTTTTATCTATATAAATAACAACATTAGATGTAAGAAATACAACAAATAACTTCAATACACTATCTCATCATTGAGAGATAGTGTATTGAAGTTATTGTCGAATCATATAACTATTTAGCAATAGGAAATTATAGTGATACATATAAAGCAATTAACTGAGAGAACGCTATTGAATATAACCTCTAATAACCAAAACTTTAACCCAGCTTATATCCAAATATTAACAAAATAATATTAGCTAATTTTGCCCGCTAACGGTTTTCAGTGAAGATAGTCATAGCAGTGTTCTGTACTTTTGTAACATAATTGAAAGAGATAATTAACAGAATTACAAAGAGACAAACATATTACTTACAAGATGCTACGAATTATTATTATAACCCTCATGACACTTATATCAACCTTAACATTCAACACTTATGCAATTGATGTTTACGGAAGTAGTTCTGCTATATACAGCAATGACGAATGGTTTTTTGATGATGTTGAAGGTGATGGATATGATACTACACCAGACGCTCCTGGCATAGTATATGGTCCAATAGAAGATGGCTATATTGCACTTGTATTGATGGGCGTAGCTTATGCATTTTACAAAAAACGCAAAATTAAAAATACTCATGTAGCTTGATAGTTTTGACTTAACTATATTCACTATATATTATTTTAGCTAGATAGGATATAAAGAGCCGTGAGGCTTTTTATATCCTTCTTTGTTTTTACAGCAGTATGCACACATGAGTGATAGACTACATATTTGAATTGTTCTCTTATATATTTCTGGATCAATCCTATAACTTGTGGGAATGATAAATATTATGGTTGACTATGCATATATTTTCATAGCTTAAAGGGAAAAACCTTATGTCTCTATACCCTCTAAGATCAGCTCAAAAAGATAGTCTTTTCTCCAAAAATGATTTAACTATTTCCGTATTGTCATGAGAGATAAAAGACTCTCTACCAGCATTAAATTATACGTAGTTGAACTTCTCTATACCCTTGTCCAAGAGGCAATCTTGTTATTTAAATAACCTCTTCAATCTTTATACTCTTAATCAACTCCTTCTTATACACTATCTAATATTCTTCTTTGATTGCTATATATAGAGATAAAGTCCATCGGTATTTAATACAGTAAAATAGCAACAAATTGGAAATAGCGTATTCTTTGATGAAAGTATTTTTATTATGTACTAATTAAGCTACGTTGTAAAATAGATCAAATAAACCATTAGCTATCAACTTTTACTATTTTGTAAAATTGAGTTGTAAAGAAAGAGTTTCAACCTCTGAGAGTAGAATTTCTCTTTTTATCTATCTACACCACTTGCAATTAACATCCCAATGTCCAATTTTTTCATCACCATCATAATTATGAACCTTTAGCTACGATGTTATTGCCCAAATATCATAAATGGCATAGAGTTCTAAGCTAAAAATTATGGGTGATGATAAGAGATCTATCACCCCCTATAACAAACTGATAATCAATTAAAGTGGGAATAGTGTCAATAGAAATCATCAAAACTAAGACTCTGTGAGTCTATTTTTCTCTCTTTTTAAGAGTTGCTTATTAATTATGGTTATTACATTAAGTAACTATCTAAAATTTAGCCTTATCCTAACCATCACTACGGCACTGCCTAACTCCAATTCTTAGCATAAATAGAGTATATACCATAGAATGAGTATTAAATACATCCATGAAGAGATTGATAATACAAAATACTGATCCGCTAAGTATCAAACCTTGGTGCTGCTGGCTAAATAGCTTACTCGATCTTCTCACTGTGATTCACTCAAAAACGCTAAGGATTTTGGGTCTAAACTCTAAGGCTTTTACCCCTAAACTCTAAGGCTTTTGGGGTAAAAGCCTTAGAGTTTTTCTCCACGGGTAAGAGCTTAGTTACCACTACGCCTGGCTATCAAATAATTCTCGCAGATTACGCAGATAATATTCCCCAACCCACTAACCAAAAATTTTCATCCACTGATCATCATATAAGAGCTACGTTACCTCTACACAATGTGTTGTTGTGGTGAGCTTGTAATGGGCAACCTTGAACCATCGAAAAACGCTGTCTAATCACACTGTTTTTACCCTAAACCCTAAGAGACTATTAATAAAGTTCTTTTAAGCAATCTATTATGTAGTGTATAAGTAAATATAATAGATCACTTTTCACAGAGATAGTTATTACGTTGTTAATGATTTATTTAAATGCCATTTTTGTAAGAACAGATAATTAGAGAGTATATAATACCGTTATTTTTTTTGAGTTGATGCTATATATGTAGAGAGGGAGTTGACCAAATAATATTGGTCAACTCCCTCTCTGTATAGAATCACATTAAAGAATAGTTACTATTCCTACTCCTCATCAGGAAGATTTGCATTGTGGTAAACATTTTGAACATCCTCATCGTCCTCGATTTTGTCGATTAGTTTTTGGAACTGCACAGCCTGCTCACCAGTAAGCTCTTTTGTATCGTTAGGTATACGCTCGAATTCAGCATTCACAATCTCAAACTCAGCACCCTCAAGATACTTCTGAATCTCATTAAATGATTCGAAAGCACCGTAAAGAGTCACTTCATCCTCTTCTTGAACCAATTCGTCCACACCATAGTCTATAAGCTCTAGCTCTAGATCCTCAAGCTCTACACCCTCTTTAGCCTTTACCTTGAATACACTCTTACGCTCAAACATGAAGTCAAGCGAACCAGAAGTTCCCAAAGAACCTCCGAACTTGTTGAAGTAACTACGTACGTTACCGACAGTTCTTGTGTGGTTGTCCGTAGCTGTCTCTACAACAACAGCTATACCAAAAGGTCCGTACCCTTCATAAACAATCTCTTTGTAGTCAGCCTCATCACGAGAAGTTGCTCTCTTGATAGCTCTTTCTACATTCTCTTTTGGCATGTTTGCTACTTTAGCATTCTGCATAAGAACACGTAGGCGTGGGTTAGCCTCTGGATCTGGACCAGCAGACTTTACACAAATAGCAATTTCTTTACCTAGTTTTGTAAACGTACGGGCCATATTACCCCAACGCTTCATTTTTCTCGCTTTGCGATATTCAAACGCTCTTCCCATAGCTTCTTTATAAGTAGAATATGTTTTTTATAGATTAGCGGAGTGTTGCACCTAGCTCCTCAATATTTTTCTGAATTTTAGACATAATAGCTTCGATCTGCTTATCGGTCAAAGTCTTCGAAGGATCTTGAATGATGAAGCTCACAGCATATGATTTTTTGCCTTCTGGAAGATTTTTACCCTCGTAAACGTCGAATAAGTAAATATCTTGAAGAAGCTTCTTCTCTGCAGCAAGAGCAGCTTTCTTAATCTCAGCAAACGTTAGAGTGCTATCCACAAGAAGAGCTAAGTCACGTTTCACAGAAGGGAACTTAGAGATTTCGCTATAGCTAATTTTATTATTGCGTACCTCACGCATCAAAAGATTCCAATTTAGTTCTGCATAATACACCTCAGTATCAATGCTAAACTGTTTAGTTACAGCCTTACTTACGATACCAAACGAAGCCAACTCTTTTCCACCTCTTGACATTACTACCATACCACTGCTGTAAATCTCGTTAGAGAGCTCACCCATAACAACTTTGTTAAGGCCAACACCTAGACGACGAAGTATATTCTCAACATACCCCTTCATGTGATAAACAGATGTTTTCTCAACTTGATGAGCCCAGCTCTCAGATATATGATTTCCACATATCCATAATCCAAGCATTTGTTGCTCTTGGTATGGAGATATTAGGTTATCCTCTTTGCGATTCTCTTCGATAAACTGATAACAGTTTCCGAATTCAAAGAATTGAAGATCTCCATTACGGCGATTACGGTTGTATGATATAGACTCCAAACCTCCAAAAAGGAGAGTTTGACGCATAACGCTCAAGTCATTGCTTAGAGGATTCATTAGCTCCACGCAACGCCCTTCAGGGAAGCGCGTCATATCCGTATAGTAACTTTTCTTTGTTAGTGAGTTATTTAGAATCTCGTTAAAACCACACCCAACCAACTGCTCAGCAATTAGGTTTTGACGTTGATGGCTCAAATCTGTTGCACTCTTATAAGATAGAGTTGCATTTAACTGACTACCAATCTCAACGTTGTTATATCCGTATATTCTTAATATATCTTCAATCACATCAACATCTCTCTGAACATCTACTCTATACGTAGGTACAGATAGATGAAGTACCTGATTATCTTGTGATTTGATTTCTATCTCTAGTGACTCAAGAATGGATGAGATAGTTTCAATAGATAAAGTCTTACCTATTAGCTGATTCACCTTATTCAATGAAAGCTCAACATTGAAGTTTTCAATCACGTTTGGATAGACATCTACGATATCACCTACAATACGTCCACCTGCTATCTCTTGTATCATAAGAGCAGCACGCTTTAGTACATAAGTTGTAGCATTTGGATCACAACCTCTCTCAAATCGGAATGAAGAGTCTGTGTTTAAACCATGACGACGTGCACTCTTGCGCACAGATGTAGGGTCAAAATATGCTGATTCAAGGAAGATATCAGTTGTAGTTGAAGTAACTCCTGAATGAAGACCACCAAATACACCAGCAAGACACATAGGCTCTTGTGAGTTGCAAATCATAAGATCACTCTCACTTAGTTTGCGAGTCACCTCATCCAAGGTAACGAATTCAGTTCCTTCAGCTACACACTTAACAATAACATGATCACCCTTAATCATTGCTCTATCAAAGGCATGAAGAGGATGTCCAGTCTCATGAAGTATGTAGTTGGTTATATCAACAATATTATTGATTGGACGAAGTCCAATAATTTTAAGTCTATTTTGCAGCCACTCAGGACTCTCTTTCACCTCAACACCAGAGATAGTAACCCCAGAATAGCGAGGTGCAGCTTGAGTGTTCTCAACACTTACCTTAACAGCACCATCAGGTTGGTCTACTTTAAAAGCATCAACACAAGGACGAGAAAGAGTAACTTGATGACCATTCTGCTTGAGATAAGCAGCCAAGTCACGAGCTACGCCAAAGTGAGAAGCAGCGTCAACACGGTTAGGGGTGATATCAACCTCAAGAAGATAATCACTCTGAATATTAAAATACTCTTTTGCAGGAGTACCAACAATTGCATCCTGTGGAAGAACCATGATACCATCATGGCCATTGCCTAGGCCTATTTCATCCTCAGCACATATCATACCAAGAGACTCAACACCGCGTATTTTTGATCGCTTAATAGTAAACGACTCATCACCACTGTAAAGTTTAGTACCAACGGTAGCAACAACAACCTTCTGCCCAGCTGCAACGTTAGCAGCTCCACATACAATTTGCTGAGGCTCCTCTTTACCAAGATCAACAGTTGTTATGTGTAGGTGATCTGAATTTGGATGATCAACACAAGTAAGAACATGTCCGATAACAAGTCCTTCTAATCCACCTTTAATAGTCTGAACTTCTTCTACTCCCTCTGTCTCTAGACCTATTGAGGTAAGAGCAGCAGATACTTCATCTGGAGATAGAGCAATATTCAAATAATCTTTAAGCCAATTGTACGATATATTCATAATCTGAGTAGTGCTTTTTTACTATGATTTTAATAGTTTGCGAAGATAGTAATTTTAGCTGATAACACCTA
>JBOFUP010000011.1:0-5929 GCA_051652645.1 Bacteroidales bacterium
GATTATTATTATTATATTTGCGTCTAATATACTTATTGAAACGTAACAAACAAGCATTATACGAAAAAGAAATGGCACAAAGGGTCTTATTTATATCGCAAGAGGTTACACCTTACTTACCAGAAACAGAGATTTCAACAATTAGTAGATTTTTGCCTCAAGGTATTCAAGAGAGAGGCAAGGAGATTAGAACCTTCATGCCTCGTTATGGGAGTGTAAATGAGCGTCGCAATCAACTACATGAGGTGATTCGCCTCTCTGGAATGAACCTTATTATTGATGATAATGATCACCCTTTGATAATTAAGGTAGCATCAATTCAATCTGCTCGTATGCAGGTTTATTTCATTGATAATGATGATTACTTCCAACGTAAACGTCTTTTTGACGACGAGGATGGGGTAGAGTTTAAGGATAATGATGAACGTAGTATTTTCTTTGTTCGTGGTGTTCTTGAAACAGTAAAAAAGCTTAGATGGATACCAGATGTGGTTCATTGTCATGGATGGTTTTCGGCTTTAGCAGCGCTTTATATAAAGAGAGCATATGCTGATGATCCTTGCTTTTCTAATACTAAGATTGTTATCTCTGTATATGATAACGATTTTAAAACACCTTTCGGCGACAACTTCTCTAATCTAGTAAAGATGGATGGAATTGTTGATGATGATCTTCTTAGTGTTGAGGGTAAAGAAGTCTCATGCGAGGATCTTTATAAATTCACAATTGAGTTTGCTGATGGAGTTATTCAAGGCTCGAAAGAAGTTAATCCTTCAGTGATGGAATTCGCTCGAGAAAGAGGTATACCTGTGTTAGATTATCAAGGAGCTGAAGATTATATGGATAAGTTCAATGAATTTTACGACATAGTTTGGGAGAAGGCTAGTGAAAAATAATAAATAGATCGGGGTTATTTCTTTGTGTTTTATCATTGATTTGCTCTGATTGATAATCTATTTAATAAGATGAAAATCAGTTTTTTAACTCTTATAGCGCTCCTTGCGCTTAGCTTTAGTTCTTGTGATGATACGCTCACTGAAGTGGGTGGGTCTTTGCAACCAGATAAGGATAAGGTAGAGGTGTTTACAGATACGTTCTATGTTGAGGCAGCAACAGTTAAGGTTGACTCTATATACCTTAGGACTACTTACGGTACTCTGGGAAGCTATTCAGATCAGTCTTATGGATCGCTTAGCGCAGATTATGCAGCACAATTCTATTGCCCTAAGGGGTTGTTGGCTTATGAGCCTCTTGATGATCGTGTTGATTCTGTAGTCATGCGTCTTTATATTGGAGCCTCGATTGGAGATACGTTAGCTCCTATGCAGGTGTCTGTATATGAGATTGACAGGGATTTGCAGCCTAATTATTATACCAATGCTAAGCCCTCGGATTTTACTACTCGTTCTAATTTGTTAGGTCAGACTGGTTATTCTATCTATAATCCTTCAATTCCTGACTCTATTAGAGAGGATGATAGCTTTAGCCCGTCGATAGATGTGAAGTTTTCTCAAGAGTTTGTTGACAGATTCTATAGTGAGTATAAGAATAACAGATCAACATTTGATGATTTAGAGAGCTTTCAGAAGTTTTTTAAGGGAACTTATGTTGAACATACATTTGGTACGGGGGCTTTGACAACTGTTTCTAGAACTGAGATTCAATTTCACTATAAGTATGTAAATGAGTATGAGGATGATGAGGGAGAGATGGTTAAAGACACTCTTTCGGCTATCTCTTCATTGGCTGTTACTAATGAGGTTCTTCAGGTTAATAATATCACAAGTAATGGTACTGAGGAGTTGTTAGATCCTGCAAATAATATAAAGAATAGCTACATAAAGAGTCCTGCAGGGCTTTTCTCTGAAGTAACTATACCTGTTGGGGAGATGTTGAGTAAAACTGAGGGGGCTCAAATAAATAGCCTTAAGCTTAGTTTTGGTGTCTCTGCACCGGCTTCGGTATCAGAAGTTTTGACCCCACCTACTTATATTATGCTTATTCCTAAAGAGAATCTTGTTGAGTTTTTTGAGAAAGGGATGTTGCCAAATGATACAACTGCAACATTTGTAGGTTCTTACTCTAGTAGTACGTATACATATAGCTTTAATAACTTGTCTAAGATGATAGAGTATTTTAGAAAGCAATATGTAGATGTGGATGATTTTGCTGGGTTAACGCAGTCGATGTTAATAGTTCCTATTTATGCTTCTTATACAGAGCAGTATGACTATTATACTGGAGGGTATATAAGTGTTCTCAATGATATGTCTCACTACTTCCTGCCTTCGGCTGTCTCTCTTCGTAAAGAGGATATAGAGGATGTTGGTTATAGGTTTAGAATGAGCGCTATTTGGAGTCGATATAAAAAATAGAATTATTATAGAAAACAAGAATGGGGTGTAATCATAGGATTTACACCCCATTCTTGTTTTCTGTAGTATATATTTGTGACCTTAGTATTGAATTGCGATTAAATAATCAGTACATTTGCTTATCTAATTAGAAGAATTATTATGGAAAATTTCGCGGGATTAAGTTCGCCTTATTCAGACTATGATTTTGCTAAGGCAGTTGTTATACCAGTACCTTATGATGCAACAAGTACCTGGGTTAGAGGCTCGGAAAAGGGTCCTGAGGCTCTTTTGGATGCCTCTGTGACTTTGGAGTGGTATGACTTGGAGACTAGGACTGAAGCATATAAGAATGGGATTCATACATGTGAGCCTATACTAGAGGATTCAACACCTGAGTCTCTGTGTGATGCAGTAGAATCTAAAGTTGAGAATGTTATTGCTGATGGAAAGCTCCCATTTGTGATTGGTGGAAATCATACGGTGAGTATTGGTGCTATACGCGCAGTAGCAAAGCGTTATGATGATCTTACTGTCCTTCAGCTTGATGCGCATTCAGATCTAAGGCCATTCTATGAAGGTAGTGAGTTGAATCATGCTTGTGTAATGAATCAAGCTCAAAGACTATGCTCAACTACTCAGGTGGGTATAAGAAGTATGTGTATTGAGGAGACTCCTTTTGCTGAGAAAAGCAATATTTTTTATGCACATAATATTATGTTTGAAAATGATTGGCAGAAGAGTGCTTTGGATACTCTAAAACAGAATGTATACATAACTATTGATTTGGATGTGTTTGATCCATCTGTTTTGCCATCTACAGGAACTCCTGAGCCAGGAGGAATGTATTACTATCAAGTTCTTCATTTCCTAAGATCAGTTATTGCTAATCATAATATTGTAGGTATTGATATTGTAGAGCTTTGTCCAAATGAAAAGGAGAGAGCTTCTGATTATTTAGCTGCAAGGTTAGCTTACCAACTTCTAACATACCAGTTTAATAAGTAATTGATGATTGAAATAGATAGATTGAATGAAACAGAATATTGTTCTAACAAAAAGTGTAGCTAAATCGCTTGATCAGGTTATAGATAAATTGTCTTATGATTCAATCTATCTTTTAACTGATGATAACTGTAAAGAGTATTGTTTTCCTTTGTTATCTGATGAATTGAAATCAAAGGTTAGACTTATTACTATTACCCCAGGTGATAGTAACAAGGGTATTGATGCCCTTTCTTATGTATGGAAGATTCTTAGTGATGAAGGTGCAACAAGAAGCAGTTTGTTGATTAATCTTGGTGGGGGCGTTATTACTGATCTCGGAGGGTTTGTTGCAGCAACATTCAAACGGGGGATTAACTTTATTAATGTTCCCACGACATTGCTATCAGCTGTTGATGCTGCAGTAGGGGGGAAAACTGGAATAAATTTCAACGGATTGAAAAATGAGATAGGCTCTTTTTACTCTGCTACTGCTGTGCTACTTTCTGGGGAGTTTCTTAGCACTCTTTCAAGGGAGGAATTGCTCTCTGGTTATGCGGAGATGCTTAAACATTCTTTAATTGCGAGTGATGATGAATGGAATAAGATTCTAAATTTTGATTTGCAAAAGTTAGATTGCGACCTATTAACTGATCTAATTGGTTCGTCTGTTGCAATTAAAGAGAAGATAGTTGCTGCTGACCCTTTCGAAAAAGGAATACGAAAGGCTCTTAATCTAGGGCACACTGTTGGTCATGCATTTGAGAGTTTTGCTATGAGTAGCTCAAGGGTGTTGCCACATGGCTTTGCTGTGGCTTTTGGTATATTATGTGAGCTTTATCTATCTCACAAACGATTGAATTTTCCGATAGATAAGTTGAGATTTACAATAGACTTTGTTAAATCAAACTTCGGGATATTTCCTATTGAATGTAAATCGTATGATAGATTGATAGAGTATATGTCTCATGATAAAAAGAATGAGAGGGGGGGGATTAACTTTACTCTTTTATCAGATATAGGAGAGATTCAGATTAATCAGGTAGCAACAAATGAGGAAATCGTTGATATGTTGGATTTTTACCGTGAGTGTTGCTCCTAAAAAAAAAGAGTATTAATTTCGTTTGTATTCAAAAAAAATTAATTTTGTACTTCGGAATTATATTGCTATAGACTAAACACGTAGAACTTAATTAATATGTCAAACAGAGAAACTAATCATCAAGAGAACGATCAGTTGGAGAATGTTCAAGAAGTATTGAATAATACAGAACAGTTTATTGAGAAATATAAAAACAAATTATTAGCTGGAGTAGCAATTGTTGTATTGGCAGTTTCAGGCTTCTTTGCTTTCCAGCACTACTATTTGGTGCCTAAAGAGAGAAAAGCTGAATCAGCTATGTATAAAGCAGAAATGGCCTTTGAGAAAGACTCATTTAAGTTAGCTCTTTATGGTAATTCTGACTTCGATGGTTTTGAGTCAATTGTTAATCAATATGGAATGACTAAAGCTGGAAATCTAGCAACTGCATATGCAGGGGTGTGTCTTTATCATCTTGGTGAGTATGAAAAAGCTATCTCATATCTTAAAGATTTTAATGGATCTGATCAGATGGTTTCACCAGAGCTTACGGGTCTTATTGGTCATTCTTATGTAGAGCTAGGTAACTTAACTGAAGGAGTTAAGTATTTTGAAAAAGCTTCTGATATGGCTAACAATGATCTAATCTCTCCTATCTTTCTTGTAGAAGCAGGTAAAATATATTTGTCTTTGAATAATTTTAAATCTGCAGAAACTGCTTTCAATAAAGTTAAATCGAACTATCCAAACTCTGTTGAGGCTCTGGATATTGATAAGTATATTGAGAAAGCTAGAATTCAAGCTAAATAAATTTTAATATGGCTACAGCTTACCAGAATCTAAGTTCAACCGCAAGTTCTAATTCTATTCCTAGTGCTCTGGATATGAAATTTGCTATTGTGGTTGCTGAATGGAATCAAGATATAACATTTGCTCTAAGAGATGGAGCTGTAAATACTTTGTTAGCTAATGGGGCTTTGAAAGAGAATATAATTGTTGATTATGTTCCTGGGACCTTCGAGCTCACTTATGCTGCTAATTTGTTCATAAATCAATCTAAGGTTGATTCAGTTATTGTACTAGGAACTGTTGTACGTGGTGATACCCCTCATTTTGATTATGTTTGTCAGGGTGTGACATTTGGGATTGCTAAACTTAATTCAGAGTCTAATATTCCTGTTATATTCGGTGTGTTGACAACAGATGATATGCAACAGGCTATCGATAGAGCTGGTGGAATTCATGGAAATAAAGGGGATGAAGCTGCAATCACTGCAATAAAAATGGTTGATTTAACTAGCAGAATTACAAGACATTGAAAATTGGCAGTGAATTTTATTGAAAAAAACTGCTACTAAAGTTTGCAGATTAAATAAAAAGCACTACTTTTGTAACGCAATCAGATGAGAGCACGGGCGAATTCCAGAGCGGCCAAATGGGGCAGACTGTAAATCTGCTGGTTTTTACCTTCGGAGGTTCGAATCCTTCTTCGCCCACAAATTTGATTGTT
>JBOFUP010000012.1:0-18840 GCA_051652645.1 Bacteroidales bacterium
ATATTCAAATAATCTTTAAGCCAATTGTACGATATATTCATAATCTGAGTAGTGCTTTTTTACTATGATTTTAATAGTTTGCGAAGATAGTAATTTTAGCTGATAACACCTAAAAGGTAGTAAAATCTTCACTTTATAGGTTCACATGAGGAGTAATATTGACAATTTAGATTACTTTCGTTAGGTATAAATATAGCAAAAAACAGAATAACTATTTATGAGCTTTTCTATCGACACGGATAATGAGGAGTTTCAAGATGCTTTGAACCTTATTCAGTACACTAGACAGTCGGTGTTTCTTACAGGCAAGGCGGGTACAGGTAAATCAACATTCCTAAAATACATATGCCAAAACACAAAGAAGAAATTTGTCGTTTTGGCACCAACTGGTGTGGCTGCCATCAATGCTGGAGGTAGTACAATACACTCCTTCTTCAAGCTACCCTTTAGGCCTCTTATGCCAGATGATCCAGATTTGAGTACTTTGAATAATCGAATTTTTGAATTTTTCAAATACAACAGAGAGCATCGCAAGGTTATAGAGAGTGTTGAGTTAATAATTATCGATGAAATATCTATGGTACGTGCTGATATGATAGACACCATAGATAGAATCCTTCGAATATACTCTAAGAATACTCGTGAGCCATTTGGGGGTAAACAAGTTCTTTTTGTTGGAGATATATTTCAGCTAGAGCCAGTTGTAACTTCAGACGCAAGAGATATATTAAGTCGGTTCTATAGATCTCCTTTCTTCTTTTCCGCAAAAGTCTTCGCAGATATCCAGCTTGTGCCTATTGAGTTGCGCAAAGTATATAGACAGAAAGACCCCTCATTTATAAAGGTGTTAGACAATGTTAGGTCAAATATTGTTGACAATCATGACCTAATGGCACTAAACCAGAGAGTTGACCCTCGTTTTAACCCTTCAGATAGTGATTTCTACATTACACTAGCTACACGCAGAGACACTGTTGATCAAATCAATGAAGAGAAACTTAGATCATTGAAAGGGGATTCTATGCTCTTTCGAGGTTCCATTACAGGGGAGTTTCCCTCTAGTAGTCTTCCAACACAAGTTGATCTCGAACTAAAAGAACAAGCTCAGGTTATATTTATCAAGAATGACATAGGTCCACATAGTCAAAGACGTTGGGCTAATGGAACCATAGGTAAGATTACAGGATTTACCCCAGAGAACGAAATTGTGGTTATGCTTGAGAATGGTAAGGAGTACAAGATTGAGCGAGAGATGTGGCGAAATGTGAAATACTCCTTCAATGAAAAAGAGCACAAAATAGAGGAAGAGGAGTTAGGCACTTTCACTCAATACCCTATACGCCTTGCTTGGGCTATTACCATACATAAAAGTCAAGGTCTAACTTTTTCTCATACAATCATAGACCTCTCTGGTGGAGCTTTCACTGGAGGTCAAACCTATGTAGCTCTAAGTAGATGTACCTCACTCGAGGGCATAGTGCTTAGACGAGAGATTAGCAGAAGAGATATATTCATACACCCAGACGTAACTCAATTCTCTCACCAGTTTAATAATAGACTACTAATCGACAAGGCTCTTAAGCAAGCTCAAGCCGATATTCTATACAAAGAGTCTATAAAGTCATTCGATAAAGGCTCATTTCAAGATTTCCTAGACAACTTCTTTAAAGCTATACACTCAAGGTATGACATAGAGAAACCTCTTATCAAAAGGTACATTAGAAAGAAGTTGAATCTTATCAACCAACTCAAGCAAGAGATTAAGGATCTAAAAGCTCAAAGAGAGGAAGATAGAGCATGGTTGTCTGAATTAGCCCACGAGTTTTACTTAATGGGCAATGAGTGTGTAGTAAAAGCACACAATAGTCAAGCTGCAATTGCCAACTTTGACAAAGCACTACGTTTAGATCCCAAACATGTTGACGCTTGGATAAGGAAGGGTGTTACTCTCCACGATATGAAAGAGTACTACGATGCTGAGATATGCTTTAACAGAGCTGTGGAACTCTCCCCTGTACTATTCAAGGCCTACTACAATAGAGGTAAGAATAGAATAGCAATGGGTGCTCACGAGCTAGCAATCTCTGACCTTGACAAAGCTATAAACCTAAACAAAGAGCACGTAGGAGCTATAGAGCTATTAGCTGATTGCTACTATCATAATGGGAATAGTGATACGGCTGAACACCTATACCAGATAGCCGAACATCTAAGGAAGAACAAGAAGAGTAAAAAATAAAAGCTGAAGGATCAGAAAGAGTGGTTAATCTCTTTCTGATCCTTCAGCCTTTACTATCCTTCACGAACAAATCTAACATATTTTGGAGGAGAAGGAACATAACTATCATCATCCCACAATGTACTTGTTATCATAAGATCTGCACTGTATCTATTACAGGCGATAGGCACATTGTGAACTCTACATTGGCGTAGCAACATCTGAATGTCTGCCTCGTGAGGTTGTGCATTTAGGTCATCTATTAGGAATATAGCTAGGTTTATCTCCTTACGCACTACCATAGCAGCTATCTCTGCATCTCCACCCAGAGGACCTGAATTCATACAAGTAATATCAGCATCTATACCTTGTTCGGCAAATGCCTTCTGTATCAAACCTCCCGTAGTTCCCGTACAGATAAGTTTATGGTGTCCTAATGAACTAGCATTGTGCAAGCACCACTCTACCATATCCACCTTACGGTTGTCATGAGCTACAAGAGCAATTGTCAACTGCTTGTTTGTTGTACTGTTCTCTCTTAATGTCATAGTATATCTGATTTGTTTTATATCACCTATTCATGGTGATATGGTTCATTATTAAGTATGGTCATTGCTCTATATATCTGCTCCACAAAAAAGAGTCTTACCATCTGATGTGAGAAGGTCATCTTCGAGAGCGATATCTTACCATTTGCCCTTTCATATATACGCTGAGAAAAGCCATAAGGACCTCCCACGACAAATACTAGCCTTTTAGATACGTGATTCATCTGTTTCTCAATGTATGAAGCAAACTCCATAGAGCTGTATGTTTGTCCGCGTTCATCTAGTAAAACAACAGAGTCTCCTGATTGGAACTTTGACAATAACAAATCCGCTTCCTTCTCCTTCTGCTGTTCAAAAGTCAACCCCTTTGTATTCTTAAGTTCGGGAATAACCTCCAAATCAAAAGGGATATAAAACTTCAACCTCTTTTGATATTCGGCTATAGCATCTACGAAATATTGTTCAGTTGTCTTACCAATAACAAGTAGTGTTATCTTCATTCAATACTATATTAAAATTGTGTCATTCTTTATACCCTCCAGCTTTGGTTGAAGCTTACGATAATCCTTGGAGCTTAAAAATGCCCTTATGGCATCAATATGAGCTTGATGGTGAGTATCTGTAGCTATAAAATCAAGCATACCTTTGCTCAACATCCAATTAGTTATCTGCTGACACTCCTTACCGTAATAACCAGCCATAGAGAGAATATTCACCTGAAATAAACACCCTTGAGAGTGAAGCTTTTCATAAGATGATTTATCTATGTGATAGTAAGCATACCTTTCTGGATGAGCTAGTATAGGTTTAAGTCCCTTACATTGGAGATCAAAAATGATACTATCAATACCCATATAAGGCTGTACAAATGGATTCTCGATAAGAATGTGTCCATTTGGAAAAGCTGCAATGTTCTTGGACTTGATCTGCTCTAAGAAGTAATCATCCATACGATACTCGAATGATGCATACAACTCTATGCCTAACCCCTTATTAGCAACAGCAGCCTTTAGTTCATCTAGTGGTTTTGCAATGCTTTGAGGTGTATTCATAAAGACAGCCTCTGTTGAATGAGGCGTAAGAATACTTTTCTCAATACCCATCTCAATCAATGACTCAATTAGAGTCAAAGAGGTATCAATATCTGGCGAACCATCATCTATACTAGGTATAAGGTGGCTATGTATGTCTGTCTTAAAAGGCAATTTAGCTGGACGACTCTCTTTCTTGAAAAAAAAATCAAACATTATCGTTTTGTATACATAGATTCGTAATAGTTTTGATATTCACCACTGGTCACCTCATCCACCCACTTCTGATTAGTTAGGTACCATTTAATTGTGGCCACTATACCATCAGCAAATGTTGTATCTGGCTTCCAACCCAAATCAGCAGTTATCTTAGTTGGATCAATAGCATATCTATGATCATGGCCTAGTCTATCCCTCACAAAAGTAATAAGATCATCATTTATCCAATCTATAGATATCAGACCATCTTGGCCAATAAGCTGCTTCTTAAGTATAGCTCTTAATGAAGTATCATCCTTCATTATGCTATGTATATTAGCAATAACACTTCTGACTATCTCAATATTGCTCCACTCGTTGTGTCCTCCTACATTATATATAGATCCGTGTTTTGCCTTATTAATAACTACATCTATAGCCTTACAATGATCTTCAACATATAACCAATCACGTATATTACTGCCATCACCATACACAGGAAGCTTATCCCCTTTCAAGATATTCTTAATTATTAGTGGGATTAGCTTTTCGGGAAAATGGTATGGACCATAATTATTCGAACACCTGGTTATACTACAAGGCATCTTGTATGTATCCATATATGCCTTAACAATCAAGTCTGCACTAGCCTTTGATGCACTATATGGGCTTCGTGGATCAAGAGGTGTATCCTCCGTGAAGAAACCCTCTGATCCTAGAGATCCATATACCTCATCAGTAGAGACTTGATGAAATCTCACTCCATCTCTCCAAATAGGGTATCCAGACTCATCCTTAGCACTACTCCATGAGCTACGCGCCACATCCAATAGGTTTTGTGTCCCGATGATGTTTGTCATAAGAAAGAGCTGTGGATTTTCTATACTTCTATCAACATGGCTCTCTGCTGCAAAGTTCACGACACAGTCAATAGGATAGTCGCTGAAAATAGACTCTACAAGCGATCTATCACAAATATCTCCCTTTACGAATACTACCCTATTACCATCTACATCTGAAGCAATGGTCGAATAGTTACCAGCATACGTCAGAGCATCCAACACCACAAGCTTAACCTCTGGTCTGTTAGCTATAATATACTTAACAAAGTTGGAACCGATAAACCCAGCACCACCAGTCACCAAATAGCAGTTCATCTCGTTGTTATTAGTTTTATTTATTTTAGTAGATCCAAAAGATACTGCCCGTAGGCTGTCTTTTCTAGTGAACTACCCATCTCATGCAATTTTTCATCACCTATCCAACCATTTCTCCAAGCTATCTCCTCTATACAAGCTATATAGAATCCTTGCCTATTCTGAATTGTTGCTACATAATTTGAAGCCTCTAGGAGACTATCGCAATTACCTGTATCCAACCAAGCAAAACCACGACCAAAGAGCTCGACATTGAGTAAACCATCCTCTAGATAGAGTCGGTTAAGATCAGTTATCTCCAACTCTCCCCTCTTTGAAGGCGAAAGAGACTTCGCCCTCTGAACAACTGTTTTGTCATAAAAATATAGTCCTGGCACTGCATAGTTTGACTTAGGATGAGATGGCTTCTCCTCTATAGAGACAACTCTACTGTGTGCATCAAACTCCACAACACCATATGCTCTAGGATCCTTAACATAGTAACCAAAGACTACAGCGCCGGACTCAAGTTGATATGACCTCTTGAGCATAGCTGAAAACCCTTGCCCATGAAACATATTATCTCCCAATATGAGTGCAACAGAGTCTCCATCTATAAACTCCTGACCCAAAATGAATGCCTCGGCCAATCCATTAGGTTTCTCCTGAACAATGTACGAGAATTTCATTCCGAGATCCTCTCCACTGCCCAAAAGATCTTTAAACATTGGTAGGTCACGAGGAGTTGAAATTATCAAAACCTCACGTACGCCTGCCAACATCAAGGTTGATAGTGGGTAATAGATCATCGGCTTGTCATACACAGGCATTATCTGCTTTGATATAGCTTTTGATAACGGATAAAGGCGAGTGGCACTGCCACCCGCCAAAATAATTCCTTTCATCAAGTATAGATTAAATTACTGATTATCTAGCAACCAGATATCATTGAATCTAGGAGAGTAGCGTCTTTTGATTGCATCACGCTCTATAGTTGCACTCTCACGATCATCAAAGCTAGCACAGATAACCCTGTACATCTTTTTCTCGTTTTGAGCCAAAATCACTCTATAGCCATCCTTCTCCATCTGCTCCTTAAGTGCAGTTGCATTTGTGTTGTTCATGAAACTTCCAATAACAACATTGTAGCGCTTCAATCCTAGTCGGTCATTCTCCGTTACACCCGTTACCTTCTCTTGCTGTACAGGAGCTGGTGTGATTGGTGTACGCTTAACTTCAACTACCTCATAAGCCTGCTCTGGTTGAGCTATAGGGAGGGGAGCCTCTACCTCTTTCTCCTTAGCCTTTTCATAAGCCGCTTTATAGGCCTTTTGATTAGATTTACACGAAACAATTGTCATAGTAGCCAATGCAACAGCCACAAGTATCAGATTTCTTTTCATATATTTCAATGTGTATATTAATATTCTTCGCACAAATATAGAGAAAGTTAATTGCTTTGCAACAAGCATAAGTTAAAAATTCTTCTACAATAGAGAGAGTAACTCCAATGGAGCATCTATGATATGATTGGCGCCGCTAGAGAGCAGCTCCTCAACATCCCTAAAACCCCATGTAACACCAATTGCCTTTATGCCTGCTCTGACTGCCGTTTGCATATCTACGCTTGTATCCCCTAGATATAAAACTTCTTCTTTAGCCACACCGAGTTCAGAGATGATCTGCTCTACGATAATAGGGTCTGGTTTAGTCGCAATGCCATCGCGCTGACCTAGGACAATATCAAAAGTAGACTCTCCAAAGAATCTAGGCACTAGCTCTTCGGCCGCAGCCTGAAACTTGTTAGTAGCTACAGCCATCTTCACTCCCCTAGATTTGAGCTCTGCCAATAGCTCTACCACTCCTGCGTATGGCTTAGTGAAATCCTCTCCATGCTCTAGGTAATACTCCTTAAAGTCTGCCATCAACCTCTCAATAGTCTCTTTGCGTCGTGCCTCCTCTGGTAATGCACGACGTATGAGAGGCTCTATACCATTGCCCACCATATATCTGTAATCATCTTCAGGGTGCGTAGCATAACCATGCTTTTTCAACGCATAGTTAGTACTCTCAGCAATATCTGTCAACGTATTAATCAATGTTCCATCAAGATCAAAAATAACTAGTCTTATCATAATTGGGTGTTTTGTCATATTATGCAGCGAAAGTAGTTGATAAAATAGAGTTATACAATCAGTAATAATATATATTTGTAAAAAAATCCTTTGACAATGATTATAAACACACTATTACTACTTCTTTCACTAGCAATACTCTATTATGGTGCAGATTGGCTTGTTAAAGGAAGCGCTTCGCTTGCACTAAGGTTTGGCATTCCTTCTCTAATTGTAGGTCTTACCATAGTGGCTATGGGCACGAGTGCCCCTGAGTTTCTTGTTAGTCTTCAAGCTGCCCTTATGGGTAAAACCGAGATTGCCGTTGGGAATGTCGTTGGTTCAAACATCTTTAATATAGGAGCTATATTAGGCATAGCAGCACTTGTTTCACCATTGGTAATCTCCAAGAGTATTATCAGACAAGATATGCCAATACTACTACTCTTCACCTCACTATTTGTATTCCTATTTAGAGATGGGGCAATGAGCCGAGGCGAGGCTCTGATTTTTGTTGCTGGTGCTGTTGTATATACCGCTTGGCTAATCTTTACCTCAATAAAAATAAAGAGAACAGACAAACAAGGAGATGAAGCTATAGATATACCTCCTCCATCTAAACATTGGTATATAGACATCATTTACATAATAGGTGGTTTGATTTCACTAGCTATTGGTGCAAGACTTCTAGTTGATAATGCAGTACTCATTGCTCAAGCTCTATCAATTAGCGACAAAGTCATTGGTCTTACAATAGTGGCTGCTGGCACAAGCATGCCTGAGCTTGCCACATCCGTCGTTGCTAGCTTCAAAGGGAATAAAGACATAGCCATTGGGAATGTTGTGGGATCAAACATATACAACCTTCTTATCGTTATGGGTATGAGTGCTACGATTAGTCCAATATCAATTGAGAACTACTCACCTATAGAGGGGTATGCTATGCTGACCTTCTCTATCCTGCTTCTACCTCTTATGAAGACAGGATACGAACTAAAGAGATGGGAGGCAATACTGCTTATAGCCCTCTACGTACTATTTATTGTGTACCTACTCATACAGTAATGACAAACTATTTGATAGATAATATTTGCAAATAAACACTCTCTATTATGATAACAAACACACTATTACTTCTACTATCCCTAGCAATTCTATACTTTGGCGCAGACTGGCTAGTCAAAGGAAGCTCTTCGCTTGCTCTTAGACTGGGCATTCCATCTCTTATCGTTGGATTAACAATAGTCTCTTTTGGAACGAGTGCCCCAGAGTTTCTGGTTAGTCTTCAAGCTGCACTAGTGGGAAAAAGCGAGATTGCTGTTGGGAATGTGGTAGGTTCAAACATCTTCAATATTGGTGCAATATTGGGTATAGCAGCACTAGTGTCTCCTTTGGTAATCTCCAAAAGCATTATTCGCCAAGATATGCCAGTGCTACTACTCTTCACCTCTCTCTTTGTATTCCTATTTAGAGATGGAGCAATGACTAGAAGCGAAGCTCTAATATTTGTAGCTGGTGCGGTGTTATATACTGGTTGGTTAATCTTCAACTCAATGAAAATAAAGAGAGCCGAGAAACATGGCGACGAGGATAGTGATATTCCACCCCCATCAAAACATTGGTATATTGATATTATGTACATAGTAGCTGGTTTCATCTCCTTAGCCATCGGCGCAAGACTTCTCGTAGACAATGCTGTAGCCATTGCTCAAGCTCTATCGATCAGCGACAAGGTAATTGGTCTTACAATAGTGGCTGCTGGCACTGGTATGCCCGAATTAGCAACATCTGTTGTAGCTAGTATAAAAGGAAACAAGGATATCGCCATTGGGAATGTTGTCGGATCAAACATCTACAACCTGCTTATCGTTATGGGTATGAGCGCTACGATTAGTCCCATTTCAATTGAAAATTACTCACCTATAGAGGGGTATGCTATGCTAACCTTCTCTATCCTTCTTTTACCTCTTATGAAGACAGGATACGAACTAAAGCGTTGGGAAGCTACTCTTCTTCTAACTCTCTACATTCTATTTATTGCCTATCTTCTAATATAGTATAATCTATAAACAACAATATAAATCAACCTCGTATGGAAAATCTATTTCTAGTCTTAGTCGCAATACCAATAGCAATAGGAGTATTTCTTTTATGTAGAGAATTACTCTGTTGGTATTGGAAAATTAACAAGCACATAAAATTGATGGAAGAGAACAACGAGCTTCTTCGAATGATAGTTGCCCAAAATAGTTCAAAAACAAAAGAGAACGAGGAGGCTTCTCATACACAAAGGGAAGATGAGATAAAATAGGTGTATTACTACTTGGTGTAATCTATATATTAATAGTGGCTGGAATTGATAAAGTCATAACAGCAAAATAAAATGGTTGAATCCTAAAGTAGGATTCAACCATTTTATTTATTAAGAGAAACACCATTGGATAGTGTGAAGATCATATGAATAGATTAAGATATCACCCTCAGATGCTTGGGTGTAGTATGCTAGAATAAGCTGGAATAGCTAATATTGAATAGATCTAATAGCTATGTACTTAATTGGGCTTATAATTATACTCTTTATTGATAACTAGTCTTAGATATGAATAATAAAAGCAAGCAATATCAATTTTGACTTACACCTTTAAGCAACCCATTCACAAAATTAATTTTAAGATCTGAAAAATGACTTTTCTTTATCTTATATCCCCAATCTTCATGAACATCTTTTGAATAAGTATTCATATTAATCTCATCGGGCTTACCAAGCAGGGCTTGAACAGAGTCCTTAGGCATAGTAGTATACAATAAAACTGACACTCCTTTTCTACCTCTCACCTCAACATATTGCACGTCAGTTCTAGTACGATCTACAGATTACGTGGCAGTTCTAGTAAGCTCAACTGAGTCATTACGAAAGTCTATCACTTCTAATAGACTACTGATAATTCCTTGTTTCTGTTTGTTCGCATCACTCGAGCCAACAGATCTAGTTAATACTAGCATTAGCATAGCTCCTAAGATACCTCCTAAAATAAAAAGAATTAATTGTCTCATTCCTGAATATAGTGTAAATTATTTGTGCGCTAATTTAAACAAGAAAGATATAATAAGCAATTTCTACCTATAGGAAAACTAATACTAATCTACCCTAAAGTTATACTGACCGACTAAAAATGGGTTGACAGAACTAGCTCTTTTACTTCTAGTATCTACATAATGTTGTCTATACCTACCAAAACGTAGGTTGACACAACAGTTTACGTAACAAGATCATTAATCTGTTAGTTGTCTATATCTACCAAAACGTAGGTTGACACAACTGATATGGAAAATTACGAATTCAAACCGTTGTTGTCTATACCTACCAAAACGTAGGTTGACACAACAATGCTTTAATTGCGAGGATTGTATAGACTGTTGTCTATACCTACCAAAACGTAGGTTGACACAACACCAAGAATGTATAAAATGTAAGGATTGCAGTTGTCTATACCTACCAAAACGTAGGTTGACACAACTGTACGGCTTGCTCCGATTGTGATTATTGTGTTGTCTATACCTACCAAAACGTAGGTTGACACAACTCCTCTATTGGTATGTTTGGGTCTGGGTACGTTGTCTATACCTACCAAAACGTAGGTTGACACAACTAAATCGATATTAAATACTTATAATTAGCACATTACAAGAGAACCCAACCGTAAAAAACTTGTTTTATAAGATACTTAATCTAATTTATTTATCAATAAATTGATCCTATCTTCAAACCAAACTTTCATCACATAAGCCAAAGATAACTCTTTCACCCCACCCTTTTCTTTTTTCTGAACAATATTCACAATTTTATCTTTAAATGATACTTGAGGTGCTTCACCATATATTTTGTGTGTGTTTGATCCAAAGAGTGTTTTTTTTAGTACGTCATACTCATCTGGATAATTCGAATGGGCAAATGAATTACGAATATACTTGAGAGCGTTAATAATATCACTATCTTCTTCTTCTTTGAATAGATCCATAATAGTTCCAAATTCATAGTAACCTTCCTTACTATTTTCATCTTGTTTACAAAGTCGATTGCACCAACACAACTTCATTTCTAACGTATGAATAATATCGATCACCTCAACTCTATAAAGTTCAAATGCATTCAACTCACGCTCTATATATTCATAAGAGAGTGGGAGTTTGAGTTTTTTCTCTTTGAGGATATCTTTATAGATAAAGCCTATAAATTTGAATAGACTTAGTGACAATTTATGATAACCAAGAGATTTTATCCGAGAGTAATCTTTTAACTTTACACTATCTTCTAACACTATATCTTCAAATTTAACACGTACATTGATATTAGTATTAAGCAAATCACTTGACACTTCACTAATCTTTATCTCTTTCTCCCCTCCCTTCAAACCTGTTAACTCTTTTGGAAGATACTTTCTCATCCATAAAAAGAGGGTCTGATCTTGTGTCATACGCAAACGAATAACTCTCTCATTATCGAGAATATCTCTCCTTTTACATTTTATGGTTAAATCTGAATAATTCATTTTAAGATAATCCTCTCTATCTTTAACCGATTGTGTTAAATACTCATACTCTGATTCATTTGATCTAAGCCTATAAGTACGGGGCACTGTATAGAAATTTTGCGATTGGCTTCTCTCTATTTTTCCCATAAAGAGATTAATAAGTTGTGATACTCCTAATTCTGGACGAATATCATTCTTTAAATCTGCTCTAACGTTACATAATCCTATTCTTATATTATCACGGAATAGGTTTCGACAAAGAAAAGTAGACTCAGGTACTTGATGAGTATTACTATTCTGCATCTCTCTAACTAATTTACGCACTGGATGAAACTGAATATTACTTTTTCCCTTAGCTAGTTTCTGCTGCTGCTGGAACAGATATGATTTTTTTTTAGCATAATAGGCTAAGTAAAAGTCAATAAAAGTATTGTGATGTGCTGGTTCTAAAGTTGAGAGAAATGGGTGTTTGTTCTTTTTTTCAAGCAGATTAGCCTGACTAAATATTCTAGTTAATTCATCTCGCTTATAAGTATATCTAGCTAATGCGTATTGCAAAACCTGAAAATTTGCTCCTGTAACCTTATCTTTACCCCCTTCATGCGATGGTTGTAGCCATAATATATCCCTTACTAGCCTATCAGCTAACTCACCTATCTTGTATATACCCGACACCTTACACTTCTCTATTTTTTGGATCTCATCTGCACATTCTTGAATATATCTGTTTAAAGCAATCACTATACGCTCCCTAGCAGGAAGTTTTTTCTTCGGTTTTGGTTGTGAACAGGCTCTCTTAGCTTCCTTTAGAATATCTATCACACTAGGCAGTGAGTTAGTAGCATCTGGATATTCTTTCTTGATGAATGCATAAAACGCCATCGCAGGTAATTCATATTTACTTATCCAAATATCTGGTTGTGGATTCTTGACCTTTACCCTAGAGGCTGTTACATGTGTTACCGTTGGGAAATATGACTCAGTATCACTATCAAGAAACTTTATACCGATTTTATTATCATTTACTACAAAGAATGGATAAGACTCTCTAATAGAAGGAAAAGTTTGCTCATCCTCCTCTTCTCCCCTAGTTTCTAGATATGTTGTGTGAGTAACAGGTAAAGATGAATCATTATGCATTCTCTCTCCAAAACTAGACAAGAATAGTGGTTCTTCTTTAATAGCACCCTCTTCCAACTGGTCAAGAGTATGAGGTACTTCAACGCTGTATTGACTATCCTTAATCTTTGCAAACCCATATAAAGGCGAGGTTAAAGTACGCTTATCTTTAGATCCATCTATGTGCACTTTATCATATTGAGTCAAATTGCATATACCTAGATAGAGATAAAATGAAATATTCTTAAATGAGTCGTCATTTTCAAGAATTCTAAGAATCTGTTGCTCATACCTATCCTTATATCGTATTCGTTCACCTATAACATCTCCGTCGTCACTATCTTTAACGATAAACTTCTCCTTTTCCACATCAGGCAAATGAAAATACAACTCCTTTGGGCACTTGGATATCTCATTAAGTATATCTAATGCAATTGACTCTGATTCACTTTGAATATGCAATAATTTTGATGTCTGCCTTGGTAGATGCATTCTCAACACTGTAAAAACCTCAGTAGTCAATCTGTATGATACAGAGTCGCTTCTTTTGAACCCACTTAATTTCTTTAGTAACCGTATACCATCTCCTTTACTAAGAAAAAGAGAGATAAGAAACGCTAATCCTGGATCTGTAAATCGATCAATATTAGAAGCAAAATTATATCTGAATTTATATGTTTTCTCTCCATTCTTATTTAATCTGTATAGATGCTCTATTGTTCTTGAATCTGGCTTAAAACGTTTAATAACTAGAGAAAGGGAGTTGTCATAGATTTTATCTAAATGATCAAAAATAGGTTGCTCTAAAATATTAGTTATATCATATTCAGGGTGATAATAGTGAGTATGGTAATTACGTAGAGATTTTAATTGCTTCCCAAACGATTGTATGATATTAGCGTAGGATATATTTCTATTATCATCGATAATTGTAAAAAATGGAAATACTCTATCAAGCTCTCTGCGACATTTAAGCAACTTCATAGGCTTTTCTTCTTCTAAATTATGAAGCTCCTCAGATAAAACGACCCAAGCATCTTTTTCCCCTGATCTTATTTCTGATCTTATAAGTAATAATTTGCAGGCATCATTAAAATTATCATATGCTATATTTAGATATGCTCCAAAAACGAACTTATTATTATCTTTATCCATAGTCTTTTTTGTAAAAGTTTATCATCCGTACAAATATAATTGGTTTAGCCTAACAACACTCGCTAATAGCACATATAAAAAAGGTTTGTTGTATATTCGACAATTGCAACAAAAAAATCCCCCCTACAGACTCCGTGAATAGAGTTCATAGGGGGGGGGAAGTAATTATTTTAGTTATCTAGTACTACTTAGTTGTAAAATCCCAGATTAGTCCAGTATAGAACATATCTTGTTCGTTGCCTGCCCAGTCTGTAGCATATGTCTCATTGGAGCGATCAAATTTGTGAGCATAGGCTGCGTGGACACTAACCCCATAGCGAGGGAATAGACGGTATCTTAGTTGAGCAGAAGTGGTGAGCTGTTTATTTACAATATCTCCACTATCTGTTTTGAACCTTTTGTCAAATGCACCTTTTACACCGAAAAGGAATCTCTCCCCTGGGAAGGTATACTCTGCGAATGCAACAAGAGAGCGCTCTGTTGTCTTATCTTGGTATTGTCCCTTATTTGAGTCTGAATGTGTATAATATCGCATTGCATTATGCTGACAAGCATCAAGCTCAAGACGTACTCTACCTATATTGAATTGGTTACCTAACATAATAGAGTGTAGAAATCTACCCTCCCCAGCATTTGTGAAGGTGTATGACCATAGTGGTTTGTATATGCCATCAAAAAGGTCACCACCCCAAAACATAGTAGTATTCCATGCATTCTTATAGTCACCCACTTGATATCCTCTGTCTGTAACCTTCGTCAACTGCAGTGCCAAAGCCTGCTTCCCTAAGCTATAGTGTACAGATGCTCCAGTTTGAAAACCTTGCAGATTATCTCCAACCATTGAATAGAAGAATACCTCCATTGGGTTGTAATCAAACTCCCATCCACCCATCATCATCATCTGCTTTCCTAGGATAAACTTAAGATTATCGTTAGGTTTAATCTGAATATTTGCCACGATAAGTGACATTGGTGTACCATCCGACTGAATATCTGTGGGCCAATCAAAACGGTTACGGATAGCAAAGCTGAGATATTTACCAAAATCACCAGTCAACTGAAGCATAGCAGGCTTAAGTCGGAAGTTTGTTTCAATAGGTTCACCCTCAACTAATGATTCTGCCCTAAATTCAGTCCTCATCATTGCCCTAACCTTTACATTGCTAAATCTTGGCATTTCAAACTTAGAGTTACTTTCTTCCTCTAGTGTATCTACACTATTAGGTAATACGACAGATAGCGACATGGCCCAAATAATGAGCGTTGCTAGAGTTAGTTTTAAATTCATAAAGATGATAATTAATAATCCGTATTTCCATTGACTCTCTATTAGGCTTTGAGTTCATTTATACTAATAGATAAATATGCAACAAAGGTAAACGATTACTCTGAGAATGAGAATAAATAGTGAGTGATAAAGGCTATTTTTATATTCTATTGTTACACGATAGGAATATATTACAGAATGCAAGAGAATTAGATGAATATATATGCAAAAATCCACCTAAACTATATGTATAGGTGGATTTTTGTAAACAAAAGCATCACTTTTGCTTTTAATTTTGTAGTTTCATCAAATCTCTCTTTGTAATGTTCTTTGCAACAATCACACCATGAGGATCAATCAAGTAGTTTGTCAGTCTCTCTTTATTGGCGAAATCTCTAATTAGTTTGTTTCGCTGTTCATCTAAAGGATAGAATAGTTGTTCTTTACTTATTCCATCAATACGAGCACTCTCCACTCCTATATCTTTAATAGGATCCATACAGACGGAGACAAATTCTACCGACAAACCATTCTGGTTAATTGCATTACTCAGTCTAACATTGTCTACTCTTGAGGCAGCTTGATAAGCTCCCCAGAACTGGACTAATGTATACTTGCCTTTGAAATCAATAGAAGATCTCGAAAGCGAATCGACACTTGTCAATTGTAACTCAGGGAAACGACTCCCTGGTGAAAGGGCTATGCCAGGCTGAGTATCTTTGCTAACAAAAGAAGTCGTAAAAAGAAGGACTCCTAGAAGAGCAAAGATGATTCGGGTCTTACGCATAAATTGTAATTTGGGTAAACAATAAACTTAAACACAAATACCACTAAACTGGTACAAAAGTAAAAGCCCCGCAGATTTTCTGCAGTTGACAACCTGCTAAATTGTAGCAATAGCACGGGTATCTATTCCAAAATCGTGACAAAGGTAACCTTTTTTGCTTACAGTAATGTTAAAATGTCTATTTTTCATCCCATATATTTGGCAGTTAACTCTCTGATAGCGTAATTTGTATAATATAACACTCACTAAACTATCCTTAAATATGGCATCAATTGGCACTCCCCTATCAGCAACTGCAACTAAAGTTGTATTATGCGGATCTGGTGAACTAGGTAAAGAGTTAACAATAGAACTTCAACGATATGGAGTTGAGGTGATAGCGCTTGACAAGTATGAGAATGCTCCTGCAATGCAGGTTGCTCATAGATCTTATGTAGTATCTATGCTTGATGGTAAACGTCTAAGGGAGATCATTGAAAGCGAGAAGCCTGATTTTATTGTTCCTGAAGTTGAAGCAATAGCAACATCAACCTTAATTGAGTTGGAAAAAGAGGGCTTCAAGGTAATACCTACTGCTCAGGCTACGTACCTTACAATGAACAGAGAGGGAATAAGAACTCTAGCTGCAGAGAAGCTTGGTGTTCCAACATCTCCTTATAAATTCGCCGCTACATATGAAGAGTTTGAGGCTGCAATAGAAACTATTGGCATGCCGTGTGTTGTAAAACCTATCATGAGCTCCTCTGGCCACGGACAGAGTGTTGTAAAATCACACAATGATATTGAGCACGCTTGGAACTATGCTCAAGAGGGCGGAAGAGCGGGCGCTGGAAAGGTTATAGTTGAGGGATTTGTGAATTTCGATTACGAAATAACTCTACTAACTGTTCAACACTGCAATGGCACCTCTTTTGTGGAGCCTATTGGTCACCGACAAGTTGATGGCGACTATCGTGAGTCATGGCAACCTCAAGCAATGACAACATCGGCTCTAGAGAAAGCTCAAAAAATAGCTAAAGAGGTAACAGCAGCTCTTGGCGGATGGGGATTGTTTGGAGTTGAATTTTTCGTCAAGGGTGATGATGTTATCTTCAGCGAAGTATCTCCTCGCCCGCACGACACTGGAATGGTCACTATGATCTCTCAAGATCTATCTCAATTTGCGCTTCATGCTCGTGCAATACTTGGTCTTCCTGTTCCTAATATAGCATTCCATGGCCCATCTGCATCACATGCAATAGTGGTAGATGGCTCAAGCAAGAGTGTGAAATTTGGAAACCTTACTGCTGCTCTTTCACAACCAGACACTCAAATCAGATTATTTGGCAAACCTGAGGTTAATGGGCATAGACGTATGGCCGTTGTACTAGCAAGAGGAGCATCTACTGATGAGGCTCGTAAAAAAGCAACATTAGCAGCCGAAACAATAACTATCACACTATAATGTTTGGACTACTATGGCCAAAACAAACCGCAAACGAAGAAGTACTCGCCAATTAATTGGTAAACGCCTAGAGTATGCAGGTAAAAAGAGTTCTCTTAATGACCTTCAACTTATCCAATACAACTCTCTAGATTTTAGCTCCAAAAAATATGAAGCTACACAAGAGCTACTTAATGATTGCAAAGAAGATAGAGTCAAGTGGATAAGAGTGCAAGGTCTTTCGGATGTTGAGGATGTTGAGGCAATTGGAAAAGCCTTTGGCCTTCACTATGTGGAAATGCAGGACATATTGATGCCTCACCACAGAGTGAAGGTCACAGAGCGCGACAACCTAGTGTTGGCAATTGTGAATCAAGTATCCATGGATAGCAACGAAGAGATAACTATTGAGCGGATGGCCATAGGTTTTGGCAACAATTTCATTCTTACTTTTCAGGAGGGTAATAATCTCTATTTCGAAGATATAGTAAATGCAATCATAGAGAATGAAGGTAACCTTAGGGATAGAAACTCTGATTATCTTTTCTGTCTTTTCATGAATATCCTTCTTGATAGATTAGGCGAAAGTCTAGGGGTTATGGAGGATGGCCTAAATGAATTGGAACTAAACCTGCTGGACACTCTTGACCCTGATGGGATAAAGATAGAAATACAGAGCTACAGAAAGCGTTATCAATCATTCAAGAAATCTATAGCTCCTCTCAAGGAGTCTCTCATCAGGCTGTCAAAATCGGAAAATAGCTTGATACACTCCAACGTTAAGATATACTTTAGTGACATCGCAGATAGAATATCCTCTCTCTCTGAATCACTAGACTATATGAGGGAGATGATATCTGGACTACTAGACCTATACCTTTCTAATAATGATCTTAGGATGAATGAGATCATGAAACGTTTGACTGTAGTCTCTACAATCTTCATACCTCTTACCTTTATGGTAGGTATTTGGGGGATGAACTTTGAGAATATTCCTGAGCTTAAGTTTAAATATGGATATTATATAGCATGGGCCTTGATGATATTCATTGCCGTTGGTGTGTGGTGGTATCTTAAGAAAAGAAAATGGTATTGATCATTTTTATAAATAAAAAAGAGTCTCCAATAAATTGGAGACTCTTTTTGTTATGTAAATATTATTGGGCTAGGCCTAATAATTATTTTACAGATTCCATGTGAGCGATCAAATCAAGAACCTTGTTTGAATAACCCCACTCGTTGTCATACCATGAAACAACTTTAACGAAGTTACCGTTCAACGCGATACCTGCATTTGCATCAAAGATAGAAG
>JBOFUP010000013.1:0-2078 GCA_051652645.1 Bacteroidales bacterium
AGATTGATGTGACAGATCCTCAAGCCCTCGAATCATTCAAAGAGACTCATTATGTCACTGACCAGGAGATAGAGGCTATGCAGGAAGTGGAAATACTCTCGGATCGTAAGGCTCAAGATTTTCGATCTACTTATAACGACATAAGTGAGTGGTTAAGACGTCAAAAAAGTGGTAAAGAGCCAGAAGAGTCTAAAATCGATTGGGATGATGTTATATTTGAGGTGGATCTACTCAAATCGCAGGAGATTAATCTTGACTATATTCTCGAACTTATTTTTGAACAAAACATAAATAATCAAGATAAGAGTTCCCTTGTGGATGAGATTCGTAGAGTTATCCGTTCTAGTGTAGGAAATAGAGCTAAAGAGAGTCTAGTGGTTGATTTTATCAATGACACGGATCTGGATGCTATATGTGATAAAGCGAGTGCTATTGATTCATTCTTTAGGTATGCTCAAGAGAAACAAAAAGTTGAAGTTTCGAAGTTAATTTCTGAGGAACACCTTAACGAGGTAGAAGCTAGACGTTATATTGCCTCTTCATTGAAGAGAGAATATGCCAGCGAAAACGGCACAGAACTAAATAGCATTCTTCCTAAAATGAGTCCGCTTAACCCTCAATATCTAACAAAAAAACAGTCTGTTTTTCAAAAGATAGTCTCCTTTATTGAGAAATTTAAGGGTGTAGGTGGTCAGTTATAATAGATATTTGTTGTTTACCAAAAGGGTAATTCATATACTCTAGGTGATTATTTACATCCCTACTCTTTGTGCAATATAGATTGGTGATCGAATGGGTGATGTATATTATTTGGACTACTTATTTTAATGATTCAAGCATTCTAGCACAATAAACTTCCCGAATCGTCTATTTAATGGCGATTCGGGATTTATATATAAGATAATATTACATCAGTAACTAGATTCGAGAAACTCCACTCCCTTTTAGCTCAGTGAGATGCTTTTACCCTCTTTTTAAGAGTTACTTGTTAAGTATAGTTATTACTTAAAGTAGCTTTCTACAATTTTGCCTAAGCCTTTATACCCATACCTTTCATGCTTTTCTCTGCTTACTTTTTCTTTATGTATATACAAGATATGCATAGAGTGTCTACTCCCCCACTCACCCTTTGCATTAATTTGATAAAAGTCAGAACAGATATATTATCCTGGTATTCGCTTTCAAAAAGTCAATAGAACGACATCCCAAGCAGCTAATTTGCTACATACAACTCCCCCTCATAGTAATTATTTTATTATTATCAAAGGAGATTGAGAACTAGATATTCATTTTTAGAAAATTCCAAAAATGAATTTCAGAGTTCAAAATAATTAGGCTTAGGGTTGTCGCTTTACTATATTTGCAGGTTTAACTCTGTGAAGGCTACTCCATTATAATAAACCGAGTAGAGACCATCAAATGAGTATTAACCAATAATATATACTTGATGAAACTGACAATGAAAACCACTGATCCACTTAGCATCAAGCGCTGTGGCTACTGGCTAATTCGATTACTCGAGTTCCTCACTATCACTCACTCAAAAAAGCTAAGGCTTTTGGGTCTAAACTCTAAGGCTTTTACCCCAAAAGCCTCAGAGTTTTTGGGTAAAAGCCTCAGAGTTTTTCTTCCCTATTATTCTCGGATGTAGGGGTGCTTAATTACACCCTCTTTGTCTGATAATGAACTCTTTGTAATAATCGACTACCACCATACGGACGTTTGGGGGCGTAATTATACGCCCCTCCCCCCCTAACACACTAAAAAATGGAATATATACGTTTGCCAAAAGAGCTACTAAGTAGTCTGTTGTGGATGTTTGAATTGAATAGCGACAATAAGATATTCTTCATTTATCTGCTTAGTAAAGCCACACACAAGAGGTGTCGAGCACCTTTCGTGGGCTAGATTTTTGAGTTGGAAGTTGGTGAAGTTATCTTAACACAGAGAAAACTAGCTAACACGCTGAATATAAGCGAAAATAACGCGCGAAAACATATCTCCATATTAATCTCTAAAGAGTAAATTTCAACAAAATTACGCAGAGCGTACGCAGAGGTTACGCAGAGAACTTCAAG
>JBOFUP010000014.1:0-14316 GCA_051652645.1 Bacteroidales bacterium
ACTCGAACGAATGCCTTCTTGCCGGCAAAATTGAATTGGCTAATTGTTTGCATATAAATTCAGTGTTTAGAATGAATAAGTAAAATGTGACATATAGACACTTTACACCCACAAAATTAAAACTATTTTTTGGAATAACGTATATGTACATCAACAAATAAAGCCTCCCTTACAAAGGGAGGCTTTATCAATAATTTGGTCTTTTCTTAACTTAGATTTTAACGTCACTTCTCAGAACGAGGAGGGCGTGGTGTCAACACCTTTCTTGACAGTTTGAATTTACCTGTCTTCTTATCTACATCCAACAATTTAACTTGTAGTTCGTCTCCCTCTTTCAATCCAGAGTGATCCATTGTTTCTAGACGCTCCCAAGAGATTTCAGAGATATGAAGTAATCCCTCTTTCCCAGGCATGAATTCAACAAATGCACCAAACTCCTTAATTGACTTAACTCTAGAGTCATAGACCTCGCCAATCTCTGGCTGTGCTACAATAGCACGTATTTTAGTTAGAGCCATATTCATTGCTTCGCCATTATTTGCAGAGATCTCACAACGACCCATGCCGTCAACCTCTTCAATAGTAACTACTGCACCAGACTCCTCCTGAATACCTTGAATAATTTTTCCTCCAGGACCAATAACAGCACCTATCAACTCCTTAGGAATCATCACTACCTCAACGCGTGGAGCGTGTGACTTAACCTCCTCACGAGGAGACTCCATACATTCTGTTATTTTACCTAGGATATGCAAACGACCATCACGAGCTTGATTCAACGCAGTCTCAAGTATCTCGTATGAAAGACCGTCTACTTTTATGTCCATCTGTGTCGCTGTGATACCATCTTTTGTACCAGTAACTTTGAAGTCCATATCTCCCAAGTGATCTTCATCACCTAATATATCCGAAAGAACAGCAAACTTAGTATTTCCTTTGTCTGTGATCAATCCCATTGCTATACCTGAAACAGGCTTCTGAATTTGAACACCAGCATCCATAAGAGCTAACGTTCCTGCACAAACTGTTGCCATAGAAGACGAACCGTTTGACTCAAGAATATCAGAGACCACACGAACAGTGTAAGGACAATTTGCAGGAATCATAGGTTTCAAAGCACGGAATGCCAAGTTACCATGTCCTACCTCACGACGACCAACACCACGGCTAGGACGAGCCTCACCTGTAGAGAATGGAGGGAAATTGTAGTGCAACAAGAATCTCTCTTTCGAACGAAGAAGAGCCTCGTCAACAAGTTTCTCATCCATTTTCGAACCCAATGTAACAGAAGTTAGAGATTGAGTCTCTCCACGTGTAAAGAGAGCAGAACCGTGAGGACCTGGAAGATATCCAGTTTCACACCAGATCTGACGTATCTCTGTTGTCTTACGACCATCAAGACGCTTACCTTCATCAAGTATAGAACGACGCATAGCCTCTTTCTCTACATCATGATAGTAGCGTGAAATAAGAGATTTAACCTCAGCGTAAGCCTCTTCGCCTTTTTCAGACTTATATGACTCTACAAACTCAGCTACTACAGATTCAAATGCAGCACCACGAGCATGCTTATCATTGTTACAAGAAGATGCAACTGCGTATGCTTTGTCGTAACATGCATCCCATACAGCTTTACGCACCTCTTCATTATTCTCTTCGTGACAATATGTACGCTTCACTGTTGAGCCAACCATCTCAGCCAATTCTATTTGAGCTTGACATTGAACTCTAATTGCATCGTGAGCAAATTTCATGGCATTCAAAAGATCTGCCTCTGAAACCTCTTTCATCTCACCCTCAACCATCATGATATTGTCCATTGTTGCAGCTACAACAACATCCATATCCGCAGTTGCCAACTCAGCAAAAGTTGGGTTAAGCTTAAACTCCCCATTTATGCGAGCTACACGAACCTCAGAGATAGGTCCATTAAATGGAATATCCGAAACAGCCAATGCAGCAGAAGCAGCTAAACCTGCCAATGCATCTGGCATATCCTCTCCATCTGACGAGTAAAGAGTTACATTCACGAATGTATCTGCATGATAGTCATCTGGGAAAAGTGGTCTTAGGGCACGGTCGATCAAACGAGAAACCAAGATCTCATAATCCGACGCACGTCCTTCTCTTTTCGTGAATCCACCTGGGAAACGTCCATTTGATGCAAATTTCTCTTTATAATCTACCGATAATGGCATAAAATCAGTACCTGGCACTGCATCTTTCGCAGTACAAACAGTAGCCAACAACATAGTGTTGTTCATACGAAGCATTACCGAACCGTCAGCTTGTTTTGCAAGCTTTCCAGTCTCGAGGGTAATGGTCCTGCCATCACCAAGCTCAATCGTCTTTGTAATTGGATTCATCTTAAAAATCTCTATATTATATTCTGTATTTACACTTCAAATCGCGCAAAGATACATTAAATATCTCTTTCAATCACCCTATTAAGCCAACAAATATGGGTACAGCTGTAAATTAGAACTAGTTGCATACAAAGAGAAAGCTACAATTCTACTTAATATATCGAGCTTACTCGATTTTTTTGCACACCTTATTTGTTTATCTTTGTACAATAATAGTCTAAGCCTTATTATTAATCACATCCAACCAATATTATATATGATTGTTAGAAAACTATACAAATTCGAGGGGGCGCACATTGTTCGTAACTGCTATACTGATCGCTGCAAATTCAGCCTTCACGGCCACTCATATAAAGTCGAAGTAATGCTTCATGGCTCCAGCCTTGACAACTCTGGAATGCTACTTGATTTCTCAATCATGAAACTTGTTATTGGAGACCTTATTGATTCATTTGATCACACATGGTTGTTTTGGGAGAGAGAGAGCGATGAATTTCAATCGTTTGTTAAGAACAACTCTGAGAGATGGATATCCTTCCCTGCCAATCCTTCGGCAGAAAGCATTGCCGTTGTTCTATTTAAATACATCAATGAACTTATTGCTAAAGTGAACTTAAACAATGGCGAATCGCAAGATATTAAGGTTCAAGCAGTAAGAGTTCACGAAACAGAAACAGGCTACGCCGAAGCAACTATAGAGGATATCAATCTGGTAGGAGGGTCTATGACATTCTCACAAGCGATAAAAGATAGTTGGAAGAGAAACCCTCTTGAGATAATAACAAATGGTTTGACTATTGAAAAGCCTCTAATACAAATCAAATAACCCACCAAATGCCACAAACGCTTATAACTCCAGATAGCCTCCCTTTACATAAAACTAAGGAATTAGAGATTAACTCTACTCTACAAGTCTCCGAACTATTCATAAACACTCTACAAGGGGAGGGAGCACATATTGGTGTACCAGCATCATTTCTTAGACTTAAAGGTTGTACTCTTAGATGCAATTGGTGCGACACTCTATCTGTTTGGCAAAAGGGATCAAGGTATGCAATCAAGGAGATACTTGATATGCTTGAGAAATCTGGTGCTATAGATAATCTGAATCGTGGACAACACCTAGTAATAACAGGCGGAAGTCCTCTACTTCAGGAGAAGGCTATAATAAATCTACTTACGGAGTTTAACAAAAGATTCAACTTCCTACCCTTCACCGAAATGGAGAATGAGGCAGTATTGATGCCATCAGATGATATAGTAGAACTAATAAATTGCTTTAACAACTCTCCTAAGTTATCAGGCTCTGGTGAAACATTCCAAAGAAGATACAAACCGGAAATTATTAAGAAGATGTCAAAAATAGGCTCCTTGAAAGGAAAAGAGAGCTGGTTTAAATTTGTAATCAATAACATTGATGATTGGAAAGAGATAGAAGAGCTCTATCTACCATTAATCGAACGAAAACAAATAATATTAATGCCTCAAGGCGATTCTCGTCTTGAGCTTGAGAAGAACAGAGTCTCTGTTGCAGAAATAGCTATGGAACAATGTGTTAGATTTGCTGACAGAGAACATATCATACTATATGATAAAAAAACTTGCGTATAAAAGCATCTACACTCCTTCTACCTCAAATTAATTTGTAATCATATTCATAAATATATCTATGGTCATCAAAACTATCAATAAACAAGAGACAATAGAGAAGATGAATCTCTATGGCAAAACCTCTACACCATTCCTATTCATCATAAGCTACGATGGAGAAAGAAATATCATCCTAAAGGATAGTGAGGTAGATACTGGATATATACAATATGAATTTCAGGGAAAAGGAAATATAACAAAAGAAACAGCAGATGGCAAGAGCATCAAAATAGAGAAATTCCCTATAGAACATGACACTTACCTAGAGAGCTTCAACAAGGTGCAAGCTGCTCTTAAGAGAGGTGACACCTTCTTGTGTAATTTAACAGCACCAACCAAGATAGAGTGCAATATCTCTACACAGGAGATTTTTCAAAGATCAAAAGCGAAGTATAAACTTTGGGTCAAGGAGCTTTTTACTCTTTTCTCTCCAGAGATATTTGTAAGGGTGAATGATGGTATTATACGCTCATATCCTATGAAGGGTACTATTGATGCATCTATTGAGAATGCAAAGGATGCTATCCTCAACAACACAAAAGAGAAAGAAGAGCACGCAACAATTGTTGACCTAATTAGAAATGACTTAAGTCAAATAGCACACCCTGTTTGGGTAGAAAATTATAGATATATTGATGAATTAGAGACAACTTCTGGCAGAATACTTCAAGTAAGCTCTGAGGTTTGTGGCAAGCTCTCAAATAGTTTTTTTAGTAATCTTGGTAGTGAGCTCTTTAAACTCCTTCCTGCTGGATCTATCACTGGAGCTCCAAAGCCAAGTACCTTAAAGCTAATTGAACAAGCGGAGAATTATGATAGAGGATACTACACTGGTGTTTGTGGATACTTTGATGGCAAAGATATTGATAGTGCTGTTATGATACGATTTATCGAAGTTCAGAATGATGGATCTCTAATATTCAAGAGTGGTGGTGGAATAACGGCAAAAAGCAATGCTGAGGAGGAGTACTATGAACTAATACAAAAAGTATATGTTGCATTTCATTGAAAGCATAAAGATCTGCAATGGTGAGATAAAAAATCTAGCAAAACACCAATCAAGGGTTGAAAGAGCATTTAATGAGTTACTACCAAATCATAAACCTTTCGACATTGAATCTGTGATATTAAAGAGTATAAAAATACCGCAATATGGACTCTTTAAGTGTCGCATTATTTACGACATACAACCAATATCGATAGAAATAGAACCATATCAGCAACCAAACATTAGAAATATTGGGCTAATAAATATTGCTAAACCTATTGACTATAGACACAAATACCTTAACAGAGATATATTCAACAAGTTGAGATCAGAACACACTCAATTTGACGATATTATCATTGCTGTAAAGGATATATTAACAGACTCCACATTCTGCAATATTGCACTCTTAGAGAAAGATAGATGGATTACCCCATCTACGCCTTTACTACTAGGAACTAAGCGCCAAGAGCTCCTTGACTGCAACAAAATACATAGTGAATTAATTAGAGTTGAGGATCTACACAGATTCAGCAAAATAACACTCTTTAATGCTATGAATGAATTCAATACATTATCAATAGAGATAGGAAAATTAGTAATGATTGATCATACATTACAATTATAAGGTAGTAATGCATAAAATTGAGAGCATATACCATCAAAAAAGTCTATATTATTTGATTACTAGATTTAATTATTTGTATATTTGCAGCTTCTGAAAGATATTACAGCCCCCTATATTACCTATACAACTTAATAATGTTGATTAGATTGGTCTGCCTTGAATGGTAGAACACACTAGTCGCGCGCTGTATGTATCACAATACTCCTCAAAAAGATCAGGTTCAACATTATAAGCTCAAAGTTGTTCTTGACAAATTCAAAGACTAACTATGCTAAACCGAATAACTAAGTATATTGACAATAATAGACTTATTACCTCAAAAAGCAGAGCTATTATTGTTGGCGTTAGCGGTGGTGCAGACTCTATACTTCTTTTAGAGCTTCTTCATCTATCTGGATATAATTGCATAGCCGCACACTGCAACTTCAACCTAAGAGATAATGAGTCAAAACGCGACGAATCATTCGTCATTGATCATTGTCTAAATAGATCCATCCAACTTGAAAAGATAAGTTTCGACACATATAAGTTTGCTAAAGAGAATAAGCTATCTATAGAAATGGCTGCGAGAGAACTTCGATACAACTATTTCGAGGAACTCAAAAACAAGTATAACGCACAAGCTATTGCAGTCGCTCATCATGCTGATGATCAAGCGGAAACATTACTTTTAAACTTAATCAGAGGTAGTGGTCTTCACGGACTAGGTGCGATGAGACCTAAAAACGGTGATATAATACGTCCTATACTTTCATTCACTAGAGATGAAGTTGAAGAGTACTGCAAGCAACTTAATCTTAAGTTCATTATTGACAGTAGCAACAACGAAACTATTTATAGAAGAAACTTCATCCGGCACGAAATAATCCCAAAACTCAATAGCATTAATAATGCTGCATCTAATAATATAGCTCGAACAGCACAACTTATTCAAGAAGCTGAAGCTATATATTGCGAGCGTATTGAAGAGATAAAATCAGATATATGGCAAAAGATTGGAGAAGAGTATCTTGTAGATATTGAGAAGTTAATCAACTACCCTTCAACGACAACCGTTCTATACGAGTTATTCTCTCCATATGGATTTAGCAGACTAGACTGTATAAGTATATTTGAAGCACTAAATGCCATATCTGGCAAACAGTTCATTAGTAAAACTCACCGAATAGTTAAAGACCGCAGGTCTCTAATTCTTTCTCAAATAAGAGATGAAGATAATGATGTTCAAATCTGGATAGAGACACATCAAGCCTACATAGACTCTCCTATAAGAATAAATATTGAAAATTACAAAGCTGAGGATAACAGAGAACTATCGAGAGAGAAAACTGTCGCATTACTCGATGCAGATAAAATTCAATTTCCTCTTCTTCTAAGAAGATGGAAACAAGGAGATCACTTCATACCTCTAGGCATGGAAGGTAAAAAAAAGTTGAGCGACTTCTTCAAAGACTCTAAGTTCACCCTTTCACAGAAGGAACAGACCTGGGTACTTTGTAGTAATAATAAAATAATTTGGATTGTCGGACATAGAATAGACAATCGATTTAAAGTAACTAAGGAGAGTAAAAGCATACTCAAATTATCAATAGATTAAAAGTAAAGACTATAATATAAAATGTACACTATAACTGAATTAAAGAAAAAAACCACTGAGGAGCTTCAACTCATTGCAAAAGAGATGAAGATCAAAAAGGTCTCGAGCATGGAGGCTGACACATTGGTATACAGCATACTAGATCAACAAGCTATTATTGCATCTGAAAAGATCGCAACCTCAGAGGGTGAACCTACAGAAAAACGAAAAAGAGGCCGACCAGCTTCAACAAAAACTACCTCTACCACACCAGAAGATAAGAGACCTAAACCGACAAAAATTAAAATAGAGAAGGGTGAAAAAGATGACAAGATAGAGGTTAAAGAAGAGAAGGAGAGCAAGAAGAAAACCCCTAAAGAGAAAAAAAATAAGGAGGCGGACATTGCAATCCCTAACAATATAGCTGACTCTACAGCTATAGAAGGTGACTCCTATCCTTTAGTACAAAACAATACAATCACTTCCTCTCCTATAGATATTCAAGCAAACACCAAAACGATAGAAGATAAGAGTGATATAAATATTGATCTCAAAAGCAAAGAGGCTGCCGAAATAACAGAACAACAAATCAAAGGCAGAATCAAAAACCCTATAAGCGAGCTCTTCGGCGAAAGAAAATCAAGCAGACCTCGCATACAAAAGAAGATAGAGCCTATCTTCAAAATTAATACAGAAAAGAGAGTTCAGAAAACTATCAATGAGAATGTTGAAAACTCTCTAGAATCTGATAAAGTTGAGGAAAAAACTCCAATTGAAACTCCATCTGTTGTAGAGATCACCAAAAGCCCTATTGTAGAAACGAACAACACTCCAGTTGTCGAAAAACCTGAAATTCAAGAGGCTGTCGAGACCAAACCTGCTATTAAAAATTATGAGTTTGAGGAGACAATAATTGGACTTGGTGTACTTGAAATAATGAGTGATGGATTCGGATTCCTTCGCTCATCAGACTACAACTATCAATCCTCTGCGGATGACATATATGTATCGCAATCACAAATACGTCAACTAGGTCTGAAAACAGGAGATATGGTAGAGGGCCCTATCAGACCTCCAAAAGAAGGCGAAAAGTTCTTCCCGCTAGTTAGAGTAACTAAGGTAAATGGTAAAGCTCCTGAATTGGTAAAAGATAGGATATCTTTCGAACACTTAACTCCTATATATCCTAACGAGAAATTTAAGATCTGCCGTGGATACAGCGATAAATTCTCTATTAGAATAATGGATCTTTTCACTCCAATAGGAAAAGGACAACGAGGACTTATTGTTGCTCAACCAAAAACAGGTAAGACAACACTTCTTAAAGACCTTGCCAATGCTATCTCTCAAAACCACCCAGAGGTATACATGATTATTCTCCTAATAGACGAACGTCCAGAGGAGGTTACAGATATACGAAGGAATGTAAGAGCGGAGGTCGTTGCTTCAACTTTCGACGAACAAGCTGATAAGCATGTCAAACTTGCTAATATAGTACTTGAGAAAGCTAAGAGAATGGTTGAATGCGGTCACGATGTTGTTATCCTTTTGGACTCTATCACACGCTTAGCTCGTGCATATAACACTGTGTCTCCTGCTTCTGGTAAGATCTTATCAGGTGGTGTGGATGCAAATGCGCTTCACAAACCAAAACGCTTCTTTGGTGCTGCTCGTAACATAGAGAATGGCGGAAGTTTAACCATCATAGCCACAGCACTTACAGAGACTGGATCTAAGATGGACGAAGTGATCTTCGAAGAGTTCAAAGGTACAGGTAATATGGAGCTTCAACTAGACCGCAAAATATCTAACAAGAGAATATTCCCTGCAATAGATGTTCTTAATAGCTCAACTAGACGAGATGATATCCTTCTCACACCAGATGTGCTATTCTGCGTGAATAAGATACGAATTCAGTCCGAGAAATATTCACCTTGGGAGCTGGTAAAACTTCTTGAATCTGAGATGACAGGAACAATAAATCATGAGGAGTTCCTTAAAAAAACAACTCTTTTCTAAGGCATATAAAAAGGTCACCAACAAATTGTTGGTGACCTTTTTGTTGTTTACTACATAATTCTAAAAAAAAAGAATAATTTTGCAGCTATCTACAATAAATAGATAATTATCAATTCACTATTATAAGAGATACAATATGAAAAAAATTCTCATCATGGGTGCTGCAGCACTCTCAATTGCATCGTGCAATAACAACACAAAAGGTTACCTTATTGAAGGTACTACATCAAACAAAGCGCTTGAAGGTAAAATGGTCCTGCTGCAAGTTCAAGAAGGAAGAGAACTTCTATCTATGGACACAGCCTTTGTTGAGAATGGTAAATTCACCTTTAAAGGAGAACAAGCTACTGCTGCATACTATTTCATCTCTGCCGAAAATGGAGAAAACATTGGTGTACCTTCAACTCAGTTTATTCTTGAGAACTCTAAATACACTGTCTCACTTGACTCTATTACAGAAGTTTCAGGTTCGGAGCTAAACAATAAATTCAGAGCTTATGCCTCTACAAATAGAGAACTTTCTTCAAAACAAAACGCTATAAGAGATAAGTTCAGTGCGATGGTTCAAGACCAAACAATAACAGCCGATATTGAAAATCAGCTTAAGGGTGAATTTGAAAAGATCGACGCAGAAAAGATTGAACTTGCAAAATCTTTCGTAAATACAAACTTAAATAACATAGCGGGTGCGAATATCTTTGCTCAGATTGCGCGCATGCTACCACTTGAGGAGCAGGAGAGCATCATCAATAGTGCCACTGGGGAGTTTTTGACACAAAAGCCTATCGATCAAATAAAAGAGAACATCGCAATACTTAAGCGCTCTGCTGTTGGTCAACCTTTTGTTGACATACGTATGGCTACTCCAGAAGGAGACACTCTAGCAATATCTGATCTTGTTGGTAAGCACAAAGTAATTATGATTGATTTCTGGGCTACATGGTGTGGACCTTGTCGTGCAGAGATGCCACGACTTGTTGAGCTTTACAAAAACTACAACAAGAAAGGCTTAGAGATAATAGGTGTTTCTCTTGATAGAGACGAAGCAAGTTGGAAAAACTACATTAAGTCTAATAAGCTTGAGTGGAAACATATCTCAGACCTTCAGTTCTGGAACTCTGCTGGAGCAAAAGCTTATGGAGTTAACTCTATTCCTCACATAGTACTTTTGGATGAAAAAGGAACAATCATCTCACGAGGACTTCACGGTCAAGAGTTGATAGACAAAGTAACTGAACTACTTAAGTAATCAAACAACCATAAAAAGCAGCCCCCAATATCTAAATATATAGTATATTGGGGGCTGCTTTGAGAAATAACTTTTCCTCTAAGATGCAAGACACAAATGACAAAAGTGGTGTTGGACAGATGTTTGACTCCATCGCTCATAGTTATGATTTTCTTAACCACTTCCTAACACTAGGGATTGACCATTGGTGGAGAAGAAAAGCTGTAAAGCTTATTACTTCTAAACCCAACGCTCAGTTCCTTGACGTTGCTACTGGCACTGGTGATCTGACCGTTGAGCTCTTTCGACAAAAAGACCCAGCCTTCGTAGTCGGTGTAGACATCTCTGAAGGGATGCTAGAGGTTGGTAGAAAGAAGATGAAAAAGCTATCTCTAGATAGCCGTACGGAACTAAGAAATGAGAACTGCGAGAAGCTTACTCTTGAGTCGAATAGATTTGATGCATCTACTATTGGATTTGGTATAAGGAATTTCCAAAACCCAATAGAGGGTATGAGACAAATACATAGAGTACTCAAACCTGGTGGAGAACTGATAGTTCTTGAATTCTCTCGCCCTAAGTATGCTATTATCAGATGGCTATTTGACATATACTTCGTATATATTCTACCACTAATTGGTAGACTTCTATCAAAACATAGCTCTGCATATACATACCTACCAGAAAGCGTCAAAGCATTCCCATATGGGAAGGATTTCGCTAATATGATGAGAGAGGCTGGATTTGAGAAGATTGAATTCTTTTCACTAACTTTTGGAGTTGCAACACTTTATAAGGGTGTTAAACCAAACAAATAAAACAAGAAGAGAGGGTATGCCGTTATGACATACCCTCTCTTATATTAATACGTATAATAATCTCTTATCTACGTTCAAGAAGTACTACGTTCTCAACATGGTGAGTATGTGGGAACATATCCACTGGACGAACACGTGTTACCTTATAATCGACATCTAGCAAAGCAAGATCACGTGCTTGAGTAGCCGAATTACAGCTTACGTAAACAATTCGTTTAGGTGCTGCAAATAGAATTGTATTAACAACATCTTCGTGCATACCTGCTCTCGGTGGATCTGTGATGATAACATCAGGCTTACCATGTTTCTCGATAAACTCCTCGTTTAGAATATCCTTCATATCTCCCGCATAGAAGATCGTGTTGGTTATTCCATTATTCTGCGAATTAAATATCGCATCTTCAATGGCTTCTGGAACATACTCTACGCCAACTACCGATTTAGCTTGGTGTGCCACAAAGTTTGCTATTGTTCCAGTTCCAGTGTATAAGTCATACACATTCTCTTGGCCAGTCAAACCTGCAAACTCTCTTGTTATCTTGTAAAGCTCATATGCTTGATCTGAGTTTGTCTGATAGAATGATTTAGGTCCAATCTTGAACTTCAACCCCTCCATCTCTTCATAGATAGCTTCAGCACCTTTGAAAACAACAATCTCTTGGTCACCAATTGTGTCGTTTCTCTTCTCATTTATACAGTACATGAGTGCTGTAATCTGAGGGAATCTATCGGCAAGGTGCTCCATAAGAGCTATACGACGCTCCTGATCCTCACAAGCAAAGATGACGATAACCATCAATTCTCCTGTAGAAGTAGTACGAATCATCAATGTACGCATCAAACCTTCTTGATTACGTAGGTCGAAGAATGGATATTCGTTCTCTAAACAGTAGCGACGAACCTCTAGACGTATCTCGTCTGAAAGTTCAGTCTGCAAATAGCAGTTGTCTACATCCAAAACCTTATCAAAACACCCCGGTATATGAAAACCTAGTGCATCTGGATTTGTGAACTGAGTTTCGCTACCAATCTCCTCATAGGTTCTCCAACGCTTGTTAGAGAAAGTAAACTCAAGTTTATTTCTATAATATTTTGTCTTGTCAGAGCCAAGTATTGATTCAAACTCTGGTAGTTCAACTTTACCAATTCTTCTCAAGTTGCTCTCTACCTCCTCTTGCTTGTAACGAAGCTGCTCGCTATAAGCTAAGTGTTGCCACTTACATCCACCGCATGTACCGAAGTGTGAACAGAAAGGCTCAGTGCGATATGGACTCAGCTTATGAAACTTTGTCACCTTAGCCTCTGCGAAAGATTTCTTCTTACGAGTACACTGAAGATCAACTACATCTCCTGGAGCAGCAAAAGGAACGAAGACTACAAGGTCGTCTATACGGGCAATTGCCTTACCCTCTGCTGCGACATCTGTGATCTCTATTTCAGACCACAATAACGGAGCCTTCTTTTTTGTATTTCTTGCCATAAAAGGATATATAGTGTAGGTTTAAATCATATCAAAGCCTGTGTAAGGCACCAAGGCTGCAGGAATTCGTATACCCTCTGGAGTTTGATTGTTTTCCAATAGAGCTGCTACAATACGAGGTAGGGCCATAGCACTACCGTTTAGTGTGTGACACAATTGTGGTTTCTTGTCCTCACCTCTGAATCGACACTTAAGACGGTTTGCTTGATAGCTCTCGAAGTTTGATACTGAACTTACCTCCAACCAACGCTCTTGCGCAGCAGAGTAAACCTCAAAATCAAAAGTCAAAGCTGATGTGAAACTCATATCACCACCGCAAAGACGTAGTATTCTCCAAGGAAGCTCCAACTTCTCTACTAATGTTTGTACATAATTCACCATATCATCTAGAATCTCGTATGAGTTCTCTGGTGTTGCTATCTGAACAATCTCTACCTTATCGAATTGGTGAAGACGGTTCAATCCTCTCACATCCTTGCCATATGATCCTGCTTCACGACGGAAACAAGCTGAGTAGGCAGTATTTTTGATTGGTAGATCTTTTGAATCTAGTATAACATCACGATATAGGTTTGTCACTGGAACCTCTGCCGTTGGGATAAGATATAGATTATCCAATTGACAATGGTACATCTGTCCCTCTTTGTCAGGCAATTGACCTGTACCATATCCTGAGGCTTCGTTGACAACATAAGGAGGTTGAACCTCTAGATAGCCTGCATCGCGAGCTGAGTCCAAGAAGAAATTGATAAGAGCTCTTTGAAGTCTAGCCCCCTTACCTTTGTATACAGGAAACCCTGCTCCTGAAATTTTCACACCTAGTTCAAAATCAATCAAGTCATACTTCTTTGCAAGATCCCAGTGTGGCAATGCTCCTTGAGGAAGAGTTGGCATTTCACCCCCCTCGCGCTCAACTACATTATCCTCTGGCTTTTTACCTTCTGGCACAGAATCAGCAGGTAGGTTAGGAATGGTCCAAAGTAGAGTTGTCAATTCCTCTTCAGCCTGCTTCATCGAAATCTCTATAGTTTTAGAGCTCTCTTTAAGCTCGGCTACACGAGCTTTTGCTCCTTCTGCCTCCTCTTTTTTTCCAGCTTTCATCAACCCACCAATCTCTTTTGAGAGTTGATTGATTTCAGCAAGAGCCATATCTAGCTGAACTTGTTCTGCTCGACGCTTCTGATCTACCTCCAAGACATTTGCAATAACCTCTTGTGCAGCAAAATGCTTCTTAGCTAATCTCTCAATAATCTCCTGCGGATTTTCTTTTATCGCTTGTAGTGTCAACATACTATTGTGTGGCTATTCTATTGATATATTGGATTATATTCTCTATCTGCAAAGATAGCAAAAAATAAAAAGGCTCTGACTCTACCAAAGTAAAATCAGAGCTCCTTCTTATCTTTTTATTTCAGTCTTGCTGACGTATCAATTAGATGATAGGCTCAACTGAGATGAAAGACTTATTGTCTTTTTTCTTGCGGAAAACAACTGTACCATCAACCAAAGCAAACAAAGTATGGTCTTTACCAATACCTACGTTTACACCTGGATTGTGTACTG
>JBOFUP010000015.1:0-23373 GCA_051652645.1 Bacteroidales bacterium
GCCACTTTTGCAACATATAAGAGGATAATATCAATAAATCTTATTATTTTTGCCGGATAAAGTAGGACTATATTTTTATGAATAATATGAACATCTTAGAACTAAGCGAACAGGAAATAATCCGTAGAAATAGTTTGGAAGAGCTGAAAAACCTAGGAGTTGAAGCTTATCCTGCTGCCGAATACGTGGTTACAGGACATACAGACGAGATAAAAGAGAGTTTTCAAGACGACGCTGAGAAGCGTGAGGTAGCTATTGCAGGGCGTATCATGAGCCGTAGGATAATGGGTAAGGCCTCTTTTATTGAACTTCAAGACTCAAAAGGGCGTATTCAGGTATATATAGCACGTGACGAGATTTGTAAGGGTGATGACAAAGAGCTCTATAATACTGTCTTTAAGCGTTTGATGGATATTGGTGACTTCGTTGGTATCAAAGGACACGTATTCCGTACTCAAATGGGGGAGATCACCGTGCATGCAGAGGAGCTTACTCTTCTTTCTAAATCTCTACGCCCTCTTCCTATCGTGAAGGTGAAAGATGGAGTTAAATATGATGAGTTTACAGATCCAGAATTGAGATATCGTCAGAGATATGTTGACTTGGCTGTAAATGAAAACGTAAAGGATATATTCCTTAAACGTACGAAGGTGTTTAACACGATGCGTGATGTGATGAACTCAGGTGGCTACATAGAAGTGGATACTCCTGTTTTGCAACCTATACCTGGAGGTGCTTCTGCTCGTCCTTTCATTACACACCACAATACATTGGATATGGAGCTATATCTTCGTATTGCCAATGAGTTATATCTAAAACGCCTAATTGTTGGTGGCTTTGAAGGTGTATACGAGTTCTCTCGTAACTTCCGTAACGAAGGTATGGACCGTACTCACAATCCCGAGTTTACAGTAATGGAACTTTACGTGGCATACAAAGACTACAACTGGATGATGGAGTTCACTGAGAAGATGATCGAGCGTATCTGTCTTGAGGTGAATGGAACAACCGAGGTGCAGGTAGGGGATAATATGATTAGCTTCAAAGCACCATTTAAGCGTGTTACTATGATCGAGGCAATCAAAGATCATACGGGCATTGATATCAATGGTATGAGCGAGGAGCAACTTAGAGCGGTTTGTCTTGATTTAGGTATTGAGGCAGATGAGACTATGGGTAAAGGTAAGCTTATCGATGAAATCTTTGGTGAGAAGTGTGAGGGTAGCTATATTCAGCCAACTTTCATCACTGACTATCCAGTAGAGATGTCTCCACTTACTAAGATTCACCGCGATAATCCTTCTCTTACTGAGCGATTTGAGTTGATGGTTAATGGTAAGGAGTTAGCTAATGCTTACTCTGAGCTTAACGATCCTATAGATCAGCGTGAGAGATTCCAAGAGCAACTTAGACTCTCGGAGAAGGGTGATGACGAGGCTATGTTTATCGATCAAGATTTCTTGCGTGCTCTTGAGTATGGTATGCCTCCAACGGCTGGTATTGGTATAGGGATGGACCGTTTGGTTATGTTGATGACAAACCAAACAACGATACAAGAGGTACTATTCTTCCCTCAGATGCGTCCAGAGAAGAGCCAGACTCGAGATGGTGTATCAAAATATACTGCATTAAACATTCCTGAGCAGTGGGTGCCAGTTCTTCAGAAAGCTGGTATTATTACTATTGAAACTCTTAAAGAGGCAAACCCTGGTAAACTTCACCAAGAGCTTTGTGGCCTTAATAAGAAATATAAACTTGAATTCACCAACCCGACATTAGATGATGTTAAGGCTTGGGTGGAGAGTGCAAAATAAATAATTACGAATTGCGAGTTACAGATGGGAGGGTAGTGAGTTCTCTCTTATTGAGGTTCTCAATCCCCTCCCTAGTAGTTCGTAGTTAAACAGATTTTGTATGAGTGAGCATAAAAGAGTAGCCATTTTAGGCGGAGGAAGCTGGGCTACAGCTATTGCGAAGCTTATTCTCAACAACACGGAGAGAGTAAGTTGGTATATGCGCCGCAAAGATCGAATAGAGGACTTTAAGAGAGAGGGGAGTAATCCAGCATACCTCTCAGGTGTAAAATTCGATGTGAGTAGAATTGATTTCTCTACCAACATAAATCATGTGGTTAAGAACTCAGATATTCTTATCGTTGTAACTCCTTCTCCTTATCTAAAGCAGCATCTTAAGAAGCTTAGAGTTAGCCTAGAAGACAAGATCGTAGTATCGGCCGTTAAGGGTATTGTACCCGACGAGAATATGATCATTTCAGACTATTTTGAGAAGATTTATGGTGTGTTGCCTGATAATATGGCAGCTATCGGAGGTCCGTGTCACGCTGAGGAGGTAGCTCTTGAGCGTGTATCCTATTTGACTATTGCCTGCGAAGATCTTACGAAAGCTTCTGTTGTCGCAGATCTGCTCAGCTGTGACTACATTAAGACTTCCATAAGTAGAGATATATATGGGATAGAGTATTGTTCGGTGCTTAAGAATGTATATGCAATCGCCTCTGGTGTGTGCAGTGGTCTTAAGTACGGGGATAATTTCATTGCTGTTTTAACTTCAAATGCTATACAGGAGATGGCACGTTTCACGCAAGCGGCTTGTCCTGAAGAGAGAAATATTTGTGAATCAGCATATCTTGGTGACCTTTTGGTGACAGCATACTCAAAGTTTAGTCGTAATCACACATTTGGTACTATGATTGGCAAAGGATACTCTGTAAAGACAGCTCAAATTGAGATGGAGATGATTGCAGAGGGGTACTATGCAACAAAGTGTATGAAGGAGATCAACCTTCAGTACAAAGTGGATATGCCTATCCTTGATGCTATATATGAGATTCTATACAATAGAGCCTCCCCGTTAGCAAAGATTAAGGAGCTTAAGGAGAGGTTTAGTTAACTGTTTGATTGACCAAATTATCATATAAGAAATGAAAAAGATCGCACTTGATTTAAAGAATAGTTTTGGATTTATATCTAAAGAGGATGTAAACTCTTATGAAGTAGCAGTGAGTGGTGCAATGAAAATGTTGCATGAGGGTAGTGGTAGAGGTAACGACTTCTTGGGGTGGTTAAATCTTCCATCATCTATCACAGAGACTGAAATAGCAGACATAGAGGCAACGGCTCACAAGCTTCGTTCTTCTTGTGATGTTGTGGTTGTGGTTGGTATTGGCGGTAGCTACTTAGGAGCGAAAGCTGTTATCGATGCAATCGGCAGTTCATTTGACTGGTTAGAGAGTGAGCGAAAGAATCCTGTTATGCTTTATGCTGGGCAGAATATCGGAGAAGATTATCTTCACGAACTTCTCTCATTCCTCAAGGGTAAGAAATTTGGTATCATCAATATATCTAAATCAGGAACTACAACAGAGCCAGCTATTGCATTCCGCCTTCTTAAGCAACTTCTAGAGTCGCAGCAGGGTAAGGCAGCAGCAAAAGATCTTATTGTTGCAGTTACAGACCAATCAAGAGGAGCACTTCGTGCATTGGCAACACAAGAGGGTTACAAAACCTTTGTTATTCCAGATAGTGTAGGTGGTCGTTTCTCGGTGTTAACTCCAGTAGGTCTTCTTCCTATAGCAGTGGCAGGATGTAATATCCGTCAGCTTATTGAAGGTGCAAAAAATATGGAGTGTGCTACTTCTATTGAGGTTCCTTTTGCTGAGAACATATCAGCTCAATATGCAGCTGTTCGTAATGAGCTTTACAGAAAAGGTAAGAAGATAGAGATTTTGGTTAACTATCATCCGAAGCTTCACTTCTTCATGGAGTGGTGGAAACAGCTTTATGGTGAGAGTGAAGGTAAAGAACTTAAAGGTATATTCCCAGCTGCAGTAGATTTCACAACAGATCTTCACTCTATGGGTCAGTGGATTCAAGAGGGAGAGAGAACAATCTTTGAGACTGTGATTTCTGTTGCATCGCCAAAATATAAGGTAGAGATACCTATGGATAGTGAGAATCTTGATGGTTTGAACTTCTTGGCTGGCAAACGTGTTGACGAGGTTAACAAGATGGCAGAGATAGGCACACGTATTGCTCACGTTGATGGTGGAGTGCCTAACCTTAAGTTGGAGATTCCTGAACTTAATGAGTACTACCTTGGTGAGATGATTTACTTCTTCGAGAAGGCTTGCGGTATCAGTGGTTATATCCTTGATATCAACCCATTTGATCAACCAGGAGTAGAGGCTTACAAAAAGAATATGTTCGCTCTTTTAGAGAAACCTGGTTTCGAAGAGGAGTCAAAAGCAATTAAGGCTCGAATCTAAATTGCTGTTTGCTAAGATTAATAATAAAATAGAAAGAGACATGGCTGCCTAGGCGTGCCTTGTCTCTTTTCTGATTATATAGGCTATGATATGAGAGTAAAGGGATTTCTATTTGATATGGATGGTGTGCTTTTTGACTCTATGCGCAACCATACTCGATCGTGGGTACTAACCATGAATAGTTGGGGAGTGCCTTGCAGTGAGGAAGAGTTTTATCTTCATGAGGGGCGTACGGGGGGAAGTACTACAAATCTGCTATTTAAGCGTACCTTTGGACGAGATGCCACTGAACTTGAGCGCAAAGAGGTCTATGAACTCAAAACTAAACATTTCAGGTCTCTCCCTTTAGCACAACCAATGGAGGGAGCCCTTGAGTTATTAAGTACCCTAAAGCAACAGGGCTATCTACTAGGAGTGGTCACTGGCTCTGCTCAGGCATCCCTATTGGGGCGTATTGAGAGCTCTTTCCCTGGAATATTTTCACCCGAACATATTGTTTCGGCTCACGACGTAGTAAAAGGGAAGCCTGATCCAGAACCCTATTTAAAAGGATTGCAGAAGCTTGGTATTTCGGCTAGTGAGGCCATTGTAGTCGAGAATGCTCCTATGGGAGTGGAGTCTGCTAAAGCAGCAGGTATATTCACTATAACGCTCAACACAGGTCCTCTATCAGATTCTATGTTTCACGAATTAAACACAGATAGGCTATATCCAACTATGAGATCATTTTGTGATGATTGGGATAGACTATCCAAGGAGTTGAATACTATTTGATATATCATGAGAGATAATATAACCCTCCTTCAACTTAACCAGTTGGTTCAAGATGCCTTGAAGTATACTTTGCCAGATTCATATTGGATTAGAGCCGAGATTATTGATGTTAGGCAAGCTTCAAGTGGCCACTGCTATTTCGAGTTTGTCCAGAAAGATGAATCCTCGGGAGCCATTCTAGCTAAAGCATCAGGGCGTATTTGGGCATCTACCAATAGAGTGCTTCAGCCTATGTTTGAGAGGGAGAGTGGTCATAGGTTTGTCTCAGGTATAAAGGTGTTAACTCGCGTGAGCGTTGATTTCCATCCTCAATATGGATTCTCTCTCACAGTGTTAGAGATTGATCCAAGCTTCACACTTGGAGATCTTATGCGACAGAGACGAGAGATTCTCCAGCGTCTAGAGCAAGAGTCTCTTCTAGAGCTTAATAGAAGTGTTAAAATGCCAATATTACCTCGTAGGGTAGCAGTTATTTCCTCTGTATCAGCTGCTGGATACGAAGATTTTACTGATCAGTTAAGCTCAAATATTGATGGGTTCAAAGTATACACCCACATCTTCCCAGCACTAATGCAGGGACCATTAGCTGCCACTTCAATATCCATGGCTCTTACTAAGGTGTCAGAGTTATCCTATCTGTTCGATATATTAGTTATCATTAGAGGAGGAGGTGCTACCTCTGACCTCAATTGCTTTGATTCATATGAGCTTGGAGCAGCAGTAGCTAAGTTTCCCATACCTGTCGTTGTTGGTATTGGTCATGAGAGAGACTCATCCGTGCTTGATGTAGTAGCACATACTAGCGTAAAGACGCCAACTGCAGCCGCTGAGTTTATTTTGCAACACTTCTCAAATGCTCAGGAATACTTAATGTCGAAGGCTCAGATTCTACGAGACTCTGTTTTGGAACTCCTTAATAAGGAGAGTGCTAAGTTACTACAGATTACAAATAGTATACACCGATCTTCTGTTGCAAGAATACATACAGAACAAGAAAAACTATCTCATTATAGATCACAACTTCAGTATCTTCCTATAAGAAGGGTAGAGTCAGATAGAACTAAGATATCTCTGATTATAGAGCAGATTAGAGGAGGTTCAACAGCTATTTTAGCAAAAGAAAATTTAGATCTAGCTTTGAAACTGAAAATTGTTGAACTATCTTCGCCACAACTTATATTGGAGAGAGGTTACGTATATGTAACACAAGGAGGCAAATCTATAAAAGAAGCCTCTGATATGCTCAGTGATAATGAAGCTGAACTCCACTTTAAAGATGGTGTAAGACGAATTAGATCAATTGATTAAAGTAAATATTACAACATAAAATTAATAGTATAATCATGGAAAAAGAGATGAATAAAGAGTACGTTAGATGTCTTATCATTGGCTCTGGACCTGCAGGTTTCACAGCTGCAATATATGCTGCACGAGCAAACTTGTCTCCAGTTCTTTATGAGGGGATACAGCCAGGAGGTCAGTTGACAACAACTACTGAGATTGAAAACTTTCCAGGCTATCCAGCTGGCATTGACGGAAATCAGATGATGGAAGATCTTCGTTCACAAGCTAAGAGATTTGATGCAGATATTCGCTACGGTATTGCTACAGAGGTGGACTTCTCTAAAACTCCTTACAAAGTCATTATTGATGGTGAGAAGGAGATACACGCAGAATCTGTAATTCTTGCTACTGGTGCTACGGCAAAATATCTTGGTCTAGCAGATGAATCTAAATATGCAGGTCAAGGTGTTTCTGCTTGTGCTACTTGTGACGGTTTCTTCTACCGCAATAAAGTTGTTGCTGTCGTTGGTGGTGGAGACACAGCTTGTGAGGAAGCAGAATACCTATCAAATTTAGCATCTAAAGTATACCTTATTGTTCGTAAGGACTATCTTCGTGCATCTAAGATTATGCAGGAGAGAGTTATGCACAACGAGAAGATAGAGATTCTTTTCGAGCATGAAACAGAAGGTCTTTTCGGAGAGAATGGTGTAGAGGGTGCTCATCTTGTTAAACGCAGAGGCACAGACCAAGAGGAGAGAGTTGATATCGCTATTGATGGTTTCTTCCTTGCTATAGGTCACAAACCAAACACTGACTTTATTAAAGATTACATCAAGCTAGATGAAGTAGGTTATATCATAACAGATGGTGTTACTACAGCTACTAACGTTCCTGGAATATTTGCTGCTGGTGATGTAGCAGATCCTATTTACCGCCAAGCTGTCACTGCTTCTGGAATGGGATGTAAAGCCGCTATTGACGCTGAGCGTTACCTTACAAACATTGGTAAGTAATCCATAACAAAGTAGATATAAAAAATTAGAGAGAGGGTGTGTTGTTACGGCAGCACACCCTCTCTCTAATTTTTATCTTACCTGACTAGGTATATATCACTTACCCTCATACTTCTTTCTGACAACCACCCAATAAGGGTGATAAGTTAGAGGGTGATCTCCATTCTCATTACTCAATTCACCATAATCCTTTACGAATCTCGTTAACTGGCCTTTACTCCACGAACTACCCAATCCACCAGCAACTCCCGTAGACTTTATGTGTCTTAATATATCTATAGGTGATCCAAAAAGATGAGTAATAGTACGCTCTTCGAATCTAATAACATCAAATCTGTCCAACATACCCATAAGTTCCTCCTGAGTGTGATAGTCAAGTCCACTATTTGTCACACTGCGCATTTCATTATAGTTATATGGACCGAAGGTTGAGAAGGCAAACACACCACCAGGCTTTAGCGACTGCTCTATCTTATTGATGAAAGTCGACAAGTCAGAGAACCACTGAAGAGCCGAGGTAGATAGAATAAGATCATAACCATCCCCAAGATCGACCTCTTCTGCATCGCCTTGAATAAATTTAGAGTATATTGGGGGTAGGAAATCCCTACTATCATATATGTCGTTAAGTGTCACATTTGATTCAATACACTCTTTTGTGTATATCCGTGTCAGCATTCCTGTGCCACAACCAATTTCGAGTATCCGTTTTGGAGTATCCGTTAAAAGCCTAGAGGTGATGCTCCACAGATGTGAGGCTATCTCCTGTTGTGCTAATGCTGATTGGTCGTATGTGGCTGCTGCCTTACTAAACCTGCGTGCAAGAAGCTCTTTGTTCATCTAGGAGTTGGTTAAATAGTTTTTGATCAGACCACTAAACTCTGCATAGTGGGCAATATCCATCATTTTCACATCATGATGATCTTGCCATCCTCTTACTTGGTTGGCAGTTGGAAAGATAAGATCCTTAGTTCCTATAATCACTTCGTCCCAATGAAACATGATAGTTCCACAAGAACTAAAGGCTTTTCCGATAAATGAAAGTTCACTACGAAGCGATTCAACATCCCTCTTTGGGCAGATACTCTTATATTCAGAAAGTATCTCCCTATTGCCACACATTCGAAGATTAAATTTCTCTAAGGTGTTTGCAGATAGTCTAGAGAGTGTCCCCTCAAATATATCACTTGGAATACCCTTCAGATCATCAATAGCATCTATTGTTCCATTGATAGCTATTGAATGGGCTATTTTTATCTCTTTGTTCTCTAGGCATTTACTAGCAACCCACACACCGAAAGACCATCCAACGAGCATCACCTCATGATACTTCTCTATGATAGAGTCATCAAACTCCAGAGTTGAGTAGTCATAACAGACCAGCAGGTCATACCCCGGGAAGTCCCAGTGTGAAAATGGTTGAGCGTCAACTCCCCATCCAGCAAATAGTAGAATCACCGATCTACTCTTAGACTCTTTTATGAAGTGGTAGCGCATATGCTATAAGTTTTCTAATAGTTGTTCTATAGATTTATCCGTCAGATCTGCTCTGAGCGATAGCCTTAGCCTAGCTCCCCCCTTGGGTACTGTTGGCGGACGAACCGGGAGTGCGTAGAATCCTTTTTGTTCTAGCTCCTTAGAGAGCAGAAGTGATTTGTGACTATCACCAACCATCAAAGGCATTATATGGCTTTTGCTTTGATTGTTTTCAAAGCGATTATCTCTTTTGAATCGGTCAACGATCTGCTGTAACCTCCTACGCTGAGGCTCGAAAGAAGCTAGGCGAGAGAGTATGAAGTGAGTCCAATGCAGAGAGATAGGAGGGAGTGCAGTAGAAAAAATAAGTGTTCTTACGCTATTTATCATCAGGTCCCGAATCAAACCATTTGAAATAACATATGCTCCTACACCGGCCAAAGCCTTTCCGAATGTACCAACAATAATGTCCACATCGGATATTACACCCTCTTGTTCACACAATCCAAGTCCTGTTCTTCCAATACAACCAACAGCGTGAGCCTCGTCAACATATAGTATCACATTAGGATACTCCTTTTTTATGGCAACAAGTTCCTTCATATCGCATAGATCACCATCCATACTGAAGATACTCTCGGTTACTATATAGATATTGTTGTATTTATCGCCTCTCTCAGATAGTAATCTCCTGAGCTGTACATAGTCGTTATGTCTATAGCGTATGCTTTCTGCACTGCTTAGTCTTATCCCATCAATGATGCTAGCATGAACAAGTTTATCAGCAAGAATAAGATCACCAGATATAGCAAGAGCAGGAAGTATCCCACTATTTGCATGGTATCCACTGTTGAATATCAAAGCCGACTCCGCCCCATAGAGAGAGGCAAGAAGCTTTTCGCACTCCTCATAGATTCCAAAATTACCAGTTAGAAGTCTCGATGATGATGCAGAGAGCCTAAGAGCATCCCTGTTTTCTTGAAATGTATCGTAGAACTCATTCTGTAGCTCCTCGTTAGAAGCTAACCCAAGATAGTCGTTTGATGATAAATTGACCATCAACGTATCATCCTTCAATGATATGAAGCTACTATGTTGTTTATTTGAGCGAAGGGTTCTATATTGACCCTGTTGCTGAATCTTATTTAGTCGTTCCTGCATAGCTTTAGAGTTCTTTTTCCACTACTCTGATTACGGCTTCTGTGAGCTGGGAAAGCTCTTGGCTAGTGATTATGAATGGTGGCATGATATAGACTAGCTTGCCAAAAGGTCTTACCCAAACCCCCTGATCTACAAATCGTTCCTGTATTATTGCAAGGTTGACTGCTTTTCTTAGTTCTATTACACCTATTGCCCCAAGTACCCTTAGCTCTTTTACTTGTGGTAGATCAGCTGCTGGAGCGAGCTCTCTTCTGAGCTGACTCTCAATCTGCTCTACTCTCTCTTTCCAATTACTAGAAATAAGAAGATTACAAGAGGCCAGAGATACAGCACAAGCTAGAGGGTTAGCCATGAAAGTAGGTCCATGCATAAGGCATTTAGCTTCATTATCACATATTATTCGTGCTACATCACTTGTAGTTATGGTAGCTGCCATTGTCATCATACCCCCAGTGAGAGCCTTGCCTATGGTCATGATGTCTGGTGTTATATCGCTCCATTCCGTAGCAAATAGCTTACCTGTTCTTCCAAACCCTGTTGCTATCTCATCGAATATAAGAAGAACGTCATACTTATTGCATAGAGTACGAAGTTCATTGAGGTAGCTTGCAGAGTAAAACCTCATACCTCCAGCTCCCTGTACAATAGGCTCAATGATGAAGGCCGCTATCTCATTGTGATGATTCTCAAAAGCCTCCCTAAGCGATAGTTTGTCATACTCATTTAGATCCTCTCCGAATGGTGTTGTTGGTGCAGGGATGAATATTCGTTTCGCTAGTGACGATTCGAAGATTGTGTGCATACCCGTCACAGGGTCACAAACAGACATCGCATTCCACGTATCTCCATGGTATCCAGAGAGTGTTGTCATGATGTTACTCTTCTCTCTTTTTCCCTTGGAATAAGCATACTGTATAGCCATCTTAAGAGCTACTTCAACGGATACTGACCCAGAGTCAGCATAGAATATTTTATCTAGTCCATCGGGCAACATTTCAATAAGAACCTTACCTAGCTCAACTGCCGGTTTGTGCGTTATACCCCCAAACATTACATGTGACATCTTTGTGCTCTGCTCCACAATCGCTTGATTAAGCACAGGATTATTATATCCATGCACAGCACACCACCACGAAGACATACCGTCTATTAGTTCTCGGCCATCCTCAAGTTTAAGCTTTGATCCATTTGCACTAGCAATAGGGTAAACAGGTAAAGGGTTAGTAGTTGATGTATAAGGGTGCCATAGGTGTTGGCTATCAAATAGTAGATCTATCATATTAGTTATTCATCCGTAAGTGTATATTACCATCCATATATGCATTGAACGGCTATATTTTCTCATAGTTAGTTTTACAAAGATAGTAATTATTACTCAAGAGACTACTCGATAGTTCTGCATAAAATTGTATAACTTTGCCACGAACTAAAAACTTATCTTAACGTTATGATAGAATACTTAGATAATATAGATAGAGCGGCTACTCTCTTTCTTAATGGATTCCATACTCCTTGGTTTGATAATTTACTCTTCAACTACTCAAAGATGTGGGTGTGGTCTCCTTTTTATCTTATATACATATGGCATCTTGCTGCCAAAAGCGGACGAAAGAATCTGTGGTGGTTGGCAGCTATAGTATTAGCTATTCTTATCTCTGATCAGATAAGCTCTGGGATACTAAAGCCAACCATCGAAAGATTACGTCCATCACACGACCTATTGATGAGAGATCTCATACATATAGTAAACGAATATCGTGGAGGGAGATTTGGATTCACCTCTTCTCACGCTTCGAATTCGGTAGCTGCAGCCACTATCTTAATATTGATATTCAAGTCTATGCCTCAGACAATAATGTTGATACTCTGGGCTGCTATTATGGGATATTCACGTATATATCTTGGTGTTCATTATCTAGGAGACGTGCTGTGCGGTTCACTAGTGGGTGTTTTCGCTGGATGGCTTAGCTATAAGCTACTATCCTCGCGCATGAACATAAACTATGCTCCCCAGCACCAGAGAAGTATCAATAGAGACTCCTCTATAGCACTTCTAGTGACAATAATTCTTTTGGCTATTATTTGAAATAGTATATCTTTGTATTATGAAGAAAAGAGGAATAATACTCGCTCTATCTATGATCTCAGCAATGAGTATCCTAGGGCAAGGGCAACTAAATAGTGATGGGAAAGACAAACCATCGACTCCCGAGAAGAAAGCTGACTTCCGCATTAAATCGTGGAATGTAAACGAGCAGCTCGGTGAAGTCAATAATATCCCTATGGATACCTTGACAAGAAACTATCAAAACAGAACCGTTCTTGATGGTACACCATTCTCAAGAGGCCATTTAGGCACCTTAGGTAGTGCGGGATACAGTCGTAGCTTTACAGAGGAGAACGGAGCTCAGCCATCTTTTCTTTTCATAAAACCATTTCAGAGCTACATGATGAGTCCTAGCAACACTCTCTTCTACAATACTACTATCCCATTCTCTAATATAACATTTTTCCAATCCGGAAACAAAGAGAATGGCGAAGAGAGATTTGGTGGTCTATTTACTGTGAATGCAGGTAAGAAGATCAACTTTGGTGGTGATGTCGATATGGTGTACTCTAGAGGATACTATAACAATCAATCAGCCAAGCATACAAACTACAGAGTGTTTGGTTCATACCAAAGCGATAGATACTCTCTTCATGCAGCTCTAATGTCTAGTAATATCAATTCGAAAGAGAACGGAGGTATCTCTGATGATAGATATATAACAGCTCCTGAAGAGGTACAAGAGGGTAATAGGGTAGTTGAACCAAAGAATATTCCAACTAATCTAGAATCAAACTACAATCGCGTAATACTTGACAGCTACTTCTTGACACACCGCTATAATCTAGGCTACGAGAAAGATGTAGTAAAGAAACTCACTGAGGATACAGACACAACCATAGTAGAGTTTGTACCGGTATCGAGTATCATACACACAGCAAAATTCGAAAAAGGGTTCAAGCGCTATGTCATGGATAAGGCTCCTCTCACTGAGGGATATTATGATAATTTCTATTTCAATGAGAATCAGTTTCGCGACTTTACGCGATTTTGGTCATTGAGCAACACCCTGGCACTATCACTTCGCGAAGGCTTCAACCGTTTTATGAAGTTTGGTGCAACAGGATTTGTAGAGCATAGAGTAGAGAGCTACTCCTTGATGGACTACTCAACATTCACCAAGGATTCAACCACCAGGTTAAATGACGTCAACACTACTGTAGAAAACACACTCTTTGTCGGGGGTGCTTTGAGTCGTACAGAGGGTAGTTTGCTCAATTTCAATGTAAACGGTAAGTTCGGCGTTGTAGGTGCTGATATGGGCGAAGTTGAAATTAATGGAGATATCAAATCATCATTCAATATAGCACGTCAAAGAGCATACGTATATGGATTTGCTCAGTTCCTGAACATGGCACCAAACTACTACCACAATAAGTGGGTGTCAAACAACTATATTTGGAATAACGATTTCGGCTTTGAGCAGAGAGTTCGTTTTGGGGGAGAGATAGGAATACCAACGCTTGACCTAAAACTTCGCGCATCGGTTGACAATATAAGCAATCATATCTACTTCGGTTCGCGAGGCACACCCGTTCAAGAAGAGGGGAGCGTACAGGTTCTAAATGCAACACTCTCAAAGAACTTCTCTTACAAAGCCCTTCATCTAGAGAACAATATAACCTACCAGAGCTCTTCTAAGCAGTCGGTTATTTCTGTTCCGCAGTTGATGCTCTATCACAACTTTTTTGTTGAGGCAACACTAGCTCGCGTACTCAAGCTTCAGATTGGTGTAGATCTTAGATATCACACATCATATTATGCACCTGATTACAATCCAGCCATAAGTCAGTTTGTACAACAGCAAGATATTAAAGTGGGTAATTACCCAATCATGAATGCTTACGTGAATGCTAAGCTTAAGACGGTGAGATTCTTCGTTATGGTTACCCACCTCAACGAAGGATTATTCGGGGAGAGAAACTACTTCTCTTCGCCACACTATCCCATCAACCCTAGAGCATTCAAATTAGGACTATGTTGGAACTTCCTAGATTAACTCAACAACAAACAAGATAGAGACAAATATGAAAAAACAGATGTGGCTCTACCTCATTCTATTGAGTGTGGCTCTTATAGCAATGGCTCTAATAAGAGTTTATAATAAGAAGGATATAGAACATCGTGATCTAGAGCAGATAACACAAGAGGGTGTGGTTCGGATAGCGGTGGACTACAATAGCGTTGAGTTTCATGTCCAAGCTGATTCACTTGTTGGATTTCAGTACGAGTTAGCCCAGCGCTTTGCTAGGGAGCTCTCTCTTGAGGTTGAAATTCACCCAATATCCTCTCTCTCTGATATGATGAGCGGTCTAGAGTCGGGTCAGTATGACATTATTGCACGTATGATGCCCGTCACACTAGATCTAAAAGAAGTTTATGGAGTTAGCTCTCCTATATTTACTTCAAAGCAGCTATTAGTACAGCGTAAAGCAGAGTATAATAATGACATTCAGCCAATACGAAACCAACTATACCTAGCTGGCAAGACTCTGCATCTATCTGCAAACTCCTCCGTGAGAAGACGGCTACACAACCTCATGCAGGAGATAGGAGACACAATATACGTGGTTGAGGATCCTATATATCAAGATGAACAACTCCTTCAGTTGGTTGCACTTGGTAAAATTGAGTTTGCCGTTTGCGATGCTCTTGTAGCACAAAAACTTCAATCATACTATCCACAGATAGACCTATCTACAGATATTGGCTTTTCTCAACTCAATGCATGGGTGCTAAGGAGAGAGTCGCCAGTGCTTCTGGATAGTGTCAATAGCTTCGTTGAGCGAGCTATTGGTGATAAGTTTATTGACCAATTGGTGAAAAAATACTTTAAACCCTAACTAATAGGCTCTCCGAAATATCACATTTCGGAGAGCCTTTACAGCAAATATATGAACTACCCAAATACTATAGAGCAGAAGATCAGCTTCGATAAGGTGCGAGATCTTATTAGCGACAAGTGCTTGAGCCCACTTGGTAAAGAACAAGTGGAATTAATGAATTTCTCTTCAGACTTTCAAGTAGTTGAACAGAGACTACAAGAGTGTGCTGAGATGATGCAAATCCTTTCGCAAGAGAGTGACTTCCCAGCAAACTACTTCTTTGATGTACGTGAGCCCATGAAGCGCATTCGCATCGAAGGTACATACCTGGATCAATCTGAGCTGTTTGATCTCAGACGATCACTTGAGACAATAAATTCACTAGTCAAATTCTTTCGCTCAGAGGATACTCTAGAGAGACAAGAGCTCTACCCTAGGCTCACAGAGAGAGCAAAACAGGTGGAGATTTTCCCTTATATATTAGAGGATATAGATAGGATATTAGACCGTTTTGGGCAAATTAAGGATAGTGCCTCGAGTGAGCTTTATCGTATTCGTAAAGAACTTCTCACCACAGCTTCAGGAGTCAGCAAGACACTAAATGCTATCTTGCGTTCTGCACAAGAGCAAGGCTATGTGGAGAAGGATATGAAACCCACGATGCGCGACGGACGATTGGTTATACCTATCGCACCATCGTACAAACGTAAGATTAGAGGTATAGTACATGATGAGTCTGCTAGTGGTAAGACCGTCTTCGTTGAACCAGCTCAAGTTGTCGAGGCAAACAACCACATAAGAGAACTAGAGAATCAAGAGCGACGTGAGATTCTTCGCATACTAGTTGAATTTGCTGACAAGTTGCGCCCGTTCTGTTCTGATATTGTTGAAAGCTATAGTTTCCTTGCTCTTATTGATTTCACTCGAGCAAAAGCCATCTTTGCAATAGATACAGAGGCCATAGCCCCAGTGGTTGAAAACTACTGTCAAGTAGATTGGTACGGAGCCAAACACCCATTACTTTTGCTGTCACTCAGAAAGCAAAATAAGCCAATTGTACCATTAGACATACAGCTCGTAGGTGACAAAAGACTACTTATTATTTCAGGGCCCAATGCCGGAGGTAAATCCGTTTGCCTAAAGACGGTTGGTCTTCTACAATATATGCTACAGTCTGGAGTCCCAGTGCCTTTATATGAAAACTCTCGAATAGGTATCTTCGAAGATATCTTCATAGATATTGGTGATGAACAATCTATTGAGAATGATTTAAGTACATATAGTTCTCATTTGACTAATATGAAGAACTTTCTCCGCGGTGCACACTCTAAGAGCCTGCTCCTGATAGATGAGTTTGGTGGGGGTACAGAGCCAACTATTGGTGGTGCTATTGCAGAGTCTCTTCTTGATCGTTTCAATAAAAAAGGAGCTTTCGGGGTTATCACCACACACTATCAAAACCTAAAACACTTCGCAGAGAATAACATAGGGATAGTCAACGGTGCTATGCTATATGATAGACACCAGATGCAGCCACTTTTCAAGCTTTCTATAGGCAATCCAGGGAGCTCATTTGCCATAGAGATAGCACGCAAGATAGGTCTTCCAGAAGATCTCATTGCATCTGCCTCTGAGCTTGTTGGTAGCAACTATATTGAAATGGATAAATATCTCCAAGATATTGTTAGAGACAAGAGATATTGGGAAAACAAACGCTCAGAGATCAGACGAAAAGAGAAGCAGTTAGAGGAGACAACTGCCAAATTTCAACAGAGAATTGATGAGCTTGAGAGAGACCGCAAGGAGATACTTCGAAAAGCAAAAGCCGATTCTCTTGACCTTATGAGTCGATCCAATGCCATCATTGAGAAAACAATACGTGAGATAAAGGAGGCCCAAGCAGAAAAGCAAGCCACAAAGCTTGTGCGCTCAGAACTTGAGATGTTCAAAGATGAGCTTCGCAAAGAGGCTGCCGATCCAGATAGTGCTCTCAATAGAAAGATTGATAAACTCAAAAGAAAAGAGAAGGAAAAAGCAAACCGCACAAAAGAGAGTGCTGCTCCTGAGAAGAAAATCGAAGCTCCTCTCGCTGTGGGCGACACAGTTAGGATCAAAGGTCAAACCTCTGTGGGTGAAATCCTTGAGATACAAGCCAAACAGTGTATTGTAGCCTTTGGACTAATAAAAACATCAGTCAAGATTGATCGTATAGAGAGGGTAGGCAAGCGACAAGCTAAGAAAGAGCAACAAAAAGTTATAATTAGCTCTCAAACATCTAATGATATACGAGATAGACAATTACACTTCCAGCAAGAGCTTGATGTCAGAGGCATGAGAGCCGATGAAGCTCTTCAAGCGGTTGTATACTACATTGATGATGCTCTATTGTGCGCTGGCAGTTCAGTACGTATACTACACGGCACCGGAACGGGTGCGCTAAGACAAGTTATTCGTCAATATCTTGCCACTGTTCCCGGAATTAAACATTTTAGAGATGAACATGTTCAATTTGGAGGCGCTGGAATAACAGTAATCGAATTTAATTAATAAATTTGTACCAAATAAGTTTCAGTTGGAATTTAAAACTTAATAAACTATGGCAAACAGACGCGATTTAAAGAAAAGAATCAACCTTATGTGTTACTATTTAGAGGGTGCAACAGCATTTGTTCTTCTTTGCTATCCTGAGGATTATAGAGAAAAAGGAATTGAAATTTTTAATAGAGTTCAAACTCTTAGAACAGACACGATGTCTAAAATTAATAACTGCTATGGTGAGAGAGGTAGCAAGATCGTTCGCGAGTACTACGCAGATCTACATAAGAACTTCAAGAGCGAGAATGATGCATTGATGGAGATGTATGCAGGGATTCTCACGGACTATATGGATAAATACATAAAATAAAAGATGCGAGCATTTAGTAGATTTATTCTTAAAATGATAGGCTGGAAGATTAATATTACTCTTCCAGAAGTGCCGAAATGTGTTATTTGCGTAGCTCCACATACAAGCAATTGGGATTTTATTTTAGGTAAATTATTCTACTGGGCTGCCGGACGTGACGCCTCATTTCTTATAAAAAAGGAATGGTTCTTCTTTCCGATGAATCACCTATTTGATGCAATGGGGGGAGTTCCCGTAGAGAGATCTAAAAGAACTGACCTTGTGACTCAGATGGTAGAGCAGTTCAACAAGCGTGAAAGCTTTCATTTAGCTATCACTCCTGAGGCTACTCGACAAGCAAACCCAAATTGGAAACGTGGGTTCTATTTCATTGCCAAGAGAGCTCAAGTCCCTATTCAGTTTGCATATATTGATTATGCCAAACGCGAAATGGGTATAAAGGACTCTTTCACTCCCACACAGGATGATGAGGCTGATATCAAATTCATAAAGAACTACTTCAAGCAGTTCACTGCTCGACACCCTGAAAACTTCAAAACAGGAGATGAGTAATACACTAAGAGTCTCTCTTTTTCAGTCAGATATAATCTGGCAGGACAAGGAATCAAACCTTAATAAAATACATCAAGCAGCACTCTCACTAAATGGTGAGAGTGACCTGCTGGTGCTTCCTGAGATGGCTACTACCGGGTTCTCTATGTCCACAAAAGAGCTAGGCGAACCAAATAGTGGATACACCATCTCGAGGCTCTCGCAGATTGCACGTGATTGCAACATTGCTATCACTGGAAGCTTCATAGCTCAAGAGAAGGATAAGTTCTTCAACAGAGCTTTCTTTATTACTCCACAAGAAGAGTATTTTGCAGACAAGAGACACCTATTTCGTATGGGTGAAGAGCCTAAGCACTACTCACCAGGAGATAAACGTGTGATAGTACACTACAAAGGATTCAATATACTACTTCTTGTATGCTATGATCTAAGATTCCCTGCATGGTCTCGTAATCGCAAAAACGAATACGACCTTGCTATCTATGTCGCTAATTGGCCTAAACCTAGACGAGAAGTATGGAACAAACTACTTGCCGCTAGAGCAATAGAAAATATGGCTTATGTTTGCGGTGTAAATCGCATTGGTGTTGATGCCCTCGGGCTAACCTATAGTGGCGACTCACAGATCGTATCACCCAAAGGGGACATCATTCATTTAAGCCAAGAGAACAAAGAAGTCATAGATACCATTTCCATCTCGAAAGATCAACTAGAGGAGTTTAGACGTAAGTTCCCCGTATGGATGGACGCAGATGATTTTACTCTAGATGGAATTTAGAGATAATTAAAGCACTACCAAAGAACATTTAATTTAACTATGAGAAAAGACCTAAGTTCACAGATATCGCTGAACAAAATACCCTTGCAGTACTACAAACCTGCAACTGCTTTTGACCGTTCGGTCATTACACGTTATGAGAAAATTTACACAGACATATTCGAATCAGAATCTGAAGGCGGAATAGCAGTAGCTCGTGAGATTGCTACACTCATCAGAGAGAAAGAGGCTAAAGGGCAAAACTGCGTCCTTGCGCTTCCAGGTGGCTATTCACCTAAATCGGTCTATACTGAGCTGATCAGACTCCACAAGCATGAGGGACTATCCTTCAAAAGAGTAGTAGTATTCCTTATCAGTGAATTCTACCCTCTAGCCGAGAGCCTTCCGCATAGCAACCTCAAGATGGTCAAAGAGTATCTTCTTGATCATCTTGACATAGATCAAAGAAATATATTCAGTCAAGACGGCACTATCGAGAAGGCTCAAGTTGGAGAACACGCCCAAAAATATGAACTTCTTATCGAAGAGCAAGGTGGCATAGACTTCGCTCTTCTTGCCATTGGTCGTCTTGGTAATGTGGGGCACAATGAGCCTGGTTCACAGATCAACTCAAAGACCAGACTCATGCTTCTTGATCCAGAGTCGCTAAAAGACACATCTAGATTCTATCAGTCAGTAGACAATATGCCTCGCTACGCCATCACAATGGGTATACTAACCCTTATGACTGCTCGCAAAGTGGTTATTGTGGCTTTCGGTGAATCTAAATCTAAGATAGTGCGTCAACTAGTTGAGGAGAAATACTCAGACACTATCCCTGCCAGCTACTTCCAACAACACACCAACTCTAAGGTTGTCATAGACCTTGTTGCTGCAGAAGAGCTAACACGTATTAAAACTCCTTGGCTTGTAACAACTTGTCAGTGGAACGACCTTATGGTGCGTAGAGCCATCGTTTGGCTATGCCAACTAACCAGCAAACCTATCCTTAAACTTACCAATAAGGACTACAATGAGCACGGACTACACGAGCTTCTCGCTCTTTATGGTTCGGCATACAACGTAAACATTAAAGTATTCAACGACCTCCAACACACCATCACTGGTTGGCCTGGTGGCAAGCCTAACGAGGATGATAAATATCGTCCAGAGCGTGCCACTCCATACCCAAAACGTGTGCTTGTATTCAGCCCACACCCAGATGATGACGTAATCTCAATGGGCGGTACTTTTCGTCGCCTTGTAGACCAAAATCACGACGTACATGTTGCATACGAAGTATCCGGCAACATTGCTGTTGGTGATGAAGAGGTAATCAGATATATATCACTATACAAAAACATCATGCAAAAGTATGATGGACAGAACAGTGAGATGATCTCTCGCTTCGACTCAATCCTCAACTTCCTCATTAATGAGAAGAGAGAAGGAGACTTCGATACCAAAGAAGTATTGTTCCTCAAAGGACACATTCGTCGCGAAGAGGCTCGTGCTGCTTGTCGCTACACTGGAGTTAACCCTCAGAACGTAAACTTCCTTGACCTTCCTTTCTACGAGACAGGTGCTGTGAAAAAAGGCGACCTCGAAGAGAGAGACATACTCATCGTCAAAGAACTACTTGACAGAGTGAAGCCTCATCAAATATTCGTGGCAGGTGACCTTGCCGATCCACACGGCACTCATAAAGTGTGCCTTGATGCAGTCCTTGCAGCCATCGACGAATCCAAGTCAGAGGAGTGGCTCAGCGACTGTCGTATATGGATGTATCGTGGAGCATGGGCTGAGTGGGCTATCGAGAACATCGAGATGGCTGTGCCAATCTCCCCAGAGGAGCTTCGCCAAAAGCGCAATGCCATTCTAAAACACCAATCGCAGATGGAGAGCGCACCATTCCTTGGCAACGATGAACGCCTTTTCTGGCAGAGAGCCGAAGAGCGTAACAGAGCTACTGCAGACCTTTACTGTCTCCTTGGCCTAGCATCTTACGAAGCCATCGAAGCATTCGTAGAGTACGTTCCTCTTTGATCGTCTCTCGATCAATAGGCATCAAATAACAACCGAAGCCTCAGTATATTGTATATAATCAATACGCTGAGGCTTCGCCATGTTTAGTAGCTCTATGGCTCATTGGTCGCTACTTATGTAGCTACTGTGGCAGCTGGTTTGGGTTTTTAGGGTTTAGATGGTTAGATGGTTAGAGGGTAGACGGTTAGGCAAAAAAATCTGCGTAATCTGCGAGATCTGCGTGAATAATTTGCATTTTGCTAGCGAAGCGATAGCTCTTTACCCTGAAAGGGTAACATGTGGGTAACCGGGGGTAAGCGTAGCGACCCGTGGATGCAGCCTAAACATCTCATAGCGTAGAGGTAACGAAGCTCTTATCCGATAGATCCGTGGATAAAATTCTTGGTTTAGGGTTTAGTGGTTAGATCCGAGTGAGTGATTGAACACATAGCGTAGAGGTAACGAAGCTCTTATCCGAGAGATCCGTGGATAAAAATCTTGGGTTAGTAGGTTATGGGTTAGATCCGAGTGAGTGATTGAATACATAGCGTAGAGGTAACGAAGCTCTTATCCGAGAGATCCGTGGATAAAATTCTTGGTTTAGGGTTTAGGGTTTAGATCCGATTGAGTGATTGAATACATAGCGTAGAGGTAACGAAGCTCTTATCCGTGTAGATCCGTGGATAAAACTCTTGGGTTTAGGGGTTAGATCCGAGTGAGTGATTGAACACATAGCGTAGAGGTAACGAAGCTCTTATCCGAGAGATCCGTGGATAAAAATCTTGGTTTAGGGTTTAGATGGTTAGTGGGTTAGGGTTAGGGTTAGGGTTAGGGTTAGGGAAACAAAATCTGCGTGATCTGCGTGATCTGCGTGAATCTCTCTCTTTTGGCACTGTTGCATCTGGTTAGGGGTTTAGATGGTTAGGGTTAGGGAAACAAGATCTGCGTAATCTGCGAGATCTGCGTGAATAATTTGCATTTTCCTTGCGATGCGATAGCTCTTTACCCTGAAAGGGTAACATGTGGGTAACCTCGGGTAAGCGTAGCGACCCGTGGATGCAGTCTCAATAGACACGAAGTGTCCTCAATCTTTCCAAAATATTATTACCTTTACACTGTCTAAAAGCCAACTATTATGAAACCAGCAATCACAGATACCTACGACTTTAAGTACCTCATTGAGAGTGGAGCCAATTATGTAGATAAGACAGAGTATCTACATAAGCTAGTTAGTAGTATAAGCAATACATATTTCCTCTCGCGCCCCCGTCGTTTTGGTAAGTCGCTCACTGTGTCGACTCTGGAGTGCATCTTTCAGGGTCGCAGGGACCTTTTTGCTGGTTTGAAGATAGATTCGATGGATTACGACTGGCAGGAGTATCCTGTGGTCAATCTCAATATGTCAGAGCTAAAGCATGATAGCAAGGAGTCCTTTAGTCGTAGTCTACTCAAATCGCTTAAGCAGGTAGCATTAGAGTTAGATGTTGTTATAGATACCGATGATGAGTTTGGCGATATTTTCCGTGACATTCTTCATAATGCGGCCTCTCAATCACCAACGGGCAAGGTAGTCCTACTTATCGATGAGTACGACGCACCACTGGTGAACAACATCGATGCCCCCCATCTTGAGGAGATACGCGCTATCTTGGAGAACTTCTACATACAGATCAAGGCAGCCAATTCGGTGCTTCGCTTCACCTTCATGACCGGCGTCACCCGCTTCTCTAAGGTCTCTGTCTTCTCTAAGCTGAACCATATGATAGATATATCTATGAACCAGCATTATGCTACAATGTTTGGTTTCACTCAGGCGGAGCTAGAGTCGTATTTCGGAGATAGGATAGCAGAGTTTGCTATAAGAGAGAACCTCTCTACCGAGGATATGACCCTGAAGATCAAGAGTTGGTACAACGGCTACCGTTTCCATCCAAAAGCTGACACGGTCTACAACCCAGTCTCGGCTGGTCGTTTTATGGAGGACGGAGAGTTCAACAACTGGTGGTTTGAGACAGGCTCACCAAGCTTCTTGATACAGCAGTTACGCAAGAAGCCTATCGGCTATTTCGATATGCTAGAGAGAGCAATTCCTGCAGACTTTGTTGGCTCTTTCGATCCAGCCAAGATAGATGCACGCTCACTGCTCTTCCAGACCGGCTATCTCACCATAGTTGATGCTGACAACGAAGATGATATGGGTTGGTGG
>JBOFUP010000016.1:0-2648 GCA_051652645.1 Bacteroidales bacterium
TCTATCTGAGGCTAGAATCAAAATTATACAGGATAGGCTAAATGACCGACCTAGAAAAAGGTTAGGTTATTTATCTCCAAATGAAAAATATCAAGAAATTATTAATCAACAACTTGCATTAGTAAGTTGAATTCAGCTAATAAATATCCTGTCGACGCAAAGTTAGCAATATCAGTCACCGCATTATCTAAGAGAGAAAATCATCAAAACTCTGTGAGACTATTTTGCCATCTTTTTAAGAGTTGATGGTTAATTATAGTTATTCCTTAAAGCAACTGTCTGCAATTAAGCCTTGGCCTTTCTAGCCATACTCTTTCATGCTTTTCTCTGCTTACTTTTTCTTTATGCATATACAACATATGCATAGAGTGCCTACCCCCACTCACCTGGCAGCTTAGACTATATTTGAATTAAGTTCGAAGAGTTTCGATATCGCAATATTTGCTTTCAGAAAGTTAGCAGCACCACATCCTAAGAAACTAATTTGCTACATAGAACTCCACCTCATAGTAATTATTTTATTATTATCAAAGGAGATTGAGAACTAGATATTCATTTTTAGAAAATTCCAAAAATGAATATCAGAGTTCAAAATTATTAGGCTTAAGGTTGTCGCTTTACTATATTTGCAGGTTTAACTCTGTGAAGGCTACTCTATTATAATAAACCGAGTAGAGACCATCGTATGAGTATTAACCGATAATGTATACTTGATGAAACTGACAATGAAAACTACTGATCCACTTCGCATCAAACCTTGGAGATACTGGCTAATTCACTTACTCGAGTTCCTCACTATCACTCACTCAAAGACGCTAAGGCTTTTGGGTCTAAACTCTGAGGCTTTTACCCCAAAACTCTGAGGCTTTTTGGGTAAAAGCCTCAGAGTTTTCTACTCAGATAGACACGTAGATATTCTTCATTTATCTGCTTAGTAAAGCCACACACAAGAGGTGTCGAGCACCTTTCATGGGAGAGATTTTTAAGTTGGAAGTTGGCGAAGTTGTCATAACACAGAGAAAACTAGCTAACACGCTGAATATAAGCGAGAATAACGCGCGAAAACATATCTCCATATTAATCTCTAAAGAGTTAATTTCAACAAAATCACGCAGAGCGTACGCAGAGGTTACGCAGAGAACTTCAAGAACACAAGAGCAACCACAAATACCAGTAATACAGACTATTACACTGGCACAACTATTCCCACTGGAGCTACAAGCGAAAGCGATGATGAACAAAATATTTACGCATTTTATAGGAAAGAAGAAATTAAAGAATTTAATAATAAAAAAAAGGGCGCTCAAAAAGAGCTTTCTCAAGAGGTGGATTTGGTGGAGATGGTCGAGCTTGTACCTTCTCATCCAGAGCATAGCAATACGGTTTATTTCCATGAGTGGATAAGCTCGCTTTCTGAACAGTTGGATATGAGTATAGATCAGATCACACAGCTAGTGGCTATGTTTGCTCGACACAAACTCCTGGAGGGCAACAAGAGGTTGCCAGTAACTATTTTCAGATACCATTGCAAACTTTTTATCAAAGAGAAATACCCAACACGAAAAACTAAAAACAATGAAGAAGAGACCAAACAACCAAACTACGAGTACCGAAATCAGAGAATCCCACGAGTCGAAGATTTGCCTGACTTCCACCTTGCCCGAAGCGCTAGAGCTAGAGCAATCGCTGCTGGGTGCAATGATGGGCCCCTCGGGCTTGTTGAGACTCACACTGTTTAATTATTCTCGCAGATTTTGTTTTGCACAACCTCTAATCATCTAACCAGATGCAACACCGCCAAAGAGAGAGTTATTCTCGCAGATTACGCAGATTACGCAGATCTTGTTTCTCTAACCTGCTAACCCTCTAACCAGCTAACCAGATGCAACACCGCCAAAGAGAGAGTTATTCTCGCAGATTACGCAGATTACGCAGATCTTGTTTCTCTAACCTGCTAACCCTCTAACCCAAGAATTTTATCCACGGATCTACACGGATAAGAGCTTCGTTACCTCTACGCTATGGGTTTAATTATTCACACGGATATAACCTATAAACCCTAACCTACTAACCCAAGAATTTTGTCCACGGATCTACACGGATAAGAGCTTCGTTACCTCTACGCTATGGGTTCAATCACTCAATCGGATCTAAACCCTAACTCAAGAATTTCGTCCACGGATTTACACGGATAAGATGCTTCGTTACCTCTACGCTATGAGATATGTTGAGGCTGCATCCACGGGTCGCTTCGCTTACCCGCGGTTACCCACATGTTACCCCTTCGGGGTAAAGAACTATCGCATCACTAGCAAAATGCAAATTATTCTCGCAGATCCCGCAGATTACGCAGATCTTGTTTCCCTAACCATCCAATCCCTAACTCTCTAAACTCTAAGTCAATAACCCAAACAACAGCTAGAGAGTCTCCTCTATCCAGTCAGTAGCGATATTACGCTCCTCGGGAGAGTAGTTGAGGGCTATCAAGTGAAGCTGTTTGCCATTACCCACGAACTGCTCGTAGTACCTCTTGCGATGTATCTGGTCCATAGCATCCTGTGAAGAGCAGTTATGCTTAAGTTCGAAGAGGTAGATATGATCCGGGGAGTGGACAACCATGTCTAGGCGACCCTTATTGGTGTAATGTT
>JBOFUP010000017.1:0-14409 GCA_051652645.1 Bacteroidales bacterium
ACCAAATCCACCTCTTGAAAAAGCTCTTTTTGAGCGCCCTTTTTTTTATTATTAAATTCTTTAATTTCTTCTTTCCTATAAAATGCGTAAATATTTTGTTCATCATCGCTTTCGCTTGTCGCTCCAATGGGATCTGTAGCCCCAGTGTAATTATCTGTATTACTGATTGTTATCACTGTTCTTCTGTTCTTGAAGTTCTCTGCGTAACCTCCGCGTACGCTCTGCGTAACTTTTGTTGTAATTAACTCTTTCGAGATTAATGTGGAGATATGTTTTCGTACGTTATTCTCGCTTATATTCAGCGTGTTAGCTAGTTTTCTCTGTGTTATGACAACTTCACCAGCTTCCAACTCAAAAATCTCGCCCAGGAATGTAGCTCGACACCTCTTGTGTGTGGCTTTACTAAGCAGATGAATGAAGAATATCTTCGTGTCGTTATTCAATTCATACATCCACATCTCGCTACTGAGTAGCTCTTTGGGTAATCTTATATATGCCATATATTTTGGGTATTAAGTGTATAATTACGTTATTTGTTGAGCCCTCAACAGCGCAGCCTCATCATCTCTTAGCGTAGAGGTAACGAAGCTCTTATCCGTGTAGATCTGTGGACAAAACTCTTAAGTTAGTAGGTCAGATCCGTGTGAGTAAAAGAGCACGTAGCGTAGAGGTAACGAAGCTCTTATCCGTGTAAATCCGTGGACAAAACTCTTAAGTAAGTAGGTCAGATCCGTGTGAATAAAAGAGCACGTAGCGTAGAGGTAACGAAGCATCTTATCCGTGAAGATCCGTGGACAAAACTCTTAAGTTAGTAGGTCAGATCCGTGTGAATAAAAGAGCACGTAGCGTAGAGGTAACGAAGCTCTTATCCGTGTAGATCCGTGGACAAAACTCTTAAGTAAGTAGGTCAGATCCGTGTGAGTAAAAGAGCACGTAGCGTAGAGGTAACGAAGCTCTTATCCGTGTAGATCCGTGGATAAAATCGATAGCCAAGCGTAGAGGTAACGAAGCATCTTATCCGTGTAGATCCGTGGACAAAACTCTTAAGTAAGTAGGTCAGATCCGTGTGAATAAAAGAACTCTTAGCGTAGAGGTAACGAAGCTCTTATCCGTGTAGATCCGTGGACAAAAACGATAGCCAAGCGTAGAGGTAACGAAGCTCTTATCCGTGTAGATCCGTGGATAAAATCGATAGCCAAGCGTAGAGGTAACGAAGCATCTTATCCGTGTAGATCCGTGGATAAAAACGATAGCCAAGCGTAGAGGTAACGAAGCATCTTATCCGTGTAGATCCGTGGACAAAAACGATAGCTAAGCGTAGAGGTAACGAAGCTCTTATCCGTGTAGATCCGTGGATAAAACTCTTTGGTTAGAGGGTCAGAATTTAGATCTGCGTAATCTGCGAGATCTGCGAGAATAATACAACAGCGCCAGCCTCAACAAGCCCGAAGGGCTCTCAACAGCGCTAGCCTCAACAGGCGGAACGCCCTCAACAGGACGAAGTCCCTCAGCAGCGATAGCCTCAAGGCTCCCCCAGGTAGTGATATATCAGTTTCACATGCTCAGGTCTGAGGTACCTAAGCCTGTTGTTGTAACCACACAACCGAAGGTTCTCACTCAAAGGTTTGCAACTATCAATCCAAAATCTTAGTCTACGAATGGCAGACTTACGCTTGAGCTCTGGCGCATAGCCAGTAGCTAGGTTGTCAATTGTCATCATAAGTATAGAATTAGTTATTTAGTTGGTGAAAAAACGCTGAGGCTTTTGACCCAAAACTCTTAGGCTTTAGGGGTAAAACTCTTAGGGTTTTGACCTAAAACTCTCAGCGTTTTTTGGACTCTCTTCAGATCTTTATTTCCATATTTAATCATCATCCTGCTCATCCGTACTCTCATGATCCTCATAATGACTATTCATCGTTATGAAAAATGTAAACTTTGTTATAATCCATGACTGTATATCCTTTGAGTAATGGTATGAGACTTCTGTACCAGTCAGATCCTTTAGATTACTCCTGAGTTGTTTATTACATAGCTTGATGTTTGAATTCATGATTATGGTGTATACATTTATGTACCCATGTGAGCTTTGGTAAAGGATGTTTTCTAGTATCATCCTTACTTTCATGCATACCTGTATTTTGTATATCAGGTCGTACGCACTTACTGAACAGAAGATCTCCTCATTGTTGAATAGTTTTATAATGCAGAAATTAGGCTTTATCTTTGATATTATTTTTATATCTAAAGGTTTTATCATTTCTGTTATTGGATTGCCCGTGGAGTCATATCCAATTACAATTTCGTGTGCTCTATCAAGGCTATCATCTACAATCTTAACATTTTTGTTGTCCTTCATTTTTTCTGTCATATTCATGGTATTTAGGGTTATTGATTATATTTAGTCTCGTTCGCAAATATATTATTTAGATAAATTATTAGTATATATTTGCTTAATGAATTATTCATTTTTCGAAAATTCTAAAAATGAATATTTCTCAACTTATTTTCTTGGATATTTCGATTATTTTTCTAATGTGGCTGTTGGTTAGGGGGTTAGAGCTGCGCAATCAGACGAATTATTCACGCAGATTACGCAGATCTCGCAGATAGGGTTTTGTAACACTTCGATCCAAGATTTTTGTCCACGGATAGGTCGGATAAGAGCTTCGTTACCACTACGCAATCAGACGAATTATTCACGCAGATTACGCAGATCTCGCAGATAGGGTTTTGCAAGTCTCAATCCAAGATTATTCTCCACGGATAGGTCGGATAAGAGCTTCGTTACCACTGCGCAATCAGACGAATTATTCACGCAGATTACGCAGATCTCGCAGATAGGGTTTTGCGACACTTCGATCCAAGATTATTCTCCACGGATAAATCGGATAAGAGCTTCGTTAGCACTACGCAATCAGACGAATTATTCACGCAGATTACGCAGATCTCGCAGATAGGGTTTTGCAAGTCTCAATCTAAGATTATTGTCCACGGATAAGTCGGATGGGGAGCTTCGTTACCACTGCGCAGTTAGACGAATTATTCACGCAGATTACGCAGATCTCGCAGATTGAGGGTTTCTACTTCTCAATCCAATATTATTCTCCACGGATAAGTCGGATGGGGAGCTTCATTACCACTGCGCAGTCAGACGAATTATTCACGCAGATTACGCAGATCTCGCGGATAGGGTTTTGTTAACACTTCGATCCAAGATTTTTGTCCACGGATAGGTCGGATAAGAGCTTCGTTACCACTGCGCAATCAGACGAATTATTCACGCAGATCTCGCAGATTGAGGGTTTGCTACTTCTCAATCCAATATTATTCTCCACGGATAAGTCGGATAAGAGCTTCGTTACCACTACGCAATCAGATCAATTATTCACGCAGATTACGCAGATCTCGCAGATCTCGCGGATAGGGTTTTGTAAGTCTCAATCTAAGATTTTTGTCCACGGATAGGTCGGATAGTGAGCTTCGTTACCACTGCGCAGTTAGATCAATTATTCACGCAGATTACGCAGATCTCGCAGATAGGGTCTTGCAACACTTCGATCCAAGATTATTCTCCACGGATAAGTCGGATGGGAGCTTCGTTACCACTGCGCAGTCAATGTCAATTCTCTTTGCATTAGAATATTAAATTCTAATACAAAGAGAATTTTGGGGCTATGGTAAACAACAATATCCGTGTGAGTAAAAGAACACGTAGCGTAGAGGTAACGAAGCTCTTATCCGATAGATCCGTGTGAGTAAAAGAGCACGTAGCGTAGAGGTAACGAAGCATCTTATCCGTGTAGATCCGTGGATAAAACTCTTAAGTTAGTAGTTTAGATCCGTGTGAATAAAAGAACACGTAGCGTAGAGGTAACGAAGCTCTTATCCGTGTAGATCCGTGGATAAAAAAGGGTTAGAGGGTTAGTGGTTAGGTAAAACAATATCTGCGTAATCTGCGAGATCTGCGAGAATAATTTGCATTTTGTTTGCGATGCGACAGGGGTACGCTAGCCTCAACAACTCTCTTATCTGCGAGAATATTCCCCTTGATTATTAATTCTATATTACGAAACACTAATTGATTGAATAAATCTTTTGCATTTTCTAAAAAAGCATTAATTTTACACGGGAATAGCACTTTGTGCTTGTTTATGTTGTTTGAATTTCAACAGGACGAAGTCCCTCAACAGGCGGAACGCCCTCAGCAGAGAGCGATAGCTCTCCTCAACAGGCCAACGGCCCTCAACAGGACGAAGTCCATGGTCACTATCATACAGCGTAAAGGATAAAGATAGAATAATCAATTATATAAAGAATCAGCGAGAGCATCATAAACTACATTCCTTAAGAGATGAATATGTATCTCTACTCAAAGAGAATGAAATAGAGTATGATGAGTCTCATTTGTAACAAATATCAACCACAGCGTTAGCATAGAACTTGCGATGCGATAGCTCTTTACCCTGAAAGGGTAACATATGGGTAACCGCGGGTAAGCGTAGCGACCCGTGGATTAGCAGTCTCAACCGCTGCGAAGCAGCATTAAAATATGACACCAAAAATATCAGTAATAGTACCTGTCTACAAGGTAGAGAAGTACCTACCAAAGTGCATAGATAGCATTCTTGCACAAACCTTTACAGATTTCGAACTCCTTCTCATCGATGATGGTTCGCCCGACAACAGTGGCGCCATATGTGATGAGTATGCTAGGCGTGACTCTCGTATCCGTGTTTTCCATAAGGAGAATGGGGGTGTCTCTTCTGCTCGTAACCTTGGTATTGATGAGGCAAAGGGGGAGTGGATTGCTTTTGTGGATGGGGATGATTGGGTTGGTGAGAGATATTTGGATGGTTTTTTTGTAGGATATAATTCATTTGACGTTGATATAATATTAAAAGGTTTTACAGAAGTAAATTCAAGTGGGTCAAATTTAAAACAGGTAAATCTTCCTTCATTATATTTGAAATCAAATAATATTTATAAGCTTTTATTGGATTATTATAGTCATTTTTTTTCTGCATCCCCATGGCGTAAGCTGTTTAGACTTAGAGTTATTAATGATAATAAATTAAGATTTAACTGTTATATTGATCTAGGGGAAGATGCAATTTTTTTAATGAATTATTTATTATACATAGATAATATTCAATTGATTGATCAGGTTGATTATTATTACAGAAGGCTCGATGGCACTTCTCTATCTACTAAAAAATATTGTTTTGAAGATAGGAAGTATTATTTTGAGGAGTGGTATAAAAGTAGAACAAATTTGATAAATTGTTATGATATTCCTGATAAATATTTATTAAACGATGCCGGCTATATGTTGAATAATTATATTGCAATTATATCTACTTTGTATTATAAAGAAAGTAATTATTCTCATAGTGATAGGGTGATGAATTTAAAATCTTTTTTAGATACCAAACTATTTAAGATTTTTCTTAAGAAAAATGCAACACCATTTGTATTAAGAGTAATCTATATTTTGCTGTATTTTAAAGCTTTTAAGGTATTTGATGTTTTATATTCGTCCTATTACAAACTTTCATTGCTTAAAAATAGTAGATAATTATTAAATATGGCCTCAATGAGTTTTTATCATAAATTTCGTCCTATTTATACTAAAGTAGTAAAATGGGCATTTGATTTTAAATACTTTTGTTTATCGCTGGTTCCATACAAGTACAATAAAGAGCGTTACAAAAATACTTTTATCGAAAAAATAACTTACGAAGGGTCTGTTGACTTGACTAATATCGATAGGGTTATTTACTGTTTCTGGACGGGAGAGAATGACCTAACTCCAAATAGAAAGTTATGTTTAGAATCAATAATAAGAAATTGTGGAGTGAGGGTTGAATTAATTACACCAAGTAATTTAGATAAATATATTTTACCCCAATATCCGTTACATCCCTCATATAAATATTTATCGTTAATTCATAGATCAGATTACTTACGATGTTATTTTATGCATCATTACGGTGGTGGATATGTTGATATCAAATATATTTCTAAAAGTTGGATAAATGCTTTTAATCAATTAGAGCTATCCGATAAATATATTTTAGGGTACAGAGAGGTTAGTTGGGAAGGAATTGGTGAAAAAGTAGGTATGATAGGATCAGATCTTTGTATATATTGGAAGAATGTTATAGGTACAAATGCTTATATTTGTAGACCATATACTCATTTTACATATGATTGGTACTCTGAATTGAATCGTAGAATGGATATCTACGCCCATAAGTTGGCAAAATATCCAGGGAATACTTTTGGATCTAATGATGGATATCCTATTCCTTGGGCAAATATTTTGGGTGCAATCTTTCATCCGTTGTGTCTCAAGTATCATAATAAGTTAATGCAAGTTGATGAGATAAAGCCATCTTTTAAAAATTATAGATAGGTTTAATATACCCCTCCGCTATGAAAGTATCAATAGTAATACCAATATATAATGTAGAGAATTACATTGTAAAGTGTTTAGAAAGTTGTATTAATCAAACTTACAGAGATATTGAGGTAATATGCGTTAATGACGGCTCCCCAGATAATTCTGGAGAGATAATAGAAGAATACGTAAAGAAAGATAGTCGTCTTTTGCATCTGAAAAAGAACAATGAGGGTCTATGTTTTGCACGTAAGAGTGGAGTTGAAATAGCAACAGGCGAATATATCTTTCATTTAGATGGTGATGATTATTTACCTCCAACTGCAATAGATGATCTATTGTCTTTTGCTCTCAAAGATAATCTTGATATTGTGAAAGGAAATTTGGATTTTGTGAAAGAGGATTCTAGTTTATTAAGTGTCTTTAGCTTCAAATCAGAAGGGTTCCTTTCTATGGAGGAGTTTATTAGTCAAATGTTTTTGTGTAAATTTTGGACATTAGCAGGGTCATTAATAAAGAGATCCCTATATGTTAACTCTATCATCTCTTATAAGGAGATTGTAAGTGGTGAAGATCTAATATCTTTACTACAATTAGCTAGTTACTCTTCAAGATTGGGCTTTATAGATCGTAATGTTTACTATTATGTCAAACATGATAGCTCTATTATGGCAACTAGAAGAGTTCTTCCTATTGAAGGTCGCATTAGTTTTATTAAAACAATATTTGATATACAGCAGGGATTGAAACCTAGAGTATCTAAGGATTTGTATTTTATATTATCTGAGGCTCTTGTTGAAGCTGCAGTAAATTTGTCTAGACAATACAATATTAGAAGTTCTAAGATTGAGGATGTTTGTAGAGTTTTAAAAACTATCATGACTAAGGAGTTCAGGTGTTATCTATTTAATAGAAACAAAGAGCTATATTTCAATTATCAGATGTCACAACTATCACCATTGCTATTACCTACTTGGATGAAAGTGAATTACAAGTTAAACTCATTGCTAAGATAATAAGAATATGAAAATATTAGTTACAGGTGCTGCTGGTTTTATTGGTTCAGAAGTTGTTAAACAGTTAGCAAGGAGAGGAGATCAAGTAGTAGGACTAGATAACATAAATGATTACTATGATGTTAATCTAAAATATGATAGGTTGGCTTCATCAGGAATACAAAGAGATACTATTGTTTATGGTAAATCAGTACAGAGTAATGTATATGAGAATTATCGCTTTTTTAAGATAAATTTAGAGGATAGAGGAGAGATTGAGAGACTTTTTGAAGAGGAGAAGTTTGATAGAGTATGTAATCTTGCTGCTCAAGCTGGAGTTCGCTACTCTATCGAGAATCCAAGAGCATATATAGATTCTAATATTGTAGGATTTATGAACCTTTTAGAGTCTTGTAGAACTCACAATATAGAGCATTTTGTGTATGCTAGTTCAAGTAGTGTTTATGGAAAGAACTCTTCTGTGCCATTTTCAGAGAGGGATGGGATAGCTCACCCTGTAAGTATCTATGCTGCTACAAAGAAATCAAATGAATTGATGGCTCATACTTACAGTTCTCTATTTGGAATACCTACAACAGGCCTACGTTTTTTTACTGTGTATGGGCCTATGGGTAGACCAGATATGGCACCATTCCTTTTCACTGATGCTATAGCTAATGGTAGAGCAATTAAAGTGTTTAATAATGGTGATATGCTCAGAGATTTTACCTATATAGATGATATTGTAGAGGGGGTAGTAAGAGTTATTGACCAAGTTGCTACAATTAATTCAAACTGGGACTCAAAGATTGCTGACCCAAGCAGTTCTGAAGTTCCATATAGAATATACAATATAGGGAACTCTAAGCCAGAGAAGCTGATGGATTTTATCAAAGCTATTGAAGAATCTTTAGGTGTTGAGGCTGAGAAGATTTTTATGCCTATGCAACCAGGTGATGTATATCAGACTAATGCAAATACTTCTCTTCTTGAGAGAGCCGTTGGCTTTAAGCCTAATACTTCACTAAAAGAGGGTATAACTAAATTTGTTGAGTGGTATATATCATATTATAAGAAATAGAAGAGTAATACAAAAGAACATGAAAATAGCAATAGTAGGTACAGGATATGTTGGGTTAGTATCTGGAACTTGTTTCTCAGAGATGGGTATTAACGTAACTTGTGTAGACGTAGACAAAAGCAAGATAGAGAAACTTGAACAGGGTATAATACCAATATATGAGCCTGGGCTTGAGGATATGGTAGTTCGTAATCATAAGGCTGGTCGCCTAAAGTTTACAACTGATCTTACATCATGTCTTAATGACGTGGATGTTGTTTTTAGTGCTGTTGGTACTCCCCCTGATGAGGATGGAAGTGCTGACTTGAAATATGTATTAGAGGTTGCACGTACTATTGGTGCAAACATGAATAAGTACTTGGTAGTAGTAACCAAGAGTACAGTGCCTGTTGGGACAGCACAGAAAGTAAAGGGAGCTATACAAGCTGAGTTAGATAAAAGAGGTGTTAATATCGAGTTTGATGTAGCTTCTAATCCTGAGTTCTTGAAGGAGGGTGATGCTATCGATGACTTTATGAAGCCAGATAGGGTTGTTGTTGGTGTTGAGAGCGATAGAGCTAAAGAGCTTATGGAGCGTCTGTATAAGCCTTTCATGATGAATAACTACAGAATGATATTTACAGATATTCCATCGGCGGAGATGATAAAGTATGCTGCAAACTCTATGCTTGCTACTCGTATTAGCTTCATGAATGATATAGCTAACTTGTGTGAGCTGGTTGGTGCTGATGTTAATATGGTTCGTAAGGGTATAGGATCCGATAGTCGAATTGGAAGTAAATTCCTTTATCCTGGGTGTGGTTATGGTGGCTCTTGTTTTCCCAAAGATGTAAAGGCGCTAATCAAGACTGCTCAACAGAGTGGTTATGAGATGGAGGTGCTTAAAGCGGTAGAATCCGTGAATGATCGTCAGAAGAGTATACTTTTTGATAAATTGATGAGTCACTACGATGGAGACATAGAGGGGAAGAATATTGCTATATGGGGACTATCCTTCAAGCCAGAGACAGATGATATGCGTGAGGCTCCTTCATTGGTTATTATTCAAAAACTATTAGAAGCTGGAGCAACAGTTAAGGTGTATGATCCTATTGCTATGGAGGAGTGTGAGCGCAAAATTGGAAAGGTAGTAACTTATGCTAATGATATCTATGATGCTGTGCTTGATGCTGATGCTCTGCTTCTTGTTACAGAGTGGAAAGAGTTTCGTGTTCCTAGCTGGGGTGTGATAGAGAAATCCATGCGTAATGGTGTGGTGATTGATGGTCGTAATATATACGATAATAAAGAGCTATCTCAGTATGGATTTACTTACTATTCGATAGGAAGATGAGTATCCCAAACCCTTTAGTCTCTGTTATTATAGGGGCATATAATGTAGAAAATTATCTTAAAAAAGAGTTGTCTTGTCTAATCAATCAGAGTTATATAAATCTAGAGATCATCTTAGTAAATGATGGATCCACAGACTCTACTCGTCTAATATGTGATAGGTTAGCCGAGAAAGATAATAGGATAAAGGTCATACACAAAGAGAATGGTGGACTAGGGAGTGCTAGGAATGTGGGTCTTGACGCTGCAACAGGAGAGTTCGTATGGTTTTATGATGTTGATGATGAAGCTGACCTAAATCTTGTTGAGAAGTGTGTTGATTGGATGCAGATTCATCAAGTTGACCTAACTATATTTTCTTTCTATGCAATAACAGAGAGTAGTGGAGATATAGAGAAGATTGTTATTGATGAGGCATTGGCTACATCAAATGATCAATTAAGGGATATTTATACTAAATCTCTAATTAATATCAAGCATGGTAATGGGTTTAACTGGAATAAATTCTATCGTAAATCCTTTATAGATAGATATAATTTTAGGTTTGATAACTTGCGTATTCAACAGGATGAGATATTCAATATTAAATTGTATCCTCATTTAGAGAGAGTCTATATATCATCAGAACCTCTTTATCACTATTTAATAGTAACCTCAGGTAACACACGCTCACGCTATATAGCAAATCGATTTGATATTGTAACTACGGTTCACGATAGGTTAATATCTTTTGCTAGAGATTGGGGTGTAGATACACCAGAATATATAGATAAAATTCAACTACGTTACTTTGGTGGAATTAATAGTGAGATTCGATTCAATATCTTTCATCCTGATGGTAAGTTGACCTATTCAGAGAAGAGAGAAAGAATCATGAGGGTATTGAAGAGTGAAAAAGTTAAAGAAACTCTCGATTATCTTAAAGTATCACCAAACCTTTCATTTGAGGATAGGCTCTTTATAAAGGCTTATATTGGTGGGTTTTCTGATATCATTATTGCTCTCAATAAGACGATAAATACATTGAAGCCTTTAGCAAAACAAATTTTAGGGAAATGAAATTTTTAATTTTTTCCTAAGTATAAATTATTATACTATGATCTCACAAATAAAACTCTTAGCTAAAAAGATACTATATCGTTTACAATCAAATCAAACAACCGATAGTTTGGTTAATAATGGTCTTAAAGTTGGACGTAATTTTAAACGGTTACACGGTGTTATTCTTGACCCTGCCCATTGCTGGTTGATTGAGATAGGTGACGATGTAACATTGGCACCAAGAGTACACATTCTAGCTCATGATGCAAGTTTGTGTAATCATCTCGGATATGCTAGGATAGGTCAGGTTATTATCGGGAATAATGTCTTCATTGGAGCTGAGAGTGTAGTATTGCCAAATGTTAGAATTGGTAATAACGTCATAATTGGTGCAAACTCCACTGTATCAAAGGATATACCCGATGGTATGGTTGCAGTAGGGTCTCCTGCAAGAGTTATCTGTACTACTGAGGAGTATCTTAGAAAGAACAGAGAGCTAATGAGAACCCGACCTATGTATGGTGAGGAGTATACAACACGTTCTAATGTTTCTAAAGAGATGAAACAGGAGATGAAAGAGGCCCTTAAGGATGGGTATGGATATGTGAAGTGATGAAGAAGAAGATCTTTATATTTAACTACTACATGGAAGTTGGTGGGGTGGAGCGTAGTCTCTTGGGATTACTAAACTCTATTGATTATTCTGCATATGATGTTGATCTATTTATAGCTCGACACACAGGGGAATTTATGTCATTAATACCTAAAGAGGTTAACTTATTGCCAGAAATACCCAAGTATGCACTTTGGGCTGTACCTTTATCATCTGTAATTAAGAGAGGTTACTTCAGGATAGCAGCAGCTAGATTATTTGCAAGAATCAAAGGCATTAGATTTAGAAGATCGAATCCTAATCTGCAGGACGATATGTCAGAGTTTTGTTATATAGCAGACTCTATTACGCCTTTTCTGCCCAAAATAGAACCAAGTAAAGTCTATGATTTAGCAATTAGTTTCATAGCTCCTCATCACTCACTACTTCGGAATGTTAAAGCTAAAAAGAAGATTGCTTGGATACATACTGATTACTCATCTATTGGCATTGATGTGAAGTCGGAAGAGAGGGTATGGGGTGCATTTGACTATATAGCATCTATATCGGATAGTGTAACTGAAGGATTTTTAAAGAGATTCCCATCTCTTGCTCCGAAGATTAGATTGATTGAGAATATCTTATCTCCTGAGTTTGTTCGTCAACAGGCGGAACTGGAGAGTATAGAACTTGATGGTGAGGTGAAGTTACTGACTGTTGGTCGATTCTGCTATCCTAAGAACATTGAGGGTGCGGTGAGGATATGTAAGGCATTGGTGGATCGTGGTGTACCTATTAAGTGGTACGTCGTAGGGTATGGTGACGAAGCTCCTATTCATCAAGCTATAGAGGAGTGTGGTATGCACAACCACTTCTTCATACTTGGAAAGAAGCCTAACCCTTATCCATACATGAAGGCGTGTGACCTATATGTGCAGCCATCGAGGTATGAGGGTAAGGCGGTGACGGTGCGTGAGGCGCAGATGTTGCACAAGCCTGTGGTAATAACTGCATTCCCAACAGCTCAATCACAACTGAGAGATGGGTTCGATGGGGTGATAGTACCAATGGATACAGAGGCGGCAGCGGATGCCATAGTGGAGCTACTGAGGGATAGACCGAGAATGGAGAAGTTGATAGAGAACATGAAAGCCACTGACTACGGAAACGAAAAAGAGGTAAATAAGATCTATGATCTTATTTGTTGAGGCTTCGCTGTTGAGGCTTCGCTGTTGAGAGCCCTTTGGGCTTGTTGAGACTTCGTTGTTGAGGCTTGCGCTGTTGAGAGCCCTTCGGGCTTGTTGAGGCTTCGCTGTTGAGAGCCCTTCGGGCTTGTTGAGACTTCGTTGTTGAGGCTTGCGCTGTTGAGAGCCCTTCGGGCTTGTTGAGGCTTCGCTGTTGAGAGCCCTTCGGGCTTGTTGAGGCTTCGCTGTTGAGAGCCCTTCGGGCTTGTTGAGGCTTCGTTGTTGAGGCTTGCGATGTTGAGAGCCCTTCGGGCTTGTTGAGACTTCGTTGTTGAGGCTTGCGCTGTTGAGGCTTGAGCTGTTGAGGCTTGAGCTGTTGAGAGCCCTTCGGGCTTGTTGAGACTTCGCTGTTGAGACTTCGCTGTTGAGGCTTGCGCTGTTGAGACTTCGTTGTTGAGACTTCGTTGTTGAGACTTCGTTGTTGAGACTTCGTTGTTGAGACTTCGCTGTTGAGGCTTGAGCTGTTGAGAGCCCTTTGGGCTTGTTGAGGCTTCGCTGTTGAGGCTTGCGCTGTTGAGAGCCCTTCGGGCTTGTTGAGGCTTCGCTGTTGAGGCTTCGCTGTTGAGGCTTCGCTGTTGAGGCTTCGCTGTTGAGAGCCCTTTGGGCTTGTTGAGGCTTCGCTGTTGAGGCTTGCGCTGTTGAGAGCCCTTCGGGCTTGTTGAGACTTCGTTGTTGAGGCTTGCGCTGTTGAGAGCCCTTCGGGCTTGTTGAGACTTCGTTGTTGAGGCTTGCGCTGTTGAGAGCCCTTCGGGCTTGTTGAGGCTTTGCTGTTGAGAAATTCAACAGGCTCTGCAAGAGCCCTCAACAGAGAGCGTTAGCTCTCCTCAACAGCGTAGCCTCAACAGAGAGCATTAGCTCTCCTCAACAGCGTAGCCTCAACAGAGAGCATTAGCTCTCCTCAACAGCGTAGCCTCAACAGAGAGCATTAGCTCTCCTCAACAGCGCAGCCTCAACAGAGAGCTTTAGCTCTCCTAAACAAGCCCAGAGGGCTTTAAACAAAGAAATTATGAATTACACTTTCTCTTTTGAACGATTAAATGTCTGGCAGGATGCTAGAAAGTTTGCTAATGATGTATATTCACTAACAGCTAAATTTCCTGAGAGTGAAAAGTATGGATTAACTTCGCAATTAAGAAGAGCTGCTGTATCAATTGCTTCAAATATATCTGAGGGGGTAGGTAGGCAATCACTTAAGGAGCAGGCTAGATTCATAGAGATCTCATACGGATCATTAATGGAGGTGTATTGTCAGTTGTTGATATCTTTTGATCAAGGATATATATCAAGTGATGATCTAGATAGTCTAAAATCCGAAACTTTTAAACTGTCAAATGGATTAAATCAGTTAAGAAAGAGTATGGAGAAGCGTTCTGCTTGTTGAGGCTTGCGCTGTTGAGACTTCGCTGTTGAGAGCCCTTCGGGCTTGTTGAGGCTTGCGCTGTTGAGGCTTCGCTGTTGAGAGCCCTTTGGGCTTGTTGAGGCTTTGCTGTTGAGGCTTTGCTGTTGAGAGCCCTTTGGGCTTGTTGAGGCTTGCGCTGTTGAGGCTTCGCTGTTGAGAGCCCTTTGGGCTTGTTGAGGCTTGCGCTGTTGAGAAATTCAACAGGCTCTGCAAGAGCCCTCAACAGAGAGCGGCAGCTCTCCTCAACAGCGCAGCCTCAACAGAGAGCGTTAGCTCTCCTCAACAGGCGGAACGCCCTTCGGGCTTGTTGAGGCTTTGCTGT
>JBOFUP010000018.1:0-21052 GCA_051652645.1 Bacteroidales bacterium
TGTACTACTATTGTTTTATATATAAAAATGTCTTAATGATCGCTTGTCTAGCAACTCAAACAACTCCCAGTCGATCTGACCGTTGTTGCTCGATTGCGGATACAAAAGTAGTAGATTTAGTAATACCATCCAAATAAAACCGCAACTCAGAATCAGAACTAAACAACAACATATTTGATTAACAACAATATAGCCATCCATAGTTAACTTAGATTAACAATAGCAAGACCTAATCTAGATAAAATAAAAGGATAAAAACTTAAGTAGCTTATTAGATTAATATATAAAGAGTATATTTGCAACTCAATTAAAACAGACGACTATGAACGAAGTAATGGACCCTATAGGAAAGCTAATGGGGCTAAGATACAAATCACACCCATGGCATGGTGTAGAGATTGGAGATCAAGCACCCTATTGCGTAACTTCCTTTATTGAGATAGTACCTACCGACACAGTTAAGTATGAGGTTGACAAGACAACAGGCTACCTTAGAATTGATCGCCCACAAAAGTACTCTAATGTTATCCCAGCAATGTACGGGTTCATCCCACAAACATATAGTGGTAAACACGTAGCAGAACTCTCTATGGAAAAAACTGGATATGAAGAGATAATAGGAGATGGTGACCCCATTGATATATGTGTTTTAACAGAAAGGTCAATCTCTCACGGTGACATATTAGTGAGCGCTATACCTATAGGTGGGTTTAGGATGCTAGATGACAAGGAGTCTGATGATAAAATAATCGCAGTACTTAAAGATGATTTTGTTTATGGAAACATTAGAGATATATCAGAATGTCCAACTAATGTAATCGACAGACTTAAGCACTACTTTCTAACCTATAAAGATCTTCCTGGTGAGACTAGAAATGTTGAGATAACACACACATTTGATAGAGAAGAAGCGATAGAGGTTATTAGACGCTCAATAGAAGATTATAAAGAGAAATTTATGCTATTAGGACAATTTCTAAAGGGTGTATAAAAAAATGGGATCAAGAACATTTCTTGATCCCATTTTTTTACATTCTCTCTGGAACTTTTATTCCTAATAAAGACATTGCTTTTCGAATAACGTCAGCTACTGATTTAGATATTGCAAGTCTGAACAATTTAACGTCCTCAACCTCTTCTTTAAGTATAGAAAACTCATGGTAAAACTGATTGTATTCTTTTACCAAGTCGTAAACATAATTAGCTATAACAGCTGGACTGTATTCATTAGCTGCATCCTTTACTACTAATTCAAATTCTGAAAGCATCTGAATAAGAGATTCCTCTTTTAAGGACAAGCTCATAGCAACATCAACAGAAGCAGGTATAATAAGCCCCTGATCCTGCGCCTTTCTCAACACTGATGAAATTCTTGCATACGTATATTGAATAAATGGCCCAGTATTTCCATTGAAATCAATAGATTCTTTTGGGTTAAATGTCATATTCTTACGAGGATCAACCTTGAGCATAAAATACTTGAGCGCACCCAATCCTACAACACTAGCTATTTCATTTGCCTCATCTTCGGAACAATCGTTAAGTTTACCCAACTCTCTAGATGTATCCTTAGCTGTAGAAATCATCTCTAACATTAGGTCATCAGCATCAACAACAGTCCCCTCTCTAGATTTCATCTTACCTTCCGGAAGCTCAACCATACCATATGAAAAATGGACTAAGTCCTTACCCCATGAGAAACCTAACTTATCGAGAAGTATAGCTAAGACTTGAAAGTGATAATTCTGTTCATTACCTACAACATATATCATTTTATCAATTGGGTAATCATTGAATCTCAACTTTGCAGTACCCACATCTTGGGTCATATAAACAGAAGTACCATCTGACCTTAACAGCAATTTATGGTCAAGTCCCTCTCCCTCAAGATCAATCCAAACAGAGTTATCTTCTTTTTGATAACAAATACCTTTTTCAAGCCCCTCAAGTACTTTTTCTTTTCCTTCAAGATAAGTCTCAGATTCATAGTAAATCTTATCAAAGTCTACCCCTAACTTACGATATGTCTCATCGAACCCAGCATAAACCCATGAATTCATTGTTTTCCAAAGTTCTACAACCTCAGAATCATTCGACTCCCATTTAAGAAGCATTTCTCTAGCCTCGGCCATTAGATTTGACTTAGCTTCTGCCTCTTCCTTAGTTGCACCATCTAATTGAAGCTGTTTCAACTCCTCTTTATAATGCTTATCAAATAACACATAGTACTCACCAACGAGGTGATCACCCTTTTTATTATTATGCTCTGGCAATTCACCATTACCCCATTTTTGCCAAGCAAGCATTGACTTACAGATATGAATACCTCTATCATTAACAATATTAGTCTTCACAACGTTAAATCCATTAGCCTTCAATATCTCAGACAAACTAAAGCCCAATAAATTATTTCTTATATGACCTAAGTGAAGAGGTTTGTTTGTATTAGGAGAGGAATATTCGATCATCACCAAAGGAGATTCTGGAGTTATTGGTTTAAATCCAAAATTTGTATCCGCTAGTATATCGTTTAATTGTCCCAACCACGCAGAAGAAGAAACCGTTAAATTAAGAAACCCCTTTATTACATTAAAGTCGGTTATCAAATTAGATTTTTCGCGAAGATATTCCCCAATCTGATTAGCTGTTTGCTCAGGGCCTTTCTTCGAGATCTTTAAAAAAGGAAAAACGACAAGTGTCAAATGCCCATCAAACTCTTTCTTAGTTTTTGAAAGCTGTATATTAGAAACTTCAACACTTTCATTATAGAGCTCCTTAACAGCTTCTACTACTAAGAGTCCTAATTGCTTATCTATATTCATAATTATTATCAATATTATTTACACTAAATTCAAAAAATGGATGATATCAGTTGTACCGCCAAAATTAGGAAAACCATAGCTACAGGATAAACTGTCGCATATGCAACACTCGGAGCACCAGAATCAGACATAGAATCCGCTGCAGCAAGACCAGGTGTACTAGTCATACCACCAGTTATTACTCCTAGTAGATCTAATATATTAATGTTAAACACATATCGACCTAAAATTGTTGCAACTACCATTGGAACTATAGTAATTGTAACACCAGCGGCAAACATTGAAACACCACTTTGTATAAACGTATCCACCAAGCTAACACCAGCAGATGTACCAACACCAGCTAAGAACAATATCAATCCCAGCTGACGAAGTAAAGAGTTAGCGGTTGAAGACATTGTCCAAATAATCGGTCCTGTCTTACCAATAGAACTCAAGATAAGAGCAACCAATAATACACCACCCGTTAGACCTGGAGAAAAGCCAATACCTGGAGCAAACTCAAGATTAAGCTTACCAAACAACACACCTAATACAATACCTGCTGCAATAGGTAAAAAGTCAGTATCACTCAAGCGCTTAGAGTCATTACCTAACAATCTTAGAACTTCTCTCATATCCTGCTTGTGAGCAACTAATGTAAGTTTATCTCCGAACTTAAGAACTAAATCTGGGTTAGGAGTCAAATCTATACCACTCCTCCTAACACGAGTAATTGTACACCTAAAATTACCTTGAAGATTAATCTGAGCCAATCTCTTATTAACAAGTTCTTTCTGGGTCAATAATCCAGATTGAACCTCATAGTCATCCCCAAGAGGTAACTCAGCATCAACACGTTCACCGACAAGTAGTTCTATACTTTTAAGAGCCTCATCCGTACCAACAGCTTTGATCATATCCCCGCTGTACAATACAGTTTTTGCCCCTGGCATTCCAACACATTCCCCGTGCATTATTCTAGAAATCACAGCACCAGTAGATGTTCTAACTCTTAGTTGTCCAATTGCTTTATTGAAAATATTACTATTTGTCACTTTAAAAACAGCCGTATTTATTTCAGGATATTTCTGAAGTCGATCACGCATCATCTCACGTTCAACCTCCTTCACATTAATCCTCAAGACTTTTGGCAATAACTTAACAAATAGAATTACACCTATTACACCAAAAGGATAAGCAATACCATAAGAAATTGCAGCTGCATCTCCAGCCATCTCTTTAGCAGCAGCCAGACCTGGAGTAGAGGTCAATGCCCCAGTAAGTAAACCTACAGTATCAGGAACTGAAAGTCCAAAAATAAACATTGATGCAGTTGCAGTAACCGCAGCCGAAACAATCAATAAGACAGTAACAATAATTAGTGTTTTTCCTTTTGATCTAAAAGACTCAAAAAAACCAGGTCCAGCCTGAACTCCAATTGTAAAAATAAACAAAACCATTCCGAAATCTCCTAATTCCTTAGGGACGATTACACCAAAATGGCCAAAAAGCAAAGCACTAAAGATTACTGCAGATACATCCAAAGATATGCCACCGATACTAACTCGGCCTAGCATAAAGCCCAACGCAATAATAACAAAAAGGGCAAATACAGGTGACTGAAAGATTAATTCAAACATAATAATAAGAAAGGTGTTTATCCAAATTTGCGCGAAGATAAACAAAAAAAATGGTACAAAGCGCACCCTATTTGAATAAGGAGGCTCGGTACCATTTGATTACTCTTATTTAAAAGAATCACAAAGCTAAATCAGCCCCTGGCTTAAATTTAGCAACCTTTTTAGCAGCGATAACAATCTTCTCTTTTGTTGAAGGATTAGTACCGACTCTTTCAGCTCTTTCAGAAACTGAAAAAGTACCAAATCCAATAATTGAGATCTTGCCACCTTCTTTAAGTTCTTCGGTCACTGATTCCACAAACGCTTCAAGTGCTTTTTTTGAAGCTTCTTTCGTAAGGCCAGATTTCTCCGCCATTACATTAATTAGTTCAGACTTATTCATGCTTTAGTTTGATTAATAGTATAATACCAACTGCGCAAATGTATATATTTTTTTATTAAAAAAGCAATTTGCACCTTTTTTTATAAGTACAATGCTCACTTTTTACTACGAAAAGATATAATAAGATCAGTTAGATCATATAGATTAGCTCATTATGAACTCTTTTTATTCTAAATACTTTCAATATAGAATAATTATTCGTTTATTTGCCGATATATTTAGGCTGACAAAATTTAATTATATATACATATGAACGAACTAATGAAATACATTGGTGTAATTATCACCATTATTGGAGTAGCAATACTTGCAGTACCTCAGTTTATGGGTTCTACAACTAATACTACACTCCTAGCAGGTCTAGTAACTGTAATTTTGGGTATTGTAGCCCACATCGTGGTAAATAAGCGATAATCTAATCACAGTTCAGCCTCGAGAAGAGATAATTTTAAGCCCCAAATAGATATAGGAATTAAAGCCATATCTATTTGGGGCTTAAAATTTGCTTGTAGTTTAATATTTAAATAGAGAATTCAATACTCCAACATCCTAGGCAACTCCTTCGCTTGAGCTACCCACTTTTCAACCTCTGATAAAACAGGTAGCCTGCGAGTCAATTTTCGCTCTTCATTCACCTCCTGCATCTTAGCCACGAGATGGGACGGAACTCTATGTGACAACTCAGGAACAGTGTCTACACCAGAAGCTTCCAAAAGTTCAGAATACTCCTCACCTATACCTTTAATTCGCATTAAATCAGCCATATTAGCAAATTTGAGTATAGACTTCTCATTAATACCAGACAACTTTGAAAGTGATACTCTGTCGGATTTTGTTTTGCATTTGCTTAACAAATCAGCAGTTGTTGCGATACCATTCTCTCTTAATTTCTCACCAATAATAGGTCCTATACCCTCAATCTCTTCAATTTTGTAACTAGACATAAGGAAAAATTTATAAGGTTATACATTAAATACAATAGCTCTTTAAGAGATTATATATTATAAACAGAAAACAAACAAAATGATTATTTGTTCTAGTACCAAATGGGTTTATTCAATATTCAATAATAATTAAATCAGAATCAAACGACGAGTTGTATGAAATAACAAATGGTTATCAATCAAGACAAAATGTTGTTTGTGCCTACATCTAAAGAGAGTTATATTTGCGCCATAGACATAGACATAAACTAATAATAATAAAACATTACTATGAAATTTATCACAAACGAAAAGCTCACAATCATTGGAGCTGGAGGAATGATTGGTTCAAACATGGCTCAATGTGCTCTAATGATGAGGCTAACACCAAATATTTGCCTTTATGATCCATCAGCACAATTTGTAGAAGGAGTTGCAGAAGAGCTTAAACACTGTGCTTTTGCAGGCGCCAATATTACTTGGACAGATAATATTAGAGAAGCACTAGAAGGGGCTTCCTACGTAGTCTCATCTGGAGGAGCAGCAAGGAAGGCAGGCATGACTAGAGAAGATCTACTTAAAGGCAATGCTGAAATAGCAGCCCAATTAGGGAAAGATGTAAAAGCATATGCAAAGGATATCAAACACGTTGTTATCATTTTCAATCCAGCTGATATTACAGGACTTGTATTTTTGATCCATTCTGGGCTTAAACCAAATCAAGTAAGTACACTTGCCGCTCTTGATAGCACTCGTTTACAAAATGAACTATCTAAACACTTCAATATGCCAGCTGACAAAATAACCGGCTGTCGCACATATGGAGGTCATGGAGAGCAAATGGCAGTTTTCGCATCTACAGCTCATGTTGATGATAAACCACTAAGATCACTCATAGGCACAGATGCACTAACAGAAGAAGTATGGTGCGAAATCAAGCAGAGAGTAACTCAAGGTGGAAAGAAGATAATAGATCTTCGAGGACGCTCTTCATTCCAATCCCCAGCATACCTGTCAATATTAATGATAGGGGCCGCTATGGGAGATTCACCATTCACACTACCAGCTGGTTGCTACATTAAGGATGGAGAGTTCTGCAATATATTTATGGCAATGGAGACTATCATAAACAAAAATGGAGTAAACTACACACCTATTAAAGGAGTTGAGAGTGAGATTTCAGATTTAAGAACAAGCTATGGTCACTTGTGCAAACTCAGAGATGAGGTTATTCAGATGTCAATCATCCCAACTATCGATAAGTGGAAAGAGCTAAATAGCAATATATAATTCTTAATCAAACAAATAATAAAGCGATGAGGAGAGCTTAGTCGTAAACTATTCTCTCCTCATCGCTATTATTATATAACTACCAAACAGAGCTTATTTATAATCAAACCCAAGAGCTGTCGAATGATTTAATATCTATTCGGGGTTGACATTACAAATCATAAAAGAAATAAGAACTACCTCTATTCTATCTTCAAAATGCCACTAAGAAAATCATTAACCCCTTAATTACTCAAACCATAAAAATTTAGCTTCTACACTATATGATAGATAGATTAAAAAAGAAATCTATTAAACCCTCAAATATCTGCCCCTTATCTCACTGCAAAGATCAAGTTACCTCACAGCGTTTTTGGAATCAGGATGAGGTTTTTTGGTTAGATTGTCTGTGGTTAACCACTAGTTCAGTAGTATCTGAATCGCTCAATGGCTTTTGAGTAGTTGTATAATAGCTAATTGCAATCAGAATAGTTAACTAATCCTATGATTTAACAAATCGCTATTAATAAAACTGCAAATTCATCACACAGAGTCTTGTTTTGCTCGTTTCTATTGCCACATTGCAACACTTCTTTATAGTCAAGCATTTATGGGTTGCAATAGGGCGTTGCAATAAGTGGTGATTTGTTACTATTGCAACAGAGGAATTTATCTTAAATCTGAAAACGCTATTAACACAATGCTACCGTTAACAATCAGTATTCATCCAATAGAGATACCCTCAATAATTTAATTGGAAATAGTAACCCGCCTATTTGTTAAAATACATAAATACAGAGAAGAGGAAAGAGATTTTAGACTCACAGAGTTGAAGAAAACTTCTCCACAAGTCAATTTTACAAAATGGCAATATATTGACAACAAAGACTTGCTTTGATATATTTTACAACACTATTCTTACAAGTAATTGTATGATAACCCTCATTGATAAATATCAGGTATTACTTCTAATACAGAAAAACTAACTCCTCCGCAGAAATCATTCAACGCAAAAATAAAAGCTTTAGGATTGGTGTAATAGTTATAAATATCTTCATATTTTGGCTATGCAAGATATATGTGTAGTTAATACCTACATTTAACAATACCATAGGTTATGAGATTGAGCCCGTTTAAGCAGTCGCGATCTTGATCAATAATTTGCAACAAAAAAAGCAGCTGACCTTACGATCAACTGCTTTTTGCGGTATGGACGGGACTCGAACCCGCGACCCCCTGCGTGACAGGCAGGTATTCTAACCAACTGAACTACCACACCATTGCTTGTAGGCTTGTTCCCTATTGAGATACAAAAGTAGCAATAAATCTTGGAATAACAAACAATAAGACAACATTTTTCAAATGACAAACAGGCGTAGTCTGATTATTAAGACAATAGAAGTCAAAAAAAAAAATGATTAATCATAGAATAATAATCAAAAACAGTTTCTTTGTACTATCAAATCAAATAAACAAAGCGATGAAACTAAAAAAAGTAGGACTATTATGTGCAATTGGATTCGCATTTTCACAACCAAATGCAGCCGAATTACCCAACTTAGAAGTAATAGAACTTTCACAGAAGTCTGCACACAAAACAATACCTAAAGAAGAAGAGAAGTACGAGAACGGTAGAATAGAGAATATTACTCAAGGTAATATTACCATTTTCAAACCATTATCGGATAAAAATAGCGGCAAAGCAGTAATTATATGCCCAGGAGGAGGATATAGAATAGAAGCTATAGATCACGAGGGATACGATTTTGCACGATGGTTAGCCTCTGAAGGTATTACAGGAATTGTACTAAAATATCGACTTCCATATGGAGTAAAAGAAATTCCACTTACCGATGCCCAAGAAACGATTAAGTTAATACGCGGGAAATCCAAAGAGCTTGGCATAGACCCAAGCAAAATAGGAATATGTGGATTCTCAGCTGGAGGACATCTTGCCTCAACCGCAGGCACACATTTTGATCATGATAACAGACCAGATTTCATGATACTATTCTACCCAGTCATCTCTATGGCAGATGGTATTGGACACAAAGGATCAAGAGAGAACCTTCTTGGTATAAATGCTGATTCTACAACCATATCACTCTATTCAAATGCAAACAGAGTCACCTCATCTACACCTCCGACATTAATTCTTCTTAGCGACGATGACAAGTCCGTTATCCCTCAAAACAGCATAGAGTTTTATACTGCACTAAAGAGAGAAAACATACCGTCATCACTTTACATTTTTCCCCAAGGCGGCCATGGATGGGGATTCCGAGAGAGTTTCGAATACCACAATCAAGTCAAGGATCTAATACTTAAGTGGATAAACAAACTAAATTAAAGGCAATATGAAATAGGCAAGCACACCAAATGTATGCTTGCCTATCTTGTAACTTGTCATCTCCTACACACAATAGAAAATGGGCAATATGTACAACGCTTGAGCTCATTAGTTTGAGTAAACTCTTTCTCTTCATCAAATATAATCCTCAAGATACTTTTCAAGTTAGATTCAAAATCGATTGAGAAAGCAGAGAAGTCACCCACGGCAACCTTATCCTTATCCATTTTATTATAGACTTTTGTATCATAATCCTTAAACAGAGCCCTAATAAAAGAGACGCCTGGTTCTATTCGAGCACTGCATTTAGTCTGCTCATACAACCATGAATAGAAGAATACCTGAAATACATATGAAGGTCTGTCCTTAGCTTCGCTATCAAAAAGATCCTCAATATCAACAAACACAAGATCCTTCTCCGATCCTGATTTATAATCAAGTAACCTAACCACTCCATCTTTACTATCTACTCTATCAATAAACCCCTTCAATCTGATCACTCTTGAAGCATCATCATCAATGGCAATCTCGCCACTCACACTTAACTCCGATGCTATATATTCAAATGGAGCATGCTTAGCATCAGTTTTCAACAACTTATCAACATACTTGCGGATGATCTCACCAACCAAATAATTCTGTCCTTTGAGTGAAAACGGTTTTATTTGATCACCAGACTGCTTGTATACCTTTACAGCAAATGCCTTCTCCAAGAGTCTTGTTATAAGATCTTTGTTCTTGACTACCTCAAGAAGAACATTCGAAGTTATTAATCCACCCCTTGATTTGAGATCATTATAAATCATCTCCATTACATAGTGAAATATATCCCCAAAAGTATTAGCCTCAATAGACTCACTAATCTCTTCCTGCTCACGAACAGACTCCACATACATGAAATAAAACTTTAAAGGACAATCAATAAAAGTATTAATAGCCGAAGCAGACAAAGCTCTTGTTCCACCAGATAAAAACTCGTTCATTTTACTCATTACAACCCTACTCTTAGGTACAACGATAGGGTCATTTGCCGTAATTGAGATATTATATTCGATACATCTCTTTTGAATATCGTGATTATAGAGATAATTAAGCTGATGCACAAAACGACTAACCTCCCCTGTTTGTAAACCATCACTTCGAGAGTCGTAAAGCATAGTTATATGTTTTGCCCTATGAATCATCCTATAAAAGTGATAAGCGTATATTCCATCTTGGTGCTCTGTGGTTGGAAGTCCAAATGCCCGTCTAAGAGTAACTGGTATGAATGTTGAAGCAGCCTGTCTTACTGGAAATACCCCCTCATTCATAGACAAGATTATCAAACGATCAAAGTCCAACACCCTAGTTTCTAAAACCCCCATAACCTGAAGCCCCGAGAGAGGTTCTCCTTGAAAAGATACAGAGACCCCTCCAATAAGCTTTCGTAGTAGCTTGAAGTAAGTATCCATGCTCATCTCAATAGACTCTTCTTGAAGCAAATCCCCAAAGCGAACCAAAGCAATATAGTAATGATATATAAACTCCCTCTCAATAAGAGATATGTTTGATTCCTCCTCTCCCTCACTATTAATCTCCACAAATGCATCCAAAAGTTTCAACAAATACTCAGAGATATTATCCCCACTCTTTATTGCCCTAAAGAGTAATTTCAGAAAACTCGATGACTCAAAAATTGACTCTGGGAGATAGATCAAATTAGAAGTTCGGATATGCTCCTCCAAAGCAGCAGCATTAGGTTCAACAGCCTGTACATACCTATGAAGCAGCACCGGTCTAACAAAGCGAAAATAGAAATGAGGCACACCAGACTGCATAACCCAATTAGACTGCAATGCAATAATCTGTTCAAAAAGACCAGCAATAGGCGAAGTCGAAAGAGAATACCCCATCGTTACGTTTATAGATTCTATGCTCTCTGGAATAGAATACAAAACAGGCAATAGCAACTGTTCATCTGGAAGAATAACAGCAGTCCTTATAGCATTAGTATCATTCTTCTTTGTTCCATTCGGAAACATCACACCTAAAATATCAGACAACTGCTTTGCTTGACCAATCCTAGATGGCACCTCAATCAACTCATAAGTAGGATTTGAAGACTCAACCTTTGGAAGCGAAAGCTTAGAGGGAAACTCCTTAACGTAGTGAAAGAACATAGCTCCTTTATTCTCCCTCTCTTGAAGATATTCAGACTCAAAATCCCAATAAAAATCACCAATACCCAAATCGCGAGTATAACTCATAAGAGCCTTCTCCGTTGTGGAAATTGCGTTGAAGCCCACAAAGACAATCTTGTCGTATGGAAACACATCCAACTCACGCCTTTGAGCTCTCTCGGCCACATCGCGCATTATCATACCCTCGTATGCTAATCCACTCTCCCTGAGTCTCTCCCTGAGAGTATCATAAATCGGTAATATAACTTTCCATATGACAAGGAATTCCTTCACCTTTTGACCATCAGAATCTATCTTAAAGCTACTCCAAAACTGCTTTAAGGCAAGTAATTGCTCACTATTCAAATAGTCAAACAGATCATCAATCTCCTTGAGATCCTCAATATTTCTAAAGAGTTGAATAGGATCAGCAAGCCATTTATCAACATCATCAAAGTCATTTAATAGCATATCGCCCCAGAACACAAACTCATCGAAAGATTCCGTCGATCCACTATGCTCTATATAAATCCTATACAGACTGAATAGCATACTTACCTTGTCTGCAACTTGAAGTTTACTTTGGTGTAGAAACAACTTATTTATCGTCAGGATAGTTGGCGAAAAGAGAGGTTCTTTAGCAGCCTTTGCTAATTCTCTTTGAAAAAATAGACCTGCTCGGTGGTTAGGGAATACAAAGGCCATCTTCTCTACACTTCGTCCATATTCTGCCCAATGGGCTACAGCTACATCCTCTATAAATGAACTCATCACTATACGGTTTAGTTGATTACAATCTCAAAGATAGTAAATTGTCAACTATTATTCTTTGAGAAAGCACTCAATTGATAAAAAAGCAAATATGATATTACAAATATATAATCCATAAATACTATCCTAAATAGCATTACAATATAAAGAAACTATACACGTATCATAATTATACACTCAGAACCCGTAAATAGATACCTATTATGAAGACATCTACAATACAAAAATATGAAACTAACTAGCAAGGCATTAAAACAAAAAATACTCAAACACAGATATGCAGTTGTAAGATATTTAGTTACAGAGTGTGCTCACGTGAGTTAAAAGAAGTCAGAAACAAAAAACCGAATCACCACTTACGGCAATTCGGTTTCAAAATCTGAATAATCAGACACTATTGTCTAAATAATATACTTAAAGAATCAACTATGCTTCTTCTCAATAGAGCCTCCTCGCTCTATAAGTCTCTTACTCTGCATATTGAATCTATAAAGAAAAAGTAAGCTAGCGGTTGATAGTCCAAAGATAAAACCTATCCAAATACCCACCGGTCCCATATTAAGAACAAATCCACAATAGTATCCCACAGGGATATTTATGAATAGATAGGAGATAACGGCATATATCATAGGCCTTTTAACGTCAGATATACCACGAAGAGCACCAAGTGTTACCACTTGAAAACCATCAGGGAGCTGATAAAGGGCACAAATTAAGAGTAGTGAGGCTGAGGTTGCTATCACATCTGCATCAGAACTAAAAAGTGTTGGTATTTGATGTCTGAACAAAACTATTATTGTAGCTGCAATCATCACTGTGAAAGCAGTCAAATGGAAAGAAGCAAATGCGGCTTTTCGCATTGGAATAAAAGCACCTAATCCATACTGATGACTAACTCTAACGGTTGTTCCAGCTCCAAGACCACTCAATATCATAAAGCAGAAGAAAGAGATATTCATTGCCACTTGGTGACTAGCTAAGGCTACAGCACCTAACCAACCAACCATTACAGCAGTAAGACTAAAAGCAATCTGTTCCACAAAAATCTGAGTACCAATAGGCACCCCTACTTTAGCAATAGATACAATTCTATCTATCGAATACCCACCTACTTTGAGCAGTTTAAGATAAGAACGCAACTCCTCTCTCTTAATAAAAATAACAACAAAGACTATCGGCATCACTATACGCGCAATAAGCGTAGCGGTAGCTGCACCTTGAACCCCTAGAGCTGGAGCACCAAGATTTCCATAAATGAATACCCAATTCAAGATAATATTCAAGACGTTTGTTCCTATCGTAATATTCATTGCCGTTTTTGTATTACCCATCCCTTCAAGGAACTGTTTAAATACAAGGAATATCATCAAAGGAAGCATTGACACAACCATTACTCTGAAGTACGGTACTGCAAGCTCAGCTACACGTGGTGTCTGCCCCATATTAGTCATAAAAAATGAGGTTATCCACAGCAAGAGACCCACAGCAGCAAATAGGATAATGTTTAACGCATAAGCGTTCTTGAATAGTGAATTTAAGGTTGTTTTCTCTTTTCGAGCATAGGCTTCGCCAACAAGTGGGGTAAGACCTAGGGCAGTACCCATAGCAAAGAGAAGACCAATATTGAATATTGCATTAGCAAAAGATACTGCAGCAAGCTCATCTGCGCCAAGCTGACCGACCATCATAGTGTCAGCCATCTGAACTATTACCTGCCCGATTTGTGATAACATAACCGGGATAGCTACTTTCAAATTACTTTTATAAAACGGGATATAACTTTTCATACTAAATTTCTTAATATATTATACGATTAGGTATAGCAAATCATAAGTTGCATCACAATATGATACAACCAAAATCTGATATAATAGAAGACAACCATCGCTTGATAGCAAGCAACAGCAAATACTCCTTAAACTAATTAAAGTGGAAAATGTATTGATTGAAAGTTAATCCCGTCAGTTCGTCGGATACGGGTAAATTACTAGACACATACTCTTAAATCTCATATTTCCGACAAAGGTATGAATTAAAAGCAAGAGAAACAAATAAATAGATACCCCCTCCTATCTTTCTCAGATAAGAGGGGGAGTAAGTATTACATAATAAATATAACTTTAACCTATTGATCTTCGATAATTATAAACTACAAAGTATTAAAACCATCTTACATAACAAAGATCCTGTCGGTGAGGAAGATCCTTATGTTTAGGATACATTCTCAAACCTAGTTTAAATCCACCTGCATTCGAAAGATTGAATTCAGTTTGGTAAGTAACAACTCCGTCATTGATCTCAAGTATATCAAGCTGGAAACACTCATCAATATTTTGCACTCCACCCTGTTCTACCACCGCTACTAACTCAACACCAATAGCATCAGCCAAACCTTTTGTGTCTAACACTACTCTTGTTTTGTATTTCGATCCAAGAGAAATATCAGTCAAGTCAGGCATATCTACACTTAAGATCTGAATCTGAGGCCATAACTCAACTACATTAGACTTCCATTTCGCCATCTCTTTGGCTTTTTGAAAGTTGTTAGCTTCCAAATAAGCATGTCGTTCCGCTAGCTTAGTATAAAATCTTTCGATATAATCATCAAGCATCCTCTTAGTTGTATAGTGAGGTGCAATCTGAACGAATGAATTCTTTATACACTGAACCCACTCAGGCGAGTATCCTTTACTATTGAAAGCAAAGTAAAGAGGAATTATCTCCCTCTCAAAGGTTGCGTATATTGTTGCTGCATCTAGTTGATCTTGGTGCATTTGATTCTTGTAGGTTCTCTTTTCTGTCAGAGCCCAACCAGCACCCTCTCTATATCCCTCAAACCACCATCCATCTTTGACGGAGAAGTTCAACACACCATTCATTTCAGCCTTCTCCCCCGAAGTACCAGAAGCCTCAAGAGGTCTTGTTGGAGTATTAAGCCATATGTCTACGCCAGCAATTAGTCTCTTAGCTAACTGCATATCGTAATTCTCCAGGAATATTATCTTACCAACAAATTCGGGTCTGCGTGATATCTCAACTATTTGCTTTATCAAAGCTTGTCCAGCACCATCAGCAGGGTGCGCCTTACCAGTGAAAAAGAATAGTACTGGATACTTCGGGTTATTTACAATTCGAGATAGACGATCAAGGTCAGTAAACAGAAGGTGTGCTCTCTTGTAAGTTGCAAAACGACGTCCAAAACCTATTATTAGTGCATTAGGGTTAATATTCTCAATAATAGAAACTAAGGATGTAGGGTCAAGCTGATTCTTAATCCAGTTTCGTTTGAACTGATCCTTAATGTAATTTATCAACTTATTTTTAAGAGCCTGCCTTACATTCCATATCTTCTCGTCAGGAATCTTATAGATTGGCTCCCAATGATTCTCGTTTGATTGATCAGCCCAAAAATCCTTAGATAGATTATCCTTGAAGAACTTCTGCCACTCTGGTGATTGCCATGTAGGTAAATGAACTCCATTTGTGACGTACCCCACATGAAGTTCCTTAGGGAAGTACCCTTTCCAAATTGGCGAGAACATATCCTTTGACACCTCACCATGAAGCCAACTAACCCCGTTAACCTCTTGAGCTGTATTGCAAGCAAACACACTCATAGAAAATTTCTCATGAGAGCCTGGATTCTCACGCCCCATGTCCATAAGGTTGTGCCACTCTATACCTAATTTGGAAGGAAACTCATACATATATTTACCAAAAAGATGCTCATCAAAGCTATCATGTCCTGCTGGCACAGGGGTATGAACAGTATAAAGCGACGATGATCTAACAACCTCAAGTGCCTCATTAAAGGATAGATTGTCTCTATTTATAAAGTCAACCAAACGCTGAAGGTTGATTAAAGCAGCATGCCCTTCGTTGCAGTGGTAAACATCTTTTTTAATTCCAAGTTTGTTTAATAGCAGAATACCACCAATACCTAGAAGATACTCCTGCTTCATTCTGTTTTCCCAATCTCCACCATAAAGTTGGTGAGTGATTGATCTGTCAAACTCGCTATTTAGATCAAGGTCAGTATCCATAAGTAACAGAGATATTCGGCCCACATTCACTTTCCAGATGTAAGTAAATACATCCCTACCAGGAAATGGTACAGCCAAAATAATAGGCGAACCTGCATTATCCTTTAGTTGTTCAACTGGAAGATGTGAGAAATTCTGCGCTTCGTAGTTCGCTATCTGTTGACCCTCCATGGACAGAGCTTGAGTGAAATAACCATATCTGTACATAAATCCGACAGCTGTCATATCCACTGCACAATCACTAGCCTCTTTTAAATAGTCACCCGCTAATACGCCAAGACCACCAGAGTATATCTTTAGAATATTTGCCAGACCATACTCCATTGAGAAGTATGCAACCGATGGTATTGATGGGCTATAAGGTGTTTCGACATAAGAACGAAACTTTTTATATACCACATTCATCCTAGACAAGAAATCACTATCACTGGCCAACTCCTCAAGTCTATCAAGATCTAAAAGCTCAAGCATCAAGACAGGATTATGGTTTGTATCCTTCCACAACTCCTTATTTATTGAAGCATAAAGCTCCTTTGCTTCATAGTCCCACGTCCACCAAATGTTTTTTGAAATCTCAGCTAAAGGCTCAAGGCTCTTTGGCAACTTAGATTTTACAATAATATCTCTCCAAAAAGGAGAGTTTGAGTTACTAGCTTGTATATTCATAATTAGTTAGTATATATAGTATTGCTGTTTCAATTGTAGATAGTTAAATGCTATTAAGCTACCTAACAAATATATTAAAATCAGCATTTGCTAAATTTAGTTTATGGATGAATTTAGTTATTTACTCCCCCAACTCTATTTCTAGCTCTCTTAATAGCCACGGAGTAAGCCTCATAATAGTGCTTTATAAAGTGAGCCCAATCAGCTTGAGATGCACAATTTTGAGCCCTTTGTCTTATAATACCAATCTCATCTGAACTTTTATTAAGATAATCAGCCATAACATTGGCAATCTTGATTGAGACATCAATCTCGTTGTTATCGTTTCTTTCGACCACCTCTACTCCAAAATCAAGAGAAGAAGTATCAACTTGCCTATTCGCCCAAAGACCAAAACCAGCCAAAGATGTTGTTACGGTTGGTACCCCAAAAGCAATACTCTCCAGAGGAGTATACCCCCAAGGTTCGTAATAAGAAGGAAAGATTGACAGATCAAATCCTGGAATCAAATCGTAATAAGTGAGATTGAATATACCATCTTCGCCATTAAGATAAACAGGCACAAATATTAGATGAACTCTCTCTTGAGAACTATTATGAATTCCTAGCCATTGCATTTGGCTTATCAATCTATCATGCTGTATATTGTTTAGATTGTGAGTTACAATAGGATTAGAAAGGCCTTTGATGTCAGATTGACTCTCCAATAAATCCTTAAGGTCTGAACGTGGCCCGGCAGAATCAGCTGGCACCATAACAAAAGCGATCAAACTCTTTCCCTTTGGAATATCCATATGTCTAACCCTATTAACTGAGTCTACAAATAAATCTACGCCCTTATTTCTAAATTCATATCGACCAGAATTAACTACTAATATAGTATCATCATCTACAAAATAAGCTCCTGTAAGTTTAGACGCAACTCTTAGCATTCTTTCTCTGGCAATCTTTCGAGCCTCAACATAGGCATCCCCTTGAGGCACGAATGATGATTCGAACCCATTAGGAAGTACAACATCAACACTCTTTTGGAGAAGAGCTTTACATTCAATCGCTGTTATATCACTGACTGTTGTAAATGAATCAACAGTATGAGCAGTTATTTTTTCAAGTGAATGTTTCGATACCATATTTAATTCTCTGGCCATTTGATCTCCGTTATAGTGATCTAAATGTCCGTAAAGAGGCTTATTGTTTCCGCAAATAGAACGCCCTATCGATGTAGCGTGCGTTGTGAACATTGTTGCAACCTTAGGTTGTATTAGTTGCAGATGAAGAGCAGCCATACCAGTTGTCCATTCATTAAAATGAACCACGGTGCTCTCTTTAGAGACACCTAATTGATTATAATCAATTAGACTCTCTATCACCTCAGCTGCAGCAAAAGAGAAAGCGCATGCCTCTTCATAGTCGCCATAAGCTGCATGAGACTCAACCCTATACTTCTCCCACATCTTTGCAAACAACATAGGCAATCTATGATAGTAGTCATTGAATCCAATTAATATAGCAATTGGATGCCCAGGGACATTCCACCTCCCCACTCTTATGTATAGTCCATCACTCTCAGCTTTCAATCTCCACTCATTAAGCAGCGATTTATCCTCTTGGAAATCTGGATTATCTTCGCACATATCGGGACCAACAAAGATTATTCTATCCTTATGTCCCATTTGCAAGCTTTTAGCTCGCGTTGACAATACAGTATATATCCCACCTACTTTATTGCATACCTCCCAACTAACCTCTATGATCAATTGGGGACTAAATAGTGATTGTTCCATATCAATTTGCAATTAAACTTACACAATATAGATTCATAAGATCAGCAAATATCCAAAATAAATGTTATACTATTACTACAAAAGGTAATAAATAATAGAATAATTATAATGAGCTATTATAACAAAAAAACCCAAAGGGAGAGTAAATCACTCTTCCTTTGGGAGTTGAAAGAAACTAAAGTTTACACTTCCGTAAACTCTCTTCTCAATAAAATATGGATGTTCAGAAAAACTGTTTCCTTTACCATGTTCAAAAACAAGTAATCCACCTGGGACTAATAACCCCTTTTCGAATATTCGTTCAGGTATAGAAGCTAGCTCTTTAAGATCATAAGGAGGATCTGCAAATATTAGATCAAATTTCTCGCGAGACGAATCTATATACCTAAAAACATCCCCTCGAATTATCAATGGGTTGTCCTCCTTAAGTTCTGTCTTCACTTTCTGAATAAAATTGACGTGAAGAGACTCCTTTTCAACACAAACAACCTTTTTACACCCTCTAGAAACTAGTTCAAAACTAATCGCACCAGTCCCAGCAAACAAATCTAAAGCACTAGTTTCTTCAAAATCTATGCTATTATTTAGTACATTAAAAAGGTTCTCACGAGCAAAATCCGTTGTTGGTCTTGCCTTTATATTCTTAGGAACATCAAAACGTCGACGTCTGTAAATACCACTTATTATTCGCATAAAGAAAGAGTTAAAATATCGTGTGGCGTATGCTTAACGCCTATGTTTGCCAATAACTGTGTTGGCAAAGAGTTTGTTACAACCTTACGAATGTAACGCTTGAGTATTAGTATGAGTTCATCAATGAGGATAGCATTACCAATAATATATATAGAGTCATCCTCTTGATCACATCCCAACTGTTGCCACAGGGATAATATATAGAAAGCTAAATCTTTTCTACTCTCAATAGAAATTCTCTTAATAAGTTTTATTGAGTCATCATCATAGAATACAATATCTGCATATCCACTAGAAATACAAACAAATAACTTTGCACTTGAATCTTCACGCTTATAACCAATAAATAGAGATAACAAAGAAGATATGTGTGCCTTAATATTTGGCAATACGAAGGCTCTAGTAAGAAATGCATAAAGCTCTGCATCAATCTCAAAGAGCACGTGGGAATCGAGTTGTGGAATATAATTATCACACACTTCCATTGTTGAATTAACAGGTAACCCTATTCCCAAAAGTGATCTACATCTGTCAATATCATAATATAAGTTAGGGACTAAAGTATAGCGAGAAGTTTCTACAACAACTGTAACCACCTTATATGGTAATAGTAGATTCTCATTTGCATATACACAAGACTTAAATTGGTTAAGATAAGACTCTCCATCCTTATTAAAATGGACATGACAGATATCTATCACAGGCTCTTGTAAAGCACCGTTAGATATGTAAAAAGAAAATCCATCCGGTCGTAACCGGATGGATAAATCATATTGTTCAGATTTTTCTATGTCTAATATATTACTGACCATATCTGTTTGTAGAGGATTACTCCCAGTTACCAGCATTGTTATTAGCCTCGTTGATAGAACCAACCTGCAAACCTGCAAACTTATCAAGTTTTTTAGCTCTATCCTTCAAGTTGATTACCTCTTGACGATCCAAGTCACCCAAATAAACATCATAAGTAGTCTTCGCTTCGAATACTTTTACAGTCAATCCAGATGCTGTAGGAAGCTCTGCTGCAGCCATCTCAAACATAGTACGTGTACCAGGCACGAATCTCATAGAGTCTACAGTATAACCAGCTCCAAAAAGAGAGTCTCTTACACTAACCAAAGTAGTATCACGTTTAAAGTTCTCTAGTCCTTTAGCAATACGCTCCTTTTCAGACATTTTCATTACTTTAGCGTCAGTCAAACCATCAGCCAACTGCATATCAGAAAGAACACCTTCTTTCAAAACGACTTTCAACTTGCCATTCTTAACAAAATCAATCAAAGTATCGAAGCTAGCAGTATATTGACCGTTCATGTTACGGTACTCAATCTGAGCTTTACGGATATTGATCAAGCGGCGAATGATAGCACTTTCGCGTTTTGTCTTCTCTTGTTCAAACTTAATTGGATCCATAATGCTTTTAACGCATAAGTAACCCAACACTGCGATACACGCAACTAATAGAATTCTGAATGTAATCTTCATAATATGTCGTATTTTGTTTTTTTCGTTTCGCAAATATAGAAAAGAAAATTAAACCGATTAATTTTAGAGCCAAATTTATCTCA
>JBOFUP010000019.1:0-117465 GCA_051652645.1 Bacteroidales bacterium
TGTACTACTATTGTTTTATATATAAAAATGTCTTAATGATCGCTTGTCTAGCAACTCAAACAACTCCCAGTCGATCTGACCGTTGTTGCTCGATTGCGGATACAAAAGTAGTAGATTTAGTAATACCATCCAAATAAAATGGAAAGATTGAATCAAGAGCTAAAGCCGCCAAAGCAACATTAAAGCTGACTATCAACCACTTAAACAACCTCACCTTAACTTAAATTAACTTTAAGACTTACATCTGTCATATATATAAGTAGTAGTACGAAACATTTTAGCTTCATTATATTGTTGATTCTATTAATAGTTTATATCTTTGCCCCCGGAAATCGCAATCTCTGTCAGGACATGCTGCCTGTTAAATTGCGTATTACATAACATTTTAAATATCCAAACAAAATGGACTTTATTAAGATTGCCGAGCAGGCATTTGCTTGTGGAAAAGAGCACCCAGCTTTCAGAAGTGGTGACACTATTACTGTTGCTTACCGTATTAAAGAGGGTAACAAAGAGCGTATCCAGGAGTATCGTGGTGACGTTATCAAAATCGTTGGTCACGGCGAGAAAAAACGTTTCACAGTACGTAAGATGTCTGGTAGCGTAGGTGTAGAGCGTATCTTCCCTATCGATTCTCCATTCATCGAGAGCATCACCGTAAACAAACACGGTAAAGTGCGTCGTGCTAAATTGTACTACCTACGTGCTCTTACAGGTAAAAAAGCAAGAATCAAAGAGAGACGCATCAAGCGCTAATCACTCATTTGATAAAAGCACAAAAAGAGGAACTCATCCTAGGATGGGCTCCTCTTTTTTTATTTGGAAAACAGTATCTACTCTGTTATATCGCTATCTTGAATACCAAACACCCTAATAAATTGGGATATAAACCTATTTGTCAACTCTTTAAAATCAACATGATGATTCAGCTCGCGCTCTATAGAGGTAACCCCTTTGTCAATGAATCCACAAGGGTTGATAAACTCAAAGTAAGAGAGATCACTATTTACATTTAGAGCTAACCCATGCATTGTAGCAAATTTGGAGCACTTAACACCTATGGCACATATTTTTCGCGCTCTAGGCTTACCTGCATCTATCCACACACCTGTAGCACCATCCATTCTTTGAGCATCTATGTTATACTCTTTTAATAGAGATATGACAACCTCCTCAAGGCGATCTACATAGGATTTGACTCCCATAGAAAAACTATTCATATCTAATATTGGATACACAACTAGTTGTCCTGGACCATGATATGTCACATCTCCTCCTCTATTAACACGAATTGTCTCCACAGAAGGATCCAACATCTTTAGTCTATCTTCAAGAAAATTTGATTCATCTCCATTCTTACCAATTGTAAATACATGAGGATGCTCTACAAGAATCAAGTTGTTAGACCAATCATTTTGCGCATCTCTATTACAAATCAAATCTCTATGTAATGACTCCTGAAGCTCCCATACTTGACGATAAGAAGCTAAACCCAAATTCATTATTTTTGTTTTCCTCATAACTATATTGATTTTCTTATATGGTTATGTGCCATATAACTAGATCGTACTAAAGGGGCACTTGCTACTTCTCGAAAACCCTTACGACGAGCCTCTCTATGGTATTCCTCAAATGTGTCGGGAGTAACATACTCAATTACCGGTAGATTATTTAGATCTGGCTGGAGATATTGTCCGATAGTCATTACTTCACATCCAACAGAAAGCAGATCGTCCATAGTCTCAAGTATCTCCTCCCTCGTCTCTCCTAATCCAAGCATAATACCAGACTTTGCTACTATGCCAGAGTTTGCAATATGTTTCAACACATTAAGAGAGCTCTCATACTTTGCAGTACATCTCACGGAGTCTGATAGTCTTCTGACAGTCTCTAGATTGTGAGAAATAACATCTGGTTTCATCTCTATTATTTTATCTACTAGAGACAGATTACCTCTAAAATCTGGTATTAACAGCTCCATTGTCACTTGTGGAGTTCTGCGCTTTATTGCAGCTACAGTCTCTACCCAATGCGAAGCACCTCCATCTGGAAGGTCATCCCTATCTACAGATGTTATTACTGCGTGCTTAATACCTAGTTCTTCTATAGATTTAGCAACATTTTCTGGCTCATTTGGGTCTAGAGGATTGGGTCTACCTGTTGTCACATTGCAGAACTTGCATGATCTGGTGCATATACTTCCTCCAATCATAAAAGTAGCAGTACCATTACCCCAACACTCTGACTGATTTGGACAGCGGCCACTAACACAAATTGTATTTAGCTTATGCTGTCCCAAAGATGTTTGCACACTGCAAGGCAATACACCCTTTGGGAGCTTGACCTTTAGCCACTCTGGTTTTCGTCGAGTTACTCTTTCCATGGTTATAGACTATTTTTGATAATGAATACCAAAAATAGTAAAAGAAAAGGAGAACGCAACTGTTTTCCGAATAAATAGATGGTCTACTTTGAGTAATTAATCCCTCTTAGTTTCTTACATACCATATACAAGAAAGCGAATATTAGTAGAACAATCCATGGTGGAGAATCATAAATAGCTACATCAACCACGCCAGGTTCTGATGGAACCTCGATAAAATAAAGGTCAGTTACATTTTCCTCATCACTATAAATAAAACTTCTTTCAAGGGTTGAGAACTGAGAAAATGAAATGAGATGGCTCATATTAATAAAAGCCACAAGTAGAAATATTCTCATAGTTGTATGCCATTATTATTAAAAACCCATACTCTCTCATTTATTGTATTAGTAGATGATGCTATCTGGATAATAAATAGCCCACTTCTATTTAGTTTGATGAGTTGTGTATCATTTGCAGCTATTGAGGTGTGGATGGGAATGGCAGCGGTATCAAAAACACGAATGATTTCACCACCTGTGAGTCCTGATATAAATATTTCCCCTTCACGGCTAGATATTATAATAGAGGAGTAAAGCTCTTTAATAGATGTTGGTTTTGGTATTGCCTTTAGAAGAGCTCTTAGTTTTTGACCTTTTTCACCATATATAGAGAGGGAAGAATCAGAGAACTCAAGGTATTCACCACTCTCTAGTTGAATAACTACATCTAGAAGATCATCATCTATGTTGAGATCAAGAGATAACTCATGCAAACTTGATGAAGCGAAAGTTATCTCGAATGGTATTCCTAGTTTTAATTCATCTAAGTCTATTGAAGTCAGAAGCATAGGGTATCCCCAACGACTGAAATATATCTGAGGCACATCTGAGCGAAGTGAGAACATCTTTGCCATATCTCTGCCAATTTGATAAAATTCAGCTTTACTATCTAATAGACGAAGGTGGCATGCATCACTAACCATCCCATCACTTACCCTAAAGAGTAGTTCTGAGCTCGATCCTTGAGCTCTATTGAGTGAGCTTTCATAGATATTGCACCACTCTGGCAAAATGATTATTGGATCTGATGTGTCAACCTGCATGAAGTAGCTATTGAGACTATTCACTTCTCCATTTAGTATATAAGTATAGCCATCCCATGCTAGCCAATCAAGAGAACTGGCTTTAGTTAAATTGGCAAAAAAAGGGTTGCCTACCAAATTCCATCCATTATGTATATCATTACTATTTGCACCTCCATATTCTGGAAATATCTTGTGATCTCTGTTAGATATGGATAGTTGATTAGAACTGTCTGAAGCATAAAAAGAGACAGTCGCATCCTTCGGGATAGCCATAATATATCCTACACCCTTAATCAATCTATTTGCAGAAGAGCCTAATGGGGATATATCAACGAAGTTACTTACACGGCCTGAGTTACTCTCTCGGGCGTGAGTGTCATAACTGCAAATACGAATGTCTACCCCCTGAATTGGTGTACTATTATCACCAACTCTCATAGAGTCGACATCAAAAGGTAGGGATATGAAATGCCATCTATTTGCCGACAATGCGTAATTAATCTCTAAAGTGTTTGAGACATTTAATTCTCCATCAACCCATAGAGTTGGTGAGTTTGATTGACTTGCACCCCATACATCACTGTATGAGATAGATAACTCCCCAACTAATACACTCTCGTCTTGGGGTATAAGAAGTGTTGCTCCATCTGCTACCGATATTGACTGTATGAACCCACTCTCGAGAGTTAGAGTATTCTCACTATCCACATCTATATGCGAGAGGGTTATATTAGTGGTAAACTCTTCTGAGATAGCACCCGTGATGGAGTCGTATGCTACTATGGAGATGATATATTCTCCATCTACTAATCCATCGACGACAAAACATGAAGTATCTACCACCTCCCCTTTTACGAAAGAGATATTCATGGTGTGTCTTCCAAAATCTGACACCTCATCTATTGGGTAAGAATCCCACTGATTCTTTAGAGCTGTAGCGAAAGTTCCAGTGGTAAATTCTCTATTATCGCCTTTCACTATTGATGGATTACGCCTAAGAGTTTGGTCTTGCGTCTTCTTCTTTCTTTCAGAACACCACAAAAAATCCCCTATAAAACCTATCACACCAAAAAGGTCAACCCTAACACTATCTCTTGTTAACTCCAAAGCATCATCACCATTAAAATTATGATATAGTATTGAGGTAGAGACACCATTAGGAAGAGTTAATTTACTACTTTCATATGCAAATACAAATGTAGCACCTGGAGGTAATAACCCATTCATAAAATAGTTGTTACCTTTCTTACTATTGTTAAGATATATGTGAAGTTCATAGATCTCCTTATCAAGATCAATAAAACGATCTGTACCATTATATATCTCAAGGTACTTATTGTATGAACTCCCCTCTAGATATTCAGATATAATTAAATCTGGAGCATATTTACCATTAGCCTCTTTGAAAACAACTCTATAATTTGTAGCGTCAATAAGAGCATCCCAAGATATATTCAACGAGTTGTTATCTCGAGAGATATTCAATTTAGAGATTGGGGAAATCGAATGATCCTCTTTAGGTTGTGCATAGATAAGGGGACAACAAAAGAATAGAGTTATCAAAATTAAACTTAGTCTCTGAGTAAATCTGAAAATAACTAACAGTTTTAGTGCCATAATATATTTGATTTAATTGTGGTTTTTAGAACTATGATTCAGACAACTGCAAATAAATACAAATAAATTCAATTATTACAACTAAAATACATATTATAAAACATATCTATAATAACCTTATTATCTACATGTTACCACCAACCCTCTCTTTCTACCTCTTGAGAGCTGCCCTCTATAGCCTGAAGGAGAAAGAAGACCTTTTGTGAAGTTGTAGATATCTTGTAAAGAGTCTATATCATGGCAATCTATAGCTCTAAGAGATGTTAGAAAAAGAGTAGCGCAAGCTAAGGAATCGCCCTCTGCACGGTGGTGTTTACCCATATTAATCCCCAAAGCTCCACAGATTCGAGGTAGAGAGTAACTCTCCTTACCTGTGAAAATATATTTTGCCACCCTATAAGAGCAATAAAAATTAATAGTTGGTATGGGTATGTTATAATAAATAAGTGTCTCCATTAACACAAGGAAGTCAAAACTAGCATTATGTGCTACGAGAGTATGATTTTCAAAAATAGAGTTAAGCTCCTGCCATATTTGATCAAAAGTAGGTGAATTAGCAGTATCATATGGTGTGATTCCATGCACTTGTATATTAATCTTATCATATCTATTACTGGGAGGTTGCACAAGCCAGCTTCGAGAATAGTTAATCTCACCACTCTCTACAACTGTTATGCCCACCTCACAAATTGAGTTTCTGTTCGAAGTAGCTGTCTCAAAGTCAAGAGAAATAAAAGAGATCTCAGTCATAATAATATATATAAAATAAACAGTCAAATTGTAAATATACTCAGCATATATATTTACGAAAGAGAAAGGGTGTATTACTTGGCTTTGAGCCTAGTTATACACCCTTTAAAATATTACCAATCTCATCTATAAGATTAAAGTCTTATAGATAGGTAGAACCTAAAAGCATCTGTCTCTAATTTTGTTGGAAGAGGGGTTCTTAGTCCTTCAATATCAACATCTAGGTTCTTATAGAGAGGATTACCCCATCGGCGCTCAACGCCAAGACCTATAATTCCATATGATATTGAGGCACCAGTAACGAAAAATGAGGCATAGTTTCCTCCTACATAGTTCTCGTCTAAGTCTTCATCAAAGGCAACACGAGAAGCAAACGTTGGAGCATATCTAAAATATGCACTAATGTTTAGATTCTTTATTGGAGTTACGGTAATAGAAGGTCCTACCTGAACCCCTAGTTCTAGTTGGTGTATCTCATCGCTAAAGGAGGTAGACGAAGTCCCTCTAAGGTCATAATAAGCGTAGTTGACATCTATCCAAGTAGCATCAATACCAAAACGAACCATACCACCGAGAGGCTTGCTATTAAATAGATAGAATGTGTGTCCAACAGATAGAGCAGCTGCTACATCACTTCTTATTTGATCAGATCCATTCAAGCTAATATCCTGAAGTGCATAATTAAAGTTCACATAGTTAGGCCTCATAGAGTACTTATCTTGGGCATTAGCTATTGTGACATAAGAAAGAATTAGGATGGTTAAAATAGATATATAAGCACGTTTCATATCCTTTTACAGTAAGTTAATTACTCTGATTTAAGAAACTCCTGGCTTGTTATATCTCATTCATAGAGAAATGAGATATATCGAGGATAAAACATATAAGCTTGATATATGTTCTACGTGTAAATCTATTTAACCATACAATTAAGAAAAGTAAATCATCCTTGTATATAATCCCTAATATCAATTGGAGTTAGAGAGTGACATCCATTATTCAACTCAAGGGATGAGGAAATCATAACTCTAGCTAGACGTTCTGTCTCGAGAGGAGTCACTGATTTAAACAAGCCGATGGAACTGAGAAATATGAGTAACTTAGTAGCAATGACTTCTGCTTTTCTATCACTCCCTTTACGAACAAGAGATGGTGGGTTTAATATTATACACTTAGGAAAATTTAGAGCTTTCACCTCATCTTCTAATTCTCCTTTGAGCTTAGGATAGAAAAATAGTGAGTTAGAAGAGGCATAGGCTGAAGATACAAGAACATAGCAATTTACACCAGCCTCACGTGCTGCCTTAGCGAATTGGAGTTGATAATATAGATCGACTCTTCTCTGTGCCTGTTTTGATCCTGCCACTTTGAGTGTTGTCCCTAAAGCTGAGAATAGAACATCCCCCTCTACTTTATCCCACCACTGCTCAGGCTTTTCAAAATCTATAATATGTACTCTTAGTTTTGAATTAACAATTTGCAAATCTCGTCTAACAAATATATCAACTTGATCGAACCTATCATCATCTAGGAGTAGTTTTAGAAGATCTCGTCCTGTCGCTCCCGTTGCACCTAAAACAATAGCTTTCATAATGTTTAGAAATATCTTTTATTAAAGTGAGTAAAGATATAGGATTGAGGATAATTACTCTTGATTTATCACAAATATTTGTGGTATTATATTTAAAGAGGAGAGGATCAGTAGTCACTGATCCTCTCCTCTTTAAATATATCAATATAAAGTATCCGCTGCATTTGCTACCATTTGGGTATAACTATGACCGACACCTTCAACCTCGATCTTATGCCATCCAAATGAAGTGTAGCTCTCCGATATAGATAAAGATCTACTCCAGAAATGAAGACCTCTTTCATACCTATGAGCTCCTTGCTTATCTGCTCCTTCTGAGTGATTCAAGTTAGGATCATCAACATTGTTATCAGCTGTTCCTAATTGAATAATTAAATCTCTTGAAAGAGACTTAGATAAAGAGTTCTCATTAGAGGGAGAGTTTTTCAATCCATAAGGGAATTCTATATCCATGTCAGGTACAGTATACCAACCAGCATTTGCAGAGATAGCTCTTATGATGGGCGAATCTGGTTTGAAAAGTAGGTAGCGATGAACAAATTGTGCGCCTGCTGAATGACCCCAAAGATCATATCCACTCTGCTTAATTGATAACTCATTGCAGATGTAATCAAAAAGAGGGTCAATAATAGAGAAACTCCACTGATCCTCTGGTTGTATATTATCATTCTTAAATATTCCCCCCTCAGTATAGTCACTAGAGGGATAATAAGAAGAAGGGAACTCAAGAGCGAATACCATTATCCCCTTACTCTTAGCAGCACTCTTCCATGCCTGAAGATAATCACCTGCATTTCTATTGAGTCCTGGCAAGACAAATAATATTGGCATTTTACCCATATCACCATCAGGTATAAAGTAGTGTACACCTATTGGTTTGTTAGCTAAAGGTTGATATCCACTAAAAGATATCAACCCTTCTCCTCGATTCAGGGAGTTACTATTGGGCTTTTCCAATATCTCGCCCCCCCAACAGCTAGTCATAATGATGAGGAATAGAATATGAAGAAGTTGTTTGGTTTGTTTCATCTCAGATTAGAAAACAATATGAGTATTAATTCCAAAAGTAAACTTCTTATCTCTATCTGAAAGCTCAGGGTAGTTTTCATACGAACCTACAAGCTGTATCTTCAGGCGATTATCAATAATGTATTTAGCAACTCCAAAGGATAAACCTTGTGTCTTATTGATAAGAGAGCTCTTATCTGTCCATTCAGGAAACACATAGCTATATCTAATATCAACAGCCCAATTCTTTTCGAACAAATAGCCCACTTGAGCTGTAACACCACTACCAAGAACAAGGTAGTCTGCTATCTGCTTTGGCTGAAGCTTAGATGTAGCACCTCCATCAACATAAAGATGGTTTAGATTACGTGCCCAAGCATCCACATATTCAGTCAAGAATGTAAAGCCTCTATATTTGAACATCAGGTTCATAGACATCTTTACATAGTCTGGATATGCTGATCTGCCATACTCATCGTATAGAGTAAAGCTCCCGTGACCCTCTCCTATTGCATCACTAGCTCCTTGGTTATAGCTATATGATCCACCAATCAATAATTTAGGACTCTTCTCACGAGCAAAATCTGTGTCAGTTAAGTTATTCCCTGGAGAGAAGAATCCCATTGGATAGAATGTAGCGTGTGCACTATACTTTAGTCCACCAAGGTCAAAATCTGTTGATGAGCTACCAAAAGAATTTATCCCATCACCCGTAGTTACAGCAACCCCTAAGTCAAACCCTGTATTCTTTACAGGCAGACGAGACTCAAGAAATATCCCAAGCTCGCGACCAGTATTGTAGAACGTACGATTAACAAGGCTACGATTACCAAGAGCTAGCGCCTCATCATAGAACATCATAGAACGAGTTCCAGATAGAGACTGCTTTTGCCCTACACTTATAGATAGGTTTTTTATTGGGTTATATGCAAACCAAGCATCTAATAGAGGGTATGATCTAGTGAAGTCCATTTGTAGTTTGAAGCTAAACTTATCATAATAGAATCCACCAGTCAAATCAAGATAAGCCCTATTAATATCAAAACGATACTCAGGATCATTACCCTTAAGTTCAGAATAGATGCCACTGGCTTGAATAAAACCACCAAGATTGAAATGATGTTTCCCTTTATCTAGATCAATATTTAGTCCATTACCAAGTCTGAAACTTGTTTGGTTCTCCTGAGCTGAAAGCCCAATTGCAGTAGCTGCAAATAATATAGTTACTATTTTTCTCATGTCTCTAAACGTCTGAAATAAGTATTAAATTAATCCATCAAGCGAAAAACGGGTAGCTGATCACCCTCTTCAATCTCAATAACTCTATAATTGACAAAACCATTAGATGATTCTGGTTCAAGCATCACAGAGAGTAGTCTTGATCTCTTTTGATTGGTATTGACAACAACTGTCCCTTTTGGAAATAACATCTTCTGCTTCTCAAGTTGAGTAGTAACTTTCACTGGGGTAAAGTTCTTAAAAGAGTGATCTTCTCTCTCTAACTTACTTATAAAGAAGGCTTCAACTTCAAGTTCTTGATCAGATTGTAATCTATGATATTCAACTCCTATATTTTTAAGTGTCTCAATAGCTTTCTCTTGTTCTGCAAGAATCAAGTAGCTTTTTGGAAGCTCTCTAGAGAGCTTAACTGTAGAGTTTAAAGAATTTGATAGAGTAAGCTCTAGTGTGTCAAGAGTATTCTTAATCTGATTTACAAAAGGTAGAGGATAATTCTCTTTTATCTCTGAGGAGAATGATACAGCCACAGGCTTATTCTCACTTACAGCCTCGTCGATAGCCTTAAGAAGTCGTTCTCTATTCTGATAAGTAGTATAAGCGAAACTATAAGCTAGTGTGTAGACATTCTCAATTCTGCGATAGATAGTCTCTCGTGATAAGCCTATGCCTCTTGTCTCTGTCAAAATAGTGAATGCATTATTTAATGATAGAGCATTGGCCGTAGATCTAGGAGAAGTACCCGCTAAGTTCATTACAACACCTTCACTTCCCTTCTTTGGCGTATAGTATGTATGGCTAGAGTGACCCTTCTCGTCAAGAAGCCTGCTCACCTGAGCTATATATAGTGATTCTACAGACTCTCTTATTGGAGTTGCAACATTTGGATTGCCTGATGTAAGAAACATCACATCCCAAGGCAGAGTCAAGATCTCACTAGAGATGAGTGAGTATGCACTTTTAAGAGGCTGATATTCATGAAAATCAACACATAGATGCGGATCAAATTCATTGACAACAGATCTCAAAGCAACAGCCTCAGGAGTCTCAAGACGCACTTGATCCCTATTGAGGTCTATTCCATTAGCTGTTTGTCTAATCATTCTCTCACCACCGTCGACATTCACCATAGGAAGGATATAGAAGTCTATCTTCTCGAGGAGGAATGCTAAGGACTTATCCGAAGTTATCTTGTCAATAAAATGAAGTAGCCCCTCGGTACCTCCTGGTTCATCACCATGAATACGTGCAAAGTAAAGCACTCTCATCTTATCACTAGAGGCTATATTATTGGATAGCTTAGCAAGTAAGATCTCTCGACCTTTCTGCGTATAACCTATCTTTTCAAGTTGCATAATGTCAGAGTTCTCCGATTGTAGTCTACTTAGAAAGCTCTTCATCTCCTTGTAGGTTGTATAATCTCTCTTTTTTGACGCTATCGGAGTATTGATAGTTAACTCCTTAGGTTTTGGGAAATATTTCTTTTGAACCCTCTTTAGATCTTGAGCAGTCAGTGTGCTAAACAAGAAGATGGAAAGAAGGAGATATATTATTTTTCTCATTATATCGATCTTTAGAATGCTAGTTGAAATAGTATTGTTATGCTCTTCTCCCACCCACTTACTGATACTCCTTCAGGATTACGAATTGTTCCGTTCGTCTTTGCAAGCCCGAAGTTAGCCTGCACCTTAGCTGCATAGGATTTAGTCAAATATTTGGTTACACAAAAATCCATATAGTCACTACGGTTGAAGTATAGATCATTATTAATAAATGAATATTTATCAGCAATGATATGAGTATATCGCATATCAAATGAAAGGAACTTACGAATGAAATAACCCGTTTGAATATTGAAACCCGAACCGAGCATCATTCTATTCTTTATGTAGTTCTCCTTGTCATTTACCCCATCTATGGTAAAATCTGAAGAGGTTGTTCCATCATTCCTTACTCTATAAGCAATATTTGAAGGGACATGCCCCCAAGTCTTGACATACTCTCCAAGAAGAGAAAAGCCTTGATACTTGAACATAAAATCAAGGGTTAGTTTGCTTAGATCAGGCAGAGCAGTCATTCTGTTTGCATCTTGGTACAGTATAGCACCATTCTCACGACCTCCGCGTCTATCACTCACCCCATCATTGTAGCTATAGGCAGCTCCAACAACCAATTTAGGCTTAATTTCATAAGCTAAATCAGACTGTCTGCTCTCCCCCGCTAGACGAAAAAGTCCAAATGGAAGATAGTTCACACGTGCTCCATACTTAAGACCACCATACCTCTGCCCAAGACTTATTGGTCCGTCACCATCCGTAATTGCTAAAGATGGTCGCAGATATGAAGTATGCCCCACTTTAAAAGTCCCAGAAGCATATAATCCTATCTCGCGTATTGTACCAAAAAGTGATGTAAGTTTGCTTCTATCGGTAAACTGCAAAGCCGTTGAACTCATCTGAAGTTCTCGATTGTCTGTTGGTGTTGACCTCTGCCCCATAGATATGGATAACTTATTGTTACCAAAAGGATGATAAGCAACCCAAGCATCAGTAAGCATAGCTCCTACACCTTCAGCATCTGTCTCACTTCCCTTTACCATGTCCAGACCTAGTCGGTATCTAACCTTATTATTCATAGCCATACCATTAAGTCGAAGCCTAGCACGTCTTACTCTAAAGCGAGAATATGCTTTGTCATCTTCTGGATAGAACTGTGTTTGGAAAGTAGACTGAACATATCCACTTAGATTAATTCCGTAAGAGTCACTAGCTGAAAGAAAAGTTATTCCATCACCTAATTTATAGTGTCCCAACTTAAATGATTTACGAATAGGTGAGGCTTCACCATCCCCATACTCTGCATCCTCTATCTCATCAGACTCAACGGAGACATCCTCATCCGTTTGTGCAAATAGAGGTATGAATGAATTTGACAGCAGAGATATAATAAGGATTATAATGAATTTATTAAGTTTCATCCTTAATTGATTAGTTGGTTATACTTCAAAATTACCTTTGCGTACAATGACACCCTCCTTCATGAACTCTATTCCTTGAGAGATAACATTAGATAGGTTGAATGAATCGTCAAAGAAGCAGAAGTCAGCATCAAAACCAACTTTAATCTCTCCCTTATTCTTTAGCTTCATTGTTTTTGCAGCATTCTCAGTGATTAGCTTAAAGGCATCTTTTGGATGCATTCCTCCGTGCGTTATCAATTTTATTGTCTGTTCAAGATTTAGATGTAAAGGAGCTAGAGTGTAGGTATCGACACCTGTTGTAGGGTCTATACGTCTTACACCAGCATTTCCATCACTACTGAAAGTTATCTTATCAATTGACACACCATTCTCTAATGCTAGAAGTACGGCCTTGTAGGGCTCAGTGAACTTAGTTCCACCTGTAGATATATCTATAGCCCCACCCATTTTACCAAACTCAATTGCTTGATTGAATAGTTCCTCTGTACGTATGGTATGAGTTGGTGATATATAGCTTATCAAAGTTGGATATTTACGAGCGATATAAAGCAAAAGAGACATACCCTCGGGTAGACCTCCAAGGTGAACATGCATTACCCCCCCTTTAGCTGAGGTAAAACCTCCAAGACGTACTTGATTAATTATACGAAGTAGCTCCTGCTCTGTGGGATGCGAACTGCGATCATCGCAAATAGCTATCTTACATCCTATGATAGGGTCTACATAGATGAGATCCTCTGTTACAGAATCGGTAATTGTTGGTGTTGGCAATCCATAAAAACCTGTTAGCATATATGCAGATAAGCCATTCATGCGAAGAGACATAGTCTTGGCGTAGAGCTGTGGTAACTGCTTAACAAACCCATCTGTACCCAAAAGTCCAACTACGGTGGTTGTTCCACACTCTATAAGTTTCTGAATCTGTACCTCAGGGGCTAACGAACTGAATCCTGTTTGTCCACCACCACCAATGACATGAACATGCATATCAATTAGTCCTGGTGTTACCAACTGCCCCTTTGCATCTATGATTTGCGGCTCCAAGGTGCCTACATCAACTTTCTGAGCTATCTGAGCAATTTTATTTCCACAAATAAGGATCTGCATTAGCTCAGCCTCTACACTAGTGTAGAGACGAGCATTTATAATCAGTTTAAACATATGTTTCTTAGAGAATTAGATAGTTATATAATAACATAAATATAAGCGCACCACCAAGAGGTATAAAATTACGCTTTGCAAGATCAAAAGGAGAGACACCTGCAACCTCTGCAATTGCTATTATCACACCAGCAATTGGTGAAGTAGCTCTACCCATACTAGCTGATAACTGCATAGGCAAAATCATATCTGCAGATGGAATACCTAACTTCTGAGCAATAGAAGGAACCAATGGACCGAATGAGAAAAATGAAGCATTACCACTTCCCATCAGCATAGCAGCCAAGAATATTAGAATAGTAATGAAGATACCTATAGTTACTCCTGAAAATCCAACTTGAGTTGCCCCGTCAACTAGAGAGTCAATAAGACCCAACTTTATAAGACCTTTAGAGAAGATCTCTGCACAAACAATAAGAGTAACAACATCGGTGAATACTTTACCCATACCAGCCCAGAATGCTTTAACACCATTAAATGCAGCCTTAAAGCTCTTTGTTCTCAATAGGTCAAATAGCATAGCAATGAATAGAGATACAACCATAGCTGTTGTTGTATCAAGCTCTATTGCCGGGTGGAACAGCTGAAGATATTTAGAGAATATAATCAGCATGAACAATGGCAAAACGGGCAAAATAGCAAAGATCATTGGCACATCTATCTTCATTTCACTTAGCTGAAGAGGTTTCTCCGCTACTATCTTGCCAGACTGTATATCCTTCTTATCAAAATATCTATTTGTGAAGTAGTAAAGCACCATAAGCAAGAGCGTCAATGGAATTGTCATTGGTAATTGATACTCTATGAAGTACATCACATTGTTCATCTCTAATAGCTCTGAAGCCTTAGCCGTGTTTGCTGATCCTGGTCCCATATCAAATACTGTACAAGCTGAGATAACCGAAACGGCAGTCAAACGACTAACTCCTAGGTTTACAAGAACTGGAAGTATTGAAGCAACAAGTAAAAGACCTAGACCAGCTGCGCTAGGTGTGCAAATGAATAGCAACTGTCCGATAGGGATAATAGAGATAGCGGCTATGTAGGGATATTTGCGAAAAAGAGAAAGTGGCTGCATAGATACATATACCAATGCGTCACTCGCTTTTATCTGTTTCATATATGCAACATATCCACCAATAGACATGATCATAAACCCTACTCGTAAAATGTTAGTCGAGAAGGTCTCTACTACTATCTTAAATAGGTCAAAAAATGCTCCCCCTGTTGGATTTACTGGTTCTAGACTATTACCTAGCAAACCAGAGATAGCAAGCATAGAGATACCGGTAACCATCAGAACAACTTGAGGGTTATATTTCTTATATAGCCAATAAGCAGTTAAAAGAATAAACTGCACTGCAATTATTACACCTATTAGTGTCATATATATATCTGTTTATTACGATTAGTGTGAAAATTACTCTCCTCTAACTAGACCTGCCTTATCATTGCTATCAGCACCTAGATTATCATACAGGTTTGAAGGAACAATATATGTAACCTCACTACCATCGACCTTGTTCTTTCCCATATTCAAGGTCTTAAGTGCAGAGTAGCTACTTGGCAAAACAAAATTGTTTGGAGATATTTCGTTTGCACTTAGATTAACATAATTAAGCAGTTGGTTATTGCTCAAATCAACGGCCTGCAATCTTCCAAGTGAACTAGATGTAGAACCTTGAAGATCCAAATAAGAGAGCTTTGTATTTGATGAAAGATCAATCTGAGTAACTCCAGCTGTACGAACAATAAGAGAGGTTAGCTCAGTCAAGTTCTCAAGCGGAAGGGGCTGTTTGAATGCATTTGATGTAGCGATGAGTTCTGTCAGTGATGTGAAATACTGCAACCCGTCTAGATGCTGAATCTTCACATCTGCCGTAGCCACTCCAGCCTCTTGAAGACGCTTAATGGCTGCGGATGATTTAATTATATTGAGAGTACCAGCATAGCTATTAGCAATCTCTATATTCAAGTAAACACCATCATCTTTACGCTCTACAATACCCTCAGGTAGTTTCAAGTCTGCATCCTCTACATCAGACATTAGGTATACCAGATAGTCAGCAAAAGCTATATCTCTCACTAGGTATTGCTCATCAGAGGGTACCTCCTGATCATTAGATGGTTCTACACCCTTCTTCGTTGATAGTTGGTCATACATAGCCTGAGGTATAGGGAAGTTTGCACCACTATTGCCTGAGAGATCAAGATCAACAAGATTAGAATATGATGAAGGTAACTCTAGAGTCTCTTGTGTTATCAAGTGATTTATAACATAAATGTGTTCAGCCTTTGAAGCATTAGAGAGATTGAGCGATGTCAATCGCTGTGTATCACTAGCATTTGAGCTGGCACTATAGCGAAGACGCTTGATTGAATTTGGTACAATAAGATCATTTACCAAGTTTGCGTTCATCTCAAGAGTATCCAATTTACTTAATGCACTAAGATCTAATCTCCCCTCTATTGAGTTTGATGTCAACTTAATGTTAGTACACTCAGTGAAATGCTCTATCCCATCTAGGCTACTTATCTTTACGGCAGCCGAAGCAACTCCTGCGGCAGTTAGCTCCTCCACTCTCTTAGAATCCTTAACAAGGTAAAGAGCCTTAACTTGCTTAGCAATCTCCGTATCTAGCAAGAAACTATCATTACGGTTAATACAGATCCCCAAGGGAAGTCGGTTAGTATTTGTTTCTGCAAGCGTCGTGTTATATATTAGATATTCAGCAAAAGCCACATCAGATATTAGGTGATAGTTTGTTTGTGATGGCTCATCTGTGGATACCTCTACTCCCTTTTTTGTCGATAATTGATCATACAAAGCTTGCGGTATAGGAAAGTCTGCACCACTATTGCCTGAGAGATCAAGATCAACAAGATTAGAGTATGATGCAGGCAATTCTAGCCCCTCTTTTGTAATCAAGTGATTAATCACATAAATGTGCTCAGCTTTTGTCGCAGAAGAGAGGTTCAGAGAAATCAGTCTCTGTGTATCACTAGCATTTGCACTAGCGCTATAACGCAGTCTCTTTATTGATGAAGGAACAACTAGATCATTTACCAAGTTAGCATTCATCTCAAGAGTATCTAATTTTGTTAGAGAGCTAAGATCCAACTTACCCTCAACAGCATTTGATGTTAGTCTTAAGTTCGTACAATTGTTGAAGAATTGTACACCATCGATATTGCTTATCTTGACCGCTGCTGAAGCAACGCCCGCAGCCGTAAGATCCTCTACTCTCTTAGAGTCCTTAACAAGATAAAGAGCTTTTACCTGCTTTGCCTTTTCAACATCTAACAAGAAACTGTCATTGCGATTGATACAAATCCCATAAGGAAGCATATTCTTATTCGATGGCTCAAGCGTAGTATTGTATATAAGATACTCAGCAAAGGCTACATCCGAGAGTGGGTATAAGTTTGCCTGCTCTTGTCCATCAGGATTAAAATCGACATCTTGTGTAGAGCAACCAATAAAGGATGCTAATCCCATCAGTAGCATAAAATAATTCCTAACTCTTTTCATTTTTAAGTCTAATAATTAATTGGTTTATCTAGGTTCAAAGAAAAGGGTAAACAGTAAATAAACAGGTAAATATTGGCATTAACAAAACATTAATGTGGCACTTATTTTAGTGTAAATCAAAAATAAAGCCTCATTAATGAAGTTATATAGCTTAACAAACAATAGTATAAAGACAAATAAGACCGACTCCATATATTAAAGGAGTCGGTCCCATAGTTTAGATAAGGCTCTATATAAATTATTTATCGAGTGTAAGATGTTGAAATTACATATCAAGAGTGACTCTTTAGAATATCTGAGAAAGAGGTTGTGAACCTCTCACCATATACTTGATAATACTCATCACAGAATTTATCATAGAAAATCTTGGCAGCTGAATGCCTTCCCGAACTAGTATAAGCCCTGCACTTGAGCGATAGAGCTTGCTCGTTAATACTCTCAAATTTGAACATCACATCTGCAATACCAATATAAAGATCCGTAGCACTACTCTCCTTCATCGTTTCGGCATAAGCTAGAAACTTGTCAAATATATCATCCGAGACTGTTCCTCTGAGCTCATCGAGCCATTCATATTGATGTTCAGGAAGTAGATTCCCCTCTGAGGTTATGGAGCACAGTAGCTCAATATTGGATCTAGAGAGAAGACCTGGTACCTTCAACGTTGTTCTATACTGAAGGTAATCGATGAAGGCATCATTGGATCTTATACTCCAATAGCCATCATCGCTCTTTATCTCAAACTCGCCAACCTCGGAAAGCAAATTACGCAGTTTCCCCAAGTTAACTGCTCTGTTATTTCTAGCACTAGCAACGCTCTTGTCCGCCCAAAGATAGGACTTCATCTTATCTGCTGATATACCCTTTTTATCTGAATGAACTATCAACAGTGCGAGTAACTCCTTCAATATTGGAGAGAATTTCTTTGCTATATCCTCACCGTCCTTATTGTATATATGCATGCCGCCAAAGAGGTAAATTGCAGAAGTGGTTGGGAGTAGTGGTTTGTTTAGATAGATTGGGGAACTCAAGGATACCTCATTTATATCAGATTGTCCATCTTGCTTGCGCTTTCTATGTCTGTTGTACATATATGCAAACACCAAGACATCCAATAATATTATTATCACATACCAGATTATGAAATCTACATTACGAGAATCTTGAAGTGCTTCGACACGCAGATGTTCAATAGCTGGTGCTCTAAGATGAGAAATATTACCCAATGAAGGGAGAGTGTCGAGATGAATTGCAAATTTATAGCCATAATCAACTGAAAGACCTGCATTATCTATCTCAATTGTATCACTATCGTTGAGTTTGAGTTTTAAATTATCCCTTCTTATATCTAACTGAATATATATAGGTATTCTAGCAGACTCAAATATATCTGGGCTAACCATTATGGTCTCTTTACGTAGTCGCCAATTCTTACCATAAAATAAATTTACAACACCTCTATCCTTGTCGCTATCAATCATCAATGAGAGATGACCCTTATTTGATGTTTCCCCTGAAAGTAGGTATATGGAGAAATCGGACGGTCTGGCAGGTTTTAAAAGGTTAAACCTCACACTTATCCTATCATCATAGTAGGTAAACTTATCCTCGGAAAGGAAATCCTCAGGGCTAACACTCACTGTTATACGTTTTGATTCATTTCCAAACAGATTGATAGATATAATTATGTGGAATAAAAGTGTAAGGGTATATTTATACATAGTGTAGTGTATTGTTTTCTATAAATAGTTTTGGTTTAGGCCAACTAGTAAAGCTGTTCTAAGGTAATAATCTTGAGTCATATCACTGAGGAGCAAAGTTATATATTTTCCAAAAGAGTACCCAATAGTAAATTACTACTATTTATTGAGAATCCTTAATGTATATCCCAAAAAGAATATTGGGCTAGATACTACTTATATAGCACCTAACCCAACATTCTTTCAATTATGAAAACCTAGTTCTTTATAAACTTCATGCTCTTATAGCTATCGTAACTATTAATATGAAGTAAGTATGTACCATTAACTAGTTCTGAGACGCCAATTCTCTCGTGGTAGGTACCACCAGAGAATTGGCCTAACTCTACGATCTTCGAGAGTTTGCCTGTTAGAGTGTAGATATATAATGTAATCTCCGACTGCTTATAAACATCAAATTTAATAGACAACTCATCACTCACAGGATTAGAAAGAAGTACCAATCCTTGAACATTAGGTCTTGAGGGTATAGATACCTCTTGATTATCCTCACCATACTTTGCCTTCATATCGTGCCACAAGATGTTATACGCACCATTACTCATGGCTGTATCATCTAACATAAAGTAGAGCTTCTCGAAACTAAGAGGATATTCATCAAACCCTAGCTTCTCGCCATTAGGGTTTAGAAGTGGTATTCTCAACGTTGTTGTCTCAACTCCTTTTGGTATATCGATATTATAGCTCCATGCTCTTGACTCTTTTTGGTTACTAAGATGAATAAGCAGACTCTTTGTAGCAATTCCTCCTGGGTTGAGAGTCAAAAGAAGCGTGTCTGGCTGACCTTGAAGCTCAATTGTCTTTGACAAAGAGAGATTCGATGCTCTAGCTTTTGTAAAATCAAAACTCATAGCCCCTCCACAAGACCACTCTTGGGGTAATCCTTTCTCTGAGATCATCAAATTCTTTAAATTAGACGTACTTGAGAAGGCAAATGAGGAGTGATCGGTAAAATCTTCAACTAGATGAATACCCTCTAGCTTCTCTACTCGAACCTCAATCTCATCTACCAATCCCTGAAGGTTAGCCATCAATTTTGTTCTTCCATTCTTCAAACCAGTTATAACTCCATTATCTATACTGCAAATTGTTGGATCGTCCACACTCCACTCTATAGCTTGACCGTCTAGCTCAAAACTCTTCTTATTATATAACCCAACAATAGAAAGAGGATGAGGATCTTTTCCTACAATCACATTACGTGTCTCAATGAAAAAGCTATCAGGAGTCTCAATTCTGACATCCAACTCCTTAACAATAGAACCGAAAGAGGCTATTATCTTATCATTCTTATCTCCTCTTAGAGCTACGTAACTACCACCATCTATAAACCCAACATCTGGAATATTATTTGATAGAGTTACACCCTGAATACTCTTATCAATAAGATCACCATATTGGTTATAACCAAATATTGGCAGCAAGCTCTTTGCCCCAGCTATTGTTCTTATTATTGTTTGGTTAAAAGAGATCTCACTTATTGTTTCATCAGTGGGTGCAATAGATATAGCATGAAAACTATCCATTACAACTCGCTCACTACCATCTGATGGGACATTCATCGTCTTATCGTTGACGACCATTGTTGTTGAGCCCCCACTATCGAAATTAACCACATCCCATGCTCCATCAGCAACCATATATCCAGCAATATCCAAACAAGAAGTGCCTACGCTTCGAGAGCTTCTACCATCAACAGCAAAAAGGTAGACGGTTTTTCCATCCTTTGATACACCAGCCATTGTGTGAGGAGCAACCTCCTTCTCCCTACCACCTTCAAAATCGTTGTATTCACCTTCATGGAAATGCCCATCACGAACTATACTTGGATAACTATGAAGCGCTTGCAAGATGTTAGGACCAGGTGTACCAAAGCGTGACTCCACCAACTTTTGATCTATATGAATGGTGTCACCAACTAACACCAACTCCTTAGCTAAATTTGCTTTTGTGGATTGAAAGAAAAGAACATACTCACTTTCAGAAGTCTGAAGAGGGGAATCGCTAACCTGTGTAACAAGGCAATTAACAGCTTCTCCGTTTATGGTGAACACACTTTGTGGTTCAATCTTAACATAAAACCCCTCCTTCTCTAACGTCAAACTATTATACTTATTGTATAGGAAACATTGCTCACTCCCCGGACCACTATAACCCGAATTAAAGAAGTCAATCTTCATTCTACTCTTATCAGCAAAAATAACCTCTGATTCTTGTCTAGGTGCAATAACGTATGCTCTCTTCTGCTTATCAATAACAAGGGCGGACCTACCCCAGCCTCCTCCATGCATTATCTCTCCATTTCGTGCATTCATACCTATACAATTATGATTGGTTGTAAAGTCATAGAAGTCATGATTCACAGCTGCATATACCATATGGCCTTGATGACTATTGCTTCTGCTCTGAGAGAGAGTTGTCTGGCGAGTTCTGTCAGGAACACGATTATTAGATTGATACTGCTCCATTCGGTTATAGGGATTATTCAAATCAACCTTGGTTATATATACATGAAGTGGCTTACTCGGAAAGTGTATGTGAGTATAATAACTCCCTGGTCCAACTTGATAATGTGCTAGTGTATCTGGCTCTCCCCAATTAGGTAGTTGTGGTACTTCGGATAGTGCTGTCGTACTTGCAAAAAGCACTAAAGCAGCTATCGTTATATCCCTAGATATGATTTTCATTGTAGTATTGTTTTATAATTAATAGAGTATATGAATAGGTAGAAAACTCAAATATATGCTACAATATGTTAGATATGACTAAACAATAAGTATATATGCACTAATAATACTTATTTAACAAACTAGGCTGATTTACAAGAGATTCTCTTGTAAATATTTGTACTCATATGTAATATATCAATAACAGAGGTGTATTTAATAAAGTATTATATTCAAACTAACTATTACGAATAATCAAACTATATCCTTGACTTGTAGCAACTCAAAAGGTTCGTACATAATTTAAATCTACTAATATACACCATCGCAACTTACTTACTATAATATCTAAGAGAATAGAACTAACGGGTAGATTCGATGTGATAATTAAATAGAAAAATCCCCTTATATCAGGGAGTCATTACAACTCTCCAATATAAGGGGAAATATTTCAAACTGTTGTTATATGGCTTCAATTACTTTATAGAAACAGAAATAGGAGATCTAAGCTCTTTGCTATATCTAGATAGATAATCAATCCACTCTTGAAAAGAGTGGAATCCCCATCTACTCCAGCCAAAGCCAAAGTAATAAGTAGCTGTAGCTCCTGCTTCGACAGGGGTCGTAGCAAGAAGGTGCCCGTTCATAACACCTGCTTGTTTGAAAAAGCTCGGAGATACCAAACCAAGATATGTTGTACCCCATTCTTGAGTAGGCACATCTTGTTGAGCCACAAAGAAGTGATTATTGTCAACATATACAGAGTCACCCTCAGGACGCTTAGCTAGTCCTGCTGCTATGTCCATAGCCTTAGCTCCTTTATAGCTAACTTCCATCTTAGCCAGCTGTGAACCAGCATCAATGGATACTCTTCTTATCTCCACCACAGAGTCACCCTGAACAAAAAGGTTGTTGTAGGTTAGTTCAAATGTGGTTCTAAGTGGTCCATTATCTAGTACTTTATAAGATGCGAAGTTCTCACCCAAAATTAGCGATCCATCAACGAAAGGAGCAGAAGCCCCAGCTCCTAGAGTACGCCCTACTTTGTAGTAGTCACAACCATCACCATAGTCATTGTGATAATCCTTTCCTTCAACCTCTTGGCGATAGTACCACTTATCAATAATAAGAGAATCGCCCCTCTTTGTCCAAGCATCAAAGCCATTGCTAGGTCCATCTATAGGCTTGAGAGCAGGCCCGTAAGCACGAAATGCCACTCTATCATTCTCCCAAGCGAAGTCATCCTTGCGCTCTGGGACAAAACGAGCAAAGGTCTTTGCAGTGAATGCCTCAGGTGTTCCAGCTTTGAGAGTAAAGCTTTGAGTTTGAGCTGAATCTAGTGATGTTTGGAATATTAGTTTGGTAGGTGTTTCATTCCCCTCAGTAACTAACTGATAAGGAAGCTGTTTACCTCTATTATCTAATACAACAAGTTTTCCTCCATCAGGCAAATTGATTCTGCTTTTAATGCTATCCCAATCGATCTCAACTGTTTGGTGTTCTCTTGCGAAAGGAGCATTGTTGGATACAGAGATCTCAATGCCTTTCTCTGTACACGATGCAAGGATAAGAGCTGCAGAGAATATCGTTGCTAGCTTTCTCATTATGCTGATTATTTAGGTTGTTTTCCAATGTAAGCCAATATACCACCATCAACGTATAGGATGTGACCATTTACGAAGTTAGAAGCCTCTGAAGCAAGGAAGATAGCTGGTCCTTGAAGATCAGCTGGTACACCCCAACGAGCCGCAGGAGTTCTTCCTATGATGAATGTATTGAATGGATGACCTTCCTCACGAAGAGGTGCCGTCTGTGGTGTAGCGATATATCCTGGTCCTATTCCATTAACCTGAATATTATGTTCTGCCCATTCGCAAGCTAGGTTCTTAGTCAACATTTTAAGACCACCTTTTGCTGCAGCATAGGCAGATACAGTTTCGCGTCCAAGCTCAGACATCATAGAACAGATATTGATTATCTTACCACCACCCTTTGCAATCATACCTTTTGCAACAGCTTTTGACATGATGAAAGGACCGTTTAAGTCTATATCTATTACTTGACGGAAATCAGCAGCACTCATCTCTATAGCTGGGATGCGCTTGATGATTCCAGCATTGTTTACCAAGATGTCTATCACACCAACCTCTTGAGCTATTTGAGCTATTGCAGCATCTACAGCCTGCTCGTTGGTAACATCAAAAACATATCCCTTTGCGTCAATACCTTTAGCTTTATACTCTGCCTCAGCTGCACGGACAGTCTCTTCTTTGAGGTCGTTAAATACGATTCTAGCACCCGCAGAAGCAAGAGCTTCAGCAAGAGCCATACCTATACCATATGATGCGCCTGTAACAAGGGCAATTTTTCCCTCAAGTGAAAATGGCTGGAAATTCATATCTTATACTTTTTTTGTTTGTTGAATAAATTGATTAGCCTCTCTGTGCTTAGAGATTAACGAAGTTCAGTATGCTTGTAGAAGTCTTGATCGCCGTAGTCAAGATTCTCTCCTCCCATACCCCAAATGAAAGTATAGTTTGAAGTAGCTGCTGCTGAGTGTATAGACCACTCTGGAGATAGTACAGCTTGGTCATTATTCATCCATATATGACGTGTCTCTGTAGGTTCGCCCATGAAATGACACACGGCTTGACCCTCTGGAACTTCAAAATAGAAGTATGCTTCCATACGACGGCTGTGAGTGTGTGCTGGCATTGTGTTCCAAACAGACCCAGCCTTAAGCTCAGTCATACCCATCTGAAGTTGACAAGTCTCAACCACTTCACGAACAATCATCTTGTTGATGCAACGGTGATTAGAAGTTTCAAGAGCTCCAAGTTCCATAACAAGTGCATCAGATTTTGTTATCTTCTTGTCTGCACATGTCTTGTGTGCAGGAGCCGAGTTGAAGTAGAACTTAGCCGGATTGCTTGCATCAAGGCTTTCAAATGTCACTTCTCTATCGCCTGCACCTAAGTATAGTGCCTCTTTATAGTTTAGATCATAGCTTTGACCACCAACAACAACACGACCAGCTCCTTGACCTACGTTAAAGATACCAAGTTCACGACGGTGAAGGAAGTTAGGCGCTTTTAGTGGGTCAATAGAATCCAGAGTCAACACCTCATTAGATGGCATTGCTCCGCCTACTATCATACGGTCGTAAAGAGAGTAGACCATGTTTACTTCGTTTGAAGTGAATAGGTTCTCAATAAGATGTTCTTTTCTTAAACGTGCTGTGTCGTACGATTTTGCATCTTGTGGATGTGATGCGTAGCGGATTTCATAGTTTGTTTTCATAACTCAAAGAGTGTTTATGTAAATTGTTTATACTGTTTATATCAAATAAAACGTTCACAAAGCGCGGTGAACAAACGTTTGCACAAAAGTAGAAAATAAAAGAAACTAAACAAATGATAGGTTGAAATATCGATTGAAATAGTTTCTATAAGGTGCATTTTAGCTATTGTTTTCACCCTTTTTTGAGTGAGGACCCACGGATGACCAACCTAGGAGATAGTTTTATATGATGTGCCACCCTCTCTTGAGTTGGTTGTTCCATCTGTTGGAAGAGTATCTCAGCAGCACGACTACCCATCTCTTTACTAAAAAGGTCAACCGAAGTTAATCCAGGTTCAGAAAAGTCATCGAAGGTTTCGTTAGCAAAACCTACAATTGCGATATCTTGAGGAATATTATATCCTGATTTTTTGAAGTTCAACATCATTCCCATTGCCGAAAAGTCACCAGCAGAATATACAGCATCTGGTTTATTTTCAAGCTCCATATAGTATTTAGCGGCTCTTTCTCCAGTACCAAAGGTTATGGAGTTAGGTACAATCCACTCCTCAATTACAGGCAAATCGTTATCGATAAGAGCTTGCTTATAACCATTTAATCTATTTCTATATACACTCAGGGTTTGTGGTCCAGCAAGATGACCAATTCTTTTACATCCTTGCTGAATCAAGTGAGTAACCGCTTGGTATGCCCCTTGAAAATTATCAACTTCCACTTTACTCACTGGAAGCTCCTCGGGAATGCGGTCAAAAAACACCAGAGGAATCCCCTTGTTAATGAAATGATCGAAGTGCTTATAGTCTGTTGTCTCTGCTGCAAGGGAAACAGCAATAGCGTCTACCTTCTTGGCTTGTATGGCCTTAATAATAGCCTTCTCTTTGTTATAGCTCTCGTTAGACTGTGATATAATAACATTATAACCCTTATCGAAAGCAATGCTCTCTATACCACCAATGCAGCTAGCAAAGAACTTACGGTCAATACGTGGAACAACCACAGCAAGCACAAAGCTCTTTCCCGTACGCAGCTGGTGAGCAGCAGAGTCGGGGTGGAAATTAAGTCTCTCGGCTAGCTCTCTAACAGCCTTCTTAGTCTTCTCGCTTATGCGAGGGTGATCTTGAAGAGCTCTAGAGATAGTAGATGGGGTTGTGTTCAGCTCCTTGGCTAAGTCACTAATTGTTATATTCTGTTTCTTTTGAATCACTCGCTATTTGGTTATTTATAAGTATGAAAAATCAATCGAACTGTTTTCTCTTAAGTTCAAAGTATCTACCTAGGTATTTCTCTCTAACCACAGGATTTTCGGCAAGCTCCTCTGCTGTACCTTGGAATAGTATCTGTCCTTCGAAAAGCAGGTACGCTCTATCGGTAATATTGAGTGTCTCTTGAGCATTGTGGTCCGTGATAAGTATACCTATATTCTTATCCTTTAGCTTTGCCACGATGCCTTGAATATCTTCAACAGCAATAGGGTCGACTCCAGCAAATGGCTCATCAAGCATAATAAACTTAGGGTCAATGGCCAAACATCTAGCTATCTCAGTACGACGACGCTCACCACCTGAGAGTTGATCACCAAGATTTTTACGTACTTTATGTAGTCTAAACTCAGATATTAGGCTTTCAAGCTTGTCTCTTTGATACTCTTTTGATTTATCAGTCATCTCGAGAACTGACTTTATATTGTCCTCGACGGTCATTTTACGAAAAACAGATGCCTCCTGAGCTAGATATCCAATACCATTTTGTGCTCTTTTATATACAGGAAACTCTGTAATATCAAGGTCATTAAGAAAGATTTTCCCTTCATTTGGTTGTACAAGGCCTGTTGTCATATAGAATGTTGTGGTCTTTCCAGCACCATTTGGGCCCATAAGTCCAACAATCTCACCTTGTTTGACATTTATAGATACGTGGTTAACCACGGTTCTGTTCTTATATTTCTTGACAAGTTCTTCAGTTCGAAGTACTAAAGGTTGTTGCTCGCTCATCTGCTTGAGTTCTTAATTAACTGTATTTACTACAAAAGTAGCAAAGAAATTCAACACTTCGCTTTAGTTGAAAACTAAAAAAGCGGTTTAATGGCTAATATTGCTAAGGTATATTATCAAAAAGGGGTGAGCCACACTTTGTGACTCACCCCTTCTAATGGCTATATTTATTTATATAAGCTCTTATCTTGCTTGAGCAATCTGATGTATTACTGACATAATATCACCAGCCAAAGCTTCAGCTAATTCCATCGTAGCTGCCTCAGCATATATACGAATGATTGGCTCTGTATTTGATTTTCTAAGGTGTACCCACTTCTCTGGGAAGTCGATTTTAACACCATCGATATCATTAACTTGCTCGGAACTGTACTTCTGTTTAACCTCAGCCAAGATTGCATCAACATCTATAGATGGTGTAAGCTCAACCTTTTGCTTAGCAATACTGTATGCAGGATAAGTCGCTTTTAATGAAGATACTGTTTGAGCTTTGTGTGCTAGATGTGACAAGAATAGTGCAATACCAACGAGAGCATCACGGCCGTAGTGGCTAGCCGGATAGATAACACCACCATTCCCCTCTCCACCAATAACAGCATTCGTCTCTTTCATCTTAGCAACAACGTTCACCTCACCAACGGCTGAAGCAGAATAGCTCTGAGAGTGTTTGTTTGTTACGTCTCTTAGAGCTCTTGTTGAACTAAGGTTAGAGACAGTGTTACCCGGAGTCTTAGATAGTACATAGTCAGCAATAGATACAAGAGTATACTCTTCGCCGAACATAGATCCATCTTCACATATAATAGCAAGACGGTCTACATCTGGGTCTACTACAAACCCGACATCAGCTTTGCCTTGTTTCATAACAGAAGCTATCTCTGTTAGGTGTTCTGGAAGTGGTTCTGGATTGTGTGGGAAGTGTCCATTGGGTTCACAATAAAGAGCCTCAATCTGCTTGACACCCAAAGCTTCAAGAAGCTCTGGAATTGCTACGCCCCCAACAGAGTTTACACAATCAATAGCGACTCTGAAGTTTGCTTTGCGAATAGCATCAAGGTCAACAAGCTCAAGAGCAAGTACATGTTCTATATGTTTTGCTGTGTAACTATTATCAACACGCTCACTACCTATTTCATCAACTTGAGCAAAGTCAAAATCTTCTGCTTCTGCTATCTTAAGGATAGTCTCTCCCTCAGCTCCATTAAGGAATTCACCCTTTTGGTTAAGAAGTTTAAGTGCATTCCACTGTTTTGGATTATGAGATGCGGTAAGAATAATACCACCACAAGCTCCCTCCATCGTAACTGCTAGTTCTGTGGTTGGGGTTGTTGCTAGTCCTATGTTTACTACATTGAATCCCATACCCATAAGTGTCCCAACAACAATGTGTTGAACCATCTCACCTGAGATACGAGCATCACGACCAACAACTATAGTATTACTCTCTAGGGTTGTTGTTCTTTTAATGAATGTGGCGTAAGCAGATGTAAACTTAACTATGTCTAGAGGACTTAGTCCGTCTCCTACTCTCCCGCCGATAGTTCCACGAATACCGGAAATAGATTTAATTAGTGTCATAAGGGTCTCTATTTATATCTTTGTTAATTCTTTACAATTATCTGAGTATACTTCACATTGCCATAATACATAGGCGACACAGAAGTAATATCACTTGTGAATCCCTGTTTAGAAGGTGCAATAATACGTACAACACCATTCTTACCAACATACTTCAACGGGAATGCTAATGCAGCACTTGCTCCAGTATTAGTTGGGTTGTTATAAGTGAAGGTAAGAGGGTCTGAATTCTGAAGATTACCTATTGAGTCTGTTGAGTTATCCTTGATGTAAATAACATCTGAAAGACGTATTGAAACCTCAGAACGACCGATAGCCATCACTGAAGTGTCTCCCCACTCAACTACTTGGAAGTAGATCCCAGTAGAGTCATGCTTATAGAACTCTTTTTCTCCAAATTCCTCTGGTATATAACTAATAATCTTTAGATCATTCTCAGAGATAAATCTTTTAATTGCCTTTTTCTCCTCATCCAATAGTTGTGCATAACTCTTGTTATCGCTACACGATGTCCCCAATACTATGCCTACAATGCAAAGCGACACAAAATAAAAAAGTTTCTTCATCTTATAATTTAGTCTATTATTATACTGAAAATTAAGTAATCACTTACTTGACAAGAACTCAGGTAGTACTTTATGAAAAAGTTCTACCCCCTCTTTCATAGATGCAAACCAGGCCCCACCCGCTGCATTCTTATGACCACCACCAGAAAAATATTCATTTGCAAGCTTATTAACCGCAATATCACCTTTAGAACGCAGAGAGATTTTTATCTTCCCTACATCCTCCTTAAAGAGAGCAACACAGTCGATACCTTTTATAGTAAGCGGCACGTTAACTAATCCATCAACATCACCTTTTTGATAGTTGTAACGATTCATCTCCTCAATAGAAAGAGTTATTACAGCTGCTCTAAGGTCAGGAAAAATCTCCATATTGTTAGATATAGCGTAACTATTTAATCGAAGTCGGCTTTCGCTTTGATTGTGAAATATATCCCTATAGATCTGCTCCTTATTCACACCCTTCTTTAGAAGTTCTGCTATGATATAGTATATCTCCGGTGAGTTTGAGTTGTACGAGAAGTTGCCCGTATCAGTCATCATTGCCGTATAAATGGCTTCTGCTGCATATTTATTAATATCTTCAAAATATCCCATTCGACAAACAACACGGAAGACCATCTCTCCTGTTGAACTCATCTTAGGGTAAGAGATCATAGCATCTGCCTCCATCTCTGGATTCTCGTGATGATCAATCATAATTATCTTGGATTTAGCCGTAAGGAGAAGATTCTGCATCTTGCCCAAACGAGCTGCACCATTAAAGTCTAAGCATATTATTAGTTCTGAAGCATCAATACACTCCTGAGCCAACCCCTCATTCTTGTCAAACACTAATATATCATGAGCCCCCTTCATCCATAAAAGATTAGAAGCTATCTCATCAGGCACAATAACCTGTACATCCTTATCCTGCTCAAGAAGGAAGTGATACATACCCAATGATGAGCCTATAGCGTCACCATCCGGAGAGGTATGAGTTAGTATAACTATCTTGTCATACTTCTCTATTAATCTTTTTGCTTGCTGTATCTTATGCTCGTCAATAATTTTTGTAATCATCCTTAGCTATTATTTATGGACAAAAATAATCAATATTCCCAATGGTAGATAGCATTTATAGCATTAGGTTAGAAAAATATTCTTTTTATAATGCTCCAAGGGCTGATTTGATTGCACCTCTTATCTGGTCGGCCTCTAACTTATTCTCCTTAATAAGTGAGAGTATATAGTTTAGATAGCGATCTTTGTTACTGAAACCGCACAATTGAAATAATCTACTTCGTGACATCATCCCCTTTTGGTTGTAAACACGAAGTATTGAATTATAATCCTCATTTAATACATATAACCTAAACTCATCGCATATTGCGCTCCAAATAGATATAGTATCAATACCATCGGTGAGTGTTTTAATGTGGAGAGATAGCTCGTCAATACTCTCCACTCTCACATCTATCATCAGCTCGATCTTACGCCTAAGCTGATGACGAGTATGAAGAAGAGCTTGATACTCTAGCTCCTCCTGAAAAAGATTAATTACATTTCTCTTTATTTGAAAAAAAACTTCACTTTCATCAAAAAGCATACGTCTAGCAACGGCCCTAATGACAGGCTCCATCATAAGTAGATTTTCAACTTCAGCAACATTTGGCACAAAAATATTCTTTCTTCTTAAAGAATCCGCCTCTGCATTGGTCCTTCTATCTCTATCGACTATCCCGTATGAATCTAAAAGATGAAATCTTCGCTGTTCGGCAAAAGCTTTTGTCGTATCAATAACCTTAGTACAACTACCCAAAGGTTTTACTGTATAATCTGGAAAGATAAGTGGATATAGCTTACTATCAATACTTAACTTATCAGTACCCTCAATGAAAAGTATTGGTTTTCTACTTCCTAACATCTCTAGATAAATCTCCTCGGGAAAGTTATCTATTGTATCTATCACACCATAGTCCCAATATAGATTTGTTGAACTGATAGACTTAATCCATATCTTTAGACTATTTGTACGAGATGAGGTAAAAGATATATCGTGAGTTAGATATATAAAAGTGGCATCTGGACGAGACCTCTCTATCTCGTCCCATACCTGAGATAGTAAGTTGCGTCCTAAGTGAAGCTCTGGTTCGTCAACAACAATTATCGAGTTTTCGGGAGAAGAAAGAGTAACTCCTAAGAGGTAGAAGATAATCTTTTCACCCTCACTCATCTGAGATAGGTCATAGCTTAAACCCTGAGAAAGATCTTCATTAGGATTTAGCATTAGTTTGGACTCTCGGATAATAAGAGAGGAATATGGCAGAAGCCTCTTCCAAATATCTCTTATCTTATCTAGTTTTGTTTCTCTTGGCCCTATGAATTGAGAGTATTCTCGATAGCTATGCTTATACTCTAACGCTACCCTAATCTCCTCCTCCATAAGAGTACGAATCAAATCGTCGATACAGGAGAACGCTTTTAGTAAAGATAGCATTAAAGCATTACTATTAAGTCGAGCTAATTCATTACCAAAACGGCTTTTCCCTGAACCATTTGCTCCTACAACAACAATAGAGTTGTACCCATGTAGATCAGTGATTGGAAGTGGCACTCTACTTGGAGGTAATATAATATTCATAGCATAGATAAATTGGTTAAAAGAACAAAGAGGCAGACAACTTAGCCTACTATCAATACTATTGATGTTAGGCTAAGTATCTACCTCTATAAGTAAAATCTTATATTACACTTTTCTATTTGTGAAGTACTTCATAAACTGAGTACGCTCATAGAATGTGGTATCTTGTTTGTCCCCATAAGAGAGTAATCCTCGAATATCAGAAATCTTGCGATACCCTTTACTCTTCATCCACTCCTCAATACATATAAGCATCTGAGATACGACGGAGCTTCCGTGGTTATATATAGTTGAGCAAAGCTGAACAGTGGTTGCTCCAGCCAAGATAACCTTCAAAGCATCCTCCCATTCGTGAACACCTGTAGATGCAGAAAGATCAATATTTGTTGTCTTTCCAGAAACAATACCAACCCATCTTATTACTTTGCTTAGGTCACTAGGATTACTAAACACATCCCCAGAGGTAAACTCCAAAGTATTAATGTTTATATCCACTGGGTAGAAGCGATTAAAAAGAACTACCCCTTTTGCGCCAGCACCCTTAAGCGACTCAACTAGGTGAACCAGATTAGAATGATTCTCCCCAATCTTCACGATAACGGGTATAGATAGCTGCTTTACTACATCTCTTACAATAGCTACATGTTCAGCTACACTATCTTGCGCACTCTTCTCAGAATGTACTATGCTAATATTTAACTCTAAAGCTGATGCTCCAGCCTCTTGTATAGCTTTAGCATAAGTGATCCATTTACCTGTCTTATAACAGTTAACACTTGCAATCACTGGTATAGCGAGAGACTTTGAAGCACTCTTAACAAGTGATAGATACTCGTTCATTCTCTCTGCCTCAATATATCCAGAGAGATAATCAGCAGCCTCTGGATAATCATTATTGATCATCGACTGAGCTGTTATTATATCAATCTGCTCCTCAAAAAGAGACTTTAAGACGATAGCACCCACACCGGCTTGTTCCATCTCTAGACACTTCTCAAGCGAATTTGTCAATCCAGAACTACTCACTATTAGTGGGTTTCTCAAGGTTAAACCAGCATAGTTTACTTCTAAATTTACCATAGTATTGTTCGATTAAATAGCTTGTTATTAAATTAGTTAAGCAAAGTGAGACTATTGACGCACACCAAAGATTGTACTACCTATACGAACATAAGTACTACCCTCCTCAACTGCAAGTTTATAGTCATCAGACATACCCATAGATAGTTCACAAAAACCTGGCTTGTCTTTCATAAGAGTCTCTCTTAGTTCATTAAAGAAAGATGATAATGAATGAAATTCGCTCTTTATCATCTCGCGATCATCAGTATATGTTGCCATTCCCATCAATCCAACTATCTCAACACTTTTTAGTGAACTAAAGAACTCACTCTCAAGTAGCTCCCGACACTCCTTAAAATCAAAACCAAATTTAGTATCCTCTTGCGCAATATGAATCTGAAGAAAACACTTAATCTTTCGTTCCGCTTTCAGAGCAAAACGCTCTACTTCAGCTAAAAGTTTAGGTGAGTCTATACTATGAATAGTGTCAGCAATAGCGACTACTTGTTTTACTTTATTGGTCTGAAGATGCCCTATAAAGTGCCACTCTATATCTTTAGGCAACTCAGCCTGCTTAGAAACAAGCTCCTGCACTCTACTCTCTCCAAAAATACGCTGACCCGCATCATATGCCTCTTGAATAGATTCAGAAGGATGAAACTTTGATACGGCAATAAGGCGACACTCCTTAGGGAGCGTCGCCTTAATCTCTTCTATCTTATTCTGTATATGACTCATACTCAGGTTTTGCATCTTCCCCATCCTCTGAGAATGGGAAAATATCCATTATCATAGTTTCCGAAACAGAAGCAATAATATAATCGGCCATTGTGCCTTTCATACCATTATCTAAGTTTGCAACAGCCTCACGAAGATCACCCGCTTGAACAAGCATGGCTACAGATGTCTTCTTTTCAACGCCGCTACGCTCATCAAGAGTTACAAATTGAACTTTACACTTAAACCATCTATCACCAGTTTCGTCAGTAAATATTTCGCTAATACGAGCACGTTTGATATCCTCAACAGTAAACTCACCCGTAATAAAAGGAGAAACCTCCTTGATGATGCGAGCCTCAGCCTCAGTGAAAGAAAGAGCATCAACTAGATATGGTTCAGTAACCTTCTTTACCATACCATTCTCCATCGTTTTTTCGTAACGAACCTTACACTCAAACCAGTTATTCATATCTTTTTTTCCTTTAGTTTTATTTATTGCTACTACAAATATATCAATTAATTTCAACTATCATCACGTTATAGCCATCTCCTATTTTTAAAAAATAGGAATGCTACTATAGATACGATTATTGAAATTAGTATTATTATCAAAAAGCCCCATCTTGAAGTTTCAAATAGGTTGGGGACATTCATTCCATAAAAACTAGCTACGCCAGTTGGTATCATTAAGAGTATAGACACAGAAGTCAATCGCTTCATTATCACATTGAGGTTATTAGATATAATTGAGGCGAAAGCATCCATCATACCGGCCAAAATATTTGAAGCAATATCAGCTGAAGCGTGAGCCTGCTGAAGCTCTATATCTACATCTTCTAGTAACTCCTGATCATACTCAAGAGCAGAGTGACGCAGGTAGTTCTTGAGTTTGAGAAGAAGTATCTCATTCCCTCTTATAGAGGTTATAAAATACACGAGGGTCTTCTCCAGCTTCATTAAATGAAGAAGCTCCTCATTACGTATGGATCTCTCCAATTCCTTCTCTGCATTACGAATATTACTATTGATCTGCTTTAAATACTTTAGAAACCACACCGAGGATGAAATAAAAAGACTCAGAACTATGTCAATATTCTGACGCCCTTGCATAGCCTTTCGCTTTGAATGTGCTATAAAGTCATTAATCATCTCAGCTGGATAGTTGCATACCGAGACTAGAACATCCCCCTTCATAATAATACCAAATGGCACTGTCACAAATGATCCGTCTACCTCTATTGATCTGGCTGGGATACGCATAAGTATCATTCTCCATCCATTCTCTACCTCAATACGAGGGCGCTCCTCATCATCAGCGATATCATTTAGAAAAGATTCTGGAATACCCAACTCATCAATCAAGTATAACAAATCATCGCTCGTTGCCATCTGCACATTAACCCATGCACCAGACACCCAAGAGTCGACCTCTTGAAAGCCATGGTTACAGACCAAAAATCTAATCATATAGAAATATCTCCCTCTTTTCTTAATTACTATTGTACGAAAAGAGGAAGCAACCTCCTATCGTATCAAATCAATACATATTAACCTATAACTATCGTCATCCATTGTACACTACAATAAAAATTCCTTGAAATTGTCTGCAAATATAGTCAAAAGCCTCCACAAAGACGAAAACTCTTTGTGGAGGCTCAAAATTTATTTAGAATACCCAACTACTCTATCTAGATATCAACTTATCTTTATAAGCAGCAAACTCACTCTTTAGAGAGTCAAAAGTCGCCTTTACAGACTCTATACCTTCAGCTCTAAAAGCATTAGCCCCTGCAAAAGCATACCCTCTATTTAGATTTCCTTTGAACGCGTTATAGAGCGCTAGCATAATACAGTAAGGACTCTTTGAGATATCACAAGTTTTTATGCAATGAAAAGGACAGCTTTTGGGTTGTTTCTTACCCTCTCTTACCTCTTGAATAAAACTACTATTAATAGCCCTACCAGGCATGCCTACTGGGCTTTTAATTATCTCAATATCTGAAGAGGTTGCCTTAATATAACTCTCCTTAAAAGCAATATCGGCATCACACTCATCTGTAGTAACAAATCGAGTTCCCATCTGCACACCACTAGCTCCAAGATCTAGCATCCGGTGAATGTCTTCTCCGGTATATATACCTCCGGCGGCAATAACTGGAATTCTCACACTGTACTGCTCTTCGATTATGCTAATCTCACTAACGACCTCAGTTAGTACTTGCTCTAAAGAATATTTTTTATCTTCAAGCTGATTCTCCTTGTAGCCTAGGTGTCCTCCAGCTTTTGGCCCTTCTACAACCACTGCATCGGGCAAGTAGTTGTAGTTTGCCTTCCACTTCTCACAGATAATCTTTGCTGCTCTAGCAGAAGATACAATTGGCACCAACTTGGTAACACTATCCTTATTCAAAAAGGAAGGTAAGTCAAGAGGCAGACCAGCACCAGAGAAGATAATATCAACCTTCTCAGCAATACTTGTCTTTACCATATCTGCGAAGTTTGTCATCGCAACCATCACGTTTACACCAATTATACCCTGAGCTTTTTCACGTGCTTTACGCACCTCTTCTTTGAGCCCAAGAATACTAGCTTCCGCGTAGTTAGTAGATAATTTATTATATAAGAGTCCTAACCCTGCGCTAGATATAACGCCAACTCCACCCTCGTTTGCTACGGCTGAGGCCAACCCTGAGAGTGAAATACCGACACCCATTCCCCCTTGAATAATAGGGACACGGATAGTCAATCCTCCGATGTTCAATTCTTTCATTTGATAATATATATTGAGTAAAATCGCACAAATGTATACTTAAATGTGCAAAGAGCACAAGCTTCTATGTTAATATATGCTTATATTACCCAAACAACAAAAGAATTTATTATAAAATGATTTTTTCCAAATCCTCCGGAACAAATACTAAACCATCGAAGTGCTCAGATGTCTCCTGCGTGTATAACCTTTTGCGCTCTATTATATTCTTATCTTCGGTGTGATATAGAACTAAATTCTTAACATCTAACTCTTGAGCTAATTTAGCAGCATCAAGAGCTGTTGAGTGAGACTTCTCATATGGTTTAAAGATATCACGATGAGAATACAAACAAAACGCTTCAGCCAAAAGCCAATCACAGCCTTTAACTATATGCTTAGTGCTATCATCACAAGGCTCATCTCCTAGACAGACAAGCCTCTCATTAGATGGAAATACCACCTCACATCCAAACTGCTTTGCCTTTGTTGATTTTATATCAAAAAACCTAACTGATAGGTCAATTACATCAATTGAATCCCCATGCTCTACAATCTCAAACTTAATAGTATCTCCAAAGAGCTTTAACAACTTATTTGGAAGAGTCATCTTACAAAACGCCATTAGATTGTTCACAACGACATCATGACCATAAATGGTAAACTCACCATTATAGCTACCCTTAAGAATCATAGTAGAGATAGCTCGAACAACCCATATAGCACCAAGAATATGATCTGTGTGACTATGAGTCACAAACATAGATCTTATTGAGTCCAACTCAACACCAGCCGATGACAACTGCTTAATAACACCGTTACCACCACCTGCATCAACCAGAAGAGCCTCTTCTCCATTCTTAATCACAAAGCATGTATTATAACACTCTGTAGCCATAGCATAACCAGTACCTAAAAAAACTATCTCCTTATGCAATTTCATCCTCTCTATCAATTAGTCAATTATTATCTATCACTATTTCTCCGTAAGACGCTTAATAATACTATAAGCATCGCTAATACCCAACTCCCCGGCTTTACTTAAATCAAGGATAGCCTTTTCATTACTATTCTGCATCAAGTAAACTAAGCCTCTATTAAAATAAGCCTCGGCAAATTCAGGCTCAATACGTATAGCCTCATTATAGTCAGAGAGAGCATTTCTCCAATCTTTTTGATTGAATCTAAGATTAGCTCTATTAAACCAAGCATAAACGAAACGCGGGTTAAGATCAATCACCGTATCGTAATCTCTTAAAACCATCTCAAACTCTAAGCTATACATGTTTAACCCTTGAACTCTTTTATCAACTTTTACTTTAGAGGTACTACTTGAAACCCCGCCAAGAAGAAGTTTACCGGCTCTTGGTTCTAACTCTTCCTTTTCAGTAGCCTGATTTATCTCAATTTGTTTTGATCGTACAACAGCCCTTTGGAAATAAGCCAATGCAAATTTATCTTGTAGGAATATAGTACGATTCAAATCCTCTAATGAGCTCGAGAAGTCTTGAATGAGCATAAAGTCAATGGCTCTCCCAAAGTATGATATAGCATCATTTTGATTCATATCAATACGCTTAGAAAACTCATCAATAGAAGAAAAGTGTTTCTGCATTTGCTCCTCATTTAGAGGCGGCTCATTATACACAAGAAGAAGCTTTTTACCAAAAGGTGTGCGCTGATTGAAAGTTTCAAGTTGTTTATCATAATAGAGTCGCTGCTTTAGCTGGTCACCTCTCTCATAATAACTTAAAATAAAGTTACCTATAAGTTGAACCGGAACATTCCTCTCTTGAATACGCCCTCTAAACTGCCCCTCATACTTTGAACTCAACTTATTATCATCAGCTACCATCAACTTCTTAAAGTTGTTAATATTAGTATCCGACTCCTTCCTTGTCGTAGAACTATCGTCATCCGTTGTATTATCTGCCAAATCATCATTTGCGATAGGCTGATTAACTATATTAGCTCTCTTCTCCCTCTCCTCTTTCTCCATATTAATGGCAGTCCAATAATCGACTTCCGCACCTCTGCTATCATTTATCTTACGCTTTAAGTCTGAGCGCATATAGTATCCTGGTAGAAATCTAGGATGCTGGTCTAGGACAACAGTAATATCACCAATTGCCCCCCTTACATCACCAGTCTCATTTCTAAGAATCCCTCTATTGTAATAAGCAAAGTAGTTATCCGGCTCAATAGCTAACAATTTATCAAAATCAGATATAGCACGATTGTTATCACCAACTTGACTACGAAGCAATCCCCTATTATATAGAGCCATCACATTGTTAGGTTCAAGATCCAAGACTCTATCATAATCACCCATAGCACCTCTGAGGTCATTAAGGTGATAACGAACAATACCTCTGTTTATCAAAAGGCCAGTGGCATCAGGCTGAAGCTTCACTGCTTCATTTATATCTTCAAGAGATTTACTATAATCACGCTTACCATAATAGACCATAGACCTATAAACCCAAGCTTGTGGCAACTGTTTATCTATTTCTATTGCCTTATCAAAGTCATATAAAGCGGCAGTAGTATCCTTTACTTCAAGAAAATAATTCCCACGAATAACATACCCATTATAGAAATTAGGATGATAACGCAAAAGATTCTCTAAGTCTACTTTTGCACTATCAAGATCCTTACTCTGAATCCTAGCTTGGGATTTATTTGTAAGCAAGCTCCTACTCTCAGGTGAGAAACCTAGCCCCGAATTGTAATCCTCAATGGCTGACTCAAACTTACCCATATTCTGACGTGCAATACCACGACACTCATATGCATTAACAATAAAAGGATTACGCTCAAGTGCCATAGAGCAATCCTCCTCCGCTCCCTTATAATCATCAAGATTCAACTTTGCTATAGCCCTATAAAAATATGGCTCAGCCAAATATGGCTTAACCTTTATTACTTGATTAAAATACTGAATAGAGAGGAGGTAATCCTCAAAATAAAGAGCGTTGCGCCCAATAGATAAAACCTTATCAGTGTTTATCTGTGCAAATGTAAGGGTGAAAGTTGCGAGTAACGCTAGTATCAATCTGTTTCTTAGTGTCAACATTGTATCTAGTTATATTGTAACTTGAGCCCATATTTAGGGATCCGATATGGGACAAATATAGATAAATTAATGGAATAATTAAGAGCCAATTAATGCATTCTTGCAGCAAAAGGCTACTTTTGTATTATGAGCGGAATATACATACACATACCATTTTGCAAGAAGAGATGCCACTATTGTGACTTCTTCTCCACCACTGGCCAAGAGAGCCAAGCAGACTATGTAGAATCTATCTGCAAAGAGGCCAAACTAAGAAATAAATACCTCCTCAACAATAGGATTAGTACAATATATTTTGGAGGAGGAACGCCTTCTCAGCTAGAAACATCCCAAGTAAGGCTGATTATTGATAGTATAAAAGAGAACTTTGACACTTCCAACTGCCAAGAGATAACCTTTGAACTTAATCCAGATGATATCACATATGAATACCTTATTTCTTTAAAAGAGATAGGTATAAATAGGCTTAGTATAGGCATACAGAGCTTTGACGACGAAATACTCAAAAGGATTAATCGCCGACACAATAGCAAACAAGCAATAGAATCTGTAAAACTAGCCCAAAGAGTTGGTTTTAACAATATTAGCATTGACCTAATGTATGGCCTTCCCGGACAAAATATTGACATCTTTCGGCAATCTCTCGAGATTGCTGTAGGACTTAACATACAACACATATCATCCTACCACCTAACTTACGAAGAGGGAACAGTACTTTACAAGTGGCTAAAAGAGGGAGTTGTAAGTGAACCTAACGAAGAGTTAAGCCTAAGATATTTTGAGCTTCTAATAGACTCTCTGAGAGAAAGTGGATTTAGACATTACGAGATATCAAACTTTGCCTTACCAAACAGAGAGTCAAAACACAACTCATCCTATTGGGAGGGTACCCCCTACCTAGGACTTGGGGCCTCATCCCACTCATACAATGGCTCAGAAAGATCGTGGAATGCATCTTCAATAAAAACATACATGAACTCTATCTCTTGTGATGAGCTAGCTTGTGAAAAAGAGACGATAGACCAAACGACATCATACAATGATTATATAATAACCTCATTACGAACATCAAGAGGGATAAACATAGAGTATATATCAGATAATTTTGGCGAAAAGCTAAAGCAACACACAATCAATACGTGCAAAGCTTGGCTGAAAACAGGGAAACTAAAATGGGGATATGGATTGGGTGTATCTGAATCTGAGTCGGATGAGGTTATCACTCTCTCAAGAGATGGAATATTCCTTTCTGATGCTATAATGGAGGAGTTGATATACGTATAAACAAAAAAGAGAAGAGTAAATATGGTTTTGCATATTTACTCTTCTCTTTTTTGTTATATCGCTTGAACAATAGACTATTCAACGTACAGAACCAACCCCTTAAGATATTCACCCTCTGGATGATAAATATTCACAGGGTGATCCGCAGGCTGCGTCAATTGATTAATTATTCGCACTCGACGACCAGATTGTGCAGCTGCACTAAATACAGCAAGTCTGAAGTTCTCTTTACTAACCACCTGCGAACAAGAGAAAGTAAAAATAATACCACCAGACTTGATTTTCCTGAAAGCCTTAGCATTAAGCTTCTGATATCCTTGAAGAGCATTACGAAGCACATTCTTATGCTTTGCAAATGCAGGAGGGTCAAGAATGATAAGATCATAAGCCCCCTCTTCCATATTATCCAAAAACTTAAATGCATCAACAGCAAAAGCCTCATGACGCTTATCCCCTGGATAATTAAGCTCAACATTCTTGTTTGTCAAATCAATAGCCTTACCTGAGCTATCCACAGAGTGAACAAGCTCAGCGCCACCACGCATTGCGTAGAAAGAGAATCCTCCTGTATAGCAAAACATGTTCAAAACACGCTTCCCTTTAGAGTAACGCTCAAGTAGAGCACGATTATCTCTCTGATCAACAAAGAATCCTGTTTTTTGCCCTTTTAGCCAATCTGCATGAAACTTTAATCCATTCTCAGTGGCAACAGTTGAAGCTCCACCACCATAGATATAACCATCAACAGCACCAAGATCCGCTTTAAATGGCAGTGTAGATTCAGATTTGTAGTAGACATTTTGAAGCTCATCTCCCATTACTGTTCGTAGAGCCTCCATAATATCCATACGAGCAACGTGCATACCCGGAGAATGTGCCTGAATAACAGCCGTACCAGCATAAACATCAACTATGAGTCCCGGGAGGTTATCACCCTCACCATGAATCAATCGGTATGCGTTATTATTGTCTCCATCGACAAGACCAAGCTTGCAACGAAGATCAAAAGCCATAGTGATACGCTTAATCCAGAAAGCCGAGTCAATAAGTTCATTCTCAAATGTTAGTACACGAACCGCGATACTTCCAATCTGAGAGTGACCAACAGCAATAAAGCTATTATTAGAGCTTCTTACCTCAACCACATCGCCCTCTTCTACACCCTCGTCCACACGAGCAATAGCACCAGAGAATATCCAAGGATGGAATCTCTTTAGAGACTCCTCCTTGCCTGGTTTTAGATAGATTACTTTATATGACATAGTACGAATTAGCAGTTACAACCACTGCCACAACCGTGCTCTTCTCCATCTTCGTCTGAGCAATCGCAGCTGCTGCATCCGCCACCACAACCGTTACTTTGAGGCATAATCTCCTCAGCAGTAGCGTCACGTACCTCGATAACCTCACCAACAAAGTGAAGATCTTCTCCTGCAAGTGGGTGATTGAAGTCAAGAGATACAGTATCTTCTTTAACCTCAACAACTTGTGCATTATATCTCTCACCATCAGCTCCCATCATAGGAATGATGTTTCCAGGAACGATAACCTCTTCGTCGAATTTACCTTCAACAACAAACATATCCTTTGGAAGATCCATAATATGCTCCTCGTCGTACTGACCATAAGCTTCATCGGCAGGGATAACAAAATCAAAAGTACTACCAAGTTCTAGCCCAGAAAGCTTAGACTCAAAAGAGTCCAACATCTGACCAAGACCATAAACAAAAGTCAAAGGCATTTCAGTAGTTGCTTTTTCCATCAACTCTTGATCTTCTCCTACTTTAAGCTCGTAAGTACAAGCAACGAATTTTCCAGCTGTAATTTTCATATCAATATTATTTGTTTGATAAGTTATATACTCTATTATAATGGAGGCTTATCAACACTCCTCAATACAAAAGTAAAAAAAAGGATTGAGATTACTACATAATTTTAAATTGTTAGCAAATAAGCAAGCAAAGTTAGTCAAAAAAAAGAGGGGTAACCTTATCGATTACCCCTGAAATATAACTATTTAAATTCATACACTAGCTTCCCAACATATTGACCTTTGCTTCCTGCTTGTGTTACAATAATTGGTTCTCCAACTGAATTTGTCATCTCAACCGCTTTTTCAATATACGTATGTGAGTGCCCACCCACAATAAGGTCTATAGATGTTGAAAGCTTAGCAAAATCCAAATCAGAGGCAGAACCTTTATAGTTATGACCTATGTGCGAAAGACATATGATCATTGAGCACCCTTTATCTTGGCGCAATTTTTTAGCTAGTTGCTCAACCGACTCATAAGGATCATTATATTTAATACCATTCACGTTATTTGGCGCTATCAATCCTTTAGGATCAATACTCATAGCCACTATACCTATTCTCTGACCAGCTACTTGTTTAATAACATAAGGCTTAATAATCATCTCAAGGGGAGTACCAGTGAAGTCATAGTTTGAACAAACAACATCAAACTTAGCTTCACGAAGGGCATTAGCTAAAAATTCAACTCCATTATCAAACTCATGATTACCCAAGGTTACAGCATCATACCCAAGTAAGTTCATTGCTCTAACCTCTATCTCACCATTAAAGAAGTTGAAATATGGGGTCCCTTGAAAGAAATCACCTGCATCAAGAAGTAAAACATTCGAGTATTCAGCTCTAAGATCTTTGATTAGAGTAGCTCGTCTAGCCAAACCAGCCATCCCACTTCTCTCTCCAGCATTATCACCAAAAGGTTCAATCTGACTATGCGTATCGTTAGTATGTAGTATAGCTAACTTACCCTCATTTTGAGCAGAAAGTGCAAATACTACAGTAAGTATAGTAAGTAAAATATATTTTCTCATTGTTATAAAGCAGTTTATTTTGATTGATTAATCCTATGATAATATGATAATATTATATCACGCAAAAGTACCCCTGTGTCTTTTCTAGAAACAGCTTTCGACAGAGCACCCGAGCGATCATTCCCATCAGCTAAGTAGTCTATAGTTGCGATACGGTAAACAGTTGAATCTTGAATATTAACTATTTCACCAATAGCCAATCTCTTATTCTCATTCATCTCCTTAATAATATCCTTAACTTCACTGCCTTTAAGCTCCACTATTGTCAGCTCATTCTCAAAAGGAAAAATACTAAATATATCACCAACCGTAACATTACCTTTATACAAAGGACTACGAAGCCCCCCTAGATTAATCATAGCAGCATCAATCTTATTAGAGGTCATAAATTCCGCCTCTATCTTCATCACCTTAATAACAAACTGAGGCAGATCACTCTGAGGTGTAGTTGTCATCATTGTTGAAGCAGAACTCCCAATGACTACATTCATCTCACTATCCATAGCTTCTTTGTAGGGCATAATCAATGCCAACATAGAGCTATCTTGAGCAATATCGTTGCTCACAGCTAATATTTCAGACTCTTGGGCATTAAAGTGAGGAACATCTCTTGCGATGCCACACGAAGAAGCGCCCAATACAAGCATCAGCAATAAAGAACTAATAACAGATTTTCTATTCATAATATTCTTAAAATGTATATTTCATTCAAATCACACTACAATTCCACACTACAAAGATAGAAATATCAAATTAACATTTGAGCTTTTTTTTACCAAAATCAAAAAAAATACTCCCCGAAATTTGCTCATTAAAAAATAATCCCTACCTTTGCATTCACAATCAGGGATGGTCTCGTAGCTCAGCTGGATAGAGCAACAGCCTTCTAAGCTGTGGGTCACAGGTTCGAATCCTGTCGGGATCACTTTCATTCCAAAAAAGCTTTTAATACATATGTATTAAAAGCTTTTTTTGTTTTCATACCTTATCCAACATAAAATATTTTGTTCAATTCAGCTTTCCGAAAGCAAACTAAGCTATACCATACTAAACAATTAAACCACTCCAATAGATCATTCAATTAATGTGCCAAGTTCAAATCTTGTGAGAACAGTAAATATTTGCTTCAACTGCTACTATACTTCACATAGACTAAACAAGAAGAACTTGACATCTCGAACTAGCCAAGAAGTCAGCTCTAAAATCTCTCATTTAAGCAGAGGCATAAGTAGCTCTGCAATTAATATTGTTCATGATTGTATAATCGTGAGAACTGGTATTATTTCACGAGAGCCCTCACAAGATAGCCTTTCAAAGTAATGAATTGAAACAGATCTAATGAATTGCCTATTGTCAACACTTTGCCGTTTTGTAAATTTGGCACAACAAGGATAGATTTTGAACTCTGAGGCAAAAATATTTACCATTCTCTATCTACACCACTTGTATTTAACATCTTAATGTCCTTATTTTTACATTAACATCATCTTTATGCCCTTTTAGCCGTTATGTAATTGCTCAAATATCATAAATAGCATGGAGTTTTAAGCTAAATAATAGGGGTTGCAATAGAATCCTATTGCAACCTATTGCAACAATCTATTGCAACCCTTAAACCTCTGATTATAAATGAGTGTTGCAATGTGGCAATAGAAATCATCAAAACTAAGACTCTGTGTGGTGATTTTGTCATTTCATTAACAGTGATTTACTAAATCACACAGTTTATTAACTCACCTTACTTACAATTAGCTATTTAGGAGTTATTATAAAGTCATTGGATGCTTCAACCATGAGCCACCTTAGCCTGAAGGATGGTAAGGCACACTGACAAACTAACCAAAACCCTCAGCCTAATTCGAAAAACGCAGTTAGATAACACCAATTTTGCACTGCGATAATGGTCAAAACTCTGAGGGTTTAGGGTGTAAACTCTGAGGGTTTTGACCATAAACTCTAAGAGTTTTTTATAGGTCGCTATTAAAAACTATAATATAGTGTAGACGTTAATATAATGGCTCACTTTTATGGTGTGAGCAATTTAACTGTAAAGGAATTTATAGATGGGCTTTTTTGATTCGATTATAGATTACTACAAGTTAGAGCTAGCTCTTTTATGCATTGCAATATCAGCCTAAGATAAAAGTATAACATTCACACAAGTCCTAACCTTGAGCCCTCTTTATTTTACAAAAAGAGATCATCGCTTAGAGTCTTTCGAAAGATGAAGTCTACAAAAACAATGAACACCTCGCAGAAACCATGGTCTAGCCATAGCTCCTACGAGGTGTTACATCTATTTAAGCAACTAATTACTACTGAATCAAAAAGACTCTAGATATACTACTCTATAACATAGTTTACAGGAGTCTTAACACAACGTATTGAGACGGTCTTCTTAGCAGAATGCCCTTGCATATAGAAATTGTTTCGGCTATTATTGAAGCCAGCCTGATCCTTAGCCGAACTAACTGCTGCCAATAGCCAATAACCAGGGTTAAACGAATTTGGCTCTGACTGATAACCTACTCCATTAACCACCATTGACTCACCTTTTGCATTTGTCAATCTTATAATATAAGTATTATCAATTGTTTTATCAAAAGCACTTATAGCCTTTCGACGATAACGATCAACAGTAAACCTCTCTTTATTCACCAAATAACCACTACTACTCTCTTCACCCGCCTTAAGTGCTATAAGAGAAACAACTGAAGACCCAACTACAGAGATCATCTGAGTTTCGGTAGGAACCTGATAACCCTTAGGACAGTGAGAATCAGTCTCTATTGAGTTAATTGTACTACCACCGAAAGCATCAGCATAGCCAATATACTCTAAGCGCCCTTTTGAGTTAACGCCAAGCTCTAAGCCCTTTGTATTAAGACCACAATATTGACTACCCGCATATTGCACAAAAGCCTCACCCTCACACTCTTTTAAATATCCCCATAAATTTTCAACATCTTGATCAAAACTAATCTGATCTTCAAAAGACTTAGAGTCACCTTGCATGTTATACTTACTCCAATATAAATCACCAAACTTTACAACCGGAAGTGATCTACGTATTCGTGAGAAACTAAATGACTCTTGAACCCCATCACTAAACTCTAGAGTAATAGAACTAGTTTGCAAATCTCCATTTGCATCTTTATCATTTGGCTTATAACCTCCCTCGATATTATATCTTCCCGATCTTCTTTGCATAATAACCCATTGGTAATCCTCTTTATTATCTGAGTCAATGGTATAGGACAATACATCAAATTGAGGTTTAACACTAGCTAGTGTACCATCAATATAATCAGAGAATTGTATTTCTCCAGCTCCAACCTCTGAATAATCTACTAGCATCTCCAGACGAGAGGCCTCTTGTATAATAACAATCGGTTTTTGAGAAAACTCCTCGCCCCCTCTCTCCATGAAGTATACAAGCGATTTACTATGCGATTCTTTTAATCCTTTTTGATTGAATCGTATCCTGAAGCTATTCCCCAGATAATCGTCGCCATACTCTCTTGAAATATCTAGATCGCTCCCATCAACCATATAGTCTGCTTCAATTGAAGCATCCAAGACCAACAAGAGGTCTGTTTTACAAGAAGGTACATATATAGTATCTAAAGAGCTACTAACTCTAACAAATGAAGGTAAAATAGATTTCACCTCATCTATAGAATAAGTAAATGAGTCTGGAAGAACCTCTATAATACCTCCATTCCCCCAAGGTTCAATAGATAGTTTCACCGACAACTCATCTTCATCCTCAGAGAGTAGCCATGTGTGTAAATTGTCTCTATTCAAACTCCCTGGAACGTGAGATGTTATAATCTTATTATTACCCCCTACATTAACAAAGAAATTAAATTCTAGAGAGTCTCTACTATTTACTATTTCAAAAACCTCACTTCTACCATTTTCATTGAAAGCCAACAGCTCACTCTTAATCACTAGAAGAGGCATATCCCCACCAAACGTAGAGACAATGCAAGAATCTATAGTAAGATTGCTATTTGAAACTCGCTTTACATCAAAACGACATTTTTGATACTCTTGTTTCATCTGATCATCTGGCGAAGGAAAGTCTAGTTGAGAACAACTAGAGAGAGCCAAGACAGATGCTAATAATGCAATTATATGTTTCATTTATTGTTTTATCTTTAATATTGAATACTACCAACTCAAATAAAAGAAATTATTCTATTAATAGCGATTAGGATTCTCACTTGACCTCAATATATCTGAACTATGTATGGGGAATGTATGAACATTATTAACATAATATGGAGCTGACAGCTCTGCACCCCAAGGGCCATAAGTCATTGCACTACTATGACTATATCCCATACAGTGTCCCAATTCATGGAATATTGTATTAGCGGTTGATGTTGGTGTTCTATAGTGATTCAAAAACACTCCTTGGTGAAATCCAAGAGTTGCTCCACCACCTAATCCATAAACACCACCACACAAACCTATTCTGAAATTCTGATGAGACATCAGTTTCGGAATAATAGTGCTAACATCTATGATATCATCTACTCCACCATTACCCCATAGTTTACCCTGATAGGTTGCAAGCTCTTCTGGGTAACCAGGAACAGATATCATGTAAGCAATATTTGTCATAATAGCTACTCCTTCACGCACGTGAACAGGTCTAATACCTCTCCAGTTTCCTGCTGGACCACCATTAGGCTGAGTAGGGTCTGCTCCATAAGTACTGAAATATACATTCCAGCCCGCACGAATCTGTTGTAGCATATTCCAATAAGAGTCATCACACTCAATTTCAAGCTCAGAAGAAAGCAACTCTGCTATCTCTTGTCTAGATAAGCTAATCTTTGCATTTGACTCTAAAACGAACTGCTGCTTATCAGTAGTATCTAAAAGAGCAAAGCGAGCATCGCAAAAAGCAGGAATAGAATCATAATAGGCTAACAAGACACGCTCTCCATACATCTTATCTGATGACCATATTGAAACAGAAGAGATTGGACGTGCTGAGTAGAAGCGAGTGTGAATAGTCAAATCTTCACCTCCTGTAACTTGAAGCATCTTATTTATCCTAAAAGACCTTTGACTTGCATCACAATAAACAGAGTGATGCTCATCGTCTTGAAATATCAGCCCCCTATCTTCTTGATCATAATATGAAGATGTGACATAAATCATACCAGCTCTCGCATCAGGATGAGAGGAGAAATTCAACGAAACCCTCTGCTTAACTCCTTCTTTGTATGAGATATCAGACGAAAGGCTCAACTTATACTGCTCACCTCTATGATCCTGAGTATATAATACAAATGTTGACTCGATAGGCTCCTCAGAGAGTTGTGGCATTATATAGTATGCATTTGAGGATAAAAACGAAGCTTGGCTATTTGATGCCGAAGCCTCACCTTTATACTCCCCATTCAAAGTGAACTCATTATAAAATTTTGCACTCTGAGGGAAAGTCAAATCTATCCTCCTCATAGAGTTCATCAGATAGCTCGACGAAGATTGTCTCTGAATATCAACCCCTGCAAGTACATATTTAAGATCAACCATTTGTAGCAACGACGTTTCTGAAGTAACCTCAAAGTCCCTCTTCGCATAGTAGAGCTGATCTTGCAATAAAACAGGAACTACACCTTCTTTAAAGGAGAACCATTTGTCATTAATAGACCCTATCTCATCATTAACCTCTAGACCACACTTCTCAAGCTCTTTATCAAAAGCCAATACATATATAGTATATTCTCCTATTGGCAGAGGTTCAATAACAATTGTGGATTGCTCTGGATGATAGTCTGATTGTATCTGCTTGATGATCCTACCCTGACTATCTGATATCCTATATCGTACATCTAACTGAGCAAATGAAGTACTCTTGGTCTGAACACTCCCCTGAAAACCTAATTGAAAATTAAGCTTACCCCCAAATACATCTTGAGATGAATCATCGCTACATCCTACAAAAGTTAGAAGTAGCATAGATAGGGATAGATACAGAAAACTAATTGTAAATAATCTATTTTTCATCATTTCTTAATCTATAATAAAATTAGTCGGTGATTTAACACAACGAATTGTTCTCGTATGAACACCAGATCCACTTAAGTTTCCATAAGATGTTCTATTGCTGTTGAAATCAATTACAAAGTGAGAAAAGCTAGTTGTTGATATAGGATAAATCGTTTGTCCTAAAGTGACCTCTGTAGCAGAACTTTGATTACCAAATCCTAAGAAAACCATTGACTCTCCTGAGTAAAACCTTATATCTGTTATCTTGAAGATACTCACATCCTTAATTTCAACACCATCTACAACAACAGAAGGGCGAGTATGTCTGTGCATCTGAAATCTATTCTTCTCCGTACTTGCAGAGCTTGTTGGATTAGAAGAAGCTGGGGATACGGTCGTCGTATTATATGGATTTGTACTTCCTGAAGCTGGAATAGTCATCCCTCCACCAATATAGAATATATGTCCCCACTCTACATTTGTAGGCATCTTATATCCAGGAGGGCAGTGTGCATCAGCCGGCCCATTACTTATCTGACCATCAGCAATAGAAGTGTAACCCTCATAATGAAGAGAGAGAGTATCACTTAGGGTATTCTGCTTTAGATACAGTCCTTCTCTACTTGTCCCTCGATATTGAGCACCTACATAATAAGCGAACTCCTCGTCAGTACACTCCTTTAGGTAATCATACAACTCCTCTCTATCTATATCACGATCAAATCCTATCTGATCTTCATAACTATTTGAGTTACCTCTCATGTTATACTTTGCCCAATAAAGACCACCCTGGGATATTACAGGTAATGAGTTACGCTTTCTGCTTATCTCAAACTCCTCGATATGACCATCAACATAATTAACCGTGACAATACTTGACTGTATTTGACCATGAGCATCAATATCATTAGGCTTAAATGCTCCCTCTAGGTTATACCCTGCTTGAGATTCAAGCAAACGTAACCAATTAAACTGATCATCAGCAGAACGAGTAGATACCGAAGAGATATCCCATTGTGAATTAACTCTGGCCAACTCTCCATCAACATATTTACCAAACTCAATCCTCTTACCATTACTAGAAACACCAATAGCATCAAATCTAGTACGGAAAGGTTCTCTAACCAAAACTAAATGCTTATCATACACTCTATTATCCGATTTAGACTTAACCCAAATAGTAGAGATAGTCTGTGGCTTATTAATTTTATTGGACTCTAGAGTGAGCTCAAAACGATTACCCTTATAGTTTGCCTTAACAGATGGGAGTTCAACGATGCCAATGTTTATATCCTCCATCTTTATCTCACAATCCTCTGGAGCATCAATAGCCAGAACAAAACTCCCATTAAATTCTGGTTCTATGTATAGAGTATCTGCACTAGTATTCAGTGAGATACCTTGAGGAAATTCTGAATTCTCGACATCTATCTTAACTCCTGAATCTCCACTACCAGCCTCGTTATCCTGACCAACCTCCCAAGGGAGAACATTCAAATTAGCAAACAAAACAGCACCATTACTATTTATGCCAATCTCATACCTCTTATTTCTTTCGATAACGCTCGGAAGAGAAACACTCAACACATTCTTTACACCATTAAGCTTTAGATATATAGAGACTTTTGGTGCATTATCTCTTGACTCATATATATATAAAAGCTCTTGAGGTATACCTCCTAGTTGAGATAGATGAGCCCCATCAATGAGACACCTCTTATACTGCATACTCTCTACTAACTCATCATTACCTGGCAAAAGATAAGATCTATCAGCTAAGTTTGTTAACACACACGAATCAATCTCAACATTAAGTTCTGTTATCTTCTTAATATCAATACGAGCTAGCGAACGAGTAAGACTCATCTCAAGCATATTACTATTTAAAGATCCTATCTCACGTTCAGCCGTATAGTAGAGCGAAGGAAAACTATTTATATAATCTACACTTGAGGTAGTCACATTCAGCACCTTTGAATAGTCGACAATGTCCTCACCCAATGGAAGAGAATAGTCCCCTGCTAAAAAAATCAACTTATCTGCTTTAGTCTTCTCTGTTGATACAAGAAAGTAACCATCTTCATCGGCTTGCATATCCTCCATCTGCCTAGAGAGAACACCCTGTGAGTAGAGCAGAGCTGTGACACTATTTAATTCTTGCGATATAGGAGTACCATCTTTAAGTATGCTAAGTTGCATAAGCGATGAATCACCTCTCACTAAGCTCTCCTCTTTTTCAGAGCAAGAACCCAAGAGCAAACCTCCTACTAGGAGTAAAGCTAAACTGGCTTTCATATATTTATATACTTGTTTAATCATTAATAAATTATTCACCTTGAAATTAGATCTTACTCTATTACAAAATTAGTTGGTGACTTAACACATCTAATAGTACGTGTCTTTAGGTCATTATGAGACTGCAATGCCATTGCATTTTTTGAATTAACAACACCGTAATACATAATTCCATCAGTCTCAACCAAACCATTAACCCAATGTCCTGATACAAAACTAGATGCTGTCTCCTGATGACCTAAGCCAGTGAACAACATAGATTCTCCATTGTTAATATCAGTAATCATTATGTGAGCTGGTTTATATATTGGCAAACCATCTACAACAACAGAATCCCTAAGATGCCTCTCAAGTCTATAGCGACTCCCTATTTGAGTTGAATAGTGATTTATCCCACCATTTTGCGGCAGAGTCAGGGACACCCCAGTTGCCACAATCTCATTAAATTGATCTTTTGATGGAATCTGGTAACCAGGTGGACAGTGAACATCTGCTGCTCCATTATTTATATGACCATTTGGTATTAAAGAGTAGTTTTCATACAATAGTTTACCCTGATGGTTTTTTAAATACAGCCCCTCTGTACTCACCCCTTTATATGCAGCACCTGCGTAATACTCATACTCCTCGTGCGAACACTCCTTAAGATAGTTCCACAAATCATCCCTATCTTGATCAAAACCAATCTGGTCAACATACAACTTAGAGTTACCTCTCATATTGTACTTAGACCAATAGAAACGTCCCACCTTAAGCACTGGCAAAGAATAGCGTCTTCTTGCGATCTCAAAAACCTCCTCTTGGCCATCAGAATAATTTACAACCAACATAGATGCTTGAATCTCGCCTCTAGCCTCAAGATCATTTGGCTTGAATGCACCCTCAACGAGATTAACACCACTTGACTGATCCACTCTAATCCAGTTAAATTGATCATCAAGTGAGTATGTATTAATCGATGAGATATCCCAGTCAGAGTTCATTACAAATAAATCCCCATCAACATATGACTCGTAATTCACTCTATTCTCAGAAACAGAAGCCTGCAATCCTTGAAACCTTGTACGATAGGCCTCTCTTACAACTATAATATGACGATCATAGAATTGTGTCTCAGATTTTGATTTCACAAATAGCTTTGCAGTAATGAGAGACTTATCCATATCGCTCTTCCTGAAAGATAATTGGTACTGATTCTCTAGATAACCCTCTTGGTTTGACTCAATTGAGAGAAGACCCAAATCTACACTCTCTAACTTTACTTGAGTCTCGACAGGAACATCTAAAGACAAGATAAAATCACCACTAAATCCAGCCGGAACAAACACAGTATCAAGCGTTGAGCTAACTCTAACCCCTTGAGACAGAACACTATTCTGAAGATCTATCTTAGCATCAAAACTCTCAGGCTTAGCCTCCACACTTCCACCCTCTTCCCATGGAAGGATATCTAACTGAGTAAAAAGTGTAACCCCACGGCTATTAATCCCTATCTCATAACGCATATTCCTCTCTATAGTGGTTGGCAATTTCACACTCAACACATTCTTTACACCACCTACTCTAGCATATATAGAGACTTCAGGAGACACTCCAACTGACTCATACATATAAGTTACACCTTGTATAGAGGATTCGAAACCTTCAAAGATGTATCCCGAAACCTTCTGAGAGGCTAGTGTCATATCCCCTATAGGATCTTGATTGCCAGGAAGAAGATATGATCTAGTAGCCAGATTATTTATAACACATGAATCAATAACTACGTCAAGATAAGTTAGCTTACGTATATCCAATCTAGCCAATGAACGTCTAAGTGATAACTCTAGCGAAACATTCTCCACCGAAGATATTGCCCTCTCTGCTGTGTAAAAAAGAGCAGGATAAGTAGTAGAAAAATCTGACTTTGGAGTAACTAACTTTCTAACACTTGAATAATCAGCCAAGCAATCACCACTATCCTCAATAGAGTGATCCCCTGCAATAAACAGAAGTTTATCCGCTTTTACCCCCTGGGTCTTCATAACATAATAACCCTCATTATCAACTTGCAATCGAGAGTAGTTCTTACTTAAGAGGTCCCCCTGATACAACAAAGCCGACACATTTGTCAACTCATTTGCAGAACCAGACTCATCATAGTTAACCGAGAGCTGCATTTGCGATCTGCCTCCCACTCCTTCATTCTCACTCTGATCTTGACACGAGAAGAGAAGTGCACTACTAACGAAGAGAAGTGCTAATTTTTTGCTCATAGAATACTTTTTAAAGTTTTGATTATAAATAATTATAGAATGATACTTATTTGAGATTTATTGGTCAATTCTCATAAATGTGAGTACTATATAGATTGGTTTTAGTCCTGAAATTGAAAAGAGAAGCGCCCAAATAAAGGCAGGGCTAGAAGGATAATGTGTATATTTTAAATAAAACATCACATGCAAAAGTAAGAATTAAGAATATACAAACCTCCTAATTTGCAAATTTTATAACTTTAAATAGAAATAAACAATCACGGAAATCCGTGATTGTTTATTTCTACACTAATTCAAATGGGCCACAATACAGATAAATTAGCATAAATAACACTAATAAACACATCTATTACCCAATAGCAGCTAGTGGCACAGTACATGGATGGACTTTACTACATTTCAATTATGACGAATCGATAAGCCCTATAGACATCCCCATTTTGTGAAATTTCAACTAATGGATATGATTTACTCCTATGGCTGTACATATAAATAGAATCACTGACTCCATTAAACTTTTTCATTACTCACTATTTGCTATCTAACCCTCTTAAAAGAAAACTGAAATACATAATTCATAGTAAAGATTTTTATCCCTAGCTGTATTTATTGCTCAATTATTATTAGGGGATAACTCAAAAAAAAAGTTTGCTGAATGTCATTATAAAGACATTCAGCAAACTTATATATCATTGTGAACCTCTAGAGCTTCACCACTATAGACTCATCCAAACGAGTAGAGAAGCAACCTGAGATATGCTCTCTTTTCAAGTACCACTTACGAGTTTCTCCCTGAGCAGCCAACCTTACTTTCTCTCTTCCAATAGAATCATTACACCCATCCATGATCTTCATCAATTGATTATGCTTATTCCTATCTACTGGGTCAAAAAGAGAACCTTGCACCTCTTCTTTAAGAATAATATTACTCAATATTACTCCTGCTTTTTTATAACTATAGCCACTTCTATAAATATCTGATAGTAGTTGTCGAGCATAAGTCACAAGCTCTATAGAGGAACTTGTAGCAACTGGTAGCTCAATTATTCTTGAGTCATAATACTGCGGAAGATCTTGACGAAAAGGATTGGTTGCAACAAAAACGGTCAACTCTCTAGCACAACCACCTTGCTTTCGCAACTTATAAGCACACTTAGCAGCAAAATTTGAGACTGCATCTGAAAGAGGGTAAAGATCATCAATCATCTCACCAAAACTACGACTTGTGGTGATAGATTTCTTTCGTTGTTCTGAAATAGTCATTTCTATACAACGCTCTCCATTCAACTCCTTATGTATCCGTAAACCAACAACCCCCATCTGTCTCTTAACCCACCTAGTATCTAGATGAGCAAAATCTAGAGCTGTTCTAACACCATAGCTATGCAACATTGAACTATAGCGCCGACCAATACCCCAGACATCCTCAACAAGGGTTACATCTAAACAATCCCTAACCTTACTCTCACTATCTAGAATATACACACCCTCCATCTCCATCCTCTTCTTTGCTATCCTATTGGCTAACTTTGCTAAGGTCTTCGTGGGTGCTACACCTACGCATACGGGTATACCAGTCCACTGACGAACAGTTGATCTTATATGCTGAGAATACTCAGACAAGTCATACAAATCAAAACCATCGAGAGAGAGAAAAGCTTCATCCACAGAGTAAACCTCAGCTGTTGGCGTAAAGCCAAGAAGAATATTCATAACCCTACGAGACATATCTCCATAGAGAGTGTAGTTAGAAGAGAATACTGCTACATCATGCTTATCAATTAGCGCTTTTAGCTTAAATGCTGGCTCACCCATAGCTATACCCAATGCCTTTGCCTCATTTGATCGCGCTATGACACACCCATCATTATTACTCAGAACAATAACAGGACGCCCCTCGTAACGAGGATTAAACACACGCTCACATGAACAGTAGAAGTTATTACAATCAACCAGAGCTATCATCTCTTCTTAATTATATAGGTTACTATCCCCCAAACCTGAAAATTACTCTCTGGGGATATCCTTATAGGAGGGTAAGCTTGATTCGCCGCTTGTAACCACACACCAGACTCATCTATTCTTAAGCGCTTAAGAGTAAACTCACCATCTATATATGAGACTACAATCTTACCATCAACGGGCTTCAATGAACGATCAACTACCAATATATCACCATCATCTATCCCCTCATCAACCATTGAATTACCAGATACACGGGCACAAAAAGTAGAGGATGGGTTCCTAATCAACTCCTTATTAAAGTCAATTGAACCATCCATATAATCTTGACATGGAGAAGGAAAGCCAGCAGCTATACGACTCTCAACCATAGGAATACTCCCATGTTCATCCCCTGCAATATCCATCAATATTACACCATCATTTTTCATCTTACAAAGATAGGAACTTTTTAAATAGACTCCCTAAGCTCACATTTTTTAAACTTAATGACAGACTACCTAACTACATCTAAAGAACAAGATAGATTATCATATTACATTATGAAAAGTTCAATAGTATAGATTTACAACATTGATGAATTTGAGAACTAACACAAAAAATAAGAGCCATAATAGACAATATAGTCAATTACAGCTCTCATCTACACCAGAACAGCAATAGAAATTAATCACCACAAGAGGTCAAGCACTTTGAGCCTGGAGCCTCAAACTCTATGGTAGAGTGTGTAATATTATACTCTTGAGCAATCTCTAAAACACTCTCCTTGATCTGCATAATATCTACCTCAGAAGTAACAACATGCAATGTCATGACGTGAGATTCACCATCAAGACTCCATAAATGCATATCGTGAATCGATATAATACCACTAATACCAAGTATCTCCTCCTTTAGATTATTGGGTGTTATATCTTCAGGTATGGCTTGCAAGAAGACTCTGAAAGTCGCCTTTGTATTCTTGTACACATTAACAAGAACCCAAACACTAATACAGAGCGACAATATTGGATCCAAAATAGGAACGTCAATAAACATCATTACAATACTTACAATAAGTACGGCAACCCAACCCAGAACATCCTCCATTATATGTATATAAACTGAGCGTTCATTAATTGAAGCTCCCCCCTTTACCCTAAATGCAGCTGCTCCATTAATAATAATACCAAAAATAGCGAACCACAACATCCCTTGTGCACTAACTTCGGCAGGGGTAATGACACGTTTAACAGCCTCAACAATTACAAACAAAGAACTGACGGTCAATACTCCCGATAGAAAGACAGAACCAAGTAAAGAGAAACGCTTATATCCATAGGAGTATTTCTCATCTCTCTCACTCTTTGATTTTCGTTGTAAGAACCATGCTAGTGCCAACGAAAGTGAATCTCCAAAGTCATGCAACGCATCTGAAAGAATAGCAATACTGTTGGTCATTATACCACCGACCAACTCAACTATTACGAAAAGTGAATTCAAAAAAAACACAATTGAAAGATTCTTCTCCGAATCACTATTGTGAGAATGATTATGATTGTGTCCCATAAGCTTCTAATATTAATTTTATTGCAAATAATTATAGCACCGTACATTCTATGACTCTTAGGAATACCTATATATTGTAGGTTATTCTACTATCCAATCCCTACCAAAACTAGTAGTAATAAAATGAGAGTGGTTGAATTCAGTGTACAGCAACAATATGAAAACAGAACATCCCAACCCATCAAAAGTTCTAAATAGGCGATTTAAAGTTGAGACACATTTAGCAATAACAGATTGAATTAATAATAGTAAGCTCTCATAATTTAATAAAACTCATTATGCAAAACACAACACTCATACAATCTATTCTTAATATAGTATATTCTTATCTATAAGAGCTAACAACAAGCAATATATAGGCAATCTGGCAAATTGATTGTTACCCTAGATGTTAATACATCAGTTATCAGAACCACAAATAGACTAAAAGGGCTGATTCCTTTAGAGGATTCAGCCCTTTTAGTCTATTTATCAAAGAGTTTCAATCAACATCAATACTACTGAATATTTTAGCTTTAACTCTTACTTTGTCTCACCTGATTTAGTTTTTGACACACTCTTAGTGGTACCCCTCTTCTTTGTTTCACTCTTCTTAGCCGTACCCTTCTGAGGAGCTTTCTTAGCAGGAGCTTTCTTAACTGTAACTCTCTTCTTTGGAGTAGGCTCAGCAATAAACTCTTCTACTACTAGAGATTTTTCAACTACTGCCTCCTCATGAGACTCTATCATATCAACAGTAATTGGATCAACACTTGAAGATACTACATCAACTACAGCGTCTATATCTGGCGTATTAGCAACCTCTAGAATACTTCCCATATTGATAATCATCGATGCGTCAAGTCCTGATGATATATGACTAGAACAAGTTGTCATGAAGAACTGACAATTCGGAAATACCTCAATCATCTTCTTAGCAATTAGAGCTTGCCAATTTGGATGTAGATGCATATCCACCTCATCAATCAAGATTATACCCGAACAATTTAGAGGATTCGGGTGCGAAGGGTTTAATATAGATAGACGACGAACGATATCCCCAATTAAAGATAAAAAAATCTTCTCACCGTGAGATAATTGATCCACACGCAAGGTATTACCCTGCTTATCAATTGTCAATCTAAGAGGATTACGCTGATAAGTAAGATTAGAGTAACCTGGCATGAAGGATTCAATCGCTCTCTGCAGAGCAGCTATGTGAGTATCACCCTTTACCCCTTGGTCTGTTCTCCAACGCAGCCACTCAAAGAAGCGCTTTAGACTGACACTAGCCGTTAAGTTAAGATCTGCATATAGCTCCATCTGAGGGAAAGACAAATTTGGCTTAACACGTATTGGCACCTCCTCTAACATTCTATTCACTGGATAGTAAGCAAATAGAGGTAGGGATACACCCGGATCTTTCATAGCAAAATTAGAGCTAAGCTCAAGACCTAGGCGAGTGACATCTTCGAAGAATATATTCTCTTTTAGATTAACACCTGGTCTCTTCCTACTAATAGCGAACCTACTCTTAACTCCTGCTCCTTTTGAGAAGTTAGCCTCAATTGTAGAACCTCCTCTCCCATTAGTTATCTCCTCTGGCTGTATAAGCAAACCTGCATTTCTAGTAGATTTTGCTCGAGCAGTAAACCAGCTCATCACAATGGCTACAGAGTCAAGCAATGAGCTTTTACCTGTCCCATTCTCGCCAATAATGACATTAATGTTTGGATCTAAAGAACACTCTATGCGCTCTATGCCTCTGAAATTCTCAACAGTGATATCTGTTATCTTTAATTCGTTCATTCTAGTTAGTTAGTCAAGCTATATTATCATCATATTCTCACTATCTATCTCCAAATATCAGATTGAAGTCTCTCTCAGCAGCAGGCTTAGTCCACTCCTCAGGAACAAACTTCCATTGGTTTAGAGATTTTGGTTCAATCTCCCCTTTGCTCTCAATATATTGCATTAGATAGTATCTAAGATCCTTGTCTGTAGCATCAATAATTCGCTCCTCAAGTTCATCCTGAGGAATACCCGAACCCTTAGTTAGAAGTTCTCCCCCTCCATTACCTCTGTATGAGTTTACTGCTACTTTGTATCTCATATCAAGATCGAAAGGCTTACCGTCAGCCATTGAGGCTATCATGATCTTCTCTCCAGCTGGTTTTGTAACGTCAACTGTATATATTATACCTGCAGCCGAGTCAAAGTTGAAGAACATATTTTTGAAGATAGCTCTCTCATGCCCTGCTTTGTTAGAGTTCTTTAGAAGCAAAAGATGATCGTCCACACTCTTCATCTGATTTGTCCAATTAGCGTACGACATCTCCAACAACCCTTTGATCTCTCTACCAGAGAGTGACATGGTATAAAGCATGTTCTCATACTTATAAAGGTTGAACATATCTCTTACGTATATCGGACCATTCTCAATAACTGCATTTATAGATAGTGGTGCCGTAAGTGAGATATCTGCTCCAGTCAACTCTAGTTGAAGTTCGTGAATAAGATCAATAAAGGCTGATGGTCCAAAAAATGAAGGGCGAGCATCTATCCTTTGAGTGAAAGAGCCTACTTTTTGATTTACGAACTCTTTAACTATCTTGAATTGAGGCTCAAACATCTCTAGAATCTCTTTGTCTGGTTCGTAAGCACTCATCTCTACTAGTTCACTATTAAGCGAGAGAATACTCTTCTTTCCCTTAATAGATGAGAACTTAATCTCTACAGAAGAGACATACTTTCCTGCGTTTGAAGGATTGATGATCAACACCTCTTTTCCTTCTACATTTTTCACTTTGCGGTTATCACTCTTGTGATCATGTCCCATCATCACAACATCAAACCCAGGCACTTCTTGCGCTATGGTTAGTGATGCATTCTCGTTGAATTTGCCCGACATCACATGAGCATCTTGTCCTGCATGAAACAGACCAACCATAAGGTCAGGCTTCTCTTTTGAAAGGATATATGGCACCCACGTCTGAGCTGTCTTCTGCATATCCTCAAAATGAAGACCTTTCCAAAGAGTCTCAGGCAACCACGCTGGAATAGCAGGAGTGATAAGTCCTAAAACAGCAACCTTTACTCCATTTAGGTTATATACAGCATATGGTTTAGCAAAATTAGAGCTATCTGCCCTTTTTACAATGTTTGCGGCTAGTACAGGAAAGTTACAATCATCAATGAAACGATTGTATACTGAAGCGCCAGCCTCAATATCATGATTCCCTAGGGTCATTGCATCATACTTCATAAAATTCAAGAAGGCGGCACATATGTGTGTTGATGTGCTATCCATAAAATTGTAGTAGTATGCAGATGGTTGTCCCTGGAGTATATCACCTCCATCTAGTAACAATACACTCTCTTCTCCATAAGCTTGTCGCTGCTTTTTAACAAATGAAGCAACTCTAGACAAACTTGCAGGACCTGGTTTGTCAGTAATGAAGTCATACGGATAGTAATTTCCATGAATGTCTGAGGTCTGAAGCAAGTTTATGGTTACCTCTTTTGATTTCCCCTTTGCAAAAAGTGATGCAAAAGCAATAACTACTCCAAACGTTAAAACGATTAATCTTCTCATATAGTTATGGTTTAATATTTAAAAGCTCCTCTACTACCTCTATCTTCTCCGCTGTTGGGATGCTAGCATCGATCCAGTTTATATTAAATCCTCTTCTCTCCATACCTCTAAACCAAGTCATCTGTCTCTTAGCAAATTGATGAATAGCTCTCTCGAGAGAGTCTCTCATCTGCTTAAGAGACAATTCACCTATGATATGTTGAGTAATGAATTTGTATTCTAATCCATAGTAGATAAGATCCTCGGCAGGTATGCCCTCTGCCATAAGAGCTCTCACCTCATCCACCATTCCCTCCTCAATGCGACTATCTAGTCGTCTAGTTATCTTCTCTCTCCTAAGATCTCTATCTATGTCTACACCAATAATAAGACTATTTAAAGGAGCAAACTCATTTGCTTGCGCATTATCAGTGAGGTAGTACTCCTCTATCTCAATAGCCCTAATTGCTCTTTTTGCAGTATCAACATCCGTACTATTATGAAGGTTCTTATAACCCCTAAGTATTTCTGTTAGCTCTTCAAGAGATCTATTAGCTAGTCTATCTCTAAGTTCTCTATTCTCAGGAACAGCCAATAATTTATATCCTTTCAACACAGACTCTATGTACATACCTGTCCCTCCACATAGGATGGGCATCATCCCTTTTGACTTTATCTGGGAGTATGCATTATGAAAATCATGTTGAAATTCAAATAGATTATATTTTGTTCCAGGCTCACATATATCTATTAGATGATGCTTCACCTGCTTTCCCTCTACCACATAGTCAGCTAGATCCTTACCCGTACCAATATCCATTCTACGATATACTTGGCGGGAATCTCCACTAATGATTTCACTACCTAGCTTTGCAGCCAAAGCAGCTCCAAAGGGAGTCTTTCCTGAGGCAGTGGGCCCTATAATGGTTATTAAGTCGTATTGCATATAGTATGTATTCTGTTTGTTCTAATTCTGACAAAGATAACTTAAAAAGGATAAAGGGACAACACATACAGAGTAAGTGCTCTCCCTTTATCCTTTTTTAGAGATCTAATTATAGAGTAACCTTAGCTACTTTTCGACCTTCATTACTTTTTACCTCAACAATATAGAGACCTTTTCTCGAAAGAGTGATCTGCTCAAATGGAGCACAATCAATTCTCTGTTTTACGATAACACCAGTTAGATCATATATGCTTATGGTTGACCCCTGAGGAAGTGCCTCAGCAAAGATCTGACCATTACCAGCCCAAACTTTAATTTGAGAGATGACATCCGATGGTGTAGAGGTAGCTGTTTGAGTCGTTACCGTCATAGGTGATGAGATAACTGGATCTGCAGCCACAGTAGTAACTGTGTAATAATATATTGTCTCTGCATCTAAATCCGAGATCAACATATTAGTTGTTTTTCCAGCTCTACGAGGATAACCCTCAACCATAGGATAAGTAACCTTGTCACCACCAGTCTCTATTTTAAGCTCATTGATATATACTCTCTTATTTTTAGCAGCATATATCTCAATAGTAGACTCTTTTGTCTGCGATGGTATCTCAAGTACAAAGGTTTCCTCTGCACTACCAGTCAAGAATTCACCAACAAGTTCACCATCTACATCAACAAATATTCTAGCATCTGAATCAGATCCATATTTTTTTGCTTTGATCGTAATCACTGATGGTGAAGTTAAATCATAGATAGGAGAAGTTAAAATACCTGGGTTACTACCCGAAGCCAAACGAATCATACCATCTTTAACCTCTGTATAACCTGACTCTTCCCATCCTTGAGGGAAGCTTGAGAAATCCTCATCAGCTAAAACAGTCAGACCGTTTCCTACCTCAACTACCTTCTTGTAAAGAGAAACCTCATAATCAGTAGCTAATGAAGAAGGTGTCCAGTTAGCCACAAAGCTAGTTGACTTAACCTCTGTTGCCGGAAGTGCCGAGAAGTTATCAGTTGCACTACCAATGAGCGTAACAACAACATCTCTCTCGATGTTTGCACCTGAAATTGTAAGAGTCACTGATTCACTACCCGCAATAATTGGAGTGTAGATCACTTGAATCTGAACACCACTATTCACTTGATCAGCTGTCAAAGTCTGAGGTGTTACAATAAATCTAGCTGCTGCCTCACCTGTAACACTAATATTGATATTTCCACCTTCTAGGTTTCGACCCTTAATCTCCATCATGATTTGAGATGTAGATGTCCAGTGTACCTCAGGCATAGAAATTGTACTGTTGTATGTTGGCGAGGTTATAGCAGGCGCAGAAGAATTCAATGTGAATGGCTGCCCCACCATGTTACCCCAAAGATACTCTATCAACTCAGGATAGTCAATATATGGATTTCTATTCTTCTGCAACTTATAGATCTCCTCTGCACGGTTGATCTCTTTTTCACTCACTGGATCTTGACGAGTCCATTGAACTAAAAGGTCTTTAGCCCAAGGACGAAGCATGGGCCAAGTTTCTCCTTTTACAATCATCGTTGGGGCCTGGGTGCCTGTCCAACTATAATTCTCATAACAAGTGAACATATATAAATAAGCTCTGGCAAAATCACCTTTGTACTCATCAAGAGGCTCAAAGGCATTATCACTGTACTCAGTACCGAAACTATTTTTACCAACCTTGATTGCTCCATTATCCCACGATGGATTAGAAACAATTCCCAATGGATAATTACTTCTTCTTGAGTTAGCATCAATATCGGAAGGGTTCAAGTGATATAGATCCTTGTACGCATCATTATTTGTACCACCCCACCAGCTCTTAGCTACACTATGCTCAATGTTCATTCCACCTGGTGCTTTTCCGCTACCTGGGAAGTATCGTTTGTTTAGAGAATACATATCCCATACGTACCCCTCAGGGTGCAGGTCACTCTTCTCAAATCCACTCCATGTAGCACCACTACCACTACCGTATGAAAGCCTTGTTCCCTCCTTAATAATAGTATAAAGTGCTGTTTTCAACTCCTTGTTGCTTTTTCCTTCAACAAGATCATAATAATCTGCAGGTGCTTGAGCCCATAACGAAGATGGACCCAGAAGTAGTGCTGCTACAAGCCAATTCATAAATTGACCCAACCGAGCGTTTGTAAAATATTTCATTGTTACCTAATTTGAGGTGGCAAAAGTAAACAAATATATAAGCCAACTTATTACCTTTGCATCTTTCATGTATATTTAACAAAAAGATGAATTATGAATCATATAGAACCACTTATAAGCGACCTAGCATTAATTCTTCTTCTTGCTGGAGGGATATCTCTCCTTTTTAAATGGTTGAAGCAACCAGTAATGCTTGGATATATACTAGCTGGAATCTTGGCTGGCAGCAACTTCGATTTTTTCCCCTCGGTGCAAGAGGAGAGCAGTATTGCTGTATGGGCCGAGATAGGAATAATATTTCTACTCTTCACTCTTGGTCTTGAATTCAGTTTCAAAAAACTAATAAGAGTTGGTAGCTCTGTTGCAATAGCATCAACGGTGCTTATTTCAGGAATGACCCTCTTAGGATACACCACAGGAAAGCTACTAGGATGGAGCGATATTGATTCATTCTTCTTGGGATGTATGCTATGCTTCCCATCCACAATAGTCATTTATAAAACATTCGAAGACAAAGGCTTACTTCTAAAAAAGTTTTCTACAATAGTGTTGGGAACACTTATAGTCCAAGATCTATTCGCCATACTACTAATGGTACTTCTACCCACCTTCGCAATTCAACGTTCAATAGAGGGAAGTGTAGTAGGTGGAAGCCTCTTCAAAATGCTATTTTTCTTATTAGTTTGGTTCCTTGTGGGTATCTACCTAATCCCAACTATGCTAAGAAAATTTCATAAACATCTAAATAACGAAGTGTTACTTATTGTTGCACTTGCTTTATGTTTCGGAATGGTAGTATTAGCGAATAGTGTTGGGCTTTCATCAGCTTTGGGAGCATTTATCATGGGGTCAATATTAGCAGAGACCATAGAGGCCGAATCAATAGAGAAGGTAACTAAGCCTCTTAAAGATCTCTTCGGTGCTGTATTCTTTGTCTCCGTTGGCATGATGGTAAAGCCAGAGGTTTTAGTTGAACACTTCACACCAATCATCTCTATCTCTTTGGTTGTTATTTTAGGTATGATTATTATTGCCTCATCAGGAATACTACTATCAGGTCAGACACTAAAACGCTCCATACAAGCTGGATTCAGCCTTGCTATGATAGGTGAATTTGCTTTCATCATTGCTTCACTAGGGCAACAACTTAAGGTCACTAGCGATTTCCTTTACCCAATAGCAGTGGCTGTATCTATTATTACAACATTCACTCTACCCTATCTAATGCGACTAGCTGAGCCCACATTCGTGGCTATAGAGAGCAGACTCCCTGAGAGAGTTCGCCTATTTCTTTTCCGCTATGGCTCTTCTAACACTGCTATGAACAATCGTCCTCTTTGGCATAAATATCTCAGAAGCTACTTCAAACAAGTTGCTATATTCACTATTCTTCTGACAGGCATATACATAGGTGCTACAAGATATGTAGAACCAATCATAGAGATTTACTTCAGCGGTTTCTATGCCAATTTGATACTATTAACCACCACCATGCTATTGTCTACTCCTCTTCTATGGGAATTGTCATTCAGACAAGCCAACACGGATTACTTCAAAGAGCTTTGGGACGACTCGAGATTCAATCACGGCAAACTTATTGCTCTTCAACTACTTCGGATAACGATAGCCATAAGCTTTATGGCTGCACTCTTCATGCATATATATACCTTTAAAATTGCGTTTTTCTTGGCCGCAATCGTAACCACAGGAGTTGTTATTCTATTTTTCAGCCCACTAAGAAGAGCTCTAATACATATGGAGCAGATCATTACATTCAATCTAGCAGTAAAAGAGAATCACGGTAAAAAGGAGTTTAAAAACATCGCTCTTGATCTGATGACGACACATTTCACTGTCTCACAAAGCTTCCCATACTCTGGTATATTTCTATACAAAGCCAAGTTTAGAGAGAAGTTTGGAGTTAGTATCGTAAGCATACTGCGAGGTGATAAAAGAATAAACATCCCTGGTGCCAAAGACCAACTATTCCCCTTCGATATAGTAACGGTTGTTGGAACTACCCCCCAGCTTAGAGCTTTCGGAGATATAGTGGAGGACAAGCATTCAGCAACAAAAGATAATACCGATAATTTCATCCACCGTGAAGTGACACTTGAGCAATTCGTTGTAGAACCATGCTCTAACCTTTGGAGTAAAACAATTGCTGAGTCTGGCATTAGTGAGAGGTTTAACTCTATGCTCGTAGCTATAGAGCGAGAAGGATCTCAACAGGCTATATCTATCACCCAAGACCTCAAACTTATAGAAGGTGATCTTCTGTGGGTAGTTGGTGATCCCAAAGATCTTGAGAGTTTACGTAGGGAGTTTTGCAGGAGATCATACCAAGAAATAGAGTAAAATAATGTTAGCCTCTACTACCTTCTGGCTATCTATCCGAAAAAAGTTACTACATTTGTAAGATTTTAAACGCTTAACTGTATAAGAGATATAACATATGATCGTCATTGGCATTGCCGGGGGAACCGGTTCGGGCAAAACAACAGTTGTCCGCAAAGTGATTCAAAGTTTTCCAGAAAACTCTGTAGTGGTCCTTTCACAAGACAACTACTATCGCGACTTGGGTCATCTACCCCTAAATGAGCGCCTTGAGACTAACTTCGACGAACCAGCAGCTATTGAATGGGAACTCCTTATCGAGCATCTCAAACAGCTAAAAAGAGGTGAGTCCATCGAGCAACCAACATATACATATACCACGTGTACTAGAAATGCCGATACTATACCTACAGAGCCAAGAAAAGTTGTTATCGTTGAAGGCATATTAGCTCTAACCTCTCCTGAGCTACGTGACATGATGAATATAAAGGTGTTTGTGGATGCTGACGGTGATGATAGACTAATCAGAGTGATAAACCGCGACATCGTTGAGCGTGGCAGAACAGTTGGCAAAGTGATAGAGAGGTATCAAGAGGTACTTAAGCCTATGCATATGCAACATATAGAGCCAACAAAGCAGTTTGCAGATATTATTATACCACAAGGCGGACACAACCACGTGGCTATAAGCATTCTAACAAACTATATAGCAAAAATATTAGATTAATAATAAAGCAGTTATACTATTCATGGAATTAGCAAGTAAATACAATCCCTCAGAGGTTGAAGATAAGTGGTACGAGTATTGGATGCAAAATGGCCTTTTTCGCTCTACCCCTGATGAGCGCGAGCCATACACGATAGTTATCCCACCTCCTAACGTTACTGGAGTTCTTCACATGGGACATATGCTAAACAATACTATACAAGACATCCTTATCCGCCGTGCTCGCATGTTGGGTAAAAATGCTTGTTGGGTACCAGGAACAGACCACGCATCTATAGCTACAGAAGCTAAAGTTGTAAATAAACTAGCATCAGAGGGTATCAAGAAAAGTGACCTCACACGCGAAGAGTTCCTCACACACGCTTGGGATTGGACTCACAAACACGGAGGACTTATCCTTGAACAGCTTAAGAAGCTTGGTGCATCTTGCGACTGGGAGCGTACATGCTTCACTATGGATGAGACTCGTTCGGAGAGCGTCCTAAAAGTTTTTGTTGATCTCTTCAACAAAGGACTTATATATAGAGGTGTCCGCATGGTTAACTGGGACCCTCAAGCCCTTACCGCTCTTTCAGACGAAGAGGTAATATACAAAGAGGTAAATAGCAAATTGTACCACCTCCGCTACAAAGTAGAGGGTGAGGAGGATAAATATATCGTTGTAGCAACAACAAGACCTGAGACAATCCTAGGAGATAGCGCCGTATGTGTTAATCCAAATGACGAGAGATACAGCTGGTTGAAAGGCAAGAAGGTTATCGTCCCTCTTGTTAACCGTGCTGTACCTATCATTATGGATGAGTATGTAGACGTAGAGTTTGGTACTGGATGCTTGAAGGTTACCCCTGCACACGACGTTAATGACTATATGCTAGGTGAGAAGTTCAACCTAGAGACAATAGATATCTTTAACGACAACGGAACAATAAATGACAAAGTAGGACTATACGTTGGTATGGATCGTTTTGATGTTAGAACTCAAATTGAGAAAGATCTAACAGATGCTGAGTTGATGGAGAAAGTCGAGCCTTATACAAATAAGGTTGGATGTTCTGAGAGAACAAATGCGGTTATCGAACCAAAACTATCAATGCAGTGGTTCCTTAACATGGAAGGTTTAGCAAAACCTGCTCTAGAGGCCGTTATGGAAGATCACATCAAGCTGGTTCCTGCTAAATTCAAAAACACATACCGCCACTGGATGGAGAACATCAAAGATTGGTGTATCTCTAGACAACTATGGTGGGGGCATCGTATCCCAGCATACTACCTACCACAAGGGGGATATATTGTGGCACTTAGTGAAGAGGAGGCTGTAGAGGCAGCAAGAGCAAAAAGTGGCAATCCAGATCTTCAATTTAGCGACCTTCGTCAAGATGAAGACTGTCTTGATACTTGGTTCTCTTCTTGGTTATGGCCTATCTCTGTTTTTGGTGATATAACAGACAAAGATAACGAAGAGATCAACTACTACTACCCTACTTGTGACCTAGTAACAGGTCCTGACATCCTTTTCTTCTGGGTAGCTCGTATGATTATGGCTGGGTATGAATATAAAGGAGAGATGCCTTTCAAGAACGTCTACCTAACAGGTATTGTTCGTGACAAACAAGGACGTAAGATGTCCAAATCTCTTGGTAACTCGCCAGAACCACTTGAGCTAATACGCGACTATGGTGCTGATGGTGTTCGTATGGGATTAATGCTTGCAGCTCCTGCGGGTAATGACATCCTATTCGATGACACTCTTTGTGAGCAAGGACGTAACTTCAATAACAAGATCTGGAACGCATTCCGCCTTGTAAAAGGATGGCAAGTGGACAATACCATCTCACAACCTGAGGCTGCTGCTTCAGCTATCAAATGGTTTGACGCACTAATGAGCCGTACTATTGATGTAATGAACGATTCATTCGACAAGTATAGACTATCAGAAGCTCTTATGGAGGTTTACAAACTATTCTGGGATGAATTCTCTTCATGGTACCTAGAGATGGTTAAACCAGGATATCAGCAACCTATAGATGCTGATACATATGAGGCTACACTTGGATTCTTCGACCAACTGCTTAGATTGCTTCACCCATTCATGCCTTTCATCACTGAAGAGCTATGGCAAGCAATCACAGAGAGGGCTGAAAACGAGAGTATAATGACTCAAATGATGCCTAATGCTGAATCATTTGACGCTCAGATAATCTCAGACTTCGACTCTGTTAAGGAGATCATCGCTGGAGTACGCACAGTCCGTCTTCAGAAGAATATACCAAACAAGGAGCAACTTACTCTTCAAGTTATGGGTAATCACAACGAGACCTACAACTCTGTAATTACTAAGATGTGTAATCTATCTTCGCTTGAGAAGGCTACAGAGAAAGAGGCAACAGCTGTATCGTTCCTTGTTGGAACAACCGAATATGCGGTACCTCTAGGATCTATGCTAAATGTAGAAGAGGAGCTAAACAAGCTAGAAGGCGAACTTAAGTACTACCAAGGTTTCTTGAAGTCAGTTACGGCTAAACTATCAAACGAGAAGTTCGTTGGTGGTGCTCCTGCTGCAGTTGTTGAAGCAGAACGCAAAAAACAATCTGACGCTGAAAGCAAGATCAACTCTCTACAAGAGAGCATCGCTTCATTGAAAAAGTAATTATATACTACCATATACAATAATAGCAGAGCTTATAAGCTCTGCTATTATTGTATATATAAGACTCTATTTCCTTTTAAGATCTATATTACTCTTTTATAAACAGTGGAAGTTGAGTCCTAATCTCATTTTTAACCGATTCAATAGTACCCACAAAACGGTCACCATTATTAATGAAAATCAATTGAGGGAATGTCTCATATTCAATCAATTTCATATATAGCTTTCTTACATTGGGGACAACAATCCAATTTTTCAACACAACTTCTCTATCTGGATACATCATAGGCAAATTATTAATCTTCTTTGATGTACTCTCCGAAAGAGCAACCATCTGAACTTGATCTTTATACTCTTCTGACAATTGGTTATAGAAAGCAATATTAGTAATACAATATCCACACTCTACAGATGTCACTAATACAACTCTTTTATCTTCAAATTGGATTCTTCTATTAGAGAAAGTATTAACTGAAATAGAGAATAGAAACAATATTACCAACGTATTACGCATATACTTCCTTTATGATAATCACAACCACCTACATTATTATTCCTTTTGTTTTTATACGTTAATGGCGGATTACCCGTTCCTGGATTAACAGATGGCCCCGTGTTGTAACGAATATTTCTCTTAGTTGCTTCATCAATTAATTGAATCACATCTGATTTAACAGTTAGGCAAATTAGTTCACTAAATTGGTTATCACTTAAATTATTAGACTCTTGATCTAAATGAAAGGAAATAACCTCACCAACTTCATTATACTGAAAGCTATCCAGAAAATAAGATTGTGCTTGAAAATCCATGGCTGAAAAAGCTTTTGACTTATCAAAGTGATGAGATAAAATTAGCTCATTATGCTTATCTGAATGAACTTCTACTAAACAATTATCTACTTGTGAATAACAAGTAGTTGCTGTAGCTACTAATAAGCTTGTAACAACTAGAGACTTAATTAATAATTTGAATCTGTTTTTCATGTGGGTATATATTTATTGATTACGTGCAATACTACTTAATTTTGATCAACTAAAACAAAGTAGTATTATTTCTTCAGAAGCACGTTATCTATAGCTTTCTTCAGATCAGACTTAGACATAGCACCTTGAGCCATTTGAGGCTGTTCACCCATAGGAACAAACAATAACGAAGGGATGCTTCTAATTCCAAATACAGAAGCTAGCTCCTCTTCATTTTCCGTGTTAATCTTATATATATGGATCGAATCCCCATACTCTCTTGCTAACTCCTCAAGTATAGGAGCTATTACCTTACACGGACCACACCAACTAGCATAAAAGTCAATCAAAGCAGGTTTATCACCAAGGTATTTCCATTCTGTTGGTGAAGTCTCATAATTTGCTACTTTACTAATAAAATCTGCTTTTGTCAATTCAATAGTTTTCATATTACTTGTATTTAAATTTATATTCTCTGACTCTTTTTTATTACCTTCATTGTTGCTACAAGAAGTAGACAACATTAGAACTAATAGTGGCAACAATATCTTACTCATACTTTTAATATAATCATTTTGGAGTGTAATTCTTAATCTGATTCTTATAGATATATCCTAATTTTGATTTACTATTTTGATCAGACACGCTTGGTCTACAACATGAAGTATTTAAGAGAGCTTGTATCGCAAACAATAATCCTAAAAGTATAATCATATAGTTATTTTCGCTTACTCCTGAAACTATTATTACTATAGACATAACTATTCGTAGCATTCTCACAAAACCCCAATTCCCTAACAATTGCTTCATCTCATCGTGTTTTTTTATTAAACATACTAAACAATAAGCCCCCCATAGAGCCCCCCCATAAAGAGCTATTAATTGGAGATGAGGTAATGGGACATGTGTCACTGTTACATCCAACGAAGTACCAATATAAATAACCACCTAACAACCCTATTATAACACCAATAATAGTAAAAAGGTTATTTTTCAAGAAAGGGCCTATCTTTGTTTTCATATCTTTCATATATTTACGATGCAAAGATAAATTTCAATACAATAGCAATCAAACAGACAAACTCTATAAGCATATAGACATTATCTATACAACAACAATGGTTATACAACAACTAGAATACATAGTCGCTCTAGATCGTCATAGACACTTTGTCAAAGCATCTGAAGAATGTGGTGTTTCACAACCTACACTCAGTGCGATGATTCAGAAGCTTGAGATCGAATTAGACATAAAGATCTTCGATAGAGACAAACATCCTATTGAGCCAACAGCCATAGGCAAAAAAATTATTCAACAAGCGACAACAACACTAAACGACCTAAACCGAATTTTTGAAATCGTAAAGTCAGAAGTTAACATGCTTTCTGGCAAACTACAAATTGGTATCATTCCTACGGTCTCACCCTATTTGATCCCAGATTATATATCCCTATTTAAATCAAACTATAGTGAAGTTGACTTATCAATCACAGAGATGCGTAGTGAAGCTATTATTGAAAAAATAACGAATGCTTCTCTTGACATAGGTATAGTAACATCACCAATTAACTCTACAGACGTACTAACAATACCGTTATACAAAGAGAAATTCGTAGCATATTTCTCTGATAAAAGTAGCAATAAAGATCAGCCACTAACTCTTAGTAATATCTCTAAGGAGAAACTATGGGTACTTAGAGAAGGACATTGCGAACAAAAATCCCTTTTTAATGCTTGTGAGCAGAGCGAACTTGGAGAAAACAGCTACGAGGCTGGTAGTATTGAAACATTGATACGTATTGTGGATAAAAACAACGGGTATACCATTATCCCTGAGTTGCATAAAATGCTCCTTAATGAGAATCAATTGATAAACATACGGGAGATATCAGAACCTGTAGCCGAAAGAGAGATCTCACTCATAATACGAAAAGATTATGTCAAGGAGAGGATGCTGAATGCCGTAATCGATACAATCAAGAGTATTATTCCAGAGCATATGCTAAACGATAGGATAAAAAAATTCTCCATCCGCTTATAGTATAAGCTATACATTGAATTGGTAGGACAGATTAACTCTCCTGCTTGAATTTTCATACTTACTTAAATGATAAATACAAAAAAACGGTCTAGCTAAGTCAATACGACAAAGGCTAAACCGTTTTTTTATTCTGTAAATTAATTGTATTGAGTATTATCTCTTATAATGCAATTATCTCTTACGTCTAGTCATATCCAATATGTATCCCGTTGGGCAGAAAAATCTGCACCAAGGCTTTTGAAAAAAGACAGATAGAATAAGGAATATTGAAGCTAAAATCAATACAGTCACTGAAGCTGATTCAATCAAAAATGCTGCAAATGGTTCAATATCTGACAACCATGTCGATGACATACCAGAAAGAAGAGCTACAACTATTAAAACCACGAATGTCGGTTGAAACTTAGAGAGCAAATCAGACACTCTATGAGGTATCTTAACTTTCTTCTTGGTTATCTTACCCACCAGCTCCTGCAAAGCCCCAAAAGGACAAACATAGATGCAATAGAAAGGCTTTTTTGTTACAAGGGGTAAGAATAATGCTAATACCAATAGTATGATAAGCATTAACTGACCACTTAGGGATACCCCGTTAAGCAACCAATTATAACCCGTAGATAGAGATAACATCCTTCCCTGCCATAAACCAAGTACTATAGCTGAACTACTTAAAAGCAACCATCTTAAATTCTTCATTTTAGATGGTGAAAAGTATGATATCAGAGCAAATATAACTATCAACCACGCAGCAATATCCTTTATTATGTTAACCCAATTTCTCGGAGGATTAAAGTCCCCAACAGTTAGCATAGATAGTCGTTTGCGCAACGATGAAATCACAGCATCACTTGTCATTGTTGCTCCAGAGACTGCATCAACCTCTTGAGATATGGCCTGATCGACTGTTAGGCCAGTCCACGAATCAAAAAGAGCTCCTCTCTTCACCCTTCTAACAAAACTTGGAGTCTCATCATTTGGCATTATCTCAACACCTACTACAACCTTGTTTGTGTCTAAACCGATAAGAACAGGAGTTGGACCAGCGTACCCAATGAACTCATCTGAGTATGGAGAGCTTTCCACTGCATATCCCAATAGAGACCCATCTTGTGAAAACATCATGTAAAGTTCTGATTCTCCTTTTTCGCAACTAACTGCATCAGGAAAGAGAGCCAACATCTCTGCACTCAAACCATTTGGTGATGAGGCAGAATCTACCGTCTCACTACCATTTGATTGATAATTATCACCCCCTTTAGCCTTACGACCCAAAAAAGCTAGTGCGATTGAAACGATAACTATTACAGCTATACGCAGAATAAGCTTGTAATTGACTACATTACTATTTGCCATAAGTTAAATATTATTTGTTCATAATCTCAACCTGCTGTCTTACTGACTCCTCATGTATCGCCTCCATCACAACTTTCACGAACTCATAGTCCATATCCAAAGATGCACCCTGAGCACATCGCTTATTAATAATCTCGTCATAACGACCAGATTGAAGAACTGGCAAGTTGTGATCCCTCTTGTATGTACCTATCTCACGAGCCACTTTCATTCGCTTACCCAAAGTCTCAAGGAGCTGATTGTCCAACTCATCTATCTGACGGCGAAGATCAGAAAGGCTCTCTGTTGAATCAACAGCATCACGAACAACCAACATATTATAGATCAAACCTAATGAATCTGGCGTCACCTGCTGATCTTTGTCACTCCAGGCTGTATCAGGAGAGCAGTGTGACTCAACTATCAGCCCATCAAAACGAAGATCAAGAGCCTGCTGCGAAAGAGGTGCAATAAGCTCTCTTTTACCACCTATATGACTAGGGTCACACACAATAGGAAGATTTGGAATACGACGTCTTAGTTCGATAGGTATATGCCACATTGGCATATTACGATACAGCTTCTTTTCATAAGTACTAAAGCCTCTATGAATAGCACCTATCTTTGTAATGCCTGCGTTATAAACACGCTCGATAGCACCTATCCACAACTCCAAATCAGGATTAACTGGATTTTTGATAAGTACTACTTTATCACTTCCCACTAGCGCATCAGCAATCTCCTGAACAGCAAAAGGGTTAGCCGTTGTGCGAGCTCCTATCCAAAGTATATCTATATCGTGAGCTATAGCCTCTTCAACATGTTTGCGAGTAGCTACCTCAGTGGCTGTATACATACCCAACTCACTCTTTACTCTTTGCATCCACTTAAGACCTACAGAGCCTACACCCTCAAACCCTCCTGGTTTAGTACGTGGTTTCCATATACCTGCACGGAAAATATTAAATCCACTAGCCCTAAGTTGGCGTGCACTCTCCATCACCTGCTCTTCTGTCTCTGCACTACAAGGACCTGCAATAACAAGAGGTCTCTCTGCGTTAATACCTGGAAGTAATATACTCTGAAGTTGAAGTGTCATAATTATCTGTCTAATTTGTTTATTCTATCTAGTGCCTCACGCAACATCTCCTCGTTTGCACACAAAGATACTCTTATATATTTATTACCATTTGATCCAAAAATTGACCCTGGTGTTAGGAATAGGTCTGCTTGATAAAGCAATTTATCTGCTAGCTCTTCGGCGTTGTTGTAACACTCTGGTACTTTACCCCAAAGAAACATCCCACTTTGTTTGCTATCAAATATACACCCAAGTCTTGTCAAAATCTCCTCTGCTAATTCACGGCGACGAGAATATATCTCATTCATCCCATCATACCACTCTTCTCCAGACTCTAGAGCCTTTGAAGCGGCTAGCTGCATAGCCCTAAACATACCAGAATCGATGTTGCTCTTTACCCTTATTATCCACTCAATGAATTGAGGATTTGAAGCAGCCATACCTATTCTCCATCCTGGCATATTATGAGACTTACTCAAGGAGTTCATCTCAATACACACCTCCTTAGCACCAGGCACCTGAAGAATACTCAATAGATCCTTATTTAGAACAAAACTATAAGGATTGTCATTAACAACAACAATATTGTGTCGGCGTGCAAAATCCACTAATCTCTCAAACAACTCATGTGTAGCTTTTGTTCCGGTAGGCATATTAGGATAATTAACCCACATCAACTTCACGCCACTTAGATCCATTCCCTCTAGCTGTTCGAAGTCTGGCATCCACCCACTCTCTTGAGTCAAATCATAAAGCACCACATTTGCTCCAACTATCTTACTCAATGAACTGTAGGTAGGGTAACCTGGGTTAGGAACCAAAACGCTATCCCCTGGATTCAAAAAGGCCATAGAGATGTGTAATATTCCCTCTTTAGAACCTATAAGAGGCAAAATCTCATTCGTAGGATTTAATTCAACACCAAACCATCTATCGTACCAATTAGCAAAAGCTGTTCGTAGCTCAATGACTCCATTATATGATTGATACCCATGCGTATTGCTCTTAGAAGCCTCTTCACAGAGCACCTGAATAGTATCGACAGAAGGTGGTAAATCGGGAGAACCAATACCCAAGTTTATTATCCCTTTACCCTGAGCATTTAATTGAGCAATTTCCTTGAGCTTTCGCGAAAAGTAGTACTCCTCCACCTTCGATATTCTATCTGCAGGCTTAATATTATTCATTTCGTTTATATTATATTCATTATAAATCCCCAACTCAAATTCATTCATGCACATAAGATGCCTCAACATACTCTCCCAATATAGATAGATCCTTGATAAGAGGCATTATAGCCTCTAGAGACTGTCTATATCTAGTGATGCTATCAAAGGTAAGATCTATATAGAACAAATACTCCCACTCGCTGCCAACAATAGGCAAAGATTGTATCTTCGTCAAGTTTATATTATAGTACGACAATATTGATAACACTTGAGCAAGTGATCCCTGTGAATGTGGAAGAGCAAAAGCCAATGACGCTTTATTGACCAACGACTCATCTTTAAAATCAAGAGCACTATCCTTGTCTGTGAGCATCATAAAGCGAGTATAGTTACGCTTATTACTCTCTATGCCAGCATACAACACCTCAAGCCCATAAACCTCAGCGGCAGCCTTGGCACAGATAGCAGCAACACCCTTGAGGTTCTTCTGAGCTATCTCTCGTGCACTCATTGCTGTATCTAACTTCTCAACCACTCTCATCGTAGGATATTGAGATAGGAAATCACGACACTGCATAAGAGCTATAGGGTGAGAACCAACTTCACTAATTTGATCTACACCTTGACCAGGAATAGCCACAAGACAGTGTTCTATACGAAGTTTATGTTCGCCAATAATTGTCAACCCACTCTTGTTTAGTAGCTCATAATTCGGAAGAAGTGTCCCTGCAATTGTATTCTCTATGGCAGCAACAGCAAAATCAGCTCTCCCATTGGATATGCTCTCAAATAACTCTTGAAAGGTATCACAAGGTACCACCTCCACACTCTCCGATTTAAAATACTCTCTGGCGGCAACTTCATGGAAGCAACCCGCAACCCCTTGTATGGCTACTCTTTTCATAGATTGTTATTATTTGTTTCAAAAAAATAGGCCCACTCAAAAGTTTGAGCGGGCCTATTCTGTATCGTTACTCACTTCGTGGTAGCAACTCTAGATTAACATACGACACCCCGCTCTTACTTAACAAAGAAGTAAAAGAAGAAGAAAAAAAAGTATGTAAAGCTATTCTGCTGCATATACTAAGTAATTTATGTTTATGTTTCTTCCACAAAAGTAGAATTTTGTTTGATATTTGCAAATAGTTACACTATAAATCAACAAAAAAAGAGACTTTAAGTGACATCTGTATCCTATTTCGTCAATCTTCTCCAATTAAAGTAGCCATATATTGAGTTTATAAAATATGCACCCCACATGGCAACCATAATAAAAGAGTGCTCTCCTCCATTTTTATATGATGTTACCCAAAGAACGACAGTCAAGAGATTAACCACTATCCAAAGAACCCACTGCTCTACATATGCACGTATAGCAAGAAGCATCGCAATAACAGACAATACCGAACTAGCCGAATCAAGCATAGGGGCAGATCCCTTTATCCACCCAAGTAGATAACTATAAGCCACAATAACAAAAGCAGATCCTACAACCAAAAGCAGACGCTGAATAGGTGTAAGGTATCTACTCTTGACTAGCCCCTCTTCTTCATGCTTCTTATTTAGATGCTTAGACCAGAAATAGTAACCTACAAATTGCATTGGAAGGTAAAATCCCATATTGAGCATAACCTCACCCCAGAAAGAGGACTTAGCTGCTACAATTGTGTAGAGCGTTGCATTAAATGCCCCAACCACAAAGTTCAATATATTACCTTTGGCTGCTAATAGGACACACAATATACCACTCATACTTGTAAACAAAGCAAGTGCGCTCAACTCCTTCGATTCATAACCTTTATATAGATTCCCGAACAATACGAATGATAACAGAAAGACATCAAATGCATTAAAACGAATATCTCTTACTGACCTTATCAAATTAAACATATACTCGATATTGTATTATTATCTCTTCTCTATCTCTCGTAAAGAATCCATTTTCTTCTTTCTCAAGAAGCCATATATATCCTCAAGATGCTCTGTAACCTTCTTATTACCGAACTCATAAACCTTCTCTACTAATCCATCAAGAAAGTCACGGTCGTGTGATACCAATATAATAGTACCATCATAGTCCTTTAATGCTGACTTCAAGATATCCTTAGTTTTCATATCCAAATGGTTAGTCGGCTCATCGAGTATTAATAAGTTTACTGGGTTCAGAAGAAGTTTAATCATTGCTAAACGCGTACGCTCACCACCAGAAAGAACCTTAACCTTTTTCGTTGAAGCCTCTCCTCCAAACATAAATGCGCCAAGATAATCTTTAACCTTTAGTCGGGCATCACCAACGGCTATATCATCAATAGTCTGAAAAACTGTCAACTCCTCATCAAGTAGTGAAGCCTCATTCTGAGCAAAGTAACCTATCTGAACATTGTGACCAAGCTCAAGCTTACCTTCAAAATCAATATCACCCATGATACTCTTTATCATAGTTGACTTACCCTCTCCGTTCTTACCCACAAAGGCTACCTTCTGTCCACGCTCAATAGTGAAATTCGCATTAGAATATACAACATGATCCCCATACGACTTACCAAGGCCATCGGCAACAACAGGGTAACTACCCGATCTAGGAGAAGGTGGAAACTTTAATCTTAGGGCTGAAGTATCCTCTTCATCAACCTCAATAATATCTAATTTTTCAAGCATCTTCACGCGAGACTGAACCTGAAGAGTCTTTGAGTAAGTACCCTTAAATCGCTCAATAAACTCTCGGTTCTCTGCAATCATCTTCTGCTGCTCCTCATATTGTTTCTGCTGCTGTTGACGGCGCTCCTTACGAAGCTCAAGATATTTAGAGTAATTAACCTTATAATCATATATACGCCCCATAGTAACCTCTATAGTACGCGTGGTTATATTGTCAATAAATGCTCTATCGTGTGAAATAACCACTACGGCCTGACCATTAGAGATCAAGAACTCCTCCAACCACTGTATCGACTCAATATCCAAGTGGTTCGTTGGCTCATCGAGAAGCAAAACGTCTGGCTTTTTCAAAAGAAGCTTAGCAAGCTCAATACGCATACGCCAACCACCTGAGAACTCGCTTGTTTGACGTGTGAAGTCCTCACGTGAAAAGCCTAATCCAAGAAGTATCTTCTCTACATCCTCAGCAAAATTAGTCAAGTCAATCGTGTAAAACTTCTCACTCAAGGTTGACACCTTTTCTATAAGTTCGTAGTACGAATCCGAATCGTAATCCGTACGCTCAGCCATCTCCTTATTTAGTTCTTCTATCTCAGCTTCCATCTCAAAGAGATGAGCAAAAGCCTGCGAGGTCTCCTCAAAGACTGTTCTACCATCATGAGTCATCAAATGCTGTGGCAAATAAGCGATAACACTCTCCTTAGGAGCCGAAACCTTACCACGAGTAGCCTGCCTATCACCAGCCAAGATCTTTAGTAAGGTGGACTTTCCTGCTCCATTCTTACCCATCAAGGCTATACGATCCTTCTCATTGATTACAAAAGATATATTCTCAAAAAGGGTACTACCACCAAACTCTACCGTTAATCCATCAACTGATATCATTCCTCGCCTCTCTAGTTTATTGTTATTATTACTTATGCTATTATATTCTGACTACAAAATTATTCCTTTCTAGCCGTACAACAAAGCAGAAAGCAATAATAATGGTAGATAGTAGGTGAGATAAATAAGGAATTACCAATAAGAAAGCGTAAAAACAAACAGTGTAACGAAAATGTAACACGATCGATTTGCACAGTTGAACAACATACACTACTTTTGCAATGTGATTTAAAGGAGACACGCTCCTTAACATCACAAGAAGTGTTCATTGAAAAAGTGTAAGAGATCAGATAAACCAGCCCTATGCATATTGCAATGGGAAATCAACATCATTAATATACTCAAATATTTTATATTATGAATTTACAAGGTTTATTGATTAGAGAACTAAACACATTAGGGTTCATCTACTATCCAAGCGTTAAACGCAGTATGCGTAAAGCACAATCAACAGATTTTTACTCTACTACTATTGTAGAACTAAGTGAAAATGGTGACTGCACAGTAATTCTTTCTACTCTAACTGGTTCGAATGAATCAAACAAGAGCAGCAACGAAGTTAGACAATTTAATCTAAAATCAAATGCATCAATAAATGATGTTACAGATTTTATCACCTCATTTATCAAACCAGGGATAGCACAACACAAATACGTTGCATAATCCCTAAAGATTAAAAACTACACTATCTGATTATCTTGCTACTATTTCAAGGAAACAAACTTCACACTAACGAATTGAAGCCAACGAATTCTCAATACAGAGATTCTCGGGGCTTTTTTTTTGTCCCTATACGTAGTGAGTCACTCTCTAAACAATATATCAAACAAAAACACCAAGAGAAACTAAACTCAGATGCAGTAAACCTTCTACCTACCACAACGGCGTCAACCCTCCTAAATCATCCCAAAAGCATATGCAAGAAACTAGTTGTGAGAATATCCCTGAATAGAACACGCCAATTGTGCACCTTTGCAGATAAGCCATCTGACAACAATCTTATTCCAATCCACCACTCTGTAAATACTTTCATAGACTAAGCCCCTGAGCTACTACATACTTGCGAGCTCAAACTATTTAAATGCGTATACAGCATTCACTCCTGCCATTACACTTGGAATGATTTGGACTTAGCGACATGTATACAACTGGAACTAAATAAAAATTACCTACCATAGGCTATATATTATCTAGGCACTACCTAACAAAGAGATGACATGCGTAAAGTTGAGCTCTAACTATTTCTGAATAATACCGTCTCATTAAATTCATATCTCTGAGTTTGATCTGAATTTGAAAATTAGATAGATATGGCTAATAATAAATCTACAAATACAATTAACTGTAGATAAAACAAGGAAGCTGCTACAAAAATAGTTTTCAAAATAATGGTTAATTTTGTACTTAAACGGCTCAATATATATATATTTGCACACATTATACAAAAATCATCTAGAGGATAACACCTATTAAAATCTCTATAATAACCTAAATTAATCAAATAGAAATCAATCTAAAGTATGAAGAAAACTCTACTCCTATCAGCACTACTTTTGTGTAGCACGCTCTCTATTTTGGCCGACACCGTTATCGTAAACGGAGCTAAAGGTTGGCTTGAAACAGCTAGCATAGAATGGCTCCCAAGTGAAAAGGCACAAAGCTATAATGTATATGTTAACGGTCAAGGTATGACCGATATGAAAATTGACGATCAGTTGATACGCAATTACGGTGACTATTTCAGAGCAGACATCCTAGGACTTAAGGCAGGTGAATACACACTAAGAGTTGCTCCCGTGGTAGATGACACTGAATTATCCTCCACTGTGTCCGAACCCGTGACTGTAAACTCTTTTGATAGATCGGGCTTTGCCTTTTCGAATAGTAAACTTCCTGGTGCCTACAAAGCAGACGGAACACTTAAGGATAATGCCGTTGTGATCTACATCACCGAGAACACTAAAAACAGTGTAGAGTTCTCCGTTAAAACATCTTCTTCTGGCTATACGAACTGTGTAGGATTTCAAAACATACTCGACGCTTTCAAAAAAGGACAAGAGAGCAGACCATTTGTATTCAGATTTGTGGGACAGATAACGGACTTCGCAACTATGTACAACGGCGACATAGTAGTTGAAAACAAAAAGAACCACAACAACCCTATAACACTAGAGGGTGTGGGCAATGATGCCGTTGCTGACGGATGGGGTATCCGCCTAAAAGGAGCTGCTAGTGTAGAGATTCGCAATATAGCGACTATGAACGTTGACAGTTCTGAAGGGGACAACATAGGTCTTCAACAAGACAACGAGTACGTATGGGTTCACCACTGTGACTTTTTCTATGGTCATGCCGGTAGCGATGGTGATCAAGCAAAAGGTGATGGTGCTCTAGACTGCAAACGCTCAACATACGTAACATTTTCGTACAACCACTATTGGGATGCTGGAAAATGTAATCTACTTGGACTAAGTGAGAATACAACGGAAGGTCTATATATAACTTACCACCACAACTGGTTTGACCATTCCGATTCACGCCACCCTAGGGTACGCTTCTACTCGGCTCACGTATATAACAACTACTATGATGGTAACTCAAAGTATGGCGTAGGCTCAACAAATGGCTCATCTGTGTTTGTGGAGAAGAACTACTTCCGCAACTGTAAGAACCCTATGATGATCTCTATGCAAGGCACTGACACCAAGATGGGAACAGACGAGAAGAACTCCCCTACTTTCTCGAAAGAAGATGGTGGTATCATCAAATCATTCGACAACATCATGGTGGAGGGTTTCACTCACGTACCATACTCAAAATCTAATGGTATACACTTTGACGCTTATGACGTTGAGAGTAGAAACACTACGGTACCTTCTGAGGTAATATCTAAACAAGGTGGTAATAGCTACAATAACTTCGACACAAACATTAATGTAATGTATGAGTATACACCTCATGATCCATCAGAGGTAGTTGATGTGGTAACTACACTGGCAGGAAGACAAGAGGGTGGTGATTTCCAGTGGAGTTTTAACAATGCAATAGATGATGCTTCATACGCTGTGAATCAAGAGTTGAAAAATGCCTTAGTAAACTACAAAACAAAACTCGTAGCTATTCAAGGTGACGGCGAACCGGGAGAGAACCCAGATGGCGGTGATGGTAGTGGCGGAGACAACAACGGTGGAGGTGGTTCTATCGAGGGAGACGTAACTCACAACTTTACTACTCAAGGTCTTAATAGTGAATTCTTTACTATCTCAGGAAACTTAAGTACTTCAAGAGGTGAGGTTACATATAATGGATTACTATTGACTACTGCATTGAAGATTGAATCTGCAACATCAATAGATTTCACCACTACTCAAGATGGCGAATTGACCCTCGTATTTGCAGCAGGAACAGCGAAGCGCATATACATTAATGGTGTTAGCTACAGCTCTTCTAATGGTATTTTGAATGTCAAGATACCAGCGGGTGAATATAAAATCACTAAACATGATACTACCGACATTTTCTACATTGCTATAGAACTTGAAGATGACACTTCGACTAGTATTGAAACTCTTGATGCATCACTTAGAGTTTACCCTAATCCAGTGAGAGACATCGTTAGAATTGACTGCGAAGCAGAAATACACGGTGTTGAGCTTTACAACATAGCTGGTCTATTAGTTGGTAAGAACAGAGTGAATGTAAACACAATTGACATGTCAAACCTAAGTAAAGGTGTTTATATTATTAGAATTCACACTGAATATGGATATATCCAACGTCAAGTGATGAAAAATTAAAATAAATAGGTGTAACAACATATAGATTATAGAAGCGAGGTCAACAATACGTTTGACCTCGCTTCTTCTGTTTATTGATATACTTTAATAGATATAACTTGATATTATTTCTCTGAATCGATTATAATATATTAGTAAAATAAATAAAATAATATATCTTTGCAGTGTACATATATTAAGTAATTGAATAGATGAGGTTGAGACGTATTATTGTGATTCTTTTCGTACTTATAGCTATATCACTAGCTTTATGCGGCTTATACACAGATAGGGAAATGAATAAAAGAGACTTCACAATTGACACAGAGAGTTTGCATAATAAAACAAATGCAACTATACTAATAAACACTGGCTCCCCAGCTGAGCTTAATCGTTATGCAGTAAAGGATTTTATAGGAAGTATGTTATCAGACTTGCACGTTATGAGTATACCTGCAATCCTGAGGATACCTTTAGCTCGAGGCATAATAGCGCCATTTCGCGCATCATCATCTCTTGAGCGATATAGATTAATTTGGGGTGAAGGCTTAGAGTCTCCACTACTAAGGGAGTCTCGCAAGCTATCTTTAGCGTGCGAACAGTTAATCTCAAACCCCGTTGATTTATCCATGAGATATGGTAGACCTAACATATCTACAGTAATCCATAATATGGAGGATAGAGAAATTCTATATGACACATTGACTCTATTTCCACTTTTCCCTCAGTTTGCTGTCTCATCTTACCATACAGCTGTTGAACATACAATTAGCCAATTAAAGCAAATTGGCTTCAGTGGAGAAATATTTGCAGTAAAACCATACTACAACCATCCGGCATACGTAAAATGTGTTGCTAATAAATTAAGATCAAGATTAGAGGGTGGATTTGATATGCTTCTTTTTAGTTTTCACAGCCTTCCTCTATCTCATATTAGCGAAGGTGAAAAGATGGGTGTAGATTACGACTACAGATTCCAATGTATGGAGAGCGCTCGTTTAATAGCTGAGGAACTTGGAGTTGAGCAAGAGAAATATCGAGTAGTTTGGTCCTCTGCAATTGACAAGAAGTGGCAACGTCCATATATGGAAGATGTTGTAGCGAGCCTACCTTCGGAGGGCATTTCAAGTTTAATAATTACTGCGCCAGGGTTTATTGTTGATAATCTAGAGTCGTTGTACGACCTAGGGTGTGAGGCTAAGGAGATATTCCTTAGCAGTGGAGGCGAAAGATTTGAATTTGTGGAGTGTGTGAATGACTCCTTTGCTGAGGCTCTCGTTGAGATCTCTGCTTCAGAACTAAAAGTTAGAATATAAAAAAGGACAATAACCCAACTGTTTGCAAAATGAATAAAAGAGTCACTCTAATACTATTAATAATTTTCGTTCTTCTTCCCATAAAAAGTTTTGGTACCGTTGATCTGCAAGAAGTAGCTATCGTTTCTACCTTTGGTAGTTGGAATATGAGGATGATAGAATCAATTCGTAACGAATCGAGAGACGTCAATCTAAGGTTAAAGCTTCTTTCAAGTGGAGATGTGGATCATTTCGATAATTGGCATGAAGAGTTAGAGCTTTTCAAGGAAGAGATTAGCAAAAATCCTCCTAAGGCTATTATTTTAATCGGGGATGAATGTTGGATTGTTTTTAAAGAAATTATAGAGAAAGAAGAGTTCAGCATTCCTATAATACTATGCGGAGTCAAGGAGTATACAATGAAATACAAAGACCTCATTAAACTAGGCAGTAGTGAAGGGCTCAACAACTTTATACCTCTTGAAGAGACTCTCAAAGGACTAAATGCTTATGCAGTGATAGAGCCCGTTGAGGTTAAGAATGTATATCATATGATGGTCAAGGTGAACCCCGAGATGGATAAAGTGGCCCTTTTGACTAGATCGAAATACTACGGTAGTTATGTTCAATTTATCACAAAGAAATTCTTCGAAGAGAACTATCCTCATATAAAAACTAAGTTCTATAAGTCAAATGAGTATACAACTCAGCAAATGGCGGATGAGCTAAAAGCAATGGATCGTAAAACAGGAGTAGCTTTCAGCTCTTGGGGATCAAGACGCACAGACACAATTAAATCAATAGATAATACATATAAGCTCTTTGGGTTCTTCACCCCTTCCCCTCCTTTTATGGTTGGGTTCAATAAAAGATCGATTAATCACGTACTAGGTGGAGACTTTCCTAACAGTGAGCAGACAGCCACTGAGACGATGAGGGTATTGCTCAAACTATTATCAGGTGATAGAATTGAGTCTAAAATAATCAACCCTACCAAAAGGGTTCTTCATATTAACGCAGAGGCAATGAATCTATGGAGTATTCCTGAGAGTTTACTACCAGAGGATGTTGTAATATATAATCAGAGTAGTAGCTTCCTGCAGAAATATTCAAATTATATCTGGAGTATCCTAATCATCATACTGACAGTTATTATTGTTGTGCTTGAAGACCACAAAAAGAAGGTTAGATACAGAAGGGAATTAGAAAAAAAGAACAGACTTCTTGAGAAGGCTAATCAAATAGCAGATAATGAGAGAAAAAGAGCTGAGGAAGCGACTAAGATGAAGTCTATATTCTTGGCAAATATGAGTCATGAAATAAAAACTCCTCTAAATGCTATAGTTGGATTCTCCAATCTTATAACAAACGAAAATATTGACTCTGATGAAAAAAAGGAAATTTGCAAAATAATAGATAAGAATTCTCAAATTGTTAATAGCCTAATATCTGACCTACTCGACCTCTCTAGGATTGAGAGTGGAGTTGTGAATATAGAACTAAAACCCATTGATCTAAAGACGATTATTGATCGTTGCTACTTCTCTCAGCAGATAAATTGGAGCTCTAATGCAAAATTCACAAAAGAGATACCAAACACAGTCGTTACTGTTCTAGCTGATGAGATTAGACTCCAACAGGTGATACATAATCTAATCTCTAATGCTCAAAAGCACACATCTAGTGGTGAGGTTACTCTTGGATATAGAGTAGACGATGATCATTCAGTGATAATATATGTAAATGACACAGGTGCTGGAATACCTGAAGAACACATTCATGACATCTTCAATAGATTCTTCAAAGCTACGACAAAGGTGCAAGGTACTGGTCTCGGACTAACGATTTCTAAGACACTTGTAGAAAAGATGAAAGGCAAAATATGGGTTGAATCAACCATAGGAAAGGGATCAATTTTCTACTTCTCTATCCCTACTACATCTAACTACAGCAAGATTGCACAACCAGAGGTTTTTAAATATGAAAGTGAGAACGCTCTTACTAGTTGCATCTCATAGAGAGATACGTAAAAATATCGGGAGTACTAATTAGCTTTATTGCTAAGAGTACTCCCGATATTTGTTTTATAGAATCAATTGAGAAATACTCAATCGAAATAATAATGTTAGTTCTTAGGAGCAGACTCCTCTTGAGCCTTAACTACTACAAAAAGAGTATTACCAGCCTCATCAACAAAGTTATAACGCCCCTCTGATGCAGGAACCACTTTAACTACACTGTTAAGTGCTCTTAAGTAATTTTGCTCAAGTTGCATCTGTGGCTCTGGGCAAGCCATCATAGTTGTCATAACTTGAGGGAACTTGATTGAAGTGGCATTCGTTGAGTCAAGAAGGATATTACCATTTGTGATATTACACCCACCTTTACCAGATAGACGTCCTTCAGAGAAGTTCAATAACATGAAAGGTCCATCCTCTTTTGAAGAGGTGACCTCCTGACCATTAAGCTCAACTACATTCCAACGACCATCCATAGTGTTCACATTGAAGTCAGCTGATTTATTATTAGATGTTGACTTACATGAGCTAAATCCAAAGACTGCTAGTGCAGCTACAAAAAGAAAAATCTTTTTCATACGATATTAATTATTAATTAGTTTTGCTACTAGATCATCATCATAGGACATAGATCCACGACAACGGATAGAGTATTTATTATAAAGATGCTAAAAGTTTCTCAATTGCTGCATGGCTATTTCAAGATCTTTTAGCCACACCTCAGATGATGCATCACTAGGCATACGCCAATCACCTCTAGGAGATAGGTTTATAGAACCAACCTTTGGGCCATCTGGCATACAAGATCTTTTGAATTGCTGCTGAAAGAATCGTCTGATAAACACTTTTAACCAACGATATATAATCTCTAAATCATACTTACCCTTGAAAGCATGAACGGCAAGAATTAATATTCTCTTTGGGGAGAATCCAAAACGGACCATATAATAGAGAAAAAAATCATGAAGCTCGTAAGGACCTACAATATCTTCTGTCTTCTGAGAGATCTCGCCCGATGAGTCGGCAGGCAAAAGCTCTGGACTCACTGGTGTGTCTAGTATGTCAAGAAGTGTATCACAAGCCTCTTTTGATATCTGATGAAGGGCAATCCACTCAACAAGAACCCTAACAAGACTCTTTGGTATGCTACTATTGACTCCATACATAGACATATGGTCGCCATTGTAAGTAGCCCATCCCAAGGCTAGTTCGGAGAGATCTCCCGTACCAATGACTATCCCACCCTCCTTATTAGATAGATTCATCAATATTTTAGTTCGCTCTCTTGCTTGGGTATTCTCATAAGTAACATCGTGGATAGAAGGGTCGTGATCCAGATCCACAAAGTGCTGTTCGCATGCTGGCTTTATATCAATCTCTTTAGTTGTTATACCAAGCGCACTCATAAGCTTTAGAGCATTAGAGTATGTTCTTCCCGTCGTTCCATAGCCTGGCATAGTAACACCGAGTATTGTCGAAGGTGGAAGGTTGAGTATCTCACAGCTCTTGATACACACTAATAGAGCCAATGTTGAATCAAGGCCCCCTGATATACCCAAGACCATCTTCTTAGCCTTGGTATGGAGAAACCTCTTGGCTAAACCTGATGCTTGTATATTGAATATCTCTTGACAACGGTCTTGCATCGACTCTTTCGAGGGCACGAATGGCAAAGGGTTGACCTCTCTCATTATCGAGGAGACACTCTTTTGCTGAAACTCAACCTTTAGTCTTACTGCATCAGATATCAATGATGGATTAATTGACTCAAGAGGCTCATAAAAGCTGCTCTTTCGTACTCTCTCAGCCTTGAGCCTCTCAATGTCAATATCTACAATTCCAAGTTTTTGATCAATATCAAATCGGTTATCTTGGTGCATTATCGAACCATTCTCAGCAATAATCCCCTTTCCTGCAAATACTAGGTCTGTTGTCGACTCTCCAAAGCCAGCTGATGAGTAGACATATGCCGAATGGCAACGGGCTGATTGTTGCCTAATAAGCTCAACAAGATAATCATGCTTGCCTACAACCTCATTGCTAGCCGAGAGGTTGAAAGTAATATGAGAACCTTGCATAGAGTGTATTGAGGATGGTGGTATTGGTGTCCATAAATCCTCACAAAGCTCAATAGAGAAATTAAAATGATTAGAGGTAAAAACCCCTCCCCTCACTACTGGAACCATTGTATCAAAGAACTCTATCTCCTTGACTCTTATCTGTGATGCAGGAGCAAACCACCTCTTCTCATAAAATTCGCCATAATTAGGGAGATAGCTTTTTGGCACAACTGCTATGAGCGATCCATCACCGATAAGAGCAGCCATATTATACAAAATGCCATTAACTTCCATTGGAAGACCAACAATCAGCTTGGTCTCTCTACTGAGAGTGTGCTGTGTAAGCCTATAGAGATTTCTCTTGGCTTGATCTAAAAGAGTCCTATTAAGGAATAGATCTCCACAGGTGTATCCCGTGATAGATAGCTCTGGTAAGCATAGTATATCCACACTCTCTTTAGCTGCTCTACCCCAAAGCTCTATGATCTGTTCTTGGTTGTAGTCGCAATCTCCCACATTGAGGTGTGGAACACCGGTAGCGACACGAACAAACCCCTCGTTATGTAGGTTAATTCTCATATCTAATAATTTTTAACGGTACTTCTCCTCCTCCTCATCATTCAAGATGCTGATGTATGAACTATATCTAGATTGGCTTATATAATGATTCTCTACAGCCTCTAATACTGCACATCCTGGCTCATTTATATGCCTGCAATTATTAAACCTGCAATTTGCAGAGTGTTTAAAGATATCAGGAAAGAAGTGAGAGACCTCCTCTTTCTTGAAATCGACAGTACCAAATCCTCTTATTCCTGGAGTGTCTATAATATAACCCTGTTCTGGAGTCTCATACATTTCAGAGAATGTCGTTGTGTGCATACCCTGCTGATGCGCCTGAGAAATCTCACCAGTACGAATGGTTAATCCAGGAATAAGTGCATTAATTAATGTAGACTTCCCCACTCCAGAATGACCAGAAAGGAGAGTTATTCGTCCTTTTATCTTATCCCTTACCATATCAAGATTATAACCACTCTTGGCTGATATATTATGGCAGGGATAGCCGATACTACTATATAGATTAGTAATTGCCTGCGAATACTCCATCTCCTCTTGGTCAAGTGCATCAGATTTATTTATGAGTATCTCAACAGGAATACGGTAGGCCTCAGCCGAGGCAAGAAAACGATCTATAAAGACAGTGGTCGTGGCTGGTGCTTTGAGTGTAATGATAAGAAAAGCTTGATCTAGATTGGCCGCAAGTATGTGAGCTTGCTTTGAGAGATTCGAAGAACGACGAATGATATAGTTTCGTCTCTCTTCTATCTCATGTATCATAGCTTGACCCTCTTGATTCAATGTAATCTTCACTCTATCCCCAACGGCAATAGGATTAGTGGTTCTAATTCCTTGAAGTCTAAACTTCCCTTTGATTTTACACTCAACCATCTTGCCTTCGTCTGTTTTGACAGAGTACCAACTACCGGTATTTTTTATTACGAGTCCATTCATTTTGTTGGATTTGGTAAGAAGCATTAAAAGAAACAAAGAAGAATGTAAGCCAAGAAATAACTCCTTGACTCAACACTCTTCTTTTGTAATATTCTATGTTATCAAAATAAATTAGACAGTCATGATCTCTCTCTCTTTTGCAGAATAAAGATCATCAACTTGCTTGATATATATGTCATGTTTCTTCTGAACTTGAGCCTCAGCATCTTTCTCCATATCTTCAGGAAGACCATCTTTGATCATCTTTTTAAGTGCGTCGTTTGCATCACGACGAGCGTTACGAACACTCACCTTAGCGCGCTCAGCCTCCTCTTTAGACTGCTTAACAAGAGATTTACGTCTCTCTTCTGTCAATGGAGGAATACGAAGGATAATCATCTCTCCGTTATTTTCTGGAGTAATACCCACTTCTGAGTTCATAAGAGCTCTCTCTATAACCTGGATCATTGGGCGCTCCCATGGTGTGATAGTTATAGTCTTAGCATCAGGTGTCGAAACAGTTGCAACATTGCTGATCTGAACATGAGAGCCATAGTACTCTACCATTACACCATCAATAATGCGTGTGTTTGCTTTTCCAGCACGGATGTGAGCTAAAGACTCATCAAGGTGAGCAATAGCTTGCTTCATCTTCTCTTCAGAAGCATTGATATGCAGTTTTACGTCCATAAGAGTGTTATATTATTTTGTTGTTGTTTAGATTCTCTATTTTTAACCAAGATAGACAAGCGTTCCAATTGCTTCGCCACTCATTACTTTCTCAAGATTACCAACACTATCCATATCAAAAACGATGATAGGGAGGTTGTTCTCTTTACATAGAGCCGTGGCAGTTAAGTCCATCACCTTAAGACCCTTATTATACACCTCATCATAGGTAATCTTATCAAATTTAGTTGCCGTAGGGTCTTTCTCAGGATCAGCAGTATATATACCATCTACGCGAGTCCCTTTAAGCATCACCTCAGCTTTAATCTCAACACCTCTAAGTGCAGATGCTGTGTCTGTAGTAAAGAATGGGTTACCCGTACCACCAGCAATAATAGCAACTTTACCGTTTTGAAGAGCTTCAATAGCTTTATGGCTACTGTAGTGCTCACCAATAGGATACATGTTTGTTGCAGTGTAGACAACAGACTCAACCCCGGCCGAAGTGAGTGCAGAGCTAAGAGCTAAACTGTTGATAACAGTAGCAAGCATACCCATTTGATCACCTTTAACGCGATCAAATCCTTTTGCTGCACCACTTAGTCCTCGGAAGATGTTTCCACCTCCAATAACTATACCAACCTCTATACCCTTAAGAGTTATCTGACGAATCTGCTCAGCATACTCAGCCAAACGAGTCTCATCTATACCATATTGCTTGCTTCCCATCAGCGACTCTCCGCTGAGTTTAAGTAATATTCTTTTGTATTTCGACATAAATGCGATAAGATTAGATCTTTAAACTTAGTGCAAATATATTAAAAGATCGCTTTGGGTTGGCTATAGAGTTATACTTTTCTTTCACACACGTTGGGTCAACAACAGATAACCCTCTAAGATTTAATAGATAAAAGGGGAAGTAAAAAGCTAGCATACAATCTCAAACTATCATTTAGCTCTCACTACTCTTCCAAATGGGGTGAAAGCAATACCCATAAGCTTAAAATGCTGTATACCAAAAGGAATACCCACAATTGTAATAGACAACAATACACCAAACAAGAGATGAGTCAGTGCAATCCAAAATCCACCAATTATGATCCATATTATATTCATAACTGTAGAAAGGCAACCAACCTCAACAGGTTCATTGACCACCTCTTGACCAAAAGGCATCAAAGCAAACAGCCCTATCTTGAAGCTTTGAATACCAAAGGGTATACCTATTATAGTAAGACAAAGAGCCAATCCAGCTGTAAAATACTCTAGTGCGACAAACACACCACCGAATATGAACCAAATAATATTACCTAAACAACTCATATCTAATTATATTATATATTTCAAAAGAAATCATATCCACTCTTCTCGCTTAACCTCACCTTGCAGGGTTATAACGATTAACTTAATAGGAATGTTTCGCTGAGCTACAGCTTGTGCTGCTTTTGCAATCTGCAGAAGACCTCCACAACAAGGCACCTCCATTATCAAAACAGTGATAGTATTCACCATAGACTGATCAATAAGTGCAACCAACTTATCCAGATACACCTGTTTATTACTATCTAGTTTAGGACAAGCAATAGAGACAACTTTGCCCGAAAGGTAGTTACCATGGAAATCTGGAAGCGTAAAGGCTGTACAGTCAGCTGCCAGAAGAAGGTCTGCTCCTTGGAAATATGGTGCAGTAATATTCTGAAGATGCAGCTGTACTGGCCAATGTCTTAGGGCTGATCTTTGACTTGTATCGGCACTCCCTGAGATAGGTGCAAATGTCATCTTTCCCATCTTGGGCATAGAAACACTCTTTGGTTTTATACTCACAGGAGCAGAGCCTGGACATGAAGAGCAACTAGTAGTTTTCTCCACTTTATAAAGAGGTGAAAGATCTATATCTGGTCTATTCTCTTTACACCAACTAACACCCTGCTCAAGAAGCTTCGTTTGTGCGTGATCCTTCAAGTGAGTAAGGTGAGCTATTACCGTTGCAGCACCTTTCGAAGAGATACGCTCCATTACAGCAATCTCATCATAAGCCTCCGCCACTCTCTCCTCAAGGGTGATTGCGCCAACAGGACAATCGCCAAGACAAGCACCAAGACCATCACAATAAAGCTCACTCACAAGACGAGCTTTTCCATCTATTAGCTGCAAAGCACCCTCGTGACATCCCTCAATACACACTCCACAACCATTGCAAAGCTCTTCATCTATTTTGATAACAGTTCTTTTCATTTTATCTCTTTTTGTCTATTGTATTTATTTTATTCTGACGCAAAGATAGTTTTACTACTTTATGAAGAGTGTAACTGATGTTACAATTAATCAAAAGTGAGGTGATTATCAGATATTAATAATTGAATTTAGTAATTGATATTTTGTACTTTTAGGAATATTCCCTATATTTGAAGTGATAAAGAAACTATTAACTAACTAATTTCACAAAATGTTTAAAGGACATCCAAGAGGATTAATTATCGCTTCAATCGCCAATATGGGTGAGAGATTCGGTTTTTACACGATGATGGCCATCCTACTTCTTTTCTTACAGTCGAAGTTTGGGATGGATGTTGTCGAAGCTGGTACGATCTACTCTACCTTCTATTTCTTAATTTACGTATTGGCCCTAGTGGGAGGTTTTGTTGCTGACCGTTTCTTGGGGCTAGGCAAGTCTATCTTGAGTGGTATCCTAATGATGCTACTTGGTTACTTAGCTATCTCTATGCCAGGAGCTGGATATTACCCAGTACTAGCTGGTCTATTCATCATTGCTTTGGGTAATGGTATGTTCAAAGGTAACCTACAAGCACTAGTTGGTAACCTATACGAAGATGCAAAATATAGCGGAATGCGCGATAGAGCATTCGGTATCTTCTATATGTTCATCAACGTTGGTTCTATCTTTGCTCCTTATGCTGCAACAGGTGTACGTAACTGGTGGTTGGGCACAAAAGGTTTTGGTTATGACGGAGCTCTACCAAAGATGTGTCACGAACTACTTAACGGTTCGTTGACTGACACAAACAAAATGCAAGAACTAGCTAACAACGTTAGCGGAACAACTGTAGCTGACCTTTCAGCTTTCGCAACTTCATACCTTGATGCTTTCAACACAGGTTACCACTACGCATTTGCTATTGCAGCTGGATCTATGTTGATCTCGACTGTCGTGTTCATCATGTTCAAAAAAGACCTTAAAGCTGGTGATGTTACAGCAGCTGAACAAGCACGCGCAGCAGCAGCTAGCGGTGTTAAGGTTGAAAAGATGTCATGGGAAGAGGAGAAGAAACGCCTTATCGCATTGGGTCTTGTTTTCTTGATCGTAATCTTCTTCTGGATGTCATTCCACCAAAATGGTGTAACTCTAACTATGTTTGCTCGTGACTATACGGTTAAGAGCGTAGGTCCTATCACTAGCCTATTCTTCAACCTTCAGTCTGTATTAGGTATCTTTGCTGCTGTATTAGGCTCTGTTCTTATCTTCATGAACAAGGACATTAAGAAGAAAGTTATGGGAGCTGCATTGAGTGCTATTGGTGCATTTGTTATCTACTCTAAATATCAAGACGCTTTGACAGAGGGCACAAGTGCTATCTCTCCAGAGATCTTCCAATCTTTCAACCCTATATTCGTTGTTGCTCTATCTCCAATCGTTATGGGTATCTTCTCATGGTTGGGTAGTCAAGGCAAAGAACCTTCAGCTCCTCGCAAGATTGGATATGGTATGATCATTGCAGCAATCTCATTCGTAATCATGGTTATTGGTTCTATGGGACTTGTTTCTCCAAAAGATCTAGCTGAGGGTGCAGACCCAGAGCGTGTATCTGCTTACCTTTTGATCGGTACTTACTTCTCACTTACAATTGCAGAGCTATTCTTGAGCCCTATGGGTATTTCATTTGTTTCTAAAGTTGCTCCTCCAAGACTTCGCGGTCTAATGCAAGGTGGATGGTTATGTGCTACTGCTTTGGGTAACCAACTACTATTTGTTGGAACTATCCTTTGGGGTAATCTAGAGATCTGGCAAGTATGGGTGTTCTTCACCGTTTGCTGTCTAATCTCAGCTACCATCATCTTCGCTTTGATGAAACGTCTTGAGCAAGTTGCAAAATAATCTCAATAGATATTTATACAAAAAGAGGGAGCTTAAATAATTAAGCTCCCTCTTTTTTATTTCTATCTGCTTGCTCAATATAAAAAAACAGTTAAATTTGCAGTAGGAGATATATAATGAATTTCAATAACAGAGTATGAAAAAGTTAGTTTTAGGGGCTTGCGCTATTGCCGCACTTGCCTCTTGCCAAAAAGGGGATAATTTTACGATTGAAGGAAAGATAAAGGATGGTGTAGGTAAAACCATCTACCTAGAGTCTGTGGGGCTAAATAATATCTCTATCATTGACTCTGTTGTAATTAAAAAGAGTGGTGACTTTAAATTTAAAAGAGCTAGCTCGACATACAAACCAGAATATTATCAGCTGCGTTTAAACAATCAGTTTATTGCATTAGCTATCGACTCAACTGAGACAGTGAAGATTGAAGCTGACACCATCTCTCTGTCATCAAACTATAGAATTGAAGGATCTGAGACGAATGACAAGATTAAGAGATTGAATATCTCTGCTGCAAGATTAAGAAAAGAGATAGAACAACACATCAAAGATAGAAAGGATAATAAATTATCTGAGATAGCATTCCGCTCTGAGATGGACTCTTCTCTAAGCAGACATAAAGATCTAGCAATTAAGATCATATTCGAGGATATAAGATCTTCATCGGCTTACTATGCTCTATATCAAAATGTAAATGGCTACCTTATATTCGATCCTAATTCAAAAGCAGACTTCAAAATATACGCTGCCGTAGCTAATTCGTATAACCTCTTCAACCCGGAGTCTCCTCGAACAAAGCAGCTATACAGTTTCGTGGAGCAGGTATTAAAAAACAATAGAATAGCTAATAACAGTATTAACCAAGAGTTGTATGCTGATATTGCTGATGATATGGATCACTTTAATATTGAACTACCAAACAACATGGGGGCTGTAAAATCTTTAGCAGACCTAAAAGGTAGTGTGGTATTATTAAGTTTTACTACTTACCACTCGGAGTACTCTCCTGTACTGAACATGCAGCTAAACGATCTTTACAACAAATACAAAAACCAAGGTTTTGAGATATTCCAAGTATCATTCGATATGGATGAGCATTTTTGGAAAGTCTCAGCTAGCAATATTCCTTGGATTGCAGTTAGAGATGCTAGATCTAGTTACTCTCCATATGTATCATTATACAACATAGAGCAGCTACCAAGCATGTTCGTTTTGAACCGCAAAGGTGAGATAGTTAACCGTGTAGAGAAGTCGACGGACCTAGAAAATATTGTCAAGAAGTATCTGTAAATATTGGCACTACATAAAATTAGTACTATATTTGCAATAACAATAGACAAAAAAGGGTCTCGACTTAAATGTCGAGATTCTTTTTTGTTTTTAATCAATTCAGAGAAAGTATAACTTAATTAGAAAAAATCAGAACTATGGCTGTAAATTATATGACAGAAGAGGGCTACAAAAAGCTCTGTGATGAGATTGCTCACTTAGAGTCTGTTAAAAGACCTGAGATCTCTCGTCAAATTGCGGAAGCTCGTGACAAGGGTGACCTATCAGAAAACGCAGAATACGATGCTGCAAAAGAGGCTCAAGGTCTTCTTGAGATGAAGATAGCTCAACTAAAGGACATTATCTCTAAGGCTAGAATCTTGGACGAATCAAACCTTAAGACTGACATCATTCAGATACTTAACAAGGTTAAGATCAAAAACATGAACAATGATGCAGTAATGGAGTACACTCTAGTTTCAGAGACTGAGGCTAATCTTCGTGAAGGTAAAATTGCTGTAAACACTCCTATTGGTCAAGGACTTCTTGGAAAGAAGAAAGGCGACACAGTAGAGATTAAAGTTCCATCGGGGATTCAGCGTTTTGAAATTATTGAAATTGGTATTTAATCAAATATAGATTACCATGGCTACAATTTTTAGTCGAATAATAGCAGGTGAGATCCCGTGCTACAAAATAGTTGAGGATGACAAGTTTATTGCATTCCTTGATATCAACCCTCTAAAGAAAGGGCACACTCTTATTGTACCTAAGGTGGAGGTTGATTACATCTTTGATCTGGATAATAGTATCCTTTCAGATATGCTATTATTCTCTAAAAAGGTGGCTAATGCAATAGAGAAAACAGTAGAATGTAAAAGAGTTGGGCTTGCCGTCATTGGACTTGAAGTCCCTCATGCACACATACACTTAATTCCAATAGATTCGGAAGAAGATATGCTTTTCTCAAACCCTAAGCTAAAGCTTACAACCCAAGAGATGGAGCTACTTCGAGAGGATATATCTCGCAATTTATGAACACTATAGATATTGGCAACCACCATAAGCAGAAACTCTACTTATGGTGGTTTTCAGTTAGATAATAATAAATTACAACTATGAAAAAGCGACTCTGTCCCGCTTGCAAAGTCTCAACGCTATATCTATTGAATAGTAAAGGCGAGCGACTTTCTATATATGTAGATCAGGATTATAAGATTCACCCTAAGAATCAAGAGGATACCTTAGAGGGTTTTGACACAGACACCATTTACTGCTATGGATGTTCTTGGAGTGGGAATGTAAAGAGATTACTTTAGACGCGTAAGTTATGCTACACAGATATAACTCCCCTATAGATGGTATTGAGAAGCCTAAACTATTCACATTCCCATTCAACTACACACCTCATCCTCTGACATCCATTGCCGCGAATGAACTCAAAGAGTATATAGCTACAATGAGTGAGTGGCACCAAGAGATTAGCCTAGGAAAAATGTTTGGGGTATTAGTCGTTGAGGATAACAATGGCCAACTTGGATATTTGGCTGCATTCTCTGGCAATCTAGCGGCTTCAAATACTCATCCCCACTTTGTACCTGCAGTATTTGACATTCTTCAACCTCACGACTTCTATCTAACAGAAGTAGAGAATATCTCAGAAGTAAATCGAAGAGTAGCCTCTCTTGAGAGCTCTGGTGAATACATAAAGATCAAGGAGAACTACCTCCGAGAGTCGCTTGAAGCTACTCAGCAGATAAACAGATCACTCGAGGAGTTAAAGCAGAACAAGAAGAGACGTAAAGAGGTAAGAAGCCAAGGGTGCACTCAAGAGATGTTATCTATTCTAGCTAAGGAGAGTGTTTATCAGAAAAACAGACACAAAGAGCTCGAGAAGAGCTGGAGCTCTAGCATGGATGCAATCAAGCAACAACTATCCAAATTCGAATTAGAGATTGACAGACTAAAACAAGAGAGGAAGATGCGCTCTTCTTCCCTTCAGATGGAGATATTCAAGCGTTTTGAACTACTAAATGCTCATGGGCAAGTAATGACAGTACCTGAGATATTTGATTGCACTCCAAATAAAATGCCTCCAGCTGGAGCTGGTGAGTGTGCTGCTCCAAAACTGCTGCAATTTGCTTTTACTAATGGGCTTAAACCTATAGCAATAGGTGAGTTTTGGTGGGGCGAATCTCCCAAACAAGAGATACGCCATCACGGACACTTCTACCCTGCATGCAATGGCAAGTGCCTACCTATATTAACACATATGTTGAAGGGTGTAAGCGTCGAACCTGATCCTCTTCTTAGTAGACGACATGATGACTCAGAGCTTGAGATACTCTTCGAGGATGATTGGTTGGTGGTAGTAAACAAGCCTGAGGGGATGCTCTCAGTCCCTGGCAAATCAGATAGCCGATCTGTTTGGGACATAATAAGGGAGAGATACCCTGAGGCTACTGGACCTCTTATTGTACATAGACTAGATATGGCAACTTCGGGCATCTTAATCATAGCTAAGGATAAGGATACACATCATAATATTCAATCTCAATTTGAAGATAGATCTATAAAGAAGAGATATACTGCACTCTTGAGTGGAATTGTTCATAGCGAGAGTGGAACAATAAAATTACCTCTTTGCCTCGACCCTATGGACAGACCTAGACAGATGGTCAACTTTGAATTAGGAAAGGTTGCTATAACAAGATATGAGGTTATTGGAGTTGAGGATGGAAATACTCGAATATCCCTCTTCCCTCACACTGGACGCACTCATCAGCTTAGAGTACACTGTGCTCATCCTGATGGCCTAAACTCACCAATTATTGGTGACAATCTATATGGGACTCCTCTAGATAGGCTACATCTACATGCAGAATACATCAAGTTCAGACATCCAATAACAAATAAAGCTATCTCTATTGAGACGAAAGCTCCATTTTAAATAAAAAAAGGTAGATACTGAGAATTATACTCTCAATATCTACCTTTTTTGTTTAACTAACTATTATACGCAATAGTATATATACATATTAAAGTTGCTCCATAATACGAGCTATAGTTCTCTTGTAACCCTCCTCTGTATAGTAAGTCTTCTTTGGATTCATCTCAAAGATACCACCAAATCCAAATCCATCTTGATACTTAGGTACAATATGCATATGAATATGTGTCAACGTATCTGAGTAAGCTCCATAGTTTATCTTAGTTGGATTGAATGCTGCCTGCAATGCCTTACCAACCTTTGCTACATCTCTCATGAATGCGTTACGCTGTTCCTCATCTAGTTCATGGAATTCAACCCCATGATCTTTGTAAACTACATTACATCTCCCTGGGTAAGATTGCTCTTTAAAGAGAAATAACTGAGAGACCTCAAGATCACATATTTTAATCATCAAATCACTTAGGATAGGAAGATTCTGACAATATAAACACTCTGAAGCTGGTGAAGCCATAATCTATTAATAATTAAGTTTGTAGTAAATTTGCTATCTAAAGGAGACAAATTTAATCAATAAAACCGAATGCACAATTTTGATGCATAGGATTTACAGAACAATTTATTTCATTTGATAAGCTTAATGTAACATTAAGCTTATTAACCATAAGTAAAATCAAGTGATATCTAAAAAGGTAGTAGTACAGTTTCAATATGTACTACTACCTTGTTTATGTTATAGATCAATCAAGCAACTGATCAATACTCGTTGAATATCCTACGAATTTCATTTAGGTCTTTAGTCTTCGTTAGGGCCAACATAAGAAGTACTCTTGATTTTGGCGCACTGTGGAAACCTGCAGCAACAAATCCGTGCTCAGTGTCATTAACCTCACCATTCATTGGCACTATACCTGTTTGAATTCTTGAACCTCTTACTACGTGAATACCATTCTTAACGGCGCGATCCATCTGCTCCAATACTGATGGGTAGAAGTTACCATTACCAACACCTGCCATTACGATACCATCAACTTTAGCATCAACAAGAGCCTTGGCTGGTATTGCAGATGCATTAGCATAACCAATAAGGATGTCCACTGTTGGTAATTTGTCTAGACCCTCTACCGAGAACTCTGAGTTTGTAGTGTGGCGCAAAACTTGGTTACGAGTAAAATGAACATCTGAACCAATAACTGTACCTAGAGGTCCGAAGTTTGGACAAGCAAAAGCAGCCACGTTTACTGAATTTACTTTTGTTGCATCATCTGCACCTAGGATCATGTCATTCATCATACACATCACACCCTTACCTACTGATTTAGGAGAAGCAGCTGCCACAACAGCTTTGTACAAGTTCATCGGACCATCTGCGCTCAAAGAAGATGAAGATCTCATTGAACCTACAAGAACTACAGGCTTGTCACTATTCACCACTAGATTAAGGAAATAAGATGTCTCCTCCATTGTGTCTGTTCCGTGAGTGATAACAACTGCATCAGTCTCGTTATTAGCAAAAAGAGAGTTGATTTTCTTAGCCAAGCTAAGCCATACTTGGTCATTCATCTCTTGACTTCCAATGTTTGAAATCTGAACTCCCTTGATATCTGCAAGATCCATAATCTGAGGAACGGCATTGATCAACTGGTCTACGGTTGCAACACCAGCAGTGTAACTAGCCTGAGTAGCTGAAGAAGCTTGACCTGCAATGGTTCCACCTGTCGCAATAATTGTAACTCGTGGTTTAGCCTCTAACACTGAGAATGAAGCAACTAATACGCAAAGTACTAGGAAAAATCTACTTACTGTGTTCATACATTTATTTTTTTAATAAAGGTTTAGAGCTCAAAAATACACAATTAGAACAACTATATACAAGCAAAGGTTGCCAAACTATCAAAAAACAATGAAAAATAACTACCTTTGTTCTTCAACTTTATGCAAAGAGAGATGATTGTTTGTATTGCCGAAAAGCCTAGCGTCGCACGCGATATTGCTCAAGTATTGGGTGCTAGAGAGAAAAAAAATGGATACATCGAGGGTAACGGATACCAAGTAACTTGGGTATTCGGGCATCTTTGTACCCTGAAAGAGCCTCACGACTATAACCAAGCTTGGAAAAGATGGTCTATACTTGATCTGCCTCTTATACCCGAAAGGTTTGGAATAAAACTCCAAGAGAACGAGGGAGTAAAAAAACAGTTTAACACAATTGCTAATCTTGTGGCTAATGCCTCAGAGGTAATAAACTGTGGTGACGCCGGGCAAGAAGGAGAACTCATACAACGCTGGGTGCTTCAAATGGCAAAATGCAAATGCCCCGTTAGAAGACTATGGATATCTTCACTAACTGAAGAAGCTATACGCGAAGGATTCAAGAATCTCAAACCTGAAGCTGACTATCAGAACCTATATTCAGCAGGACTATCACGAGCCATTGGCGATTGGCTTCTTGGGATGAATGGCACAAGACTATATACAGTTAGATATGGTAAAAGAGGACATGTGCTCTCTATTGGTAGAGTACAAACCCCTACTCTTGCACTTATCGTTAATCGTCAGCTTGAGATAAAAAACTTTACCCCCGAAACCTATTGGGAGCTCAAAACAGTATATAGAGAAACAACCTTTGCTGCAACAAAAGGTAAGTTCTCCTCTAAAGAAGAGGGTGAGCAGTTCCTCGAGGATGTAAAGCAATCACCCTTTACCGTCACTGAGGTTTCGAAGAAAAAAGGAGAAGAGGCTCCACCCAGACTCTTTGACCTTACCTCTCTTCAAGTTGAGTGCAACAAGAAGTTCGGATACTCTGCCGATGACACTCTACAGCTAATTCAATCTCTATATGAGAAAAAGCTGACAACATATCCAAGGGTAGACACCACATTCTTGAGCGACGACCTATATGCCAAGATACCAAATACTCTTCGTAACCTAAAGGATTACGAGCTATTCACTACACCCATACTCTCACTGCCAAAACTACCTAAGTCTAAAAAGGTTTTTGACAACGCAAAGGTAACTGATCACCACGCCATCATACCTACCGGAGTGAGAGCTACAAATATAAGCGACAGAGAGAAAGCCGTATATGACTTAGTCACCAGACGATTCATCGCTGCCTTCTACCCAAATTGCAAATTCTCCACAACGACCGTACTTGGTCAAGCCAAAGAGATACCATTCAAAGCTACTGGCAAACAGATTCTAGAGCCAGGGTGGAAAATAGTATTCGCTAAGGATAATAACCAATCGGCCTCTGACGACTCTGAAGCAGAGAATAGCGAGTCGAGCGAGTCTACACTGCCCAACTTCCGAAAGGGTGAGTCGGGAGATCACTCCCCAGCACTAAACGAGAAGCAGACTCAGCCACCCAAACCATATACAGAGGCAACTCTGCTTCGCGCTATGGAGACTGCCGGCAAGCTTGTAGAGAATGATGAGCTGCGCGACGCTCTCAAAGAAAATGGTATAGGACGGCCATCCACTCGCGCATCAATCATCGAGACTCTCTTCAAAAGAGAGTACATACGTAAAGGGAAAGGAAAAAGCAAGAGTCTTGAAGCAACGCAGATGGGTGTCGAACTGATTCAAACCATACAAGAGGAGCTGCTTAAGTCTGCCGAACTTACTGGAATTTGGGAGAAGAAGCTTCGCGAGATAGAACGAGGAACCTACCAAGCTAAAGATTTTCTTGAAGAGCTAAAGGATATGGTACGTAATATTGTCTCAAAAGAGAAGCTCGGGACAACAAACTACAACTCAGCAAACACAGCTGCACCTAAGCCTCTACTATGTCCAAAGTGTAGTATTGGAACTATCATAAAAGGGAAAACAGCATACGGATGCTCCAACTACAAAGCAGGGTGCACACTGCGCCTTCCATTTGAACAATATGGTAGCAACCTAACAACAGAAGAGATCCGCAAGATCATCGATTCACTTTAATGTGAGTCGACGATCCTACGGATCTCTATCTTTTATATGACAATGCTCAAACCATTAAAACATATCTCCTGACTCTATAGAGGTGAAAGCAGCAACCTAGAGATAACGAGCTTACAACAACCAATCTATCTCATCACGACCCATACTCACAAGATAATCATTAGCCAATCGAAAGTGATTATTCCCGAAGAAACCCCTATAGGCGGCCAGAGGTGATGGATGAGCTGAGGTTAACACCCTATGCTTTGATCTATCTATAAAGCGGCCCTTACGCTGAGCATAACTCCCCCAAAGAAGAAACACTACCCCCTGCGACTCCCTATTTATTGTCTCTATCACTGCATCTGTAAACTCCTCCCATCCTCTTCCCTGATGAGAACCAGCCTTGTCTGCCTCCACCGTCAATGTAGCATTCAAAAGCAATACTCCCTGCTTAGCCCAAGATGTTAGATCACCTGAGGGTGATAGCACACAATCGTACTCACTCTCTATCTCCTTCTTTATATTTCTCAACGAAGGAGGAACCTTCACTCCCTGCGAGACAGAAAAAGCCAATCCATTAGCCTCGCCCTCTCCATGATAAGGATCCTGACCAACAATAACCACTCTAACACTCTCAAATGCTGTTAATCTGAACGACTTGAAGATATCATCCACTGAAGGATAAACGATTTTACTAGCATACTCCTCAGAGAGAGTATCACATAAGCTCTTGAAGTATGGCTTTTTAACCTCCTCCTGCAACTTCTCCGCCCAGCTTCCCGCTAAATCAACCTCTATCATATATTTTCAAATTCCAAAATTAGATGTATATTTGCAATACAAAGATAACAAAAGGCTCCTTAGTTTAGTGAATAGAACATCAGATTCCGGTTCTGAAGGTCACTGGTTTGAATCCAGTAGGAGTCACAACATAATTACAATTAGGGCTATTGGAGCAAACACCAATAGCCCTAACTATTTGACCAAATACCATCATGCAGAAATTAACACACAGAAAAACTATCCTTATCTCTGGGGCAATTGCTCTCACTACCACACACCCCCAAACAATCGCAGCCTCCAACAACACTCCATACAATGTGATATACATCCTTTGTGACGATCTCGGATATGGCGACTTAGGATGTTACGGACAAGAAAAGATACTCACCCCAAACATAGACAAGATGGCTAAACAAGGGATGAGGTTCACAGATCACTATGCTGGATGTACCGTTAGTGCCCCTTCGAGAGCTTCACTCATGACAGGCTTGCATACGGGAAACACTCTAATTCGAGGCAACTACGAGATATCCCCCGAAGGGCAGTATCCAATGAGTGAAAACACCAAAACTATAGCACACATATTCAAACAAGGAGGATACAGTACCGGACTCTTCGGCAAATGGGGACTCGGGCACCCTGGATCTAGCTCTGAACCAACAAAGATGGGATTCGACAACTTCTTTGGATACAACTGCCAGAGACAAGCACACAGCTACTACCCCACTCACCTTTGGAGAGATACCACCAAACAGATTCTCGAGGGCAACCAAAATGGAGAACGAAATGAATATTCACAAGACCTAGTCCACGAAGCCGTTATGGACTTTATTCGGACAAACAGAGAGAATAAGTTCTTCGCTTGCTGCACATACACCCTGCCACACGCCGAACTAGCAGGACCAAACGACTCCATTCTTGCTCTATACAAAGGGAAATTTCAAGAAGTACCATATACAAAAAGCAACTACTCTAAAACAGATATACCATACGCTCAGTTCGCTGCTATGGTCACACGACTTGACACATACGTAGGGGAGATACTTGATGAACTAAAAAGAACAGGACTAGAGCAAAACACAATAGTAATGTTCACCAGCGACAACGGCCCTCACCGTGAAGGCGGAGCCAACCCAGACTATTTCCAGAGCTACGGAGAGCTTCGCGGCACTAAACGTGATCTATACGAAGGAGGAATAAGAGTGCCACTGATCGCTTGGGCTCCCTCTCTAATCAAAGCCGGAAGCCTGTGCAACCTACACTCGGCCTTTTGGGACATGATGCCTACATTCGCCGAAATAGCGCAAGTAGAAAACACTAATACAACAGACGGAATATCCATCCTTCCAACTCTTAAAGGTAAGAAGCAATCCAAGAAGCACGAATATCTATACTGGGAGTTTCACGAACAGGGGGGCAAAAAAGCTATCAGAGTCGGAGATTGGAAACTAATTGCTCTGAATGTAAGCAATCCAAACAAAGAGTCTCTTGAGCTATACAATCTTAAAAAGGATATACACGAAGATGTAAACCTTATAGATAAAGAACCAAAAAGAGCTAAAAGGATGAGACAGCTCATGGAAAGTGCAAGAGTAGAATCTGAAATATTCAACTTCGGAATACCCAAAAAGTAAAGAAGTCTCATCAATAACCCACTATAAACTCTGACGTGAAAAGTGCAGTTCTAACCAATCAAAAGCACCAGAGTAACTCGCTGACAAAGAACAACTAGCGCTATCATATTGAGCAACTCCACAAATACGTACGTATTCTTTAAAAAGTACGTACGTATTCTATGCGAAGTACGTACGTATTTTGCCACAAATACGTACGTATTTACAAAGTTACTCACTACACTATTGATAGTTCAAGGCAGCAAGTGAGCTAGTATATTACTCTATATATATTAAAAGGCGTACGTTCCACTTTGGTGAAACATACGCCTTTTAATATATATATCCAACTAGATTACCACATAGCAGCAAAGGAGTAGTCATCATGAGCCAACACACCTTTCTTCTTAAGAGCAGATAGATGATGCTTAAAGTCATGCTCAAGCTTCGCACTATTTATTAACTTCTTCAAGACCTTATCATGAAAATATATTGGACCCTTGATCGCCTTAGCACTCTGCAAGAGTTGACACTGTCTGGTATGACCATAAAGTATAGATTGCCACTCCTGCTCAAACACATCACCTTGAGACAACTCATACATCATAAGCAGATAATGTGCCAATGCGTCCGTAGCCACAAAAACCGTTGACTCTGCACCAAGCTTAAACTCCCCTGAGCGAAAACCATCTTTCGACAGCTCGTCCTTACTATTGATCAAATATGGAGCACTACTAAAATCAGCCAAAGAGCTAAAAGAGTGCTCAAGTTTTCGCTCCTCTGCGTCATAGTGAAACACCACACTATCGCCATAACTCATCCAACAACAACTCGACGGTGAATTTCGCCATGCTACAGCCAGAGTAGCAAAAGAGCCCTCATCATAAAACTTATCCAATAGCATCCCTCCAAGCACTTTTGCATCCTCTTCACACTCATTGTAGAAAGGCTCCCAGATTGAGGCAATCCACTCATCCATCTCTTCGAATGATCTCAACGGATTAAAAGGAAGTCTTTCCACTAGATACTTAGACCATCGCTCTGCATATATACCACCCCCGCCAGCTCCATCCGAAACTGCTATCATAGACTCCATGCCCATGACAGCATCCTCGCTTATCACTCCATCCTCAAACTTCGCAATAGAGCATGTTACTATATTATTATTACTCATTGTTCAATCTTTTAATATTAGCTTTTATTTTTGCTGATTAATATTAGTTGGAGTACCTATATCCATCAGTTGAACCAACGTGGACATATCCACATTGACAGCCATAGCAGCCCTTCTCTTATCTACACCATCCTTGCGAACAGCCGATATAGCATCGTTATACCTAAGAGGCAACAAGCTCGACATATCAAATAGAGTTATTGCATAGTGATTACCACTTATCTCTTCCTTATTTGCAGGAAATGCGAAAGACTCTCCTCCTTTAGAGGTTACGTGTACATTAAATAGAAGCACATTACCATCGTTGGTCGACATCGATTTGAGCTCATTTGAGAGTTGAATCATCTCATCCCTAGAAGTGCCTCCGTTGTACTCACCATCAGTGATGTGAATAACCGTTGGTGGATAACAATCCTCGTTTGAGTGATCAGCCATCCACTGCGAAAGTAGCTCCTGAGCACGTCTGAAAGCCAGATGCATACGTGTGCTGCCTCCATCATGGCGAGCCTCCACCCACTGAACCTTCTCCACATCTTTAAGCTCAACACCCTTACGGGTACGCTTCTCAACCTTTGTCTTTATTGTCTTGTATGGATTATCCTTTAGCTCCTCTGGTGTAACAAAATCACGCCCTTCGAGTACACCATTCCATCCACTATACACTTGACTTCCATATCCTATCACAGCAATATCATAGTAACGGCGTACCTCAGTTGATTTAATACAACGCAGCACCAACTCATTGATCTGATGATTCACTATCCTTGCAACAGCCTCCGAGAGCATCATCGTCTCGCCGTTGAAAGTGGTCTCATTGGTCATAGAAGCTGAGTTATCAACTAGAAAAATAAAAGCTGTTGGGTTATTACGTGTAATCTGAGCCGTATATGCCATTTTGCTCTGCAACAAATGTGGTTGAGATGGCATAGCAAACCCTAAATTAGATATATTAGTGATCGCACTCAAAGGAATGAAGTTCTTAACCAACACCTCAGCTTGAAAAAACTCCTGCTCATTGGCATCAAGATCAAAATGTTTTCGCTTCTTAACTGAGTCGAAGTGTATAGCCTTGAAATCATCAATCCTACCCCCTACTTGAGCTCCCCTCTTGGTGGCATTGCGATCTGCATATTTGGTATCATCCCAACAGATAACATCTGTATCTATCTCCAGAATAACTGGGTTGGTGATGCGCCCATCTCCCATAGCGACATACATCATAGGGTGCTCACGCGTGAAACTAACCCTTACATAGCTCTCCAATCCATCCCTCTCATCAAGCGAGCGCGAGGTATCACTCCCCCCAGGCTTAGTGATAGTGATTCCTCTCTTGTGACAATCAGACCAAGAGTAGAGCCCTCCATTCTTGATGATAGACTCCATGTTGTCTCTATCTGTGAAGTGATAAAGTTTACCTATGGCGTGCCTTTCTATTACCTCTTTGTATGAGGGACTATTACACTTCTTTTTTATGATATTACTATTTTGGTCTAAGTGTGACATAGTTTATTATTGATTTAATTGTTATCTAAAAACACATAAGAACTTTCGACATATATATATGCTACTAACACCTATGGTAAGGCAGTTTCAAACTGCTCATTTTCGATTGCTATTTATTAGCAATCACGATAATGGAGTGTTTACCACATAGAGTTCCTTCGTATGTCCTAAGCTTAGGGAAGAAAAGCCAACCGCAGACCGTTGTTGTTGTTACAATTAGAAGGGTCGTTGTTGTTGCGGTAAGAAGAACGGCAGTTCCTCGCATTGTTCCAGTTACTCCCGCCACGAATAACACGGTTATAACTAGTCTCCATAACCGTCAATTTCTTTAAGTACTCTTTTACGCAACCCCTTGCTATAAGCTTTTTCGGCAAAAGATATTAAAGGTATCATATGATTCTGATATTCAATCTCACTGAATCTATTAATGCTCCTATAATCTTCATATAAAATACTTTTTGATATAAAACGATCTTTACTACGTCTAGCTAACAAAATTTTGTTAGGGTATAACTTATACCCAAGGAATACAAGCCCATCCATCCGTTTTAGTTTGACCACAGGCTTTAGAGTCAAATTTAATTGACTCTTCATATATTGATGAATCAAAAGGACAGCCTCATCTAACTCATTTAATGTGTTTGCAAAAAAAAGAAAATCATCCATATAACGAACATACTCTACTGCTTTTAACTCCTCCTTACACCAATGATCGAAAGATGATAAATAATAATTTGCAAAAAACTGACTAGTTAAATTACCAATTGGGATACCTTTTCCAGGCGTTGTAGAGTAACTATCTATTATATTGTCAAACAATTCAAGTAAATTATAATCTTTGAATATCTTATTCAATTTAATCTTTAGGATTGTATGATCTATAGTTTCAAAATAATGGCGTACGTCGAATTTTGCTACAAAATCATAGCTTCGCAATCCTGCTCGAGCTCTATTTATAGCCTTATATATACCTTTGTTCTTTCGTGTAGCATAAGTCGTCTCTATTAATTGTCGCTCAAAATAGGGTGCGCAGATATTCATTATAGCATGATGTAGCACTCTTTCATTAAAACTAGCAGCGCAAATAGTTCGCAACTTAGGATCAAAAATTTTGAAGTAGGTATAATTTCCAATAGAGATATTACCTGAGGTAATGTCTCTACTCATCTTGTATATGTTATCCTCTAAATTATCTTTAAAAAATTGAACATCCTTTTTGTCTTGTTTCCTACGTGCTGCTTTGTAGAAGGCTAGGTGTAGATTATCTACATCTGCGATTTGTTCAAATAGATACCCAACTCTTTTCATAAGCTGTCATTGTACAACTTTGCTAGATGGCTACCAAATTTATCGACTCTCTTTAATCCTATTCTATCTATACCCAACATTTCTTTCTCATCAATTGGAGTTAATTTAGCAATCTCTGACAACTCTGCATCTGTAAAAACAGAATATGCAGGAATGGCATTTGTTTCAGCCAATTGCTTGCGATAAACTCTCAGTTTTGAGAAAATTGAAAAGTGCTCCTCACTTAATAGTAGACGATAGTCTTTCCTTTCCTTCCTATCATTTGGTAGAGCTGAACCTGTTGTAGATGAATTAAAAATGTAAGTAACACAAAATGTCCAATAACTAGAGTCTCCTTGGGTTATTAACTCTTTGTCTACTTTTAGTACCTTATTAGAGCGAAGAAATCTATTAAATAATTCCAGCTCCTCTTCACCTCCTACTACTGGTATAGTTCCAATATAATATTGCATAATTTATTTTTTTTCCGCCTTCGGCGGTTCTATATCCCTTTTGCACTAGTGAGATGCTCTACGCTCCATTCCATTTCGCTTCGTTGCATCTCACCGTGAATATTTATTTATTTCTTTTTAGCTTAGGACTCCTCTTGTAAACTTAGGGAAGAAAAGCCAACCGCAGACCGTAGTCGTCGTCACAATAAGAAGGGCCGCCGTAGCCGCGGCAAGAAGAACGGCAGCCCCCCGCACCGTCCCAGCAACTCCCGCCACGAATAACACGGTTATAACCTGACGTAGACCCAGTTGGGTCTGTTTGATCAGAGCTACTATAATCCGCAAACCGGTCGGAACACCACTCCCAAACATTACCACTCATATCATATATCCCTAGCTCATTTGCCTTCTTCTCGCCTACTGGATGAATTTTATCTCCTGTATTAACACTATACCAAGCCACCTCATCAAGGTTGTTACTACCAGCAAACTTGAATCCTTGGCTCTTGACTCCTCCTCGAGCAGCAAATTCCCACTGAGCCTCCGTAGGAAGGGCGAACTTCTTGCCTGTTATTGAGTTTAGCTTATTAATGAATTCCTGACAATGATTCCAGCTTACACTCTCCACTGGATAACTCCCCCCCTGCTTGTTCCTGCTTGGGTTACTACCCATCACAGCCACCCAAAGAGCTTGGGTAACTTGGTGCTTTCCTATGGAGTAGCTAGAGAGGGTCACCTTGTGAACTGGCTTTTCGTCTTCATACGCATCATCACCCTGCTCAGGAGTAGCCCCCATAAAGAAAGAGCCACCCTCTACGTGAACCATATCGAAGGAGACACCACCGACAGTGAAAGTAAGATTCTCGGAGGTGGAGAGCGCATTGCGAGCTCTCACTGCCCGCTTACCACTCTTAACAGCTGGCCTGTCCAACAAAAAGAGACGGTGAGAGATGCTCGTTAGCTCCTGCCTTGCTTGTGCTATCAAGAAAAGAGCATAAAGTGTTATGAGCTCCTTGTCGGAGTAGAGTGTGGTGATCTTCTGTAGCATAGAGCTAGATCCAAGGTCGCGATAGTCTCTATCGAAAAGAAGCAAACCCTCACTAGCTCCCGTACTCGAGAGAAGTGATGGATCTAGGGAGATCGCCTTAAGGGACAAAGCTATGGTTGCCAAGGAGAAATCATCTATATGTTCGTTAAACTGATCAACACTACGCATAGGATGACGATAGTCCGGGGTGCCCATCTCAGGACTTGAACTTCCCTTCATCGCTGATACATACATCCCATCATAGTCTACTAGACATAGGGTGCCATCTGGTCGAACTAAAATATTGTCGGGCTTCAGATCACCATGTGCAAAGGGTTGAGAGAGAAGCCATGAGGCTAATCGTCCAAATTGGTAACACAAAACAGAGAGTGATTCCTTGTCGTGTAGATTGGACCTAACATAGGCATCAAGAGTAACTCCCTCAATCCAATCCATCAAAACAATAGGAAATTCATCCTCACTTGTATTATTACTGTCTACATAGATCTCATCATCTATATAGCGTACCGTTGTCAAAAAACTAGAGTTAACATACTCCAGCTCCTCCGAAATCATTCGATAGCTCTCCATACGATGGGGCACATCCTTCAAAAAGCATTTGATGGCATAAAGACCACCATCATCATCCTCCATCTTGAAGACAACAGCAAAATTACCGCTACTCATTATTGGATGACCTGACGAATCCAACACTGGACGCAGGTGAGACAACTCTGCCAAATTATCCTCGGCAAACTCAAGCGAGGAGATATAATCACTTATTAATGGGTAATTCATAGATAACTCTTTTTCTTTATGGCTAAATTAGCAAGGGTTGATATATAGTATCTAAAAGTCTTTGTTACTAAAAATTTCGTTCTGAATGGTAGCCTCTTTTATCGTGGAGCTATCCGATGGGGTGTATTCTCCATATGGATAAATACGCTCTACGTATGCCTTAATCAAGAAGGCGTGTGAGAGTGGTGTGCGCATATCATTAACATCACAGTTGGTATTATAATCTAGCAGCAGGATTGTCTTTATCTTACTAGCCTCTCGCAGTCTCTCAATTATTGATTGCGCCTTATTCTCCAACATCCACTTATAAGTTGGTATATAGATCTGTTGACGAGCTTCGAGGTAGCCTAAAAGCTCTGTGCCTTTTATTCCCTTACGATGACCTAGTGGTTGTCCGTACTTGCGAGCAGTGCGTTTGATGTTCTTCATAGTCCTATTCTGCAATAGAGGCAAATCGACATCTGCCATTTCAAACACCTTCAAGGCTTGCCAGACTGCCTCCACACAACTAGCTGTCAATCCATCGGAGAAGGGAACGGGTATGTCTCCGTGGGGATAGAAGGGACTCAACTTGACTAGTCCATCTGTGGCCTTGGAGGTTACGTCTGCAATAATAGCTCCTGGGTATCTCTTTTGTAATGTCTCTATTTTCTTCTTTCTGGATTCAATTACAATCATATAAGGTGTAATAATTTTGATAGTTAGCAAATGTATACATTTAACAAATAAGAGACAAATAGCTATTCTATTTGCTGATAACTTTGCTTAGTCACAGAACAACATGGTATTAAAATAGAGATAGCCTCAAAGAGTCTTTTGTATGACTCTAAGAGGCTATCTCAAATCGTAAGGTGGTATAAACAGTGACATTTAGAACCAACCTTGCTCACTCAATTTACTACTATATATTTTAGTTTCCACTCTTTTGGTGGAGTCTAGTAACATGAATCTCTTATACGTTTTCGGACACGGATGGAGATGGTTAATACCAAAAGATCCTCATCCGCTTACAAAGATATACATTTATCATAAAAAACATAAGCCTCAACCTATGAATTTGGGTTGAGGCTTATATTTTAATCAATCTTAACTATACTTTATCCACTTCCAAAGCTCCTTCCAGCTCGGCTTCTTCCCATACATCAATATACCTATTCTGTATATTTTTGCCGAGAGATATACAACACCAAAGAAGCAAGCAAAAAGCAGTGTTATAGAGAGTGCTATCTGCCAGAAAGGCACACCAAAAGGTAGGCGAACCATCATCACAATTGGCGATGTGAGTGGGAAAAGTGAGCCCCAAAAAGCTAATGGCCCATCCGGATTCTGAACACTATATATGCCTGCATAGAAAGCAAAAAGAATTAACACTGTCACTGGCATCATAAACTGCTGCGAATCATTTGGATTATCTACTGCTGCACCTATTGCTGCAAAGATTGAAGAGTAAACCAAGTATCCTCCAATAAAGAAGATCAAGAAGAGGGTGATGATTTGTGGCCAATTGAAACTCTGAAGCTGCATTATCAGTGATGCTATCTCTGGCATCTCATTAGCTGGAACCATCATTGGTGATGCCCCCTGCATCTGCGACATATCTCCAATGGCGTCTATCCCTAAGAATACTCCTGCATAGAACATCAAACCTGTGCCAATGACAACCCATAGTAGTATCTGTGTGAGCCCTACAAGTGCAACGGCCAATATCTTACCCATCATCAGATCGAAGGGCTTAACAGAAGATACAAGGATCTCAATGATCCTATTACTCTTCTCCTCCATCACGCTATTCATCACCTGTGCTCCATATATGAATATAAACATGTATATGAGTATGGTGATGAACATACCAATTGCCATGGCTATCTCTCCGGATGACTCCTGCTCCACTCCTTTGTCTCCCCACTTGATGGTGTTTACCTGGAATCGAACATCTGCATTTGAGATTATCTCCTGTATATTACTTATTCCACTCATAGAGAGACGTCGATCTCTCTCGAACCTATTGAGCTCTCTCTCTATATGCCTACGAAGTTCTGGATCTATTTGCTTATTAGAGTACAGTGTTATGCGAGGCAACTGAGACTCATCAACGGGAGGTTCAATAATCAGAAAAGCATAGTATGAGCCCTCTGAATCTTTACCCCTGATGCTATCTATAGAGCTATTTAGTCTCTCAAACTTATACCTTTCCATATCGCTTATTTCAGCTCCATAAAGTGAGGTATTGTCCACTAGCCCAACTTTATACTCATTGGAGCTTTTAATAGTAGACAACCAAAGCGGTACAGCTATCATAGCTGCAAAGAGAAGAGGCATCAAGAGGGTTAGCAGAAGAAAGGTCTTGTTCTTAACCCTAGAGACATACTCTCTTTTTATCACTAGAAATAACTTGCTCATCTCTAAATATTATTTTTAGTTGTTACTGTCTTTACAAATATATCCTCCATACTTGGCAGCTCCTCGTAGAATGAATAGATCTCCGCTTGTGGCAATATTGAACTAAGCAGTGTACTATTTGCCTCGCTATGTAGCTTCTTCACACGCAACTCGGCTAATCCATCTGCTATCACCCTGCGCTCCAATACTTGAGCCATACTACTGTCAAGCTTAATCTCTTTATCTTGGAGTGTTATGGACAATATGTCAGATTTATTCTGATGTCGTATATCACTAACATTACCCTGGAGGACAACCTTCGAGTGGTTAATCAATGAGATATCACTACAAAGCTCCTCCACAGAGTTCATATTATGCGTAGATAGCAAAAAGGTGCTTCCTTGTTGCTTGAGTCGAAGTATCTCCCTCTTTAATAGTTGTGCGTTAACTGGATCAAAACCGCTGAATGGCTCATCAAAGATTAGGAGCTTGGGCTCGTGGAGTATAGTGCATATGATTTGTATCTTCTGCTGCATACCCTTCGAGAGCTCTTCTACTCTCTTGTCTGCTAGATGGGGCACCTCGAAACGCTCCAACCAATCTTTGGCTTTTGCTCTTACATCATAGTGGCTCAGCCCTTTAAGCTCTCCAAAATAGTGTATCTGCTCCTTTACCTTCATCTTCTTATATAATCCTCTCTCCTCAGGGAGATAACCAATGTAACTAATATCATCAGAGGATAGAGTTTTACCATTTAAGTATATTACCCCTTCATCTGGCATAGTTATTCGGTTAATCAATCTGATCAATGTTGTCTTTCCTGCTCCATTTGGCCCAAGTAGTCCGTAAATAACCCCTTGTGGAATAGACAAGCTCACATTGTCTAGTGCCTTCAAACTAGCGTAGCTCTTTGACACTCGTTCTACCTGTAGTATCATTTGGTTTTATTATTAGTATTATTTATTTACAAATGTATATATTTAAGGATGGTAACCAAAGAATATGGAATAATTATTGCAGGATTAGAATTATTCACTACTTTGGCAGGGATTTTGCAACATGACATTTAAATCAAAAAACTAATTTATTATGTATTGGATTATTTTTATTGGGTTCGCCATAATCAGCTGGTTGATCCAACACCAACTAAAGAGTAAGTTCGAAGCATACTCTAAGATACCAACTTCAAACGGAATGACAGGTCGTGACGTGGCTCTTAAAATGCTTAATGACAACGGTATCTACGACGTGAGAGTAGAATCTGTTGAGGGACATTTGACAGATCACTATAACCCGGTAAACAAAACTGTAAACCTCAGCCAAGGAGTATTTCATAGCAACTCTGTGGCAGCTGCCGCTGTGGCAGCTCATGAGTGTGGACACGCGGTGCAGCATGCTAGAGCTTATGGACCACTGACACTTCGATCGAAACTTGTACCAGTGGTTAGCTTCGCTTCAAATTGGGTTCAGTGGGTTATTTTGGGTGGTATTATTATGCTTCACTCATTCCCACAACTACTTCTGTTTGGTATCATACTTTTTGCTATGACAACCATCTTTAGTTTTGTTACTCTTCCAGTTGAGATAAACGCCAGCCAAAGAGCTTTAGCTTGGCTAGAGGGTGCTGGTATAACAAATAGTTTCAACCATGACAAAGCGAAGGATGCTCTCAAATGGGCAGCTTACACATACGTTGTGGCAGCTCTAGGTTCTCTTGCTACTCTTATGTACTACATCATGATATTCATGGGTGGACGTAGCCGCGACTAATATCTTCGTTAGTTAATAGACAAAACAATAGCCTCGAAAAGAGTATACTCTTTTCGAGGCTATTGTTTTATAGAGATTCCATCCTACTATATAGTAGTTTTGTGTTCTTATGGAAAATATTATCGTTAATAATCAACTGCTACCAACTATAAGCCCTTCTATATTGCAAAATAGCGAGAACACATCAAACTTTTACTAAATATATCAATTATCATTGTATACATATTACTTATTTGTCTAATGTTATTTGCACAAAAAGGAGACTATGTAAATAAGAATGGGGAGGTAGTAAAGTGATCACTTCTTCGGCTTCGCTGCCAATCTATGCAAATTCATCGATAATGATAAGATATCTGAGTACAAAAAAACGTATAAGTGATAGGTACATAGATATCATTAGTAGATTATCCCAAGAGGTGAGCAACCTTACTAGGTACGAAAGTGAGATAAAGAAAATAATTAAGGAGATCAATGATGACTTCAACAAACGAAACTTCGCAGAGGTTATCAAAGAGATATCTCTTTTTGATACAATCAAAACTCTATTCGTATCAAGGTAACCTCAATCTTCTGACCTTGTATGTTGGCTAAAATCAATCCCAAACAGATATCTTCACTTCGGTGACTTTGATCTTGCTGGTATAAACATATTTCAAGATGAGTTCTTCGCTCACCTCGGCGAACGTGCCTCGATGTTTATCCCTAGTGATATCGAACAAAGAATAAGTAATGGAAGTCGTGAGATATATGACAAACAATACCAAAAGTATAGACATCGAAACATCAAAGACCCTCGCCTAGAAGAAAACAAAACTAATTCACCTCTACTGTAGAGCATATGGACAGGAGGGGTATATTAAATAACTCATCTTACAATTGCTCATAGACTTGTATCAATAGAGCTCAAACTATATTAGGAGTATCTCTCCTCTTCAAGGCCCTGCCCTTTTGGTCTAATCTGATCTAAATCTAGGATTGTAA